>JANQES010000022.1 GCA_028278205.1 Rhodothermales bacterium
TTGACGTTGGATCCGGACATCGTGGGGTCGTTGCCTTATGTCAAGCACACGGTGGCTACGGGATCGGGGGGGGCTCGCTTCTCGCCCGGCACACAGATCGACGGCAGCCCCTTCAGTGGTTGCCCGCAGCCGCCGGCCCTGGTCGAGATCTTCGAGATTCAAGGTTCCGGTCTGGAATCTCCCTTCGATGGTCTGGTTGTCACGACGGAAAGCAACGTCGTCACGGCGGTTGGGACCAACGGATTCGCCATGCAAACGCCCACGTCGCGCTCCGACAACAACGACGATACGTCCGACGGCATCTTCGTCTTCACCGGCGGGGCGCCGACAGATAACCTGGGCAACCCAATCGTGATCGGCGATGTAGTGGATGTCACGGGTGAGATAGATGAGTTTTTCGATTTCACTGAGTTCACCAACAATCCATCCATCACGGTTGTGGGCAACAACCCGGCGTTGGTGCCCCAACCTGTGATTTTCGATGCGACGACACCCTCGCCAGATCCGACGGCGACGAGTTGCACGGTGACCGGCGCTGACATCGACGAGATGAATTTCGAGTGTTTCGAAGGCATGTTGATCGAGATCACGGGCGGGCGTGTGACGGCCTCGAACCAGCGCTTCAACCCGGATCCCATCGCGGAAGTCTTCATCGTAGCCGGGCCGGACCGGGCTTTCCGCGAGCCGGGCATCGAAGATCCGGGTCTGCCGGGCTTGCCTGTGTGGGACGGCAACCCCGAAGTCTTCGAACTCGACCCGGACAAGCTGGGTCTGACCAATCAGATCATCCCGGCAGGCTCGTCGTTCGACGCCGTCGGGGTGCTGGGCTTCGAGTTCTCCGGGTATGAGTTCTGGCCGTCGTCGCTGACGGTCACGCCCGCGCCGTTGCCGGTGGCTGTGCCGGATCCGGGAACGGGTAAAGCCACCATCGGATCGCTCAACCTCTTCCGCCTCTTCGACGACGTAGACGATCCGCCGAGCCAGAACTTCCAGGGGGGGACCCGCAACGACTTCGTGGTGAGCGCGGCGGACTATCAGCGGCGGCGCGACAAGTTCGCCAAGTACATCCTGGATGTGCTCAAGGCGCCGGACATCCTCGCCGTTCAGGAAGCGGAGAAGATCGGCGTGTTGGAGGATCTCGCCGCCGACATCGCGGCCATCAACCCGAACGTCGTCTACACGGCCTTTTTGATCGAAGGCAACGACGTGGGCACCATCGACGTCGGTTTCCTGGTGCGCGAAGACCGGGTGCAGGTCGATGCCGTCACGCAGCTTGGCCTGACCGAGACGTTCGTCAATCCGCTGACGCAGGAAGACGACATCCTCCACGATCGCCCGCCGCTGTTGCTCGAAGGCAGTTTCTTGTTCGAAGGTGCGCCGACGCTGCCTATCGCTGTGATGGGCGTCCACAACCGATCCTTCGGCGGCATCGACGGCTCGCAGGGCGAACGGGTGCGCGTAAAACGCCTCGCCCAGGCCCAGTCCATCGCCCAGAAAGTGCAGGATTTCCAGACGAACAACCCCGGCGTGGGGCTGACCGTCACGGGCGATTTCAACGACTACGAATTCACGGACGGCTACGTAGATGCCGTCGGGCAGATCAGCGGCGATTTCAACCCGGCGGATAACCTGTTGAGCGGTCCGGATCTGGTCGATCCCAACCTGACCAATCAGGTCTTGAGCCTGCCCGCCGAAGAGCGCTATTCGTTCATCTTCCGGGGCAGCGCCCAGGTGCTCGATCACGCCTTGACCACCACGACGCTCAACCCGGCGGTGACGGATTTCGCCTACGGCCGCGGCAACGCCGACGCCGCCATCGATCTCATCAACGACGACACGACGTCGCTGCGCTCGTCGGATCACGACGGTCTGGTGCTCTACCTCGACGCCGCGCCGCCCGACATCGCCGCCTCATTCCTCCCTGCTCAAAGTGGCGGTGGCGACGACGATGATGACGACGGTGATGACGGCGATGATGACGATGATGGCGATGACGGCGATGATGACGACGACGGAGGCGACGACGACGATGATGATGGCTCCTTCGCTGCCAAAAGCGCCGACGACGATGACGACGATGGCGGCGACGACGTTGAGGGCGACTTTACGATTGCCTGCGAGGCCACCGATAACTGCGACACTGATCCTTCCGTCACTTCCGTGATCGTCGTGCCGGCGCTCACCAACCCGGACGTCGAGTTCAAGGTCAAAAGCAAGAAGCGTCTGGAGATCGATCTGGAGGATAACGAAGTCGAAGTGCGAGCGCCCGATCCGCAGGCGTTCTGGGCTGAGATTCAAAGCGCCGGCGGCATCGCCGTTCTCAATGGGCAGGTGATCGAGGTCGAGCAGGAGAGCAGCGAGGACGAGTACGAGTTCAAGTTCGACAACGATGGCAACCTCGTCAGCGTCGAAGGGCCGAGCGTGGTGCTGCGCTGCACCGCCATCGACGCGGCGGGCAACACCGATTCCGTCGAAGTGGGGCCGGGCGAAAGTGTGGCGAACGACGGTGCGCAACTCGCCGTCCAGGAGAAGCAGTCAGAAGCGCCCGAATCCGTCGCGGCGGTAGCGGCGCAAGCGGAAATCCCTACCGAGTTTTCCCTCGCCTCGAACTATCCGAATCCGTTCAACCCGATGACGATCATTGAATTCGGGTTGCCCGAAGCCGTCGAGGTGTCGTTGCAGGTCTATGACGTGACGGGCCGGATAGTGGCGCAACTCGTCGAGGGATCGATGCCTGCCGGCACGCACCGCGTCACGTTCGACGCGACCGGGCTTTCCAGCGGTGTCTACCTCTACCGAATCCAGGCAGGCCGTTTCACCGAGGTGCGACGCATGGTTTTGGTGAGATAACTTTCCAAAAATCGACAGATTTTTGGAAAATGATGAGGTTTTTGATGATAAAAAGGCCCCGTCTGGTGTTGTGCCGGGCGGGGCCTTTGGTGTGGTGGTGTTTGGTAAAAAAGGAGAGGTCCCCGGCACTTTCGTGCTTTTTGATATTCAAATCGAAATTGCCAGGCCCGCCAATGTTCTCAATTCAAAGAGGGCAGAAAAATGGATAATCGCTTGCGAAAGAGTAGCGGTTTCTTAACATTATAAGAAGAGACACGACGTGCCGCATTCTATCACGCGAATCGAGTGGTATTTGAGCATCATGAATAAGAAGCAACTCAAAAATCTCCTTGTTGCCCTGGGCATCCTCGTCGGCATTGCCATCGTGCTGACGATTGTGGCTACGCTGAGCGGCTGAGGAGGCCTCGGTCGGAGGCGAGAAAAACAACCAGGCTTAGCCGGGCGCGCATTCGGAGCAGGGGCACATGGCGCGCAGGCGTTCCCAGGCGTAGATGCCGGTGTCGTGGCCGTCATCCCAGATCAGGCGCAACCCGATACTGCCCGCCGGTTCCACGCGCAGGGCGTTCCATCGCATCAGCGCCGGGAGGCGGAAGATTTCGGGATCCGGAAGCTCGTTCATCTTGGCATGACCCTGGCACGCCGCGCACGGACACGCCCGGCGCAACCCATCGAGAGGGAACACGGTCTGATGCCCGTCGCCCCAGGCAATCGTAAACGTCTGCGCTTCAGCATCAACGGTGATGCGCGTGGGTGTCAAGGAAGGGGGCATGGAGCGTGTTTGAGTGTTATGGTGTTCGAGTGCATAGTACATGATAAAAAACTGAACACCCAACACACAAAAAGCCCCGACATCAGCGCTGGGCCGATGCCGGGGCTTTTTCGTGAAGTTAGCAGATCCTAATTCAGCTCAGGTTCCGCTTCGGTATGTTGGATCAGGAACGGGTAGATGTCTTTGAGCAACACCTGGAGCTTGGTGCGGCCCCGGTTGATGCGGCTCTTGACCGTTCCCATCGGCAGCCCCGTGATCTCGGCAATCTCGTCGTAGGCGAGTTGCTGGATGTCGCGGAGCACCACCACCTCGCGGAAGTCCGGCGGGATCTGATCGAGGGCTTCCTGGATGTACTTATCCTGCAGCGTGCTCTCGGTATGGCGATCCGGCGAGAACGATTCGTCAGGGATGGCGAGTTCGTACTCTTCGTTGTCGCGGTTGACCGACTGGATGGAGTACATCCGGCGGCGCTTGCGCTTGCGGTATTCCGAGCGCGCCAGGTTGCCGGCGATGGTGTAGAGCCACGTCGAAAACTTGGCAATCCGCTGATACGAATGCCGGTTGCGATAGACCCGCAGGAAGGTCTCCTGCAAGAGGTCTTCGCAACGCTTCGTGTCGCCGAGGAAGCCGTAGAGGTAGTGCATCAGACGCTCAGAGTAGCGATCAACGAGGATGTTGAACGCCTCGACCGTGCCGGCCTGAAACTGCTCCATCAGATCTTCGTCGCTCATCTGCTGGAGCGCATCATAGCGGCTGGTTGCCGTGCGCTGCTGCTTTTCGGTTTTGCGTATGATACGTGCTATATGTGCCACGTTGCACCTGTTGTCTTGTGCGTACAAAGTCGCCGTAGGCTCCTGCTCTCCGGAACGACCCTCTTCGGAATTCGTAAGAGGATTCTTGGCACCTCCTCTCGGTCCTTCCAAGATACGGTCTCAGGGCCCGTTGTGCCGTAACAATCCGGTTTTAAGTCGCCTTCCGGCAACACGTCCTGGAAAGTTAACGGAGTATATCTTGACATTATTACGAAAAAGCTGACAAACTTTCAGGTTTTTTCACCGAATTTGTCGCTAATTCAAGAATGATACCCCGCCCGGCAGGCTCCTGACTAATCTGCAAGAGGCATACCATTCTTAAGTTTATCTATCGCCCGAAACGTTACGAGCCCGTATGCCTGGCAGGCGCCGGTCAGGTTCTTGTTTCTGAGCGCTACGTTTTAAAGATACAAAATGATTCAAAATTTTGAAAATAAAGAGCTTAAATTATTTTCGAATTTGGGTTTCTTGCAAGAGGCCCCGCTCTTCCGTAATGTTATAACGAGCGGGACGCATCGTCGCGTAACGGTGCAGACAACGTATTTTTTTGCGAGAATCTGTTGCTTTCTCGGCGTGCCCGGCTACGTATCAAACAGGTTCTCACCCCCCTTTTCACGACCAGTGTTCTCTTAATCCCCGGCCTTGCCATGCAACATTTTCTTCGTCAATTCCTCTTTCTCACGGTGCTCGTAGCCCTTTTCGCCGGGCTGTCTCTTGCCCCGACGGTGCAGGCTCAGGATCCGGACGCGCGCTATGTGCTTGCCATCCACGGAGGCGCCGGCACGATGGCGCGCAGCGACCTGACGCCGGAGTTGGAACAAGCCTACCGCGCGGCGTTGCGCGAGGCGTTGGAGGCCGGGTACAAGGTGCTCAACGAGGACGGCAACAGCCTCGACGCCGTCGTGGCAGCCCTGCGCATCATGGAAGAGTCGCCCCTGTTCAACGCCGGCAAAGGAGCTGTCTTCACCAGCGAAGGCACCGTCGAACTGGATGCGTCGATCATGGATGGGCGGACGCGCAACGCCGGCGCCGTTTCGGGCGTCAAGGAGATCCGCAGCCCCATCACGCTGGCGCGTCTGGTGATGGAAGAGTCGCCGCACGTGATGCTCACGGGGAGCGGCGCCGAGACGTTCGCTCGCGAGCACAACGTCGAGACGGTGCCCAACGAATTCTTTCACACCGACCGCCGCCGCCGTCAACTCGAACGCGCGCAGCAGCAGGAACGCGAAGCCGCGCCGTCGGGCACCGGAGCGCTTTTGCTCGATGAAGACCGTGAGGCCGAGCACCACGCCTTCGGCACCGTTGGAGCGGTAGCGCTCGATAAGGCCGGCAACCTGGCCGCCGGCACCTCCACCGGCGGCATGACCAACAAACGCTTCGGGCGCGTCGGCGACTCGCCGATCATCGGCGCGGGCACGTATGCCGACAACGAGACGTGCGCCATCTCGGCCACGGGCCACGGCGAGTACTTCATCCGGGGCGTGGTAGCCTACGACGTGGCGGCCATGATGCGTTATGCCGGGCTGTCGCTGACGGCGGCAGCCAACGCCGTCGTCATGGGCCGCCTGACCGAACTCGGCGGCACCGGCGGTATCATCGCTCTCGACCGCGAAGGCCATGTCGCCATGCCGTTCAACACCCCCGGCATGTATCGCGGCGCCATCGACGAAGATGGCAACGTGGTGGTGAAGATTTATCGGGAGTAAAGGTATCGAATAACGTAGATCCAGGAACGAAGAACTAAGAACAATCAGCCAGCCCAATCGAATCTACCTGTGGGCAGGAAGTGTCTGCTATGCTGGACATTTTATCTCAACATTTTCTTTAAAATTGTTTCATTTTGCGACAAGTGATCATTTTTATCCCTCAAAACGGGGGATAGGCCCTTTGTTGATCTCATTCTCGCGTGGGGCGGTCCGCTGTTTGCAATTCAGAGGACTAAGCGCGACTCGCTACCATCCCGGAGGCGGGGCTCGCGTCGACCTGAATCCAGCCATCCAACGTATAGAGAGGGAGATCCCATGAAAACAACCATTACAAGCCTCTTTCTTGGTGTATTCTTGCTGGCGGCCACCGGCTGCGTCGTCGACGACGGTCTCGTTGGGCCGGAGGGGCCGCCCGGACCTCCCGGAAACGCTAATGTCTTTGCCTTCAACTTCGCCTTTTCGTTCGACCGCGCCGTCTTCAACGGCGTGGTAGCCTCCGAGCAGTTCGATATGCCGGAGATCACGCCGTCGGTCGTTGATGGGGGCGCCGTGTTGGTTTACTTCCGTGATCAGGGCACCTGGACGGCTCTGCCGTTCACCGTCGGCGTTGAGTCGGGCGATCTGGCGGCGGTGGATTATACCTTCACCATGGGTTATGCCTACGATGACCAGTTCCTGGAGGTCTTCGTCGAAGCCTCGACGGACGACGACGTGGTGTGGGACGACATCCTGACGCTCCTGCCGCCGAGCTACGACATGAAGGTCGTCATCATCGATGGGTTCTTCGCCGGCAAGAACCTCGACCTCGACCTGCGCGATTACGAGGCCGTCAAAAACTACTTCGGCCTGAAGGAATGATTTGTGAAACGTGAAACGTGAGGGTGCTTGTGCCAACCTTTTCCCGTGGCACCCTTACGTTTCACGTTTTACCGTTGCGAACACAACCCGGCCCTCTCGCGTTGACAGAGTATATATCGTATAATGCAAGGCGCTACGACTCCACCGTCGAATCTTCGGGCCTGTGACTTTCTCCGATACGCGTACCGGGTATGCGCGCAGTCTGGTGCTGGGCTGTGTGCTGGTGCTGCTCCTTAGCAGCCTCGGCGGGGGCGCGTGCGAGCGCTTTTTCCAACCGCCTCCGTCTGACTCGACGGCGGTCTATTCGTATGCTAGCAGCCCGGCCCCCGGCGGCATCGGCAAGCTCTACATGGGCCGCGAAATTGCCGCCGTGACTCCGCATGACAGCATCGCCATTCGGCTTGAGCGGCCCGAACGCGAAGTCGCTGAATTTCCCACGCGCGTCGTCGAAGCCCTGGACTTGCTGCCCGATGAGGTCGTGGCCGACATCGGGGCCGGCACCGGCTACTTCACCTTTCGCATCAGCCCCCACGTGCCCGATGGGCGAGTGCTGGCCGTAGACATCCAATCCGAGATGCTCGATCAGATCCGCGCGCGCATGGCCGCCGACAGCGTCTCGAATGTCCATCCCATCCTGGGAACCGTCGAAAACCCGAACCTGCCGCCCGATTCGGTCGACGTGGCGCTGATTGTGGCCTCGTACCATCAGTTCTCGCATCCGCACGAGATGATGCAGAACATTGTGGCGGCGCTCAAGCCGGGGGGCCGCCTCGTGCTGGTCGAGTATCGGGGCGAAGATTCGACGATCCCGGTTGATCCCCTACTGAGGATGACCGAAGCCCAGGCCCGCAAAGAGATGGCCGAGCATGGGCTGGTGTGGAGCCAGACGAAAGACTTCTTGCCGCAACAACACTTTATGGTCTTCGAAAAACCCATGCGTTAGGCAATTTTGGATTTTGGATTTTGGATTTTGGATTGGTTTCATTCAGCACCGTCATCTCAATCGAAAAAGCCACAACAGCCCCAACCGTCGCGGCTTTTTCATTTGTTAACGAGCGATCAGAAATTTCCCAATCCAAAATTCAAAATCTAAAATCCAAAATTCCTCCTGGCGGGGGTGGCGATGTTTTTTCGTATCTATTGTAAGGTTATATCAACAGGGTAGCGGTGGAAGAACCGATTGAATATCCTCTTGACGGGGTCCTCGACCTCCACGTCTTCGATCCGCGCGATGTGAAGGATCTTGTGCCGGAATACCTCCGGGCGTGCCGGGAGCAAGGCATCCTGCGCGTGCGGATTATCCATGGCAAAGGCAAGGGCGTTTTGCGGCGCACCGTCCACAGCATCCTCGATGGGTTGCCCGACGTGATCGCGTATCGCCTTGCCGGTGAAGATACCAGCAGTTGGGGGGCGACGATTGTGTGGTTGGCGGCTTCAGAAATGTAAAGATGACGATGAAGATGGGGATTTGCTGTGAGTACGTGTGTTTGCGGCGGCGAAACGTCTTATTCTGTAGCCGAGGCCGTGGTGTGTTGCTCCGTTAAAACAATGGACCGACTCGTCAAGACCTCGGCGGGGGTCATGTGGCGCCTGACCGAAGACGGCCCGGCGTGGTTCGACGGCTTCCGATGGCATGCCGTCGGGGAAAAGGTGGGCTTGCCGGCCCGTCCGGATCGAATTACCCCGGCACGAGATGGGGTGAAAATCGGTCCGCTGGATCGACTTAGCAGGCCATGCGTATCCGAATCCAAATCCTTTTACAGGATTTGGATTTACAACAGCTTTGTGATTTGTATTGTATACTGCGTACTGCGCAAGAGCGTCTTTGGGGGCACCCTGCGCAGTACGAAGGACGCAGTACCGACTTGAGGGCTATTTATTATGCGTTCGTGGGATTCATTAAACAGAGACGCATCACGGGATGACAGAGGAGGCGGTTATGGTGTCATCGTTTGAACAGCAATCCGCCGTTCGCGTGTTGATTGTGGAGGATAACGACGCCCAACGCCGCATCCTCGCCGACTTGATCCGCGATGAAGGCTTCGACCCGGTAGCCTGCGGCAACGCTGCCGAGGCCCTGAACCAGGCCGACGTCGGCCTCTTCGGCGTGGCGATCCTCGACCAGCGCTTGCCCGAAATGAGCGGCACCGAACTGCTCGAACGCCTCCGCACGATGCAACGCGGGCTGCGGGCCATCATCCATACGGCCTACGGGTCGTTCGAATCGGCCAAGGATGCCGTCAATCTGGGAGCCTTCGCCTACGTCGAGAAGCTGGGGCATCCCGAAGAACTCATGCGGCAGGTACACCGGGCGGCCCAGGTCTGGATGGCTGAAGCGCTGCACCGCAGCGAAGCCAAATACCGGCAACTCGTCGATTCCGTCCACGCCATTGTCTGGCGCAGCGACCCGGTAACGGGCCGCTTCCGCTTTGTCAGCCACGAAGCCGAGACGATGCTGGGCTATTCCGTACGGCAGTGGCTCAGCGAACCGACGTTCTGGCAGGAACACATCCACCCGGACGACCGCGACTGGGTGCTCGAACTATGCGCCCGGGCCACCGCCGAACAGCAATCCCAGGAGTTCGAATATCGCATGATCGCTGCCGACGGGCGCATCGTGTGGCTGCGCGACTTTGTCAACATCATCGTCGAGGCCGGCCAACCCTCAGAACTCGTCGGGGTGATGATCGACATCACCGAGCAAAAACGCACCGCCGAGGCGCTGCGCAAAAGCGAAGACAGCCTCAAAGAAGCCCAGCACATCGCCCACATCGGCAACTGGGAACTCGATCTGGCCAACGACACGCTCGTCTGGTCCGACGAGATGTTTCGCATTCACGGCCTCGATCCGTTCGCCTTCGAAGGCGACGTGCAGGCCTTCGTCTCGACGGCGGTTCATCCGGACGATCAGGCCGAGGTGCAGGCGGTCTTGCAGCAAGCCCTGCGCGAGTGCGGGTCGTTCACGAGCGACTATCGCATTCTTCAGCCCGACGGCAACGAACGCGTCGTCTCGGCGCAGGGCCACGTGATCTGCCACGACGGCAAGCCCTCGCGCATGGTCGGTGTCGTGCAAGACATCACCGAACGCAAACGCGCCGAGGCCGCGCTTCGCAAAAGTGAACAGAGCTTCCGCCTGATGTTTGCACATAACCCGCTGCCGATGTGGGTCTACGACCGCCAAACGCACACCTTCCTCGATGTCAACGACGCGGCTCTGGAAAAGTATGGCTACGACCGCGACGCTTTTCTTTCGATGAAAATTGAGGATATTCGCCCGGCGGAAGATATTCCCCGCTTTCGTGAGTATATTGCCGCCGTATCGGAGACCGTTCAAAAAGTGACGCAGTGGAAACATCAAAGAAAGGACGGTACCATTCTTGACGTGGAAGTTGCCGCGCATGATTTTCCCTATAGAGAACGCCCGGCCCGCCTGGTGTTAGCCAACGACATTACCGAGCGTAAACGCCTGGAGAAAGAGATTCTCGAAATCAGCAACCGCGAACAACGACGCATCGGGCAGGATCTGCACGACGGCCTGGGCCAGTTGCTTACGGGGATCGGCTTTCGCATTGCCGAGTTGGAAGGGGACTTGCAGAATGCTACTTTGTCTGAGGCCGAGGACGCTGCCGAACTCGGCCAGATGGTCGAACGCGCCATTGCCCAGACGCGGGCGCTGGCCCACGGCCTCGACCCCGTCAACGTCGAACAGCAAGGCTTGCCCGTGGCCTTACGCGAGTTGACCCAGTCGATCGAAAGCATCTATGGCGTCGCGTGTGAGTTTGTCTGCCCGGAACCCGTCGAGGTGCACGACCCGGAAGTAGCGATACACGTCTATCGCATCGTCCAGGAATCGATCAACAATGCCCTCAAGCACGCGCAGGCCTCCCGCGTCGAGGTCACGCTGGAGGCGCAGGAGAATCTGGTTGTGCTGACCGTCAGCGACGACGGCATCGGGCTTTCGACGACGAACCCGCGCCGCGAAGGCATGGGGCTTCGGATTATGGATTATCGCGCGCGTATGATCGGGGGGACCTTCGATGTAGGCGCTGGGCCTGCCGGCGGCACCGTGGTCACCTGTCGTTTTCCGCATACGTCTGTTCAACAGCCGGCTCAATAAGCTTTTTGCTATGAAACCCAAAGTCTTACTCGTAGACGATCATCCCATCGTTCGTCAGGGCATCCGTCGTTTGATCGAAAAGGAACCCGGCCTGTTGGTCTGCGGCGAAGCCGAAGATGCCGTCGATGCCCTGGAAGTCATCGAAAAGGAACGCCCCGACGTGATCGTGCTCGACCTGTCCTTGAAGAACTCCAGCGGCTTCGATCTCATCCTCGACGTCAGGCAGCGCTGGGACGACGTGCGGATCCTGGTCTTGTCGATGTACAACGAAGACGTCTATGCCGAGCGCGTGCTGCGGGCCGGCGCCTCGGGCTACATCATGAAGCAGGAGGCGCCCAAGAAGGTCGTCACGGCTATCTGGGCGGTGCTCAACGGTTCGGTGTACGTCAGCGACAAGGTTTCGGCCAATATTTTGCAAAGCATGGCCGGCAAGCGCACGGCCACCTCGTCGGTCGATAGCCTGAGCGATCGCGAGTTGCAGGTCTTTCAGATGATCGGGGAAGGCCTGACGCACCAACAAATCGCCGATAAGCTGATGCTCAGCGTCAAGACCATCGAGTCGCACGTCGAGCATATCAAGGATAAGATGCGCATCAGCAGCGGTCGCGAATTACTCCAGCGCGCCATCGAATGGGTGTTGCGGTCGCAGTAGGGAAAATCCCCATCGTCTAAAGGGGAGGCCTCCCATTTTCCGGCGGGCTGATTATAGCGATATTACGTGCAGCAATGCCTGGTAGGTTGCGGGCGTTCGGTGGCCGGTAGTAGGTCTTCGTGAAGAAGAGTCTGTGGGGTAAAAAAGACCTCGGCCACCGGACGCTGCACCATCCCAGGCAGCGCATCACAAGCGCCTGGAATGAATTTGCAGGCCTTTTGTTGTTGGAAGTGGGTATCTGTTCAGCCCCCAGCCTTGTCGCGCCGGACAGTGTAGTGTACCTCAACAGCCAAAGGTGGCAATCCGGGATTTTGTACCATCGTGCCTGAATCGGAAGGATGCCCCGAGGTGGCCCACATCCGTTTGCATCAGTGGTTCGGCCCAGCACATTAGTTCATGCGACTGCGGTTGATGGACGGTCGCACCGAAGTGGCTGTGTTGGACGTAATGTCTGCAGTGGAATTGGCCGAGGTGCTTCCTTGCATTCAAGACGACGTTGGAGATCGGCTGCTTGTAGCAGCACCCTTGCAGGTCCACGTATGGCACCGTAATGCCTGGTGGAACCTCTCCGACGACCTGTCGCAGTTCTTTGCCTGGATCATTGAAACCGGCACGGGCACCCATGACGAAACCCGTGCTTTTGCTGCCGCTCCGCTGAGTCGTCCAGACTGGTTGTTCGAGGCGGCGCGGCAAATGAAGAAACTGCTGGACGTGGCAACGGAGGTACAATCAGACGAACAACAGACCTACCAGGAATAACAATCCTCCTCCGGAGGACACCCCATCGGGAATGTTGGACGCCTTGTGGTTTTATACACAGGTGCTAGAGGCAGGCGTCTTTCCGCAGCACGGACCGAGGCGCGCGGCCTTTTCACCTCCTCCCCGATGTACCCCATAGTGAGTAGGCGGTCCCATGAGTAGGCGGGAAATGGCAGCAATGCCGGTGTTGGTTGTCAAGGACCAGCGGAGCGATGAGCCCAACCGGTATCAACAGACCGTAGTATCTCGACGTCAGTTCGAAGATCGTTTTCAAGCGTTGGCTCGCCGGACGTTCGACGCGGCTTTCGAATGTGCCATCCAGGACGATGGCACCGAAGTCGGCGCAGCGTTGGCTGGAGCCTTGCGGCCCCTCCTGGGTTTTTCACTTCAAGCATGCGACACGCCCGCAGACTGGGCGCAGCTTGTCCATCCCGATGATCATGCCGTCGTAGCAGCGCATCTGTTGCGTGTGCTCGGCGGGCAGCGTGATCTGAGTGTCTTTCGCGTGGTCGATCCCTCCGGTGTTGTGCGCTGGTTCGGCGTTTTGACGCGGGCGGTATGGGATGCTTCAGGCCGGCACATTGCCCACGTCTATGGCCTGATTCAGGATCATTCGGCGCATCATGAGGCGTCGTCGCCGCATGCAGAAGCCGGCACCCTGCCCCACGTCGTTTGCCCCAGCGGTTTCTAGGAACCTGAAGACGTCCGGAATCATGCGCGTGCGTAGCCGACATCGACGCCATCGGGTTCTCAACCGGGCACGCTCTACCAAACAGGCTGCCCAGAGCCATGCCGTTGCCGCCAGAGCAAACGGCAAAGTCGCCCGTGACCACCACCGGGTGCTGGCGCGGCAGTTGAAGAAACTGGGCCTCGATCCGGCCACTCCCCCGCAGAGCGCCGCCGCGTGGCAACAGTTCCTCGAACGCATCGACCGGACCTATCACGATGGCGACCAGGACCGCTACCTGCTCGAACGCTCGCTGGCGACCTCCTCGCGCGAGATGCAGGAGTTGTACGACAACCTCCGGCAATCGTCCGAAGACCGCCTCGGCGCCGAACGCAACAAGCTGCGCGCCGTCATCAGCGCCGTCGGAGCCGGGCTCTGCACGCTCGATCTCGAAGGCCGCGTGCTTTCGGTCAACCCCGAAGCGCGGCGGCTGCTCGGTTGTTCGGAGGAAGACCTGCTGGGTTCCTGCTTTTTCGAACGCGTCGAAGCTTCCTGGGACCGCCCCGATCCCAACGATTGCACCGACACCAAAATTCGCACCCTGGTAGCCGCCGGGCAGCCGCACCATCAGCCCAACGGCGCCTTCTCGCGTAAAGACGGCACGCACATCCCGGTCTCCTACACCCTCAACCCGATCATGGACGAGGGGACGCTGCGCGGCGCGGTGCTCGTCTTTTTCGATCTTACCGAACGCAAAAAGGCCGAAGCCGCCCTCCGCGAAAGCGAACAGCGCTTCCGCGACCTCTTCGAAAGCTCGCCCGACGCCATCTTTGTCGAAGACTTCGACGGCAAAGTTCTCGATGTCAACCCGGCGGCGTGTGAGCTTCACGGCCTTCCGCGCGAGCACCTCATCGGGCGCAACGTGGCGGATCTGGTGCCGGAGGATCAGCGCGAGGCCGTTGCCCGGGAGTTCGCCCGTCTCGTCTCCGGCGACCTCACCCTCGTTGAAGGATACAGCCAGACGCAGGACAGCGACACCGTGCCCGTCGAGATCCGCGTCAACCACATCGTCTATGCCGGAGAGCCGGCGTTGCTGCTCCACGTCCACGACATCACCGACCGTAAACAGGTCGAAGAAGCGCTCCGCGAAAGCGAACAGCGGCATCGCAGCCTGCTCGAACATTTGCCCGTGGGCGTCTACCGCACCACGCCGGATGGTCGTTTTATCGAAGCCAACACCGCCATGGCACACCTCTTCGGCGTCGAAGATACCGAGGCGCTGCAACGGCTCGACGTCAACAGTCTCTACGTCGAACGTTCTGACCGGGAGCGGCATCTCGACCGGCTCAACCACGAGGCCGGCGCCCAGGCTGCATTTCAACTGCGGCGACCCAACGGCGAGACGATCTGGGTGCGCGACTACCCGCAGGCCCTTCGCAACGACAAAGACGAGGTGGTCTTCTACGACGGCATTTTGCTCGACATCACCGAGCAGAAGCGGGCCAAAGAGGCGCTTCAGGAAAGCGAACGGCGCTACCGCACCATCGTCGAACATGCCGCCGAAGCCATCGCCGTGCTCGACGTCGAAAGCGGGCTTTTCATCGACAGCAATGCCAACGCCGAGGCGCTCTACGGTCTGGCGCGTGAAGACCTCCATCAGACCGGGCCGGTAGCCATGAGCCCGGCGCAGCAGCCCGACGGACGCTGCTCGGTGGAGGCGGCCAACGAGGAGATCATGAAAGCCGTCGCGGGCGAGGTGCGGGTCTTCGAATGGATGCACATCAACGCGCAGGGATGGGAGGTGCCGTGCGAGGTGCGCCTGGTTCGGATGCCCTCGGCAGGCCGGGTGCTGGTGCGATGCAGCGTCACCGACATCACCGAGCGCAAACGCGTCGAAAAAACGATTCGCGAGAGCGAAGAACGCTACCGCACCATCGTCGAGCACGCCGCCGAGGCCATCGTCGTCTTCGACGTCGAAAGCGGGCTTTTCATCGATAGCAATTCGAACGCCGAAGCCCTTTACGGCCTGACCCGCGAGGAACTTCATAAGACCGGGCCGGGGGCGATGAGTCCGGAATTTCAACCCAGCGGACGCCCCTCGATGGAAGCAGCGCGTGAGGAGATTATGCGGGCCGTCGCGGGTGAAAAGCGGGTTTTCGAGTGGACGCACCGCAACGCGCAGGGCAAGGAGATCCCGTGCGAGGTGGGCCTGGTGCGGATGCCGTCGGCAGACCGCATCCTGGTGCGCGGCAGCATTACCGACATCACCGAGCGCAAACGCTTCGAGAAAGAAATCATCAAGGCGCGCGAGAAGGCTGAGGAAATGAGCCACCTCAAATCGGCTTTCCTCAACAACATGAGCCACGAGATCCGCACGCCGCTGACAGCCATCATCGGCTTCTCGGCCATTCTTTCTGAAGAAACCTCGCCGGAGCAGCGCGAACTCGTCGATCTCATCGAACAAAGCGGCAAGCGCCTGCTCAACACCCTCAACGCCGTGCTCGACCTGTCGATGTTGGAGACCGGCAGCCTCACCGTCGAAAATGAATGGTTTGATCTGGTGGAGGCGGTGCAAGAGAAGGTGATGAGCATGCAGCCCTTCGCCCGCGAAAAGAACCTCGATCTCAGCGTCGCCGCGCCGGCCCCCCGGATGCCTACCTACCTGGACCGCGCCTGCCTCGATCGTATCCTGACGCACCTGATCGACAATGCCATCAAGTTCACCCACGCGGGCAGCGTCACCGTAGCACTCGTGCGCGAGGCCGGGCGCATCTGCGTCCGCGTCGAAGACACCGGCGTAGGCATCGGCCAATCCTTCCAGCCGTACCTCTTTGACGATTTCAAACAGGAGAGCAGCGGGCTGGCCCGGTCTCACGAAGGCGCCGGCCTCGGTCTGGCCGTGACCAGGCGGATGGTCAACCTGATGAAAGGCACCATCGCGGTAGAAAGCGAGAAGGGCAAAGGCAGCGTCTTCGAGGTGGCGTTTGCCCAGCCGAAGATGGTCAACGGCACACCCAAAGCGCCGCGTGAGCCGGAAGCCGACCTGCCCAAGCCGTGCATCCTCGTCGTCGAAGACACGCCGGAGATCGAGGTGCTCGTCGAATACATGCTCAGCGACGCCTACGACGTGATGACGACGCCGCACGAAGAAGGCGCCATGGCGCTGGCCCAGCAGCGGCGGTTCGATCTGGTGTTGATGGACATCAACCTCGGCGGCGCCCGCACCGGCGTAGACGTGATGGGCGCCCTGCGCGAATTGCCCGACTACCGCGACGTGCCCATCGTTGCGATGACGGCCTACGCCCTGCTCGAAGACCGCGCCCGCTTCCTCGAAGCCGGCTTCGACGGCTACCTGAGCAAACCCTTCACCGCCCATCAAGCCATCGACACGATCCGGCAGTTGTTGTCGGTTGATGGGAAGGGATAGGACGTACTTCGTATTTCGTACTTCGTAGGGGTGCTCATCTAAAACAATACGCAGGACGAAGTACGCAGTAGTCTATTCTTGGAATTGCTTCAATCTTCCAACAAATACCCTTCTGCCAGCGCGCGATAGGTTTCGACTTGATCGGCTTCCCAGGCGGCGTCGCGTCCGAGTTCTTGCGCCAGGAGGGCGGCAACGGTGGGGGCGATGTCGATGCTGGCGCGGGCGTCGAGCAGGAGGGCGCGGGTGCGGCGAGACAGCACATCTTCCACCGTTCGCGCCATCTCGCGGCGCGTGGCCCACACCACCTCGCCCGTCCGATAGGGGAGGTTGGGATGCAGCGGTTCGTTCCAGCCGGGCTGCTCATCGAGCACGCTGGCGACGGCGGGCGCATCGGCGCCGTAGGAGGCCAGCTCGCCGAGGGTGTTGGGGGCGATGTGCCAGCCGTGGAGGTGCAGGTCTTTGGTGACCGAAGGCCGTTCCTGAAGTTGCGCCACGATGGCGGCCTGATCGATGGTGTCTTCGGCCATCTTACGATAGGTGGTCCATTTTCCGCCGGTGATCGTCACCAGGCCTGTACGCGAGATGTGGAGCGTGTGATCGCGCGAGATGGCGGAGGTGCTGCCGTCTTCGTCCATGCTCACCAGAGGGCGCAACCCGGCGAAGGTGCTCAGCACGTCGCGCGCCGTCGGATCTTTGGTGAGATAGCGTACGGCATGGGTGAGCAGGAAATCCAGTTCTTCTTCGAGCGGGCGCGGTTCGAGCGAGGCCTCCTCGACAGGCGTATCCGTGGTGCCGATGACGGCGCGGTTGTGCCAGGGGATGGCGAAGAGTATGCGCCCGTCGTCGGTGCGCGGCACCATGATGGCCGTGTCGCCGGGCAGGAAGGACCGGTCGAGCACGATGTGGACGCCCTGGCTGGGCCGGATCATCGGCGGCGCGTCGGGGTCGTCCATCTGGCGGATCGTGTCGGTAAAGACGCCTGTGGCATTGATGACCACGCCCGCGTCGAGTTCGTATTCCCGCCCCGTCTCCCCATCACGCGCCACCACGCCGCCGACCATGTCGCTCGTCTTCGTCAGGGCGATGACCTGCACATAGTTGAGCAGCGTCGCGCCGAGATCCACAGCGGTTTGCGCCATGTTGACAGCCAGGCGCGCGTCGTCGAACTGGCCATCGTAATAGAGTGTGCCGCCCCGAAGGCCTTCGGGTTCGAGCGTCGGCAGGTAGGCCAGCGTCTCCTCGCGCGAGAGGTTCTCCGAGGGGCCGAAGCCGGCGCGGCCCGCCAGCAGATCGTAGACCTTCAGCCCGATGCCGTAGAACGGCCCTTCCCACCAATCGTAGCTGGGCACGACGAAGCGCAGGTCGCGCACGAGGTGCGGCGCGTTTACGAGCATCCGCCCGCGCTCGCGCAGGGCTTCGAGCACCAGCGAGACGTTGCCCTGCTTGAGATACCGCACGCCGCCATGGACGAGCTTGGTGCTCCGGCTCGACGTGCCCTTGGCAAAATCATGCTGTTCGAGCAGCAGCGTCCGGTAGCCGCGTGAGGCCGCCTCGATGGCCGTCCCCAGCCCCGTCGCTCCACCGCCGACGATGATCATATCCCAGCGTGTATTCCGGTCGTCGAGGCGTTGCAGCAGGTCGTCGCGGTTCATGGGTTTACGTATTGTGTAATTCGTATTGCGTCAGGATACTTTCATCAACGGAGTACGCAGTACCACATTACACCGCATTTTCGGCACCTAGCGGGCGCACAGCTTCGCCTTCGTTCACCTCATAACACCCCGGATCGCTGCAAGGCACGAACTCGAATTCCAGCGTCGTGTGATGGATGTGAAAGACCTCGCCCAGCCGCTGCTTGATGCCGTGCTTGACGGTTTCCATATGCTCCAGATCGGCCTTGTCGATGACGATGTGCGCCTCCAGCGCCACGTCGTGTTCGTCGAACTGCCAGACGTGCAGGTGGTGCATTTCGAGCACCCGGTCTATCGTTTCCACCTCGGCCACGACCCGGTCGAGATCGATGTTTTTGGGGACGCTCTCCATCAAAATGTCTATCGTTTCGCGCAGCATCGCATAGCAATGATAGAGGATGTAGAGCGAGATCAGCAGCGTCAGGATCGGGTCGACGACGTAAATCTGATACTGGACGATCAGCACGCCACCGAGCACCACACCCACCGACGAGACAGCGTCGGTGATGATGTGGAGGAAGGCGCTTCGGATGTTGAGGCTGTCTCGGGCATCGCGGAAAAGCAGCATCGCCGTCAGCACGTTCGCCAGCAGGCCGATGACCGCCACAACGAGCATGATCGTCCCGTCGATGGACTGCGGGTTGAGGAAGCGCTCGACGGCCTCTTTGATCAGGTAGAGCGCAATCAGCACCAGCGTCACCAGATTGACGAAGGCGCCGATGATCTCGGCTCGCTTGTAGCCGAAGGTCTTGTTGGCCGTGGCGGCCCTACGCCCGATGCGCCGCGCCGCCAGACTGATGCCCAGCGACGCCGTATCGCTGAAATTGTGCAACGCATCCGAGAGCAATGCCAGGCTGCCCGAAAGAATACCGCCCACCACCTCGGCCACGGTGATGAGCAGGTTGAGCGCGATAGAAACCACCAGCCGGCGCTCGCCGCCTCGCGTGTCGGCTTCGACGTGATGATGATGGTGATGATGACCCATACGGCGGCAACTCCGGCGAAGATGAACGTCTGCTTTCGAAACGGCTCCCGGCGCGGAAGGATCCGGGTTATGAATTTTGACGGGGTGCTTCGAGAAGACGGTTTCGGTGGGGGATGCGTCGTGGTTTTAAGGAGGGGTTCGTTGTCAAAATTCATAAAAGGGGGAAACGTTACGTTTCACGTTCCCCGAAACCCATCGCCGCGAAGGGCGTCCTTGATGGATCTTTTCAAATTTTCCTGTTTCCGAGATGGAGTTAGCGGTTCCGAATCTGATTCATCTGGCGATCCCGGCCTTTGTGCTGTTGCTGGTCGTCGAAGCCATCGTCAGCGCCGTCGGGCAGCGCGAGTGGTTCGAGGTCAAAGATACCTTTGCCAGCCTGGCGATGGGCATCGGCAACGTCCTCACGAACCTCTTCGCCAAGGGCGTCGTGCTGGCGGCGTTCTGGCTGGTCTACAAGCATACCGGCTTTTTCAAAGCATTCCTCGGACCGGAGTCGTGGTGGGTGTGGATCGTGCTCTTTTTTGCCGAAGACCTGTCGTATTACTGGTTTCACCGGATCAGCCACGGCAGCCGCTTTTTCTGGGCGTCGCACGTGATCCATCATTCATCGAAGAAATACAACCTCGCCACAGCGCTGCGCCAGACCTGGACGGGCAACATCACCGGGACCTTCGTGTTCTGGCTCTGGCTGCCGCTGCTGGGCTTCCATCCCATCATGATCGTCACCATGCAGTCGATCAGCCTGCTCTATCAATTCTGGATCCACACCGAGTCGATCAAGAAGCTGCCCCGGCCTATCGAATGGGTCTTCAACACGCCCTCGCACCACCGCGTCCATCATGCGTCGGACATCAAATATCTCGATAAAAACCACGCCGGCATTTTGATCATCTGGGACAAGCTTTTCGGGACGTTCCAGCCCGAAGAAGAACACCCCACCTACGGCCTGGTGACCAACATCGACACCTACAACCCGTTTCGCATCGCCTTTCACGAATGGTACGGCCTGTGGCAGGATTTCCGGCGTCCGCTGCCGTTTAAACATTGGCTGGCCTATGTCTTCGGCCCCCCCGGCTGGAGCCACGACGGCTCGCGCAAGACCACCCGGCAGTTGCGCGCCGATTTGTTGAGCCGGAGCGTCGGGGAATTGGTTGAGGAGGAGAATTGGGGAAATGCTGAGGCGGAAATTGGGGCGTTGAAGGCGTAGATTTTCTAGAGCGTATCTGGAAAGTCCCGTAGGGACGACCTGTGAAAAAAGAGAACAGGTCGCTCCTACGGAGCTTTTTTTGAGGAACCGGGACGTACTACAAACAGGACACCCCTACGGGGCTCCTTCGATGATCCAGTTTGCAGACACGCCCTGATAAACGCTCCGACTCCCCGGCTCTCCGACTCAATAAAATCACTCTTCCGAATCCCGCACGTCGATCAGTTCGATCTCGAAGATGAGCGTGGCGTTGGGAGGGATGGTGCAGTTGGTGGGATCTTCCGGATCGTTGCAGCCGGCGCCCCGGGTGCCCCAGGCCAGTTGCGGCGGCACCGTGAGCCGGCGCAGGCCGCCCACCCGCATCCCCGGCACGCCGCGTGTGAAGCCTTCGATGACCCGGCGAGCCTGCGCGTCGTTCTCCACCACGCCGCTTTCGAGGTGGAACGAGAGCGGCTCGCGGTCGTCCTTACGCGTCGTGTCGAACACCTCGCCGTTGCTGGCGAGCATGCCAGTGTAATGGACTGTGACGATCTTGTTGCCTTCCGCCAGCGCGCCCTGACCCGGACGGGTATCGCGGATGGTCACTTCGGCCCCGATGGGGTCGTTGGGTTCACATCCGGCCCAGGCAAGCGCGAACAGCAGGCAGACGGCAAAAATACTGTTCCTGCGCAGGCGTTCCATCGATGAGTGGAGTGTTGATGTGAATGCCTTTATCCTTTCTATTATGCCCGCCGCCGCCGATTGTTCACTTAAAAAAATCCGGCTGGGGCCGTATTTTTTTAGGGAGGTGGGTTTGGAATGGAGGTTTAGGGGGATCTCCACCGGCAGAAAGTGTATAATGCAGGAAGAGTACGCGCCCTGGTAGCGCTCTTGAACGTTGATGCCCTCCTTCAATAAGTCATTCCCGCGAAGGCGGGAACCCATCCAATGCTCCGGGGATGCCGTCAGTCCTAGAAACTTGGATGGGCCTCTGCCTGAGCCATCCCTGATCGCCGCCTCGTGAGCAAGCGTCCCAAAAAACAAGCCAACGCCGAGCCCGAAGCCAACGGCCCGACCACGCCGCCGCCGGCCTATTTTCTCTCGGTCACGCTCGAAAACGTCCGCTGCTTCGGCGAGGCGCAGACGCTCGACCTCTCCGACGGCGAAGGCCGCCCGGCCCAGTGGACCGTCATCCTCGGCGACAACGGCACAGGCAAGACAACGTTGCTTCAGGCGATTGCGGCGTTGGAGCCTGTGCTGCATAATCGCTTCGTGACCGAGAATGATGGGAGGGTGGCTGTTGCAAGATTCGTTTCTCCTTTCCTTACCGACTGGAATCCATATCGATCTAAAGATGGTCATTTTGAAATCAGCAGCGATCTGTGTATTGGTAACAAACTGACAGAATATTCAGACGGCGAGATCTTAGAAGGGTGGAATGTAGAGGAATGGTTCGAAGGTGGTGGAAGGCGGGGAGCAAGGGAGGGAAAGCCTTGGTCCTTCGAAAGAATTGGTGGACTCAAATGTTACGCCTACGGTGCATCGCGCCATATGGCAACGACGCGTTATACGAGAGAAGAAGATGTTGATCGAACAGCGACACTTTTCTCAGACGATGTAGCGTTGCCCAATGCCGAAGAGTGGTTATTGAAGAGATACGTTGCGGGCCTTCGAGCTTCCGCTAAGACAGTCAAGGACAAGGTGGAGCAGCAGCTCAAGCAAATCAAAGAGATACTCATTCCATTGTTGCCTGATGTTGAGAGTATTGGATATACGGAAACGGCTGATCCGAGTGATGTGACGCGTGTGGAATTTGAGACCCCGTACGGTTGGGTGAGACTTAACCAACTCAGCCTCGGCTATCGCACGATGATAGCCTGGACCGTCGATGTCGCCCGTCGTCTTTTCGAACGCTATCCAGATAGTGAAAATCCATTAGCCGAGCCGGCCGTTGTGCTCGTTGATGAAATCGATTTGCACCTGCATCCACAGTGGCAGCGCAAGATCATCGATTTTTTAGGTGATCTTTTTGAAAATACACAATTCATCGTCACGGCACACAGCCCGCTTGTCGTGCAGGCGAGGGCGGATGCGAACATCGTGTTGCTACGGCGGGAAAAAAATGAGGAGGGAGAGGATTACGTCGTCATTGATAAGGATGTCGTAGCCATCCGCAACTGGCGTGTCGATCAGATCTTAACAAGCGATCTATTCGGCTTGGTGAGCGCGCGACCGCCGTATCTCGATAAACTTCTGAAACGGCGCCGAGAACTCTTGTCGAAGGGCACTTTCACGGAGGCAGATAGAAAGGAACTGAAGGAACTTGAAGAGGAAATGGGCGAACTTCCGACGGGCGAGACGCCGGCAGACATCAGGGCGATGGATATCATTCACAGGGCTGCCGCATGGCTGGAGAAGAATCCTGACGCGATCCATGATTCGAATTCATAAGCCCGAAGAGGAGCCGGCTTCGCCCCAGAACCGAGGCCGGCCTGCCGCGTCGAGGCTCACCACGTCCGGCTTGTACTTGTCGCCGATGGATAGTTCGACGGTCAGCGGGGCGTAGTCGGGGAGGTAGAGCGCCCAGAGGAACGCCTTCATCAGCACGTGCTCCAGGCTTTCGCGGCTTTTTTTGACAAAAATCACCTGTTCGCCGTGCGCCCGGAGCGTCAGTTTACGGCGAAGCAGGAGGTCGGAGGACATTAGCGAGAGGGAGAAAGGGAGAGAGGGAGAGATGGGAGAATATCGAATATCGAATCAGGAATTGCGAATGTCGAAGGTGTTTCCAGGTCCTTCTACATTCTTAAATCCTTGTTCGATATTCATTATTCATCCTCCCCCTCTCGCCCTTTCTCCCTCTTTCCCTTTCGAAAAAGCTAGCCTTCCTGTTCGGCGGCTTGCAAGCGTTCCAGCGCCGCCAGGTTCGTGCGGACGTGCTCGGCAGAGGCGGCCATCAGCGCTTGCTCGGAATCATCCAGATTCACCTCGATGATCTCTTCGACGCCGTTTTTGCCCAGACGGACGGGGACGCCGATGAACAGGTCGTTGAGGCCGTAGTGGCCGGTGCACCAGGCTGCGCACGGCAGCACCCGGCCCGAATCTTTGACGATGGCTTCGACCATCTCGGCGGCAGCGGCGCCCGGCGCATACCACGCCGACGTGCCCATCAGCTTGACGATCTCGCCGCCGCCTTTCTTGGTGCGCTCGACAATGGCTTCGATTTTGTCAGCCGCCATGAGTTCGGTCAGCGGGATGCCGCCGACGGTGGTGTAGCGCGGCAGCGGCACCATCGTGTCGCCGTGGCCGCCCATCAAGAGGGCCTGGATGTCGCGTACCGACACGCCGAGTTCCATGGCGATGAAGGCGCGATAGCGGGCGGTGTCGAGCACGCCGGCCATGCCCATGACACGCTGGCTGGGGAAGCCGCTGGCCATGTACGCCACGTAGGTCATCACGTCGAGCGGGTTCGAGACGATGATGAGGATGGCGTTGGGGCTCTTGGCCGCAAACGACTCGGTGACCGAACGGACGATCTTGGCATTGATGGCCAGCAGGTCGTCGCGGCTCATGCCCGGCTTGCGGGGCACCCCGGAGGTGATCACGCAGATGTCCGAGCCGGCAGTGGCGTCATAGTCGTTCGTCGAACCGCTCAGGCGCGTATCGAACGAGTGGATCGGGGCCGATTCCCACATGTCCAACGCTTTGCCTTCCGAGAGGCCCTCCTTGATGTCGATCAAGACGACTTCGCCTACCATGTCTTTGCGCGCGACACACTCAGCGACGGTGGCGCCGACGTTGCCGGCGCCGATGACGGTTACTTTGTTCATTGTATGAAATCCTCCTACGCCTTAGTTCGAGAGAAGCGGGGCAAGCATGCTACCAAGAAAAAAGGAATGGCGCTGCCAATATTTAGTAAAATTGTATTTTCTTTTTCGTTCTTTGGGTGAACGGCCTAAGGAGCCGTTCACCCAAAGAACGAAAAAGAAAAATGGTTCTTTATCTGTTTCGCCATGGTATTGCCGGGGGGGCGCCGCCGGGGCAGGGGGATGTGGCGCGGGCGTTGACGCCGGAAGGCGTCCAGCGGCTTAAGCTTCAGGCTGCCGCGCTCCAACGGGCCGGGTTCCACGTGGATTGGCTCGTTTCGAGCCCGCTCGTGCGCGCGAGGCAGACGGCGGAGGTGCTGGCCCCGGCCCTCGGCGCAACACCCGAAATCGACACCCTGCTTAAACCCGGCTGTACGCTCAACGACGTCGCCGAACTCGTAGCGCGGCGCCCGGAGGCCGGGCGCGTCATGCTCGTCGGCCATCAACCCGACCTCGGACGCCTCGTCCGAATGCTCACCGGCAGCAATGCCAAAATTCGCACCGGCACCATGGCCGTCATCGACGCGCAGGCGCTGCGGCCATCCGGCGGCCTCCTGCTCGGCCTCTACGACCCGGAGGTGGTGGCGCGTCTGGCTGGCTAATTGGTCATAAGTCACGGGTCATGAGGATCTTTTCTACGGATCCCATGACCCATGACTCATGACCATCATCACCCAAACATTCCATCTCGCCATGAAAAAGCCCGCTACCGTCCTGCTTGCCCTGTTGTCTCTGACGCTGATTGTCCAACCGGCGCTGGCGCAAAGCGCCGGGGGAGCGGCGACCGCACAGTGGACGCCCGAACTGGCTATGCAATACAAAAGCCTCTCGCAAACCGCCCTCTCGCCCGATGGCAGTCTGGTGGCCTACGTGGTGCGCGAGCCGATCATGAAGGGCGAAAAATCGGAATATCGCAACCATATCTGGATCACCACGGCGGACGGCACGCCCAGCTATCAGTACACGCAGGGCGAGGCCTCGTGCATCAGCCCCGCCTTCTCGCCCGACGGCCAGTATCTGGCTTTTACCTCGGCGCGGTCTGACAAGAATCAGGTGTGGATTATGCGCGTCCGAGGCGGCGAGGCCGAGCAGGTGACCGACGCCGAGGCGGGCGTCGGGGCGTTTCGCTGGGCGCCTGACGGCAGCCGCATCGCCTACACCATGCGCGATCCGGACACAGACGAGGAAAAGAAGCGCAAGAAAGAAAAACGCGACGTGATCCTGGTCGATAAAAACTTCAAATTCAGCCATCTCTACACGACCACGCTTGCCAAAAACGATGAAGGCGAACGCCAAACCCAACGCCTGACCAGCGGCGATTTCCACGTCACCGAGTTCGATTGGTCGCCTGATGGCCGGACGCTCGTCTTCGCCCATCAACCCGATCCGCGTATCAATACGCGCAGCACGCGCGATCTGGCCGTCGTGCCCTCCGATAGCGGAGCGGTCACACCCCTCGTTACCTGGGCGGGGGCTGACCGCGATCCCCGGTTCTCGCCGGATGGCCGGACGATTGCCTTCGTCTCGCACGGCGGGCAGGTCGAAGACATCGGGCTAGGCGATGTCTATGTGATCCCGGCCTCAGGCGGTACGCCGCAGAAGCTGGCCGAGACGCCCGACCGAAACGCCAACTTGCTCCAATGGAGCGCCGACAGCCGTTCTGTTTTCATCACTGAAGCCCGGCGGACGGCGCGCGTCGTCTACGCGGTGCCCGCCGACGGCGCCGCACCGCGTCTCGTCACGCCGGTCGAAGACGTCGTCAGTTCGGCGTCGTTCGATAGATCGACCCGGCGGATGGCTTTTGTCTATCAAACGCCCCACACACCGCCGGACGTACACATCGCGTCGGTGGATAATTTCGCGATGCGGAAGATCACCGATCAGCACGCCGGCGTGGCCCGCCCGCCGATGGGCCGTACCGAACGCCTCACCTGGAAATCGAACGACGGCCTGGAGATCGAGGGGCTGCTGACCTATCCGGTGGGGTATCAGGCCGGGCAGCGGGTGCCGCTGGTGTTGCAGATTCACGGCGGACCGGCGGGCGTTTTCACCGGGTCGTTCACCGGCGGGTCGGGCATCTACATGACGCAGGTTTTCGCCGAGCGCGGCTATGCGGTGCTGCGCCCGAACCCGCGCGGCAGCAGCGGCTACGGCAAAGATTTTCGCTACGCCAATTTCAAAGACTGGGGCTTCGGCGATTACGAAGATGCGATGAGCGGCGTCGATAAGGTCGTCGCGATGGGCGTGGGGCACGAAGACAGCCTCGCCGTGATGGGCTGGAGCTACGGCGGCTACCTGACGTCGTTCCTCGTCACGCGCACGGGGCGTTTCAAGGCGGCCAGCATGGGCGCGGGGCTGCCCAACCTCGTCAGCATGGTCACCACCACCGACATCCCCGATTACCTGGTCGCGCACATGGGCGGCGAGTTTTGGAACGATTACGAGACCTACGAAAAACACTCGGCCATCTACCGCATCAAAAACGTCACGACACCGACGCAGGTCATCCACGGCGCTCGCGACCTGCGCGTGCCATTCACACAGGGGCAGGAGTTCTACGTAGCGCTCGACCGCCTCGGCGTGCCGACCGAGATGATCGTCTATCCGCGCACCCCCCACGGCCCGCGCGAACCCAGGCTCTTGATGGACGTCACGCCGCGTATCCTGAAATGGTTCGAGCATCACCTCCAACGCCAGGCGCAACCGGCGGAGGAGACCCCGGTCGAGGGCAGTTTCTGATTTTGGATTTTAGATTTTGGATTGATCTCATTCAGCATCGTTTTCTCAACGAAAAAGCCGCAACGGACCCAATCGTCGCGGCTTTTTCGTTTTTCAAAAGGGGATCGAAAATTGCCCAATCCAAAATCTAAAATCCAAAATTTAATACATAGGTTTTTCGTGAACGCGAAACTACATCGCGCCGCCGGAGGTAGTGGGGCTATCAACGCGATCCGCCTTTCTCCAGAGATAGACCCCACAATCATGCTATTCCGCAACGTGTTTTTTAGCTTGATCGTGCTTATGGGCACGGTCGGCCCGGCTTCAGCGCAGCCGGCCCCCGAGGCGCCGCGCAACGTCATTCTCTTTATCGCCGACGGCTGCGGCCCGGCCAGCTTCACCTTCGCCCGCGATTACCTGCGGTGGAAAGGCGTCGAAGACGGGCTCGCCATCGACGCCATGCAGGTCGGCTCGATTCATACCTTTTCGACCAACAGCCGCGTGACCGATTCGGCGGCAGCCGCCACGGCGTTTGCCTGCGGCGTCAAGACCTACAACGGCGCCATCGCCATGGACACGCTGCGCCAGCCGGTGGCGACGGTGCTCGAAGCCGCCGAAGCACGCGGCATGGCGACGGGCCTCGTCGCCACGAGCACCATCACGCACGCCACGCCGGCCTCGTTCTCGGCGCACGTGCCCAACCGGGGCATGACCGGCGCCATCGCCGTGCAGCAATTAGAGCAGGGCATCGAAGTGCTCTTCGGCGGCGGACGGGCCGATTTTATGCCGAGGAAGAGGGGCGGTAAGCGCGTCGACGAGCGAGATCTGTTCGAAGAGGCCCGCGCCAAGGGCTATCAGGTCATTCTCTCGCGGGACGAATTCACCGGCGATCTCCGCGCGCCGGTCCTCGGGCTTTTTTCGTACGATCAGATGGACTTCGACATCGACCGGGATCCGGCACAACAGCCGAGCCTCGCCGAGATGACGGCCAAAGCCATCGATCTGCTCAAAGATGACGCGGACGGCTTTTTCCTGATGGTCGAAGGCAGCCGCATCGACCACGCGGCGCACGCCAACGACGCTGCCGCCCACCTGCACGACATCCTGGCTTTCGACGCGGCCATCGCCGAGGCGCTCGCCTTCGCCCGCGAAGACGGCGAGACGCTCGTCATCTCGACGTCGGATCACGAAACCGGCGGCCTGACGCTCGGACGCAATATCGACGGGCAGCCGCAGTACACCTGGAAGCCGGAGGTGATCGATAAGATTCCCGCCTCGCACGGCGGTCTGCTCACCATCGCCCGCGACGAACGCGCGATGCCGTGCGACCTGCTCAAGCAAGTGGCCGAGATCGAATGCACCGAAGCGGAGGTCGCCGAATTTGCAAAAGCCATTGCCGGCGAGGCCAACATCAATTTCACCACCGCCGAAGTCATCTCGCGCCGCGCCCTGGTTGGTTGGACGTCGGGCGGCCACACCGCCGTAGACGTCAACCTCTACGCCTTCGGGCCGGGCCGCGACCGTTTCGTCGGCCACCACGACAACACCGCCGTCGGCCTGCTCATCGCCGAGTTGATGGGCTTCGACCTCCCGGCGATGACCGAGGCGATGCGGCAGGCAGCCGGGTCGCGGTAGTTTTCTAAGAGAGAGGGAGAAAGGGAGAGAGGGCGAAAGGGGGATAAAGAAAAAATCTCCCTTTCGCCCTCTCCCCCTTTCTCCCTCTCTGTCTCACAGCCCAAACTGATGCCGGACGCGTTCGAGGAATTCCAACTCCGGGCCTACGAGCTGGTCGTCGGCGCGGGTGACGGTTTCGCAGAGGGCGTAGGCCGCGCGGCGCATCTCATCAGTGCCCAGGCGGGTGTCGATATCGGCGAGGGCGCCGCCGGCGCGGTCCGGGTCGTTCCAGGCATCGCGGATCTTGGCGATGGCCGTGTAGAGATAGCCACGGATCGGATTGGTGGCGCTGCTGAGTTGGTCGATGACTTCGTCTATCTGTTCATTTTCTTCATAATCGATCCGTCCATCGACATACATCGCCCATACGACCAGATCAATCAGGGCTTCACGTTGGGACTGCGCAACGTCCTGTTTCGCCAGAATCGTTGCAAGCTCATCGACGGGGTTCATGGGCAGCGGGATTTAGGGAGAGCGAATTCAGGGGGTGGGGCGCATGTAAACTAGGGCCGGGCGAAGAACCATGCAAAAAGGTTTTCTTGGTGTTTTGTTAAAAAGAACGGACGATGTTATTCAGTTCGGTGGCAAAGTGTTCTTCACTTGAAAGCGCATGCTCGCTCCGATTTCTGAGTTGGATGTATTCATCCCGAAGCTGCCGTTCGATTTCGCGCTCGGCCTCATCGAGCGGCGTAATGAGTTCTTGCCGTTTCTTGTCGATCTTTTGCTGGATGTCCAGGCCGAGCTTACTAATGAAATTGATCCGGTCGGTCATCTCTTCAGAAGCCACGGCTTGATCCCACAAATTAGCGATATCGGGTTCCTGGAAGACCTCTTCGGCATAGGTGGGTACCCATACCTTAAAGACGAATTCGTCCACGTGGTCTCGCTGTTCGTCGAAGTACTTTCTGAGCAGGTTCAGGTGCGATGCTTCTACGGTGCTGATGCGGGTGCCCAATTGGGCAGAAAGCGACGGTGCCTCTCTGGGGAAGGCCCCCGGCGTCATCGTGGCCAAAATCATCACGACGGCGAAGAAGCACATCCATCGAAGCCAGGGATTCATGGTGGGTTGCATGACGTACCTCTCGTTTTTTTCTGTATGATCACAGGTTGTTTTCCGGGTGTGGTGACGAAAGAGGCGATCCAGGCTGAATAGCCCCTTTATTTTGATTAGCGAAGAAAGAGATGACAGCCCCTCACAAAAAAATCGACGCTGAATTCGATCTGTGAAAACGCTGGATCATCGGTCACGCCCATTTTGTACCTTCAGCCAAACGATCCGTCCCGCGCCGTATGCTGATCCATGAAGCCACCTTTGTCGTCGTCGATACCGAGACGACGGGCACGAGTGCTGCCAACGACCGGCTGCTCGAAGTGGCCGCCGTCAAGGTGCGCGGCGGGCAGGTGGTCGATCAGTTTGCGCAGCTCATCAACCCGCAGCGGTCGGTGCCGCGCCGCATCACGATGCTCACGGGCATCTCCACAGCCATGGTCTTCGACGAGCCGCCGGCTGCCGAGGTCTTGCCCGATTTTCTGGACTTCCTGGGCGATGCCGTGCTGGTGGCGCACAACCTGCCCTTCGACCTCGGATTCCTCAACGCCGAACTCCAACGCGCCGGGCGCGATCCGCTCAAAAACCCGACGCTCTGCACGCTGCGGCTGGCGCGTCGCCTCTTGCGCGGGCTGCATTCGAAGGCGCTTTCGAGCCTCATCGATTTCTTCAACCTCGTCGTCGAAGGACGCCACCGCGCCCTGGGCGATGCGCTGGCAGCCAAAGACATTCTCCTGCGCTTCGTCGATCAAATCGAAGCTGAGCACGAGATCGAGACGGTGGATGATTTGCTGCGTTTTCAGCATCGCACCTACAGCAAAATCAGCAAGCCCCCGAAGCATCTCAAAGCGATCCGCGAGACGATCTTGCCGCGCCTGCCCGAAGCGCCGGGCGTCTATTTCATGAAAGACCGGCACGGCGGCGTCATCTACATCGGCAAGGCCAAGAGCCTGCGCGACCGGGTGCGCAGCTATTTTATCGGCGTCGAGGCGCATCCGGAGCGCACGCGCAAGCTCGTCCGCGCCGTCCGCGACGTGGCGTGGACCGAGACGGGATCGGAGCTGGCCGCATTGCTGTTGGAGTCGCGTCTGATTAAAGAGCACCAGCCGCGTTTCAACCGGGCGTCTCGGCGTTACCGCAATCGTCCTTTCATCCGGCTCGATACGACGCACGCAGCGCCGCGCATCACGCTGAGCACCTACCTTCAGGACGACGGCGCCGAGTATTTCGGGCCGCTTTCCGGTCGTCGTCAGGCTGAACTCGTCGCCGAGGTGATCAACCAGATGTTTATGTTGCGCGAGTGCGACGACGACACGTTCAAGATGGGCCGCCGTTGCCTCTATGCCGACATCGGGCGCTGCCACGCGCCGTGCATCGACGGCGCGGCGGCCAAAAGCTACCCCGCCGAAGTCCAACGCGTGCGCGACTTCCTCACCGGCGGCGACCGCTCGGTGCTCGACGTGCTGGAAGCGCGGATGCAGGCCGCCGCCGCCGAGATGGAATACGAGCAGGCCGCCGAATACCGCGACTGGCTCCAACGGCTGGAGCGGATGCTCACCAAACAGCAAAAAGTGGCCGCGCCCGTGCTCGATCACAACGCCGTGCTCGTTCAGCCGAGCGTGGAGCAGGGGGCCGTGCAGCTTTTCCTGGTCCGCTTCGGGCGCCACGCCGAGACCGTCACACTCTCGCAGCCGCCGCCGCCTGACGAGATAGACCGTCTGCGCAATCGCCTCGCCCTTCACTTCGATCCTTCCCGCGAACGCCCGGCCCGCTACTTCAAACAAGAGGTAGACGAGGTGCGCCTGCTGGCCCACTGGATGTACCTCCACCGCGACAGCACGCTCCCCATCCGCTGGACCCCCACCCGCGACCTGGACGATTTTCTAGGCGAGATTCTGGCGCAGGTATAATAGCCGTTATTGCAAAACAATTTCGGAAAGGCGAAAATCCTCGTTCTAGCTGTTTCTCCCTTTGGCAAAGAGGATTTAGCGGATCGATCATGCCTTCGTCTTCTTCCGTTGCGCCAGCGCCAGCGACGTCACCAGCAGCCCGGCGCCGATAGACGGCAGCACGGCCCAGTTCATCGGATCCCCCTGGATCATATCGATCAATAGCGCCACGATGCCCATCAGCGTGGCGATAAGACCGAGGATAGCGACGGCGGTCCAGGTTTTTTTGGTGGGAGTTTTTGCCATGGTTTGCGTGCTTTTAAGTTGAGAAACCTCGAAGTGCAGCCAAGGGTGTTTTTAAGGATTGAACGGGTTGCTTACTGCGTATTTCGTAAGGATGCCTTCAAATACGCAGTACGCAACACGCAATACGAAACGCATGGACAAGGCGTATCCGTCCATCTCCATTTCTCTCCTTGATAGAGTCTAAACCCGCCCGTTAACATAGTTATAATCCTTGATGACCGTGCGCAAAAAGTCGGTGGGTTTCATATCAGACGAGAGGTCCATCTTTTGTTCGAGCGCGGCCTTCATTTTGCGGCCCAGCACGCTGGTAGCGCGCGTTTTGCGTTGGGTGAGCAGCGTGTAGAGCACATCTTTAGCGGTGAGGATGTCGGCCTCTTCGAGGGCTTCGACCTGATGGAAGAAGGGGATGTAGTCATCGTTGAGGCGGGTGAAGATGGTGTCGCGCAGCGAGAGGTGCGAGTGGACTTTGATAAGCGCAGTGCCGGCGGCCAGGTCGCCGAGGCGTTGGCCGTTGTCGTTGAGAAAGGTCGTGACGATGGCCGCCAGGCCGAGCGTCAGGTCGATGTCGATGAAGCGGAGGAGCCAGCGGAGGAGATAGTCGCCGAGGGTAGGTTGCCTGCCGTCGAGCCGGGCTACTTTGAGACGCCGCACTTTCTTGCCGATGCTCTGGCCGTCGAGGAAGATTTCGCAGATCAAGAAATAGAAGACGTAGGGCAGGCTGGCCAGGACCCACACCGCCGTCGAGTCGAGTTCAGAGGCCAGCAACGAGGCGCCGAGGATGTAGCAGAAAAGCAGGAAATAGTCGAGCAGGGCCGCCAGCACCCGGTCGCCCAGGCCGGCGGCCTCAAACTCGATGCTAACGTTGAGGGCCGTCTCCACGCGCATTCGAAAAACTCCCGTTCGAAAAACTCCGTAAACTCCGTTTTTCGAAAATGTTTTGGGAATCAAGAATATCAAGTAGTATGATACGGCATTGACCGTATCTTACACAAACCGATGCCTCCCCCGTTGCGCAGCAACGACCCTTAAAAATTACGCAGTAATTTTTTTATGAACGAAGTAGCGTTTTTAAGACGCAATGCCGAGAAGTGGAAGCAGTTCGAGGCGTTGTTGCGCAAGGAGCGGCTGGCCGACCCCGACCGCCTGGCCGAGTTGTTCGTCGAAATTACGGACGACCTCTCGTATGCCCGGACGTTTTTTCCGAAGAGCCGGACGACGCGCTACCTCAACGGCCTGGCTGCCGAGATCCATCAAGCCATTTACAAAAACAAACGTGAAGATCGCCACCGGTTTGCTGCGTTCTGGCGCGTGGAGGTGCCGCTGACCGTCCGCTCGGCACACCGCGAGATGCTTCTTGCCCTGATGATCTTTGTCATCGCCATGGCCGTCGGCATCGTCTCGACGCTCAACGACGACGGTTTTGCCCGCCTGATCATGGGCGACCGCTACATCAACATGACGCTCGAAAACATCGAGCAGGGCGACCCCATGGCCGTCTACAAGAAGATGGGCGAGGTGGATATGTTTCTGGCCATCACGCTCAACAACGTGCGCGTCTCGTTCATCGCCTTTGCGATGGGGCTGTTGTTTTCGGTGGGCACGGGGTACATCTTGTTTGTCAACGGGGTGATGCTGGGCACTTTCCACACGTTTTTATTTCAGCAAGACTATCTGATGCCGTCGCTCCTGGTGGTCTACATTCACGGGACGCTGGAGATCTCGGCCATCATCATTGCTGCGGCAGCGGGGCTGGTGATGGGCAACAGCCTGCTCTTTCCGGGCACCTACACACGCGGGCAGGCGTTCATGCAGGCAGCCCGGCGCGGCGTCAAGATCATCGTCGGGCTGGTGCCGGTTTTTATCGCTGCCGGTTTCCTCGAAGGCTTCGTGACACGCTACACCGAAATGCCGCTGCCCTTGAGCCTGCTCATCATCGGCGGCTCGCTCGGCTTTATCCTGTGGTATTTTGTGTATTATCCGTTTCGCCTGGCGGCGAAACGTGACACGAGCCGAAGGCGACTGACGAAGTAAACGTGAGGGTGCTTCGCTTAGCTGCTCTGCTAAAGGCACCTTCACGTTTTACGTTTCACGCTCTGCTGATCCCGGCAATCGGTCTCCGTTAAAAACATGCAACAACCCGACACCGCCATAGACTTCCGCCGGATTCGCGCCGTGGGCGATGTGCTCAACAGCACCTTCGTCTTTCTCCGGCAAAACACGGAAAAGCTGGGCAAGAGCCTGCTTTATTACCTGGCTCCGGTGGCGGCGCTCATGGCCATCTTCAGCACGCTCACCCAATCGGCGCTGGCCGACCCGGACGCGCTTTTCGGCATCGACGTGAGCCTGCTTTTTATGGTTTTCTTTTCGGCGATGATTACCGTGTCGGTGGCCGTTACCGTCGTCCACGGGTATGTGATGCTCTACCAGGATCGCGGGCCGGAGGGCTTCGACCTCGGAGACGTCCGGCGGCTGCTCAAAGCGAAGTTTTTTCGGATCTTCGGGACGATGTTTTTCTTGCTGTTCCTGGCTTTCATCGGCTACATGGTCTCGCTGGTGCCGATGGCGTTGATGGCCGGCATGGCGATGGCCTTCGCCGGGATGGGCACGGCGGCGGTGTTCCTGGCGTCTTTATTGATGGTGGTGGGCTACCTGGGCTTTCTCACCTTCTTTGCCGTCACGCTCTCGCTGATGCTGCCCATGCGGATGCGCGAACCCATCGGTCTCTGGGCGGCGACGGGGCGTTGTTTCCGGCTCGCCCGCAACAACTGGTGGGCCACCTTCGGCGTCTTTTTCGTGGCCACTCTCCTCTATTTCATGCTCAGCCTCGTCCTCAACATTCCGTATTTCATCTTGACCTGGGGGGGCGAATTGCACGCGGCGGACGCTGGAAACGGCACGCTCTACAGCGGCCTGCTCATTGCGTTGAATGTGGTGGGTTCGGTCGGGGGGATGTTCTTCTACAGCGTGCCGCTGACGGCGACGGCCTTGCAATATTTCAACCTGGTCGAGCGCAAAGAGATGAAGGGGCTTTTGCAACGGATCGCGGCGATTAATCCGGCGACGCCGGGCGAGGCTTCGGGCCGCATGCCTGAAAGCCAGACGCCGGCACCGAATTCGGGGGGGACGCCGTGAGAGAGATTTCTCTGCAAATGATCATGCGGATCGGCAAACAGGTGCTGTTCGGTTTGATCCTGGTGGGATGGCTCGTGCTGGCGATGCCGCCTGAGGTCGTCGCGCAGGGGGCAGGGTCGCCGCCGGTGCGGTATGATTCGAGTGCGGTGAGCGCGCGCAGCCTCGGCCCCGAGGCCTTAGACCGCTACCGCAACGATCCCGACTTTCTCTACGACCGCGAGCCCGAGGCGCCGCTCGGCCTGTGGGATCGATTCCTTCGGTGGTTAGACGAGCACTTCTTCGAACCCCTCCGCGACGTGACGCCGGGCTGGTTTTCGCGATGGTTCTACTACCTGCTGGCCGCCGTCGGCATCGCCTTTGCCATCGCGCGGCTGATGCGTATGGACCTTGCCGGGGCCTTCTATCGAAAACGAAAAAAGACCGGCCTTACGTTCGACGTCGTCCCGGAAGACATCCGCGCGCACGACTTCGACCGGCTGATCGACGAGGCGGTGGCGGCGCGGGACTACCGCCGCGCCGTCCGCCTGCTCTATTTGAAAACACTCAAAGCCCTGACCACCCGCAACCTCATCGACTGGCAGCGCGACAAAACCAACCGCGAATACATCGACGAAGTGCCCCAGGCCAATCGCCGCGACTTCGCCGAACTGACGCGGCTCTTCGAGTATGTCTGGTATGGCGATTTTACCGTCGATGAAGCCATTTTCGGACGCGTCCGGCGTTCTTTTATCCGATTCGACGAAGAGTTGTGAGGCTCGCTTCGCTCGCGTCATTAGTCACTGGTCATTGGTCACTGGTGGAGGACAAAGCCACCAGTGACCAGTGACAGCGAGCGAAGCGAGCGTAATGACCCATGACCGGGAGCGAAGCGACCTTATGAACCGAGACCGTTTTTACATCGCTGTGTTGGTGCTGTTGCTGGCCGGGGCCGTCTTGGTCGAACTGGTCACGCCGGCGCCGCTGGATTGGACGCTCAGCTTCCAAAACAACGACACCCGGCCCTACGGGTGCCGCATCCTCTACGAGCTGCTCGACGATCTTTTTCCCGGCGTTGCCATCCGCGAAATGGACCTGCCGGCCTACGTCGTCCTGCGCGAAAGCGTGGAAGACAGCGAGACCTATCTCTTCATCACCGACAGGTTCGCCCCCGACGACTTCGAAACCATGGATCTGTGGGATTTCGTCGAACAGGGCAACACGGTTTTTGTAGCGGCTTACTCTTTCGGCGGGCTGTTTGCCGATACGCTGAAGCTGCAAACGCGCCAGGTGATGACGAACCTGCCCCGCGCCGTCTTCACCACCGTCGATGACTCGGTGGGCGTCAACTTCGTCAATCCGGCCTTGCGCAACACAGACGATTTCTACTTCGAAGAGGGCCTCGCCGACGATTTTTTTGCCAGCTTTGATACACTGCGCGCGACCGTATTGGGCGTCAACAGCGAGGAGCGGGCCAACTACATCCGCGTCGAGGTGGGGGCGGGGGTGTTTTATTTGAGCAGCATTCCTGTCGCCTTCACCAACTATTATGCGCTTCGCCGTGGCAACGCCGAGTATGCCTACCGGGCGCTCTCGTACCTGCCGGAGCAGCCGGTGCTCTGGGATGAATATTACAAACCCAACCGCCTCGACGCCTCGACGCCGCTGCGGTTTGTGTTGCGGCATCCGGCACTCAAAGGCGCTTATTGGACGCTGATCCTGCTCGTGCTCGTGTTCATGGTGTTCGAAGCCCGGCGGCGGCAGCGCATTATCCCGGTCATCGCGCCGCTAAAAAATACGACGGTCGAGTTCGTCGAAACCGTCGGGCAGTTGTATTATCAGCACGCCGGCCATGCCAACCTCGCGGAAAAGAAAATCACGTATTTTCTCGATTACGTGCGGCAGCACCTGGGCCTGCCCACCCACACCGTCGATAGCGTCTTCCTCGACCGGGTGGCCGAACGCTCCGGCGTCCCCGCTGCCGACGTGCGTTCGGTCTTCGAGGCCATCGCCGAAGTGCGGGAGCAAGTGGGCCTCTCAGAAGCCGGCCTGCACCACTTGAATACACGCATCGAAGCCTTCTACCAGCAGAGCAAACGATGAAACGTAAGGATGCTTGCGCTAACCCTAAGGCATGCACCCTTTAGTTTTTCGTGCAACGAAAAACTATGGAAAACGAAAACTTATTCGAAAGCCGGATCGATCTGGCTGATTTGCGAGAAACCGTCGCGCGGGTGCGGGAGGAGATCGGCAAGATCATCGTCGGGCAGCACCGGATGGTCGAATTGCTGCTGGCGGCGCTGCTGGCCGATGGGCACGTGCTCATCGAAGGCGTGCCCGGCGTGGCCAAGACGCTGACGGCTAAGCTGCTGGCGCGCACCGTCTCGGTAGACTTCGCCCGCATCCAGTTCACCCCCGACTTGATGCCCTCGGACATCCTGGGCACCTCGGTTTTCAATCCCAAGACTACCGAATTCACCTTCAAAGCCGGACCGGTCTTCTCCAACGTTATCCTTATCGACGAGATCAACCGCGCGCCGGCCAAGACGCAGTCGGCCCTGTTCGAGGTGATGGAGGAGCGGCAGGTGACCGTCGATGGGCAGACCTACGCCATGGCGCCGCCGTTCATCGTCTTTGCTACGCAAAACCCGCTCGAACACGAAGGCACCTACCGCCTGCCCGAAGCCCAACTCGACCGCTTTTTCTTCAAAGTGGAAGTCGATTATCCTTCACTCGGCGAAGAGGCCGCCATCCTGACCGGCCACCACGAAGGACGCTCGCCCGACCACCTCGACCTCGTCCAGCCCGTCCTGACCTCGGTGCAACTGGCCGATTACCAGCAGAAGGTCCGGCAGGTTCACCTCGAAGAACCCCTGATCCAGTACATCGCCCAGATCATCCACCAGACGCGCGATCACAGCGCGCTTTACCTCGGCGCCTCGCCCCGCGCCTCCATTGCCGTGATGACCGGCGCCAAGGCGCTGGCCGCCATGCGCGGGCGCGACTTCATCACCCCGGAAGACGTGCAGGAGATTGCCTATCCCGTCTTGCGCCACCGCATCATCCTCACCCCCGAACAAGAGATGGAAGGCCGCCGCCCCGACGACGTCATCAAAACCATCCTAACACGCATCGAGGTGCCACGTTGAGGCGCCCGCTCGTCGAAGGGCGGCACGCTTGATTTGTCGTGTGTTTTTCTTTTTCTTATCGAAGTAAAGTTCCTTGTAAATGCGTGACTTATCGGTATCAATAAACGGTTAGGGCGAGCATGAATTTCTTCCGCGTAGGTGTGGTCGATTTCTTCGGCATCCTCTGTCCGGGGGTGCTCCTGATGATTAATATCCTGGTCTTTTTGTTCGCTCTCGATCTATTAGAGGATACGCTATTGGAGGGCTTGAAAGAGTTTGACGAAATCTTCCTTCTGCTCCTCGTGTTTGTCATTTGTTATCTGTTTGGCTTTGTTTTAAGACTCATCTCTCCTGATAAAGTTGATAAAGTTGCATACTGGTATGGGAGAATCCGGCATTTCCGTAAAAGATCTAAGCTTGTGAAGAAGCTTCCTATCAAGGGGCCGAGCGAAAAGGAAGAGGAGTCGGGTGAAAAGAAAAAACCGAAGAACCTGTTAGAGGCTGAATACAAAAGACGGTTTGGTATAAACGAAAGTTTACCGCCGTTTTTTTGGAAAATCGAACCGTATCCTTATTACTGGGGAATGATGGAGCTTTATCGTGGAGCAATACCCCATAAAAACGAACACCTCAAAAAAATTCTTGGGGATAAGGGTTCTTTTAGAAAAGGGACCCTCAACTACTGGAAAATATTGGTGCTCCGATCTGATGCCAATCTCGCAACTATAGTCATTCAGGCCGAAGCGTTTGTACGGTTCATGTCAGGTTCTTTCTGGGCACTCCTCATCGGCTTTTTTGCGGGCTTCGTATACATAGTTACGCACTGGGGAGAAGACTCAGCGTACATTGGCCTGTTTGTGGTTTACATCGTTCTTTCATTAGTGATGTGGTTCATTTTGTTGACCCGATTCAAGGATCAGCGGCGGCGCGAGGTTAAGGTTATCGTAGATTCCATTCTCACGCTTTGTCAGACGGAGGATGGTTTTACTAAGAACATAGGGATTCAGCTTCCGGATGCTGATGATGCTAGAAAACCCTCGCCGCCGTCTGAGAACCCCACCGAGACGAAGTCTTAGCGAAGACGTTACGCCTGCGTCGCCGGCAGCGTTTACAGGTTAGCCCCCTCAGGTTCACCCAAAACCAACCCTGCGAGAACAATGAACTCCTATAAACGCTGTTTTTTCGCCCTATCCGTGGTTTTTATGGCCCTGATGTGGATAGGCTGCGGTTCGGAAGTGCCCATTAGCGAGGCCGGCGAAGCCGTCGTTGTAGACGATCTGGTAGGGCAGTGGCAACTCGTCACGCCCGCGAACGAAGACGGCCAGATGCTCGTGCTCAAATTCGACGAACACACCTACTACGTCGAACTGCGCGAGCCGGGCACCGAGCCGTTCGACAAAGACACCATCCGCCTCCGCGCTTACATCACTGAAGTGGATGGCAAGGCCTTCGTCAACGCGCAAAACATCGATTCTCCGAAGGACGAGGATCGGGTCTATTTCTTCTACACCTACACCCTGGACCCCAACGGCCTGCTGACGATCACCGAACTTCAGGACGTTGATGATCAAAAGATCGACAAGTTCGAAACCTCGGAGGCGTTGCGCGCCTTCATCCAACAAAACCTCCACAACGGCGCCCTCTACGGCGAATCGATGACGATGATGAAGATGAAAGTGGCCGGTTGAGAGGAATAGCGAATGGCCAATGGGGAATGGTGCGGCTCATTCCCCATTGGCCATTTCCCATTACTTCGTCAGTCGCTTCGCTCGTGTCGCTATTCGCCCTCTCGATATTGATTCGTAGGAAGATTTCGCGTTCCTTGAGGTCAGGCTTTTGTGTTATCCGAACCTTTCCACACCATGCGAATCCTTCTCCTCGCCGCGCTGATGCTGACGGCCTTTGCGCCCGGCGCTTCGGCGCAGGTGGCAAAGCTCTATCCCATCGACGAAGCCGTGCAGGATTCGTCGTTGATGTTGTTTCGGCTTCGGCTGATCGAAGCGCTCGTCGAGCGGGATACGGCGTTCGTCTATGCGCACCTCGCGCCTGAGGTCAAGATCAGCTTCGGCGATGCCGACGGGCTCGACTCGTTCAAAATGATCTGGCAGCCCGACGCGCCGGATAGCAAGTTTTGGATCACGATGGCCGGGATCATCGGCGCCGGTGGCATTTACGATGCCAGCCCCGATTATGGGGATGCCGAAGCGACGTTCATCGCGCCTTACTATTTCGCTGCCTTTCCGGACGAATACGACGGGTTCGAATACGCCGTCGTTGTAGGCGAGCGCGTGCGCGTGCGTAGCGCGCCCAACACCGACAGCGAGATCCTCGCAGCGCTCTCCTACGACATCGTCCCGCTGATCAGCCCGTCCTCGGACGGCTGGGTGCAGATCGAACTGGCCGATGGGAAGGAGGGCTTCATGGCATCGCGTTACATCAAAAGCCCCATCGGCTACCGCGCCGGTTTCGAAAAAGTCAACGGGCGCTGGCGCATCTTCTTTTTCCTGGCCGGCGATTGATTTTTTGCTCGTCCAAGTGGATAATGGAACGCGGATGACGCGGATTGAGCGGATTCTGTTGATAGTGGATCCGCGAACATCCGCCCGATCCGCGTTCCATTCAAAAAACATCACCCGCCCTTGCTGCCATGAAACGCCTTGTCTTGCTCGCATTGCTGCTGGGATATGTCGTCCCCGTCGCCATTGCCCAGAATCTCTCTCCCCAGAAACAGAGCGCGCTGGATGCCGCCGAAGCCCTCTCGCCCGACATCCGGACGATGTCGATGGCGTTGTGGAAATATTCCGAGACGGCGTTGCGCGAGACGGAGTCGGCGGAATTGCTGGCGGGCATTCTGGAACGCGAAGGCTTTACCGTCGAGCGCGGCGTGGCCGGGATGCCGACGGCGTTTGTTGCCAGCTACGGCAGCGGGCGGCCCGTCATCGGGATTCTGGCGGAGTACGATGCGCTGCCGGGTGTCGGCAACGCGGCGGTGCCGCGCCGGGAAGTCCGCGACGACGGTGTCACCAGCGGGCATGGGTGCGGGCATAACCTCTTCGGCGCCGGGTCGGTGGCCGGGGCGATGGCGCTCAAACGCGCGATGGACGCCCACAATCTGGACGGCACCATCCGCCTCTACGGCAGCCCTGCCGAAGAGACCGTCGTCGGCAAGGTCTACATGGCCAAGGCCGGCATCTTCGACGATGCCGACGCCGTGCTCGAATGGCATCCGGGCGACGAGACGAACGTGCGCAATCAGCCGGGCCGCGCCATGAACAACTTCGAAGTCGAGTTCTTCGGGCAGGCCGCGCATTCCTCGTCCGATCCCTGGAACGGTCGCAGCGCCCTCGACGCCGTCGAACTGATGAACTTCGGCGTCAACCTGATGCGCGAGCACGTCAAGCCGACCACGCGCATTCATTACGTGATGCCCAACGCCGGCGAGGCGCCCAACGTCGTGCCCGAATACGCCAAAGTCTGGTATTACGTCCGCGACGTAGACCGCCCGAGTGTCGAGAAATGGTATGATTGGATTGTCAAGATTGCCGAGGGCGCGGCGCTGGGCACGCGCACCGAGCATAAAGTTTTTCTGATCACGGGCGTCCACGAATACAACCTCAACCGCCCGCTTCAGGAAGCCTTGCAGGCCAACCTCGACCACGTCGGCCCGCCGCCGTTCACCGACGAGGAGCAGGAATTTGCCCGCGCGTTGCAGCAGTTTTTGGAGATCGAAGAAAAAGGTTTCGATGCCACCATCAAGCCGCTGGCCGACGAGCCGGAGCCGGCCAGCGGCGGTTCTACCGACGTGGCCGAGGTCAGCTACATCACGCCCACCGCCGGTTTCAACGTGGCGACGGCGGCTTTCGAGGTGCCCTGGCATAGCTGGGCCACCACCGCCTGCCACGGCACCGACGCGGGGGTCAAAGGCGCCGTCGTGGCAGCCAAAGTGCTCGCCCTCACTGGCGCGGATTTATTGACCGATCCCGATCTACTCCGCGAGGCCAGGGCTTTCTTCGAGGAAATGACGGGCGGCAAACCGTACCAATCGCCCATCCCCAAAGATCAAGCCCCACCGCTGCCGGGTGATTCATAGGATTGATTATGTACTTCGGGACCGGCACAACCGAAAACATGAGTCATCCCGAATTTTAGCCCCGTAGGGGCGATCTGTTTGTAGAAGGCGGTTCTTTGCTAAAAACGAGCCCCGTAGGGGCGACCTGTTTGTAGAAAGCCAGCCTTTCCTGAAAATGAGCCCCGTAGGGGCGACCTGTTCAAGGAGGATACAGTAGATTCTTTTGAATAGGTCGCTCCTACGGAGCTTTTTGTTTTTTAAGAGCTTTGTGCTACAAACAGGACGCCCCTACGGGGCTGCAAAAAGCGAGATCACTCATATTTCCGATGTCAATTCGATTATCCGGTTCAATAATCAAGACACCGCCGGAGTGGCGTGCTCGTGGAGGGGTGGCGGCTCCGAAGAGGGAGGCGAGGGTTGGACGGTGTCCAGGTCGTAGACCAGATCGCACACGTCGAAATCAGTCATTCTGTGCGAGATGATTACGGCGGTGGTTTCCGGCGGGAGGTAGTCTCGCAAGCGCGTCCAGATGACCGAGGAGGTTTGCGAATCGAGGCCGGAAAAGCATTCGTCGAGGAGCAAGAGGGGGCGGGGTTCGAGCAAGACCCGGCTCAGCATCAGCCGTTTGATCATGCCGCCGGAGAACTGCGCGCCGCGCTCGCCCAGGCGCGTGTCGAGTTGATCGGAGAACGCCCGAACTTTCTCATCGAGGGCGCAGACGCGCAGCACGTTCCAGACATCGCTATCGGAGAAGCCGGCGCGGCCCATCACGACGTTATCGCGGATGGATTTGTTGAGCACCAGCGGGGCTTGCGAGACGTAGCTGATTTGATCGCGCCATTGCTGGTTGTTGACGCTGCCGATGGGTCGCCCGTCGTAGACGATGTGGCCGGCGGTAGGCTGCCGCAGCTTGAGTAGCAGGTGCAGCAGCGTCGTCTTGCCCGATCCGCTGGCGCCCTTGAGCCCGATCCACTGCCCCTGCGGCAACGTCAGGCCGAGGTTGTGCAAGACGGGTGGCCGGTCGGGGTGGTAGCCGAAGCGCAGCGCGCGCAGGGCCAGGTCGCCGTGGCCGGGGAACGGGGCGTCCTGCGGCGGGATCTCCAGGCCGGGCTCGACGTCGGCGGTATAATATTCATTGAGCCGGACGACTGCCGCTTTGACCAGGAAATACTTCGCATAAAGATTACTCCAGGCCCGCACCGGATCGACCAGCCGCGCGCGCATCGTCAAAAAGGCCAGCAGCAGGCCCGGCGTCACGAGCCCTTGCAAGGCCAGCACGCCGCCGTAGCCGATGGTCACCAGGAACGTCAGGTTGATGACAAACTGGATGGTCGAGGCCGACGTTTTGCGGATCACACTGCTTTTTACCTGGATGTTCAGCAGGGCCAGAAAGCGCTCGGCGACGCTTACCAGAAAATGCCGCCCGAAGTTAGTCGCCTTCAACTCTTTGATGTGGCTGAATCCATCGACGAGTTCCTGGTTACTCTCCGAAAGCGTCTGCTTGACCTGCATCGAAATCGAATACAATATTTTTTTGAAATAATGCAGCACGAAGGCCAGGATCGGCAGGATCACCAGATTGGCCACCAGCAGCCGCCATTGCATCACGCCGATGAAGATGCCGGCCCCGATGAAGCCCAGGATGGCTTGGTAAAACGCCGTCACGTCGTAGAGTAAATAATCGCCGATGTCGGTGACGTCGTCGTCGAGGCGGGTGAGGATGTCGCCGGTGGCCTGGGTGTCGTAGAAGCCGATGGGCAGATCCGTCATGTGGCCGATGATCATCATGCGGATCTTATAAACGAAATCGTTGGCAAACGTGGCAAAAACATATTCATTGGCGATAGAGAGGCCCGCCGTGCCGGCCATGATCAAGAAAAAATAGAGCGTATAGGTCAACACCTTCGACAGCGAATTTTCGACCAGGGCTACGTCGAAAAACAACGAAAGGATGTAGGGTTTGAGGATGTTGACCCCGATAAATAGAAGCGCAAAAAAGGCGATGAACACCAGATGCCCCCGGTAGCTGAGAAAAAGCCGGAGGATGGTTTTCGTCAGGGTGTTTTTCATAGCTGTCACCTCGATTCACCCGGCGCCCGCGCGCCCCGGTGTTGCTCGATGCAGCGGGCGATGTGGGAAAGGCTCTGAAAAAAAGAGGCATCCACGGTCTCGTCGTCGAAGCGGACGGCGAAGGTTGCTTCGATGCGCTGGACGAAGCCGGCGGCCTGTTCGGGTTCGGTGAGCAAGACGAAGAGCACGGACCGCTCGGCGCTCGGCGCGCGGAGATCCACGTCTTCTCCGATAAAAGAAACCAGGACGGCTTCGAGGCGATCTTGGAGGGTGTTTGGTTGAGGATTCATGTTGCACAGCCTTTTAGAGAACAGCGATCAGTGATCGAAAAAAACCTACGCCGCCACCATCGGCGAGAACGCTTGCTCGATGCGGTCGAGGATGGTGGCGTCGTTATCCGGATCCATCACGTCGAGGGCGCGGATGCCCAGTTTCCGGTAAAAATGATCCGCCGCGCGCTGCGATTCGTCCGGCGTCCAGAACTTGTGATTGAGGGTGTAGAGGACGGGTTGGCGATCTATCAGGACGCGCAACACCTCGGCGGCGTGCTCGACCTCGTTCGTCGGATCGCGCGGGTTGATGGCATAGACGACGGCGTCGGGGCGCACGCCGAGCATGGCGTAGAGGCTGTCGAGGCCGGTGAAGGCGCCGGGCAGGTCGTGCTGGTGGACGAGGCCGCTGCGCAACCCTACCAGGATCAGATGCGGGCGCCGGTGGTGCGCCACGCCGCGCAGCACCGTCTGCCAGAGACGCGGCCAGTACGACGGCTCCAGGGTCACGTTCTTCGGGCGTCCGTAGGGAAAGCAGTAATCCGCGCCGAAGAGTTCGCCCATCGGTTCGGTGGTGAGATAGGCCACGTCGTAGCCTTCGGCTTCGAGGATCTCTTTGAGGCGAAGCTGAATCGTGAATGTGCCCTGCCGCGTGGTGGCGCCCATCACCGCGAGGATGGGCACGTCCGCGCGTGGCAGGTAGCGGAAGCGCATGCAGGCGGCATAGTGCTGCCGGTCTACGCGCGGCACGTAAATCCGCCCCTGGTAGCGGCGTAGATCCAGGTGTTTAACGAGCAGATCCATCACCTGCCGGTCGAAGACAAAAAGGTTTTTGTCTTGCGCCACCACGGCTTTCAGCAGGTCCAGGGCGTAGTGCAGGTGCGGTTCGCCTTTGTGGTTGTGGATGTCGCCCACAATGAGTGTGTCGAAGGCATCGAGGTCTGCCGCTTCGGGGAGCCAGTCTTGCATCAACGGCGGATGATTCTGTGCCGGATCGGCGCGTTGAAACCGTTGCGGGTAGGCAAAAAAGCGCTCGATGTTAAAAGGGCAGAGCGGGAGGAAATTGGCGAAGGCGTCTCGTTCCCTGTGGCCGACGGGGAAGAGCGCGATGTTCTGCATCCACGCCTGCCGGGCCTGCGCGTTGAAAAGCGTTTGTCCGAGCCGTTCTTCGGAGACGCTGCCGGGCAAGAGCGCGGGCGGATCGTCCACCTCGACCTCGGCCAGTGGGTGGACGTCGGGGTCGGCGCGTTGGGCCATCAGGCGCCGTAGCGCGGCCAGGTTCAGGTCCGGATGCTGCGCGCGCTCGCTCGCCAGCAGCCCCGTGAACGTGGCGCAGGCGAAGCTCGTCCCGCTCGACACCGTGTAGCCGCCGTCTTTCCAGGCCAGGCGTTGCAGCGTGCCTTTGGCCGCAAACCCGATGGACGACTCCGGATCGTGCCCGAAGCGAGAACTGCCGGTCACCCGCCCGGCGGTCACCCCGAAGACCGTCGGCAGGCAAGCCGGATAGCATTCAACAGACCGGATGTTGGGCGCCGCCGAGACCAGCGGGATGCCGTGCTGATAGGCTTGCTCGCAGGCTGCTATCAGATCCGGATGCGGCGTCGCCGTTTTGATGCCCAGGCTGAGGTTGATCACGTCGATGCTCTGGGCGAGGCACCATCGGATGCCCTCGCAGATGAGCGCTTCGTTGGCCGTCAGGTCGTCGTGGAAGATCCGCACAGCCACCAGATGCGCCTGCGGCACGGCTTTGTGGATCAGCGCCGCGCAGGCCGTGCCGTGGCCCAGCCGGTCCATGAAGTCGTCCGAGTACGCCACGTCGCCCTCCGGCGTCAGGGCCAGCGTCACGCCGGAGATACGCGCGTCTTTCAGCCGCTCATGCGCCGGATCGATCCCGCTGTCGATGATGGCGATTTTCATGGTTTGGAAAAGCTCTTAAACAGGCAGGTGAAGGGTGTGCGGTATTTCTGTCCAAGGCACTCCGCGCAGCCGTTGGCGTGGGTCACTGGTCATAGGTCACTGGTCACTGGTTGAGGACAAAGCCACTAGTGACCAATGACAGCGAGCGCAGCGAGCGTAATGACTAGTGACCGGTGTCTTCGGTTGGGCAACGTGCCATCAGCGAAAACACCACAAAACGCGAGCTTGCCTGCTCAGGCCGCCGCCGCCGCTTCCCGCAATGCTTTTTCCTTCTCGGCTTCTTGCTTTCGTTCTTCTTCTTCGGCTTTGATCTCGGCCAGCACTTCTTCGAGCGATTGGATCTGATCCGGGTGTTCGAGGCTCATCAGATATTGATCTTTAAAGCGCTGTTCGAGCCGGAACTTCCACGCCTGGCAGGGTCTGTTGCCGTTGAAATGTTCTTCGGGGCAGGCGCCTGAGCACACCGGCAGCACCTTGCACTCGCGGCAGACCGGATCTTTGAAGAACTTGTGGTAATCCATCCACAGCTTGTGCTCGTGCCGGTCGAGTTCGTAGGGGTCGGTCAGGTGCTGGATGCGGCGTACGTTATCGTTGACGGCTTCCCAGCAGCGGTAGATATAGCCGTGGTCGTCCAGGGCGAAGCCGTACGGATCGGCGGCGGTGCCGCAGAACCAGTTGGGCGCCGAGTCGGGATATTGGAAGCGGCGGCGGGCCGGCTGTATGCCCTGCGTCTCGGCCCATTGGTTGAAGTAGCGTATTTTCGTCTCGCGGAAGTCGTTGTCGAGCACGTCGTAGAACTCGTCTTCGGTGAAATAGATAGACGGATCTTCGAGGCTGATCGGATACCAGCGCTTGCGCGAGAGGTCGAGCGTGACGTTGTTGGCGCGTTGGGGCCAGATGCCGTGGTCCTGCAAGTCGTCCAGGAGCCGGTAGAGTTCCTGGTAGACGCGCTTATCGACGTTGATGCGGATGACCAGGGGCATATCTCTGGGCATCTGGCTGAGGTTTTTGAGGATCAGGTCGTAGTTGCGCTCGGTGTTGTTGCTCAGCAGCGGGCGCGAGATGTTGTGGAATTCGCGCGGCCCGTCGATGGTTACCTGCACGTTTTCGATGCGCGCTTCCTGGAGGATCTTCCAGACCTTGGGCGTCAGCCGGGTGCCGTTGGTGATGACCTCTGCGGCGTAGCGCAGGTCGTTGCGCTCGCAGAATTCGAGGAACCGCCGCGTCATATTCTGAATGACCTGAGGCCGCAGCAACGGCTCGCCCCCGAACCACGTCACGCCCAGCGCCGTGATCCTTTCGGTGATCGGGTTGGCGATCTCGCGTTCGAGAAACGCCATCAACTGATCCTGCGTCTCCTCGTCGAAGAACTTGCGTTCGCCTTTGAGTTTGGTGTGGTCGCCCTGGAAGCAGTAGGGGCAACCCATGTTGCAGGCGTTGGTGGTGTTGATCGTCAGGTTGAAGGTGCCGTTTCGCCAGCGGCTCTGTTGCTGTTGCCGGATGCGGGCGCTGATCTCCTCGGCCTCGTCTTCATCCGTCTCGATGATGAACCCGTTCTGCACGAGCAACTCCAGGACGTCCGGGTCGAAATCAGTCAGGGATTTCTGGGGTATTTGCGGAAGCTCAGCCCATTCCGCCAGCGCCTCGCCTTCCTGCCAATCGGCCTCCAGCAATACGTTGTACAACGAGTTGTAAAGGAGGTAGGCCTGGGCCTCGGGAACGGGGATCGTAAAGTTGTAATAGCTCGCCTTATAGGTGCTTGCGGGCCGGTAGGTGCGCTCTTTCATGGGGAGCCTCGCCTGTGTTTTTAGGGCCTGAGGGAAACGGGATGAGGAACTGGAGGATGGGGCAGGCGCCGGAGCAACCCGCCGCCATCTTCCAGCGAGGAATCGAGCGGAGTGCGTCCGAAGACGAAGCACCGCGATGGGGCGAAAGCCTCCTAGAACAGGATTTCGTCCATCACTTCGCCATCGGAGCGGTTGCCGGATCGGCATCGGTTGCGCGATTCGCAACTGCGGTCGATGCCGCATCGTTCTTCCAACTCCGGCTGATAAGCGACGGCTTCTTGGTAGACCGCCTCGATGCGGTTGGGTTTGACGAGTTCTTTCATGACGTACCTCTCTGCGTCGATAGATTAAAACAGGATCTCGTCCATCACCTCGGCGTCGGACTCGTTGCTTGAGTTGCACCGGTTGCGCGATTCGCAACTGCGGTCGATGCCACAGGCGGCGAAAGCGGTTACGACGGTTTGATCTTCCGCATAGCGGGCTTCAGCGTGGTTGGGCTTGATGAGTTCTTTCATGGTGTACCTCCTGGTTGTACAGGGTTGAAAAAGGATGAGAGGGCGTCAGAACAGGATCTCGTCCATCACTTCGGCCTCGGCCGAGTTGCCGGAGCGGCACCTGTTGCGCGATTCGCAACTGCGGTCTATGACGCAGCGAAGGGCGAGTTCGACGTTGACCTCGAAGGCCTCTACCTGTTCGTAGCGGGCTTCGTTGTGGTTGGGTTTGATGAGTTCTTTCATGGGTATCACCTCTTTGGAACTGGGTGTGAGTGTTTGTTAGAGTCAGGCGGAGAAACGCCGGGCGGGATCGGGGCGGAGCGCGGCAAGCGTGCACGGACCCACCGCGCCCCGGTCCCGTGATCCGTCTTAGAACAGGATCTCATCCATCACTTCGGCATCCGACTCGTTGCTGGAACTGCAGCGGTTGCGCGATTCGCAACTGTTGTCGATGCCGCATCGGATTTCGAGGGCGATAGCGAAGCCTTCGGCCTCGTCATAGCGCGCCTCGACGTGATTGGGTTTGACGAGTTCTTTCATGGCGTATTCTCCTTGTCTTAGAGGGTTAAAAAGGCTTAGAAAAGGATCTCGTCCATCACCTCAGCATCCGATGAGTTGCCGGAGTTGCACCGATTGCGCTCTTCGCAACTGTTGTCGACGCCACATCGGATTTTGAGCGCGACTGCATAGCCTTCGGCCTCGTCGTAGCGGGCCTCGGCATGGTTGGGTTTGACAAGCTCTTTCATGGCCGTCACCTCCTAAATGACTCGTTCATAGCCTATGTGAATGACGAACGGCACAAGGGTCTCGCCGGCATGCCGGCCCTCAAACCAGTCCTCCTTTCCGGAAAAAGCATCCGCGCGGCGGAGGGCCCACGTCGCAACAGGGCTGGGGCTTCTTGAAACCATTGGCCCGGGCAACCTCGACGGAGTCTGGCCTGGCGCGTGCAGGCATCGGCGAGCTTCGTGCGCTGCCGGGGCCGGAACGCAAGCGGTTGCGGGAGACCGCTGCGTTCCGATCCCTGGCAGTAGACCACGCGCCTCCACAAGGGCCTCTACGCGTGGTGGTCCAACTACCTGTTGCCGGGGCGGCGCGTCCGGAAGCGCCATGCCGCAACAGGATTTCGTTCATCACTTCGGCTTTCGATGCAGTGCAGGAACCGATGCGGTTCCACGCCCGGCAGCAGGGGTCGATGCCGCCGCGGATCAGCAGCTTTGGGAAGCCTCAGTCTCGCTGGTCCGTGGCTGGTTTAAGGGTCAGAGCACGACGCGCGGTTCGCTCGAACCGTCGTCTTGCTGCAGCCTTTAGAACAGGATTTCGTCCATCACTTCAGCGTCGGCCGCGTTCTGCCGGCGGCACCGGTTGCGCTCTTCGCAACTGCCATCGACGCCGCACCGGAGTTCGAGATCAACCTGATACCCTTGAACTTCCTGGTAGCGGGCTTCGACGTGGTTGGGTTTGACAAGCTCTTTCATGACTATACCTCCGTGGGTAGGATCGGCGTGTAGAAG
>JANQES010000070.1 GCA_028278205.1 Rhodothermales bacterium
TGTTCTGGAGCTTGCGAAACAGGCCCATCGGAGGTAGCATCTAGGTGTAAAGGAAGAAGGCTGAAAGGTCCTACTTCTTATCGCGCAACAGGTTTATTAAATTTTCTTCGCCAGAAGAAAATTTAAAAATGTTGGGAAGCAGGCCCGGACCTCGTTATGGGGTTCGGGTTTGTTTATTTTGCGGCGGGTGAAACGAAGCAGCGCGCCCGGCAACAGAGGAGATCCTCTGATGCCAGATCTGCTTTGGTATTTTTCCACATTTTTGACATCCCTACTACGATTCATGGAATCAACCTCGATAGAGAAGACCGCGCGCTTTGGCACGCTCGCCGTGCATGCCGGGCAAAAGCCGGATGCGGCTACGGGCGCCATCATGACGCCCATTTTTCAGACTTCGACCTACGTGCAGGAGGCGCCGGGAGTGCATAAAGGGCACGAATATGCCCGCGTCTCCAACCCCACGCGCACGGCGCTCGAAGGCAACCTCGCTACGCTCGAAGGCGCCGCGCAGGGTATTGCTTTTGCCTCCGGTGTGGGCGCTACTGATGCCATCGTTAAGAGCCTGCGGCCCGGCGATCACATCGTCTCGTCGAACGATCTCTACGGCGGCACCTATCGGCTTTTTCGGCAAGTCTATGAGCCCTTCGGCATCGCCTCGTCGTTCGTCGATATGACGGATCTGGCCGCCGTCGAGCAGGCGCTGCGGCCTGAGACGAAGCTGATGTGGATCGAGACGCCGACGAACCCGCTCATCCGTGTGGTCGACATCCGCCGGCTCAGCGACCTCGCCCATGCCCACGGCATCGACGTGGCGGTCGATAACACGTTTGCCACGCCGTATCTGCAACAGCCGCTGGCCCTCGGCGCCGACCTCGTCGTGCATTCGACGACGAAGTATCTCGGCGGCCATTCGGACGTCATTGGCGGCGCCGTCTGCACCAGCCATGCTGATTGGGTGGAGAAATTGCGTTTTCAGATCAAAAGCACCGGCGCTGTGCCGGGGCCGATGGATTGTTTCCTGACGCTCCGGGGCACGAAGACGCTGCACCTGCGCATGGAACGACACTGCGCCAACGCCCGCCGTCTTGCCGATTTTCTCGACGCGCACCCGAAGGTAGGAAGCGTCTATTATCCCGGCCTGCCCGGCGACCCCGGCCACGAACTCGCCCGGGCGCAGATGCGCGATTTCGGCGGGATGATCTCGTTCACCCTGACCGACGACGACATGGACAAGGCGCTCGCCGTGCTCTCGGGCACGCGGGTGTTTTCGCTGGCCGAAAGCCTCGGCGGCGTCGAGAGTCTCATCGGGCATCCGGCCACGATGACGCACGCCTCGATCCCCCGCGAAGAACGCCTCGCCGCTGGCCTCTCCGATACGCTCATCCGCCTGTCGGTCGGGATCGAAGACATCGAAGATTTGATCGAAGACCTCGACCAGGCGCTGGCGGGGGTTTAGTGAGGGAGTGGGAGAAAGGGGGAATTCTGTTGTGCCATTATCGAAGCAAATAATCAAACATCGTCTAAGCACCGGGCGCCTGCTCGTTGAAGATCCCTTCACTCGACCCGAAAAAGCGCCGCATCCAGATCGTGCGTCCAGGTGCCGTGTTGGGCGAGCAGCGCCGCCATCCGGCCTATTTCATCCGACGACTTGGCCGAGCCGCCGCATCCACCCACCGCGACGAACACGCCGCTCGCGCCCACGGCATCGACCATCGGATAATTCTGCGGCGTGTAGGATAGGATGCAGGGTTTCGTCAGTCCCTGGTCGAGGAGTAGGGTGGGGAAAATGCTTTGGAGGAGCGCCCGGAGTTCCTCGCCACGCCCGACATGGCCGCCGGATTGGAAGAAAGCGATGATCTCAGCCAGCGACGTTTTTTCGGCGTCCGGATCGCGATCGACGCCGATTTTGAGATAGGTGTGGCCGTCAGGATAGCGGATGGGTGGCAGGATGTAGGCGTACGGAAAGACCGGATGATCCTCGAAATCGTACCAGATCGACGGCATGCCGCGCAGGCGTTGGGCCTCGGCGGGCGAGACGCGGCCCAGCCACACCGTCTCGGCCTTCACGTCGAGCGCCACGGGCCGGTCCAGCAGATCGAAATGGTTGGTAAAAGCGCCCGTGGCGACGAGCAGCTTCCGGCATCGGTACGCGTCGCCGCTGCGTGTTCGAACCTCGATGAGATCGCCCGCACGGTGCGTCGAAAGCGCTGTGTCGTGGATGACGACGGCGCCGAGGGCGCGGGCAGCGGCCTGTTGTGCCTGCGCGAGCGCGCGAGGGTTGATGCAGCCGGCGTCGTCGGGTTGATACAGGCCAGCGGTGCCGGGCGGAATGTGCAGATAGGGAAAACGACGCCGGAGCACCGCGTCGTCCAACCGCTCAAACCGAACGCCGAGTTGCTTGCCGACGACCTCGGCGCGGGCGAGCCTGACAGCGGGCGACGGGGGCGACGGGCCGAGGTGGAGGAACCCGCGCGGCTCGTAGAAACGGATACCGGAGGCAGCCTCGATGCTGCGATAGCGCGCGATGGAGCGTTGCGCCAGACGACCCCAGACGGCATCCTTATCCAGCGACCGGGTGATGCGGCCTTCGTCGTAATGGCTGGCGAAGACGCCGTCGTGCCGCGCCCAGTCTTCCGGCTCACCCGGCCCCATCAGCCCGGCCCGGACGCCGGCCTCGCTCAAATGCCGCAACGCCGCCGACCCGATCAACCCCCCGCCGATGACAAGAACCTCGAAGGGCGGATTTTGGATTTTAGATTTTGGATTTTGGATTTTGGATTGCACTCATTCAGCATCCTCATCTCAATCGAAAAAGCCGCAACCGATCCAACCGGCGCGGCTTTTTCGATTGACGGATTGGGTGAAATAAAACAATCCAAAATCCAAAATCCAAAATCTAAAATCCAAAATCACTACCTCCAGACTTGCTGGCAGACGCGGAAGAGGTTTTCGCCGAGGATGCCCCGGATGGCCGATTCCGGGTAGCCGCGCCGGAGGAGGGCGTCGGTGATGGCGGGCATTTGTTCGGGCGCGACCATCTCAGACGTGCCGGTATAGCCTGCGCTTCGGGGATAAAGGTCGGGGTGGCTGGCGAGAAAATCTTTGAGTTCCTGCTCGTCGAAGACATAGTCGAGCCCCAGCGCCACGTGATCCGGCCCGACGCGCTCGACGGCGTAATCGACGTGGCGAACGAAGTTGTCGGGGCTGGTATCCTGGTTTTGGAGGAAATAGCCGAAGCCTGTGATGCCGACGACGCCGCCGGTCTCGGCACAGGCGCGCATGACGTGGTCGGAGACGTTGCGCGGGTGCGGCTGGAGCGCCGCCGGGTTGGAGTGCGAGAGGATGACCGGGTTGGCAGCGTGCTCGAAGACCTCCATCGCCGTGCGCTCGCCGGTGTGGCTGCAACAGGCGATCATGCCCACACGCGCCATCGCATCGAGCACCTCGCGTCCGAAGGCGGTGAGGCCGTGGTCGTCGTCCTGGCAGCCGCCGCCGGCTTCGTTGTTTTTGTTATAAGCCACCAGCATCCAGCGCACGCCCAGGTCATAGTACGTGCGCACCATGCAGACCTGCCCGCCGAGCGCCTTCATCCCCTCGATGTCGAACGCCACGGCGAGCTTGCCCTCGGCTTTGGCGCGGAGGATGTCATCGACGCTTCCGGCGAGGACGTAGTCGTCGGGGCGGCTGAGGATCCAGTCGCGGAAGAAGGCCAGCACGTGGAGGCCGTCGGGCCAGGCCACGGCGTCGAACATCACGTTGAGCGTGACCACGTCGAGGCCGGCCTGTTTGCAGCGCGCAAGCTGCGGCAGAAAGGCGCCGTCGGGCCGGAGGGGCATACAGGCGTGGTTGTCCCAGGCCAACGCGTCGGCGTGGAGGGCAGCGGCTTCGGGGGTTACGTTCCAGGGATTCATACGATTTCTCTCGGCGTTTGCTAGCGGCAATCGTTTGCTTGAAGAGCGCGCACGTCCAGAATCTCTGAAAGTTCGAACTGGCGTTCATAGATGTTGAAGTTGATGAGGTATTCTCCTTGAGGCCCCGGCGTGCCGCGCAGCCGGGCGTAGAGCGGATTGTTGCCCGCCGTCACTACGTCGACTACCCGCTCTACGAAGATCTGCATCGCCGTTGAGTCGCCGGGTATGATGAGCCAACGCTCGGAGCGCCCGCACGGCTCGAAGGTGCCGCCTTCGAAGCCTTGCGAATAGACGCCTTCGTACACCCCCGGTTCGTCTTCCGTGCCGTCGATGAGGGCGCAGGCCGGAAGCATGCAGCCCAGGGCGAGGGTAAAAAGATAGATCAGACGCAGTTTCATGGTTTTTAGTGCGTGTTCAAGCCATTTTTTTTAACCACGAAGACACAAAGTCACGAAGGGGCACGAAGTCTTTGTGTCTTTGTGGCAAAAACAACAAGGCCTTTCGTCCAAGAAATCGATTTAATTTGCAGGATGCCCTACTTCTTTGTACGCCTAAACGCAACGAGAAACCCAAAACCTAAAACAGATATCCAAAACTCAGATAAAAAGCCAGGTTCACTTCGTCGGATCTGGCGAAGTTGGCGGTGACGATGAAGGTTTCGTTCCAGCCCACGTGGAAGCCGCCGCCGAGCCCGGTATGCAGGCCGGAGAGCGTGAACGATTCGCCGTCGCGCCAGACGCGGCCATAGTCGAGGAAGCCGCTGAGGGCGAGAAAGACGTTTTGCTGGAGGACGGTATAGTCGTGGAAGCGCCAGCGCAGTTCGAGATTGCCGAAGAATTTCATCGGCCCGGTGAACCGGTTGAGGAGTTGCCCGCGCAGGCTCTTGGCGCCGCCGAGGCCCTCGTCAATCTTGTACGATCCGCCGAAAAACGTCGTCTCGTAGAACGGGATGTCGCCCCAGCTTTTCTCGAAGACGAGGCGCTCGGCAAAGACCACGTTGCGGGTGAGCGTGAAATAATGGCGGTTGGTGAAGGTCAGGCGCGTGTAGTCGTAGTCGCTGCCCCAGAGGCCGTTCGAGATTTCGAGGACGAGGTCGGTCCAGTCGCCGCGTCCGGGGGCGGGTTCGAAGTCGCGGGTGTCGTAGATGAGGCCGGCTTTGACGACGTTGGTGAAGCCGCCGTCTTTGCCCTCGGCCTCGGCATCGGATTGCAGCAGCGTCTGGCCGTCGTAGAACGCGATGTCTGAGTGGACGACGCCGAAGCCGCCGAGCACCTTGACCGGGCCGAAGCGGCGCTGGTAGCTGGCCCAGGCCGAGAGGCGCGTCCGTTGGAAGCCGTAAAAATCTTCGTTGACAAAGCCGGGGCTTTCCTCCTCGGCCAGCGCTTCGTCGTAGTCGGTGTCGTTGCCGAGGCCGTAGTAGGGCGCGGGGTCGTAGCGTTGGTAGCGGAGTTCGGCGGTGAGGCGCTGGTTCGGCCCCGGCAGGTGCGGCGCGTCGAAAAAGAGGATGACCTGCCGGCGCCCGCCCGTGGTGAAGAAGACCTGGGCTTCGAGCGTGTAGAGATACGGATTGTACTGGCCGCCGGCGTGGTTGTATAGCGAAGCCCGCACGCCGTAGCCGAAGCCTTCGTCCGAGTTGAAATTGACGGTGGGAATGCCGGCAAACCGGAAGCCCGTCGGCCCGTCGGCGTCCTGAGCGATGCTGCGCTGTGCTATCAGGCCGAGTAGCAGGAAGATGGACAGGTATCTCATTTTGGATTTTGGATTTTGGATTGTCTGCTTCCATCCAATCTAACAACCGAAAAAGTCGCGACGGTTGGATTCGCTGCGGCTTTTTCGGTTGATAAATCCGATGCCAAATCAGACCAATCCAAAATCCAAAATCTAAAATCCAAAATCATCCCGCCTACTGCCATCGTTTGAGCCGGGGGATGAAGGCATAGGCGAGTTCGCGGGCTTTGTCTTCGGGCATCCCCTGTGTAGAATTTTATTGTGCAAAGCAAAATAAAAATCATTATTTAGTAGGAGATATAGGGCGTACTGACATTCATTTTGAAAGGTCGATTGCGCCCGATTTTCCCCGACTCTGCGTTGCTTCGCTCGCACGATGCGCTGCATCGCGTCTCGCAAAGCGCCTTGATTCGGAAAAAATCGAACATCAATCGATTCTTTCCCTCTGAATGTCAGTACGCCCTCTGTGTTTTCAGGCGTGGTTGTCTTGAGCCGGCTTTCGTTATGCTGTATGGTCTTCCTGCGCGATTTTTTAAACTTTTTCCGGAGGTAAGAGATGCGCGCGATTCTTCTCGCAGTCCTGCTGGCACTCGGTGTTGCTCCGGCGGTGCTGGGTCAAACGATGGGCCGCATTACCGGCACGGTGACCGATGCGGCGGGTGATCCGCTGGGCGGCATCAACGTGTATCTGGAAGGCTCTACACTGGGCGCGGCCTCGAACGCCGAAGGCGCTTATCAGATCGGGAGCGTCCCTGCCGGGCGGTATACGCTGGTGGCCTCCGGCATCGGCTACAAGGCGCAACGCCGGGACGTCTCGGTGGCCACCGGCGCGACGGTCATCGCCGATTTTACATTTGACGAGACGAACCTCTTGCTACCGGAAGTCGAAGTCATCGGGCGGCGGCAGACTACCTACACGAGCGCTTACACGTTCGCCGCCACTAAAACGGCCACGGCCCCGCTCGACGTGCCGCAGGCGCTCTCGACGGTCACCAAAGAACTCATCGACGACCAGCAGGCTTTTGCCCTGCCCGACGTGATGAAAAACGTCAGCGGGGTGCATCAAAACACGGCGTCGAACGATCTCTCGGTGCGGGGCTTCCGCAACCATACCGGCCCCAGCGCCAGCGGCTATCGCCTCATCAACGGGCTGCGCGGCGGCTTCGGCTATTTCACCAATCCGCTGCTGATCAACGTCGAGCGGGTGGAGGTGCTCAAGGGGCCGGGCGCGGCGCTTTACGGTGCCATCAATCCGGGGGGAATGGTCAATCTGGTCACCAAAAAACCGCTGGCCGAGACGCGGCGCGCGGTCAGCTTCGGGGCGGGCAGCTTCAACACACTCCGGGCATCGCTCGACGCCACGGGGCCGCTCAATCAGGCGCGCACCTTGCTCTTCCGGATCAACGTCGGCTTCGAAGAAACCGACACGTTTCGCGATTTCAACAACCACACCGCTTTTGCCATCGCCCCGACGGTCACGTTCATCCCCACCGACCGCACCACGCTCAACGCCGAACTCGTCTACAGCAGCTTCAACGGATTCCTGAACCGGGGCGTGGCCGTCCCCGCGCAGAACCTCGACGACATCGACATCGCGCAGTCGCTCTCGCAGCCGAGCGACGGCTACACGGTCTCGGACGTCTACCTCAACGCCTCGTTGAATCATCGTCTGACCGATGGGCTCTCGCTCAACCTGGCCTATCTGCGCTTCGCCTGGGACGAAGACCTGGCCGAACACCGCACCTTGAACAGGTGGAGGGACAACGGCACGCAGCTCGTGAGCAACCTCCGCTACTGGGAACGCCTGGTCCGTACGCAGACCGACAACGTGACGGCCTATCTGACGGCGCGTGGGCGCACCGGCGGCATCGGCCACACTCTCGTGGCCGGCGCCGATTGGATCCGCTTCGATACCGACGGCGGCACCGTCTGGGAAGCCCGCTTCAAGCGCGTGCCCGTCGAACGCGAAGTGACCACCGCCTCCGGCGAGACGATCACCGTCACCGAGATCGTCGAGCAACCCTTGACGTTCGACTTGCGCAACCCGGTCTACCGGCATCGCGGCAACGACATCGCCAACTACGTCTTCCGCAAAAACCGGGACGTCGGAGATCGTGAAGAGACCTACCGGACCGTCGGCGTCTACGTGCAAGATCAGGTGGAAGTCACGGCTCGTTTGAAGGCGCTCGTGGGCCTGCGCTACGAGTTCTACCGCACCGTGCGCGACTACACGCTGCCCGACGAGGCCGGCGCGCAAAACCAGGGCATCTTTGTCCCCCGCTTCGGTCTGGTGGCGGGCCTGACCGAGACGGTCAACCTCTACGGCCAGTTTACGCGCGGCTTTGTGCCCGTCGGCCCGGTGTTTCTCTTTCAGCCGGAGCAATACCGCCCTGACGGCGACACCACGCCCTACGACCACGAGACGAGCCGCAGCTTCGAGGTTGGGGCGAAAGGCGCGTTTCTCGACGGAGATCTCGTGGCTACGCTGGCGCTGTTTCAGATCGTCAAGGCCAACGTGCTTCAGCCCACCGGCGCTGTCAATACGTTTGGCAACGACGTGCTGGAGCAACTGGGCGAAGTCAAATCGCAGGGGGTAGAAGTGGAGGTCGTCGGGCGGCCTTTGCCGGCGTTGAGCGTCAACGCGCATTACACCTACAACCCGACCGAGATCGTCGAGACGGACGATGCGGCGCAGCAGGGGTTGTCGTTGTGGGGCGCCCCGGAGCACCGGACGGGGCTGTGGGCCAAGTACGTCATCGAACAGGGCGCCCTCCGGGGTGTAGGGCTGGGTGTGGGCTTCCAGCGCGTCTCCTCACGCCGCCACCGTTTCGTATCGACGGATTTGCAGACGCGGGAGCAGTTTTTCGCCCGGTGGCCGGCCTATACCGTGCTCGACGCCGCCGTCTATTACACGCTCAACCGCTTCAAACTCGCCGTCAACTTCGACAACGTCTTCGACACGCGGTACTGGGTCGGCGGGTTCGATTTTCTGCAAGCTTACCCCGGCACGCCCTTCCGCGCCACAGCCACGGTGGGGTATACGTTCTGAGAGGCTGTTCAGGTTTTGGGAGGATTTCTTCACGTTTCGCGCTCTCAAATCCAGCAGGCCGTGACTCGTTCAACGATAGCGTCGAGGTGTTCTTCTTTTAGCTGGCGGCCTGTGCATTCACCGTTGCGGTAGGCCTTCACCAGCGGGTCGAAGAAAGTGAAGTACTCACCGGGGCCGGGGTGACGCGCCAGTTCATCGGGCAGGCAGAGGTCGTAGGCCGGTTGTACGTACCGGGGGTCGTCGGGAAAAATGATCTCACCGAGCCGCAGCAGCCGGTCTGCGGCCAGGGTGGCGGTGGGATGCTCGAAGCGTTTTCTGGCGTTGAAGGCGCCGAAATCCAGAATTTGCGCGCGGGCCGGGTCGTGTTGCACAGCGCGGGTCACTTGCAGGTTGATGCCCTCGATGTGCAGGGCCTCGTCCTGATAGCGGGTCTCGTCTCTGAGCCAGGCCTCCTCTTCGACTGTCATCTCGACCGGAGATCGGGAATAGCGGGCCTCCATGCCGTCGTCGAGCGGGAGGAGGTCTATGCTGGTGGAAAACTGGCACGAGGTGAGGCCATATTTTCGTATCAACCTTTCGATGGATAGCTCGACGTCCAACTCCGGTGCGCCGTAGACCGGCATGCCCTGCGGGTAGCGCGGGCGGCGATGGGCGCGGCGCGCAATCATCGAAGCCGCCCTGGGCGGATGCTCGTCAAAAAGGACGTCAAAACCGGGATCGAGCAGGCCGTAAATCGGGAGCGCCTGATACGAACTGCCCTCGCGATGCATCAGCTTTTCAACAATCCGCTGGTAGATATACTCCCGGCAGGACCATGCCAGCGTTTGGAGGCCGTTGGCGTGCCCGATGTCGTTGCGCGGCGTTTTGTGCGGCGCTACCCCGACGCCTTTTACGTCGAGCAGACCGCCCGGCATATCAGCGTCGAGGTCCGGGTCCTGGGGGGGTAGGCGATGCGCGTTGGCGCGCAACGAAAAAACGAGGGCGCGTCCGTAGCGCAGGGGGCGGAACGCGACGACGTGTTCCTCGGTGGTTCGGATCGGCGTGTTGGTCACCTCCTGCCTGGCCTGGCTTCGGGAAATAAACGCCGTATGCCGCAGCAGCCACCGATCCAGCAACGCCGCGATGGCTTCTTCTTTTTCGACGCTCTTCAAAGCGCGCAGGTCGGGATGGAGGCGTTCGAGATGTGCTGCGCGAAGTTGGGGGAAATCGTGTTGCAGCAACGCATAGTCGGCAAAGATGACGCGGGCCTCGGCAAGGCGGTAGACGCGTTCCGAGAAAACATCGTCATGGTCGAGGTCTTCGATGCCGCGCAGAATAGGACCGGGGACGATGGGCGGATGATTGGGGGCGGGCGTGGACATGAGAGGTGTGAACCGAAAACTTGAATTTAAATGGCTCCTTGGTATGATAGACAGCCAGGATGAGGACGACGAAAGTATAGCGTGGATCTTCTTTTAAATCAACTGGATTGAGCCTCAGGTTTTTTACTGTTACGGGTTGGTTTTTAGGCAAAGATTTAGTACTCATATCATCCAGGTCATTTCCTTTTCCTCTCACAAACGCGTTGAGGTTACGTTATGGAAGACAGAGAAATATCACTCGCCGATCAGGAACGCGAACTGGCTATTCAAGAACGCGAACAGGCACTGGTAGAACGTGAACATGCCCATGCCGAACGCAAATTGGCTTACGCCGAGCGCGAGCAGGCGCTCTTAGAACGCGAAAGCTGATCAAAGCGTGTCTGCAACGTCTCCGCCTGCCTGCTCAGGTTCGGACGATCTGTTTGTAGAAATCAGCCCTTCTCTCATGATGAGCCCCGTAGGAGCGACCTGCTAGTTACAGGCCGCTCTTACGGGACTTCTTCAACATGGGATTAAAAGTCTTTTTCTATCAATCTCCTCGAGGTAACGATATGAACGGAGACATGGAAATGTTCTTCGCCAATCAGGAGCGCGAAATGGCTATTCAGGAGCGCGAAATGGCGGAGACGGAGCGCGAATTTGCCCTTGCCGAGCGCGAGATGGCGCTGATGGAGACCGGAGCATCGACCCGGACCGGCATCACCGTCGGTGCCGATGGCCGTTGGATCATTCGCGGCAAGATCAGCGATGGCGGTGCAGGGCTCAAAGTCGAAGCCTGGGACAGAGATCTGATCACCAAAGACGATCTGCTCGGCACGGCCACCACCGATGCCAACGGCAATTTCTCTATCACCTACGACGGAAAAAGCCACAAAGAACTCTTCTTCGATAAAAAACCGGATCTCTATTTCAAAGTGTACGACGCTGATAATCAGTTGATCAATCAAACCAAACCCATCAAAAACGCCGACGAGGATACCAAAAATATCGTCTTTTCACTCAGCGGATAGGCTTTTCAGTACAGTGACAGAGATTCTGCGGAGTATGGAATGCGTGAGACGAGCGAAGCGACTCACGAAGTAAACGTAAAACGTGACACGAGCGAAGCACCCTCACGTGTCACGTTTCACGAAATCGCATCCAACAAATTCATTGTCATCGTACTCAGTCAAACAACGCCACGACCGACGTGACCCGGTCATTTACTTTAACTTTTTGCAGGTTCATCCCATACAATCCGGTTAAAACCTGATCGGTCATCACGCGGGTAGGGCCGAACAGGTAGTCGGGCCGCTGTTGCATGATGAGCACTTTATCGGCGGTGTGCAGCGCGTGGTTGGGGTCGTGCGTGGAGAAAATAGCGGTGATCTGCTTTTCTTTTAAGGCGCTGATGATCGATAAGATGTGGTTTTGATTGCCGTAGTCGAGCGCCGAGCAGGGTTCGTCGAAGATGATGCATTGGGGTTCTACGGCCAGGGCGCGGGCTACCATCACGAGTTGTTGCTGCCCGCCGCTGAGTTTGGAGAAATTCTTCTCCAGCAATTCCGTGATGTTCAGTTGACCGGCACAGGCGCGGGCGATGGCGTAATCGGATTTTTTCGGCAACGAAAAGGCGCCGATGTATTGATAGCGGCCCATGACGATGGCGTCCAGAACGGTCATGTCGTAGACAAAATTAACTTTTTGCGGGACGTATCCGATGGGCGAGACGATATCGACGTGGCCGCGCTGCGGGGTGAAAATGCCGGTCAGGCATTTGATGAGTGTCGTTTTGCCGGAGCCGTTTTTTCCGATGATCGCGCATACCTCGCCCTGCGGCACCTCGAACGAGATGCCCTCGAAGACCAGCGTGTCGGTGTACGGGTAGGCGTAGGCGAGGTCGTCGGCTTTGAGCATAGGATTTAGATTGCGTTCAACGTTCAAGGTTCTTCCCTGAACAACTTTGAACCTTGAACTTTGAACGCTTTTTAGCTTGAAATCATGCGCGAGCGTAGGAGGTAGGCCAGCACCGGCGCGCCCACCAGCGCCGATAAGATGCCGATAGGAATTTCTCCGTACGGCGTGGTGCGCACCAGCGTATCGGCCAGCAGCAGGTAGAGCGCGCCCAGCAGCGCCGACGAGATCACCAGGCTTCGGTAATCCGGCCCCGTCACCAGCCGCGCGATATGCGGCACCACGAGGCCCACCCAGCCTATCGTGCCGCTTACCGACACCGCCGCTGCCGTCACCAGCGTCGTCAAGGCCAGGAACAGCATCCGCAGCCGGGTCACCTGCACGCCCAGGGCATAGGCTTCTTCGTCGCCCAGCGCCAGCAGGTTGATCACGTACCGGCTTTTAAAAATCACCGCAAAACAGACCACACAGATCAGGCCCAGCAGCATCAGCTTGTCGGTATCGGCGCTGCTGAAGCTGCCCATCAGCCAGTAGACGATCAGCGGCAGCGTATCGCGCGGGTCTGCGATGTAGGTGACGATGGAGATCAGCGCCGAGAAAAACGCGCCCGTGACGATCCCGCCCAGGATGATCGACAGGATATTCTTGAGACCCATCTTGCCGGCGATGCTCAGCGTGATAAAGAGCGCCAGCATCCCGCCCGTAAACGAGAGCGTCATGATCAACGCGCTGCTCGCCGCGATCAAAATAGCCGCCACCGCCCCAAACGCCGCGCCGAACGAGACGCCGATAATGCCGGGATCGACCAGCGGGTTGCGAAAGATCCCCTGCAACACCGCCCCCGACACCGAAAGCGCCATCCCCACGAGCGACGCCAACAGGATCCGGGGCAGGCGCACCTGAAAAACAACCCGGTACTCAACAGTTTCTCGGACCAGTTCGTTGTTGATGACGCCGTTCACCAACACCCGAAAGACCGTGCCGAGCGGGATAGAAAACCGCCCCATGGCCGTAGCAACGGCGATGGAGAAAAGCAAAATCAAGGTCAGCAAGATCTGGAACGCAATCTGCTTTTTCACGGAGCACGGGGTGTGGCTTCAGGGAGTCTGCTTCGTTATAGTGTTTTAGTGTTATGGTGTTATGGTGTTTTAGTACAATCAACGAAAACACTAAAACACCAAAATACTAGAACACTAAAACACCCGATTACCGCTGAAAATGCGCATAGCCGGACGAGATGGCGTTGACGTCGTAAAATAGCATTTTATCAACATCATCGTCCGTCAAGTCGATGCCGTATTGCCAGGCATGCACCTTTTTGATGTCTTCGCGGATGTTAAAATCGAAGGCGTCGGGATGGAGGACTTCGGCCATCCATTCCCAGATGAGCACGGCCTCGTTGCTGGCCCAGACGGGCATTTTATAGACCCGCCGGTTTTTGATGGCGCTGACCTCGGCCAGCAGCGGATGGGGATAGATATCCGCCGGGATGGGATAGGTGCGCCAGCCGCCGGTGATGATCATGTCCGGATCCCATTCCAGCAGTTGCTCGATGTTGATATTTCTGCCGAGACCCATGTCGTTAGCCAGATTCCGCCCTCCGACCAACTCGATGCTAAACGCCTCGTACGTGTTCTCGCCGCCGACGCCCAGGTCTTCGTAGGTGTAAAAGAAGATGGCGGTGGGCCTTTCGTCCGGGGGGATGGTTTCCGTGATCGTCATGATCCGGCGCAAGGTCTGCTCGCGCCATTGCATGATGCTGTCGGCTTTTTCTTCGCGGTCGATGGCGGCGGCGATCCTGTTGACGATAGCCCGGTCGGTTTCTTCAGTGCCGTCATACTCCAACCCGACGACGTTGAGGCCGAAATTCCGCATCTGCTTGATCGTATCCTGAAACAACGCCCAGTGTAAGACCAGATCCGGATCGAGCCGCAGCACTTCTTCGATGTTGGGCGTGAAGCCTTTCGTGCAGACCTTGCTCGAAATGGAGGGGAAGCGCGGGAAAAACCGTTTTAAAACGTGCGAATCCATCGTGATTTGCGTTTCCGGGTTGACGCCGGCCAGCCGCTCGTCGCTGGCGTCGAGGCCGAGGACGACGAAAGGCACCGGGCTTTTCGAAAACGTGACGATCCGCTCGACGGTGGAATCGGGGGCGCCGCCGGTCAGTGCAGCGGCGCCCGGTGTCGAAGGCCGGCCCTGCAAGAGGTACAGGGCCACGAAGGCGATAAAGACGGCGAGGATGAGGTAGAGTTTTTTGGATGTCAGGAACGAAAACGTATGGGGTTGAGGGTTTGACATTTTAGTGTGCTGTGCAAGTGTTGGCTAAAGTTGAGCCGAGAAGTACGTCCCGTTCGCCGAACGGGACCACTCTGCTCCGATCCCGTTCGGCGAACGGGATGTACTTTGCACCGTCATTTTAAAGAACAGAGATTACTCGTTCCACCACAATTTCTGAAACAGGGTCGATGGCGGTGTATTGGGGTTTTTGCTTAGCTCGCCTTGCGGGTAAATGCCGCGCCAGACGAAGGTGGAGGCTACCGGGTTGCCGTTGTCGTCCGTCGGTATTTGCTGGTAGCCGGGATACTGATAATCATGCCGCCGGACGTCCACCCAGCTTTCCACGTTCATCGGAAAGATGGCGATGTATTTCTGGGTCATGATTTTTTCGAGCGTGATGCTCGACGCTGTTTCCTGTGCGTTGTTTTGTTTGTAATCGTCTATTTTTTGTTGATACGCGGCCAGTTCATCGCCCGAAACCTGGCTCATGTACCACGGCGCGACCTTGTCGATAGAGGCGATGATGCCGGCGTTGTGGGCTGCTGCGGCGCGGGCCGGGTCGTTGTTGCGCCAGGCCGCCTCGGCTTCGATGAAGAGAAACTCGGCATACGTGGCGATGTGCATCGGCGAGTCCGGCTTGTCAAAATAGCCGCCGAGTCGCGAGTAGGTGCCCACCAGATCGCCTGTGGTGGGGCTGCTGTTTTCTTTGCCGATGTAGATGCCCTCGTTTATGGATTTCGTCCAGTAATTTTCGGTGCGTGGATCGTTGGTCGTCAGCATCAAATTCATAAAATCGAACGAGGCCAGGATCCAGGGCGCTTCGCTGTAAAACTCAGACCACGGGTTGATCCGCCCCGAAATTTTATACGGATACACCAGATCGCCGTCCGAAGATGAGAGCCCGGCATCTCGTGCCCGATCGACAAACTTAAGCGTCTGCGTGGCCGACTCCGCTGGTTGCCGGAGGCTCAGGTGGTTGTGATAGCGCGCCAGCAACAAATAGCCCGCCGCCTTCCATTGCTGGACGTCGCCGTTGTACACGAAATCCTCCTCGCCCAGCGGAAAATTGGTGGGCTGGTCGAGGTCGGCGATACCGTCTTCGAGCAGCGAAAAAATGGCGTTGTAGATGCTCTCCTGCGAGTCGAATTGGGGCGAGGGCACCGCCGGCCCCTGCAACGCCTCCGAATACGGGATCGCGCCGTAGATGTCGGTCAGATAGCCCAGCGTCAGCGCCGTCAAGATTTTGGCGACCCCCACGTGTTGCCACAACTCCTGATCGGCGCCGCGCTCGATCACGTCTCGGGCATCGAGCAGGCCGTTGTAGTACGCATCCCAGTCCGAATCGCGATTGGTGATTTCCTCCCACTGATCGTGGAAGCTAAACCGCCCGGCGAAGGCGCGGATGAAGGGGCCGCTCATGAAATCGTAACTGATCTCATAATCGTTGAACTGCGACAGGATGATGTCTTCGGCGGCGGTTAAGACTAGCTTGACATCCGCCGTGACCGGGTTGTTGGGGTCGGTGTTCAGGTCTTCCAGGCTGTTTTCGCAGCCGAAGAGACCCAGCAGGATCAAGAGAAAGATCGCTCTTTTCATGGCAGGTCTCCGTTTAGAAGTTGACGTTAATGGCGAAGCTGTAACTCCGCGTGCCGGGCACGCCGAACATGTCGATGATCTGCACGTTGCCCGCGCCCAGGACGCTGGCCGCCTCCGGATCGGTGCCGTTATACGGCGTGCTGATCCAGAGATTGCGCCCCGACGCCGTCAGCAATACGTTATCGACGAACGAGTTGCGGAGCCATCGCGACGGGAAGCGGTAACTGAGCGCGACGTTGCGCAAACGCACCCACGAGGCATCCTCCACGGCAGGCTCATCCACAAAACTCACCTTCGATTTATAGTAGGTCTCCGACAGGATGACCTCCTGCGTATTGACCTGCCCGGTAGACTTGACGATGCCCTCGAAGACGTGCGGCGTGCCGACGTTGTTGATGTCGCTGTCGGTGCCGTACCACCACATCGCCAGGCGAGATTCGTTGAACAACTCGCCGCCCTGCTTGATGTCGAACAAGACATTCAGGCCCCAGTTTTTGTATTGCAGCGTGTTGTTGATATTCATCCGCCAGTCGGGGTTCGGATCGCCCAGGATTTTGCGATCCGGCGCGATGATGGGGAAGCCATCGTCGCCGATGAGCAGGTTGCCCTGGTCGTCGCGTTCGTAATACGATCCACTGACACTGCCGTAGGGCGAGCCGGGCCGCACCACGATACTGGCCCCGAACCACGCCGACGTGCCGATGATGATCTCGTTCAAATCGCCCGGTATTTCGAGGACTTCGTTTTTGTTCTTGGTAAAATTGAAATCGACGTCCCACCGCCAGAAAGCGCTGCGCCGGAGCAGGTTGTTGAACGAAAGCGTGGCTTCGACGCCCTTGTTTTCGATCTTGCCGGCGTTGAGGATATACGAGGTATAGCCCGTGCTGCCGGGCAGCGATGCCAGCGTCACCTGATCTTTGGTGGTGCGGTTGTAGTAGGTGAAATTGACCCCGATCAGGTTATTCAAAAACGCCAGATCGGTGCCGGCTTCCCACGTCGTCGAGATCTCCGGTTTGATGGAATTATTCTTGGCCTCGTCCGAGAGCGAAAACGCCGACTGCCCGCCGACGATATCGTTCAGGAAATACGTGTCGGCGGTGGCGTAGATCGGCGCGTCGTTGCCCACCTGCGCCACCGACGCTCTGATCTTGCCGAGGCTCAACCAGGACGGCTCCCAGAACTCGGAAAACACAAATCCCAAACTCGCCGACGGATACAAAAACGAATTATCGTCGGTCGATAACGTAGACGACCAGTCGTTGCGGGCCGAGAGTTCGACGAACAGATAATCTTTATACGCCAGATCCAATTGGCCGAAGACGCCGATGATTCTTTTGTTGCGAATGGAATTGGTGATGGCGATGTCTTTGGCGTTGGAGATGTCGTCGAATCCTCTCAGGTTGAGATGCTCGCCAAAGAGAAACGCCCGGTCGTAATGCCGGTCGAAAATGTTGTTTCCGACCAGAAAACCCATGCTCACGTCGCCGTTCATGAGGGCGGCATTGCCGGAGAGGATGAGGTCTGAGTTGATGTCGCGGGAATTAATGTAGACGTCGTAAATATCGCCTTCGGCCACAAACGGCGAGCCTATCGGGCGGACGCGTTTACGCTTCTCGTCGTAATTGTCGATGCCGAGTTGATAGCGCAAATTTAGATTCCACGGCAGCCGGTATTCGAGATTGACGTTGCCGATCAAACGGTTCAGCGTGCTGTTTTCCGGCTCCTCGTTGATGATCCACGTCGGGGTGGTCTTGGCGTTGGAGGTGATGTAGAAGGTGCTGTTTCCCTGGCTGTCTTTCCACGGGTCGTTGAGGTCGTAGACCGGGTTGAAGATGGTGCTCAACGCATAGGCCGGACCCCGGTAGCCAATCGGAAACGTCGTCTTATCCGAGCCGATGTAGTTGGAACTGGCGCCTACGGTGAGCCGGTCGGTAATCCGGTACTCACCTTTGAGCAGGAACGAGCGTTTGGTGTATCCCTCATTCTCCAGAATGGTCTGTTGATCGAGATTGGTGAAAGAGGAATACAAACTGCCGCGTTCGTTGCCGCCCGAAAAGCTGATCGTGTTGTTGGTGGTGACGCCCCGCTGCCAGAATTCGTCGTAATACCCGGCATGATTCGGTATGGGCTGGCCCGAAACGTCCTCGACGACGCCGTCCTGGTTCAGGTCGATGACTGTGCCGGGGGCGAACACCGGATTGTCGACATAGGCCGGGCCGTAATTCTGGGTCGAGTTGGGGTCGAAGACGCCGCCGGAGCCCTGCGCAAACTTCGTCTGAATGTCGCGCCCCATGCTTATTTCGGCGATGTCTACGGACGAGTTGATTTTGATGTCGAAGCCCTGACGCCCGCTTTTGGTGTTGATCAGAATGACGCCGTTGTTGGCGCGGCTGCCGTACATCGCCGTGGCGGCGCCGCCTTTCAACACCGAGACCGAGGATACGTCGTATTGATTTAGATCGACGGCGCGGTTGGCGCCGCGCGTCACGGAGTACGCCCGCCAATCGTACGGTGTGGCATCGCCTTCGGGATTGCTCGGATCGATGGCGTTGCTGACCGGCACGCCGTCTACCACGAACAGCGGCTGGTTATTGCCGCTGATGCTGGAATAGCCCCGGATGACGATGTTGGCGCCGGCGCCGCCGCCGCCGCCGGTGGGTGTGATGTCGAGGCCGGCCACCTTGCCGTTTAAGGCGCTGAGTAAGTTAGGCTCGCTGGCATTTTCAATGGCCTCGCCGTCGAGGCTCTGGGCGGAGTAGCCGAGGCGTATCTTTTCCTTGTTTCTGCCGAAGGCCGTCACGATCAACTCATCGATCGTCGTCAAATCCTCCATCAGTTGCACGTCGATGACAGCCAGGGTGCTCACGGCCCGGTATTCGGTTTGCATGCCCACGAAGGAAAACACCAGCGTATCGCCGCGTGAAGCGCTCAGCGTGTAGAAGCCCTCGTCGTTGGTTATCGTCCCCATTTGCGTGCCTTGCACCAGGATGTTGACCCCCAGTAATCGCTCGCCTGTTTGATCGGTAACCGTCCCTGAGATTTGCACTGTTTGGGCCAGCGTCATCGGCGCCAAAAACAGCGATAGAACGACGTAGATGCCTCTTTTCATACCTGACCTCCCGGAAAGATATGTTCTTGGAAAAGCCTGGATTTAACCAATATAAAAGGCTTGTCTTGGGAAGCAAGAAGAGGATAGAGTTTACCCTGAAAAAAGAAGACATTCATGTGTCTTTAATGCAGAAGATATAGTAGTTGGCTTGCTTGTCAGGGGCCGATTTGTACGATGTCTCCAGGGCTGATGCCGTGCAATGCTGCGTTCACCTGGGACATCAGCGGGGCAAGGTCAGCAAGTTGATTAGTCGGGGCCACTAGTAAAATGTATCCCAGGTCATAGCGCGTCAAATTCTGCTGGTGGCGCATCCCTCGATCCATCGTCACCAGCACATCAAATTCGGTCTCTGCTCTCTGTAATAGATCACCATTTCTCACTCCGCTCCATCCGCGTTCCGGCACCGTCCATACCTCATGCCCTGCCGCAAAACGCCCTTTCGGCTTGCGTGGGATGTTCTCATCAAGCAGCACGCGCATCGTCAAGCTCCGAAAGAAGTGTCTCTTCGAGCCGTTCTAGCAGCGCAACGGCCTGTTCTCGCTTGACGCTCGGGAAGTCGTCCAGAAACTCATCCAATGGTATCCCGGCCTTGAGATGGGCGATCAGCGAATCGACCGGTACGCGCGTGCCCGTGAAGACAGGGATGCCTCCGAGGATCTCTTTGTCTTGTGTGATGATATCCTTGAGTTGCATGGTCGCTTCTCTTTGGTCTAATGAAGAAACGCATGAGGGATCCCTATTGATTCAATGGCACGAGCCTGCTGCGTTCATGGTGTATCACTTCTTTTCAGAAAGAACGCGGCGCAGGTAGTCTTCGGCGGCCTCCGGCGGTGTGCCGGTCAGGCGTTCGACGTGGTCGGTGACGGTCTCGAATTCGTGGTTATCGACGGCGCGGTAGAGCGAGATGAGGATGTCGATCAGGTATTCCGGCACGTACTCGTTGCCCTGGCGGCACACCTCGGCATAGGCGTCTTCGGTGACGCTGTCGAAGCGAACCCGGTGGCCGGATGCGCGGGTGACGGCGGCAGCCAGGTCCGGCATCGAGAGGGCTTCGGGGCCGGTCAGTTCGTAGATCTGCCCGGCGTGTTCGCTGTTGAGGCAGGCCGCTGCCGTGGCGCGCGCCAGGTCGTCCCGGCAAATATAGGCGGTGCGTCCTTGCTTGACGGGATACGGCAACTGCCCCATCTCGACCAACTCCGGCGTCCAACCGGCAATCGGATCGAGGTACATGCCGTTGCGCAGGATCGTCCAGTCCAGGCCGCTGAGCCGGAGCCTGGATTCGGCGTAGAGCAAAAAAGGCGTCACCAGGAACCGGGACGCCGGGAACGCCGCCGTCGAAAGGCTGGAAAAGACGACGCGTTGGACTCCGGCTTCGCGGGCTGCTTCGAGGGCGTCGTGATGTTGCAAGATGCGCGGTTCTACCGGCGCAGTGCTGGGGATGAGCGCCAGCACGTCGGTGCCTGCGAACGCCGCCCGCATCGTGTCGCGATCTTCATAATCGGCGCGGCGCACCGTCACACCGCGCGCGGCCAGATCGTCTGCTTTGGTCGGGGTGCGGGCGCTGGCAATCACCTCGCCGGGGGCTGCGCCTTGATCGAGCAGGGCCTCTACGACCTTGCGTCCGAGTTGGCCGGTGGCGGCCATCACATTGATTTTCATCAGGATCCGTCTGCCGGGTAATGGCGCTCAAGAAAAGCGGCGAGCGCGGCGTTGACCTCCGTGGGTTTTTCCACCGGACTCATATGGCCGGAGTCCTGTATCTCCTTGAACTCGGCCCCCAATTCCTTCGTGAGGTTCTGAGCCTCCTGCGCAGAGATCGCCAGGTCCCTGGATCCGCGCAGGACGAGGCTGGGAACGCCGAGATCCGATAGCTTGCCTCGGAGATCGAGCCGGGTTATCAAGGACAACTGGGCCGTAGAGAGGCCCAGGAGCGAGTTCGTGAGGAATTGCTTTCTCCAGGCGGTGATCACCTTGGGATGGCTTTTCTGAAATCCCTTGCTCCAGAACAGGTCTCGGAATCTGGGAGCCAACAGCGCGAGTATTTTCTCAGACCGCGTATCCTGCTGGCTTGCATCCAGCAGATTGTCCTGGATCCTGTCACGGCTAAAAGGATTCGACGGATTGACGCCGGGGGCGGGTACGTCGGCACAGATCAGGGCCGAAAAGCGATCCGGAAACTCATGCGCATAGCGCAGAATAACACTTCCGCCCAGGGAATGCCCGCACAGCACCGGCTTTTCGATTCCCAATTCGTCCAGGAAGTCGCGCAGATCCCTCGCCAGCCTGTCCAGGTCGTAGGGCAGGCTCCCGCCCTCGGTTTGGCCCATGCCGCGCAAGTCATAGGCGATGGTCCGATATTGGTCGGAGAAGTGGTCAAGTTGTGCTTGCCAGTAGCTGTGGTCGAGGCTCCACCCATGCACGAAGATGATCGGCCTGCCCTCTCCCTGCTCCACGCGTTCGGACTTTACCGAGGTGAGCCCAATGGAGGTATGGGGCACCGGGAGGGTCGCATAGTCGACCTGTTCGGGCTTAGGGCTCACCAGCACCGTGGCGCTCAGGAAGCCCGTGTGGAAGGCCAGCCCGCCCGGCGCAAAGCGGATATCCGCAGGTAGGTCTGTGCGGGGAATGGTGTCATCAAACTTGAACAACTCGGCGGGCGGCGTGTCTTTGACCTTGCGCCTGAACTTCCTGTTGAAAACGCGAAGCGCGTCGTCGAACATTTGCTGAAACACCCAGATGGGCACACTCAGCAGGTTGAGCCTGAAATCGACGTCCACCTTCTCGACACTCTTGATATCGAAAACAGCCTTGCGCCCATTGTCTCTGGTTTCCAGCGCAGCCCCGATGGCGACACGGACTCTGCGAATGCCCAGAGGGATCCACGTAAACCCCACAAATCCCGCCCCGCCCCTGAGCTTCCTGAAGCGTACCTTGGCTCTGACGGTCGATACCTTGCCCTTGAGCCGGATGCGGATCTTTTTGACCTGAATGCGTCCTCTGAGCCGGGCGATAAAGAAATAAAACACCCGCCACCTCCTGTTGATGCGCTGCCTGAGGCCGTCGAACAGCAGGGCCAGTGCGCTGTTGAGGGCGTACTCCGGCACGATGGCTTCCAGCGTGCCGACCCCCCTGCTCATGGCATTGAGTTGGTGGCCGGCATGCGGCGTCACCCGGTGATGGGGGCTTTGGGAGGGGCCAAAGCTGGCAATCAGGCAGAGAACGGGCTTGTCTTTCCCCACATCACAGACCTCCGCGCTGAGCAGGCGGGCGTCCAGATCGAGGCCAAAGATATTGTGGAATGACGGCAGTCTGAGGCCGTCGAACATCGCCGCGACATGCTCCAAGACCATGCCGAGCGTACCGTTGAGCAGCGCGTTGAACATCCGGCTGCCCGTGTCCGAACGCACCAGGAGGTTATGAACGCCCAGGACACCCTCGCGAACGTGAATACACCCGAACACGGTTACGCGAAAGAACATCGTGGTATCTTTGAAGGTCAGCTTCGCCGTCACGGTTACGGACATGTTGTGCGGGCCGCCGTCTGCCAGGAACGCCACCTGGGGCGGGGCCGTCACCTCGAACTCGCCCATTCTGTTGGGCCACCTAAAGAAATCGGGATACTCCTGGAATATGATATCTCCGATCACGTTGAACAGCTCGGCGTCCGCATAGAGGGTCAAGGCCGGTAGCGAAGGGTTCTTCATCTCCAACCTCCTTGTCGTTAGGGCTGTCGGGTTAGTACGAGCGCCTCAGAAACTGTTTGGTAAGTAGGCCGGCAGGCGAGCACGAGAGCTTTTCGCTCCAGCGACGAACGACTTTTGAGGTTCGTAGCAGCGCTACGGACCGAAAAAGCGGGCGTCGCTGGAGCGAAACCCCGGAATACTTACCAAACAGTTTCTCAGGCTGTGTGGGACGAGAACAGCATCTGCTCCGGAATCTCAAACGCTTTCCTTTCTCCGTGACGATCCTTTGTGTCGCGGATTCCGCGGATCAGGGCGAAGAGGGCGTCGCCGGTCAGGAAGTCTTCCAGGTGCGGGAACAACGCACTCAATTGCGTCGCGCTCGTGAGTGCCTGCTTCCCATCGCCGGAGGCAGCCGGAGGAACCTTGAGTAGTTCCACAAAGTCGGGGTCCATTAAGTAGCGCATCATGGCCGCCGGAAAGTCTTTCAGTTTCTCCGGCAGAACGAATTTTATCGCGTTGAGCAACTGGTTGAGGAGGCCGGCCCCTCCTTCCGGCTTGTCTTTGAACTGGCGTTTTCCCATGTGTGCAAGCAACTGGCGACCATCGTCCAGAGACGTCGGGATCGTTCGCTCGTCCTGGCCGAGCAGAAAACCGATGACCCGCCACAGCATCAAAGAGTCCTCTTTCTCCTGCGCAGACGTCGGCACGTCGAGTATCTCCAGACCGTCGATGGTGAACAGGCTCAGCGCAACGATGCCAAGGGCCACGTCTTCCTGGTTGATAGGAGCCCCCCACGCAGGATCCCAGGGCGTACCTTTCAACGCAGGGTTCTCGATGACCTCTCGGCGTATGGCACAATGGTGGGCGCGCAGCTTCTGCAGGCTCACCACCCCCGGCGCCTTTTGCGGCGTAACATTGAGCCCGCCCCCAGCCATGATGCGGAACAACAAGTGGATCGTTTCGATGACCAGGCGCGGGACCGATCCGAGGGCGAAGGAGTCTGCGCGGACGAACACCTGGGCGGCGTTGGCAGCGGCCAGGAACTGGGGGACGGCCTTCATGATCAGGCAGAGGATGCCGAAGGCGCCCCAGACGCGGAACCGGTCCTGAGCGCGGTCGATGGCCTCCAGATCCACCCAGTCCGGATACGTGACGGGCGTCTCCTCGATGAAGACGCGGATATCATCAGGAATCCCTTCGGGGTAAGGCGCGTTGTGGGACTGGAGGTAGCGGTTCAGCGCCTTGAGTTGCGCCGGCGTGGCTACTCGAACCACCTCGTCGTAGAGAGGCTGGATCTGGGGGTCTGTCACCTCGCGCAGGCTGTCGAGGAATGCGTCGGATAGACGGGATAAAGACATCGGGAATCGCTCCTTGCTGTTGCTGGATTGTTTGCCCTGCTCCAGGGTACCCTGGAACTGCCTCTCATTGTACCCCCACGCTGACCGTTCCCATAAGGGTAGGGATATCAGGCGTTTTTGTCAACAGCAGACAGCATATCGATGCGACACCGCGACGCCGAATCGGTCTTACTCAACCGCGTAGCGTTCCTTCAATTCGTTCGTCCGCGTTTCGGTTTTGCTGATGAGGCAGCCGAGCCGGGCGGCAGCGGCGCCGCTGCCTTGCCACCATTCGAGTTGCAGCAAGTCGCAGTCTTTTTCTTTGAAGGTGATCCAGTGGCGTTGTGCTTCAAGAAGCAGTTGCTTCCAATCCCGGCGCGTCCGGGCCGGCATGTGGTCGTTCTCGTCGATGTGGGCCATCGCTGCTTTGTAGACCCGGTTGAGTTCGGCGTCAGCCTTTTCGAAGACTTCGCGCAGGCATTCATTGATCTCGACGGTCGATTCGGCGTCTGCGCAGGGGTCGTTTTGATCTTGCGCCCGGGCAGCAGCCGGCAGCATCAAGACGAGGATCAACGGAAAGAGAGCTTTTTTCATGGATGATCGTGACTTGAGGATTTGCATAGCCTGTCTCGCCGTCGTCGCTCCAGGACGCCTTCGGTGCTCTGAGATAGGCCCAACGGGCCTCCATACCACAGCCCGGTGATCATTCGCCGGGCGGGGCCGGGATACAGCATCACCCGATTAACAGTCAAAAGGGCAACAGATCACACGGATCAGGGATGTGTCAAGATACCGTGTCGTCGTGATCCATGCCAGAATCGCTCCGTTTGCCGGTGAGCAGGTAAAACGCCATCCCCGCCACGGCGCCGAACGGGATGCCGATGAGCACTTCGACGATGCCGTCGCCGAGGATCTCCGTCAGGTCTTCGAAGGCATTCATAAGGTCTGCACCTGCGAAGGAGCCGTGCAGCACGAAGCCCACCACGACGAATCCCGTAATGCCAAGGATGTAGGCGAGGGCTGTCAGGGTGGCGCCGGCAAAGAGGCCGCGCACCGCGCGTGTCTCGGTGGACGCGACCGAGGCGGCATCGCGTTGCAACCGCGCGCCCAGGAAGAAACCCGCCACGGCAGCGGGCAATACCGTCAACGTCGTCAGAAAAATTACACCGTCGAGCGCGATGCCGGCTATGTTTTCTCGCGCGATCAGTGTGATCAGATAGAGCGCCGCCGCGACGGCAAAGACAACGGCGGCCAGAAGGCGCGGGCTTCGTTTCATCGGGAATAGATTTTAGCGATGGTTTGATACGTGCTCGTTTCTGCCATTACGTATCAAACAACCGCTTACGTTACGACGACGGTGACGGCGGGGATGGGGTTGGAGCCGTCTTGCCATTCGAAGTCGGTATCCTCTTGCGTGTTGCCGGCGGCGTCGGTGGCGCGTACGCGGATCTGGTGGGTGCCCGGCGTGGCATCCCATCGAAACTCCCACACGATCCAGACGGCGTTGAACGGGAAGGGCAGCCCGTCGAGCACCTGCTGCGCCTCGATCAGCCTCGGCTCCTGCTCCCACAGTTCGTCGAACGGGATGAGGCGCGCCTCCTGGAACGGCCCGTCGTCGAACGACAAGGCGACGCTTCGTATCGGTCCATAGCCACTGACGGCGAAGCCCGACACGAGCATCGTGCCGGCAGGCAAGGTCTCGTTGAAAAGCGGGTTGGTCATCTTGCTGACCACGCGTATCGTGGCATCGTCTACGTAGCCGATGATTTGCTGGTAGGTGCCGAAGACGGTGTCGGCGTCGGTGGCTTCGATGCGTTCGATCCACTTGACGTTTTTGTAGCCGTAGGCGTCGTAGACGAACAGGCGGGCAGGGCGTCCGTGTTCGCGCGTGAGCGGCTGGCCGTTCAGGTGGGTGACGAGCATCGGCTCGTACTCGCCGCGGCCGAAGTCGCGGTAGACATCGTCGAGCGTGAGGTTGTTGGTGAAGCCGTCGGCGGCGTAGAGGCGGAGGCGGCGTGTTCTATCGCGGTCGAGGCCCGCGCGGTCGAGGAAAAGGCGGAGCGGGATGCCGCGCCAGAGCGCCGTGCCGATGAGGCCGGGTACGGTGTTGGCGTCGGCGATGCAGCGCATCGTCTTGAGCACATTGAGGGCGTTGGCTGCTTCGGCGTCGAGATCAGCCATCGTCAGCGTCAGCGGCGTCTCGACGAGCCCGTCGATCCGCAACGACCACGTGGCCGGGTCAAGGTCGGGCATCGTCCAGCCGGGGGTGCCGGCCTCACCGCCGTTTTTGACGTAGAAGCCGCCCTGCGCCGGCTCCAGATCGGTGGGTGTGAGAAAGGCCACCTGCCGGCCCGCAATACGCGGTGTGACCATGTTCTCGTCACACCCCACCAGCGGCACCAGCGACAGCCCGATGGCCACGCCGCCAGCCCGGCGGAGGAAGGTACGGCGGTTTATGGGATGGTCGTTCATTTTATGTCAAGGGTCGAAATCAAACCGGAACGTATGGCGGCAAGGGATGGAGTAAGTGTTATGGTGTTTGAGTGTTATAGTGTTTGAGTTTTTTCTCTATAACACCAAAACACCAAAACACTATAACACCAAAACACTCAAACACACCGTTAAATCCGATACTCAATTCCCCAGAACACGTCGGTGGAGCGGATCGTGTTGCGGCCGGTGGGGGTGAAGAAGACCTGCGCGCCCAGCCCCAGCGTTCGGATCGGATAGACCGTCAGGCCGCCGCCTACTTTGATGAAGCGTTGCCGTGTGGGAATCGGGTTGCGGATCGAGAACGTCGTTTCGGGGTCGGGAGCCTGGTTCGACCAGACGCCCTGGCCGAGCAGTTGCACGAGCGCCCACCGGCCAATGTTGATGCCGGCTTCGCCGGAGAACAGCAGTTCGTCGCCAAACTTGGGCTCGACGTCGTCGAAGCAGTTGACGTCGCTGCCTTCCTGGCAGGTGGTGGCTGTCGAGAAGGCGTAGAGCGACGAGCGATAGCGGTAGCCGAGCCCGGCCTGCACGTAGCCGGGAAACGGCCAGAGGCTCAAGCCATAGTTGATTGTCGTCTGAAAATCGACCTGCCCCGGCCCCACCGACGGCGTGAAGTTGCGCGTGTAGCCCGTTGGCATCGTCAGCATAAAATTAGCCGAGAGCGCGTGCTGGCTGCCGGTGAGCCCTACCAGATTCTTGATCCCCGTACGCAGGCCGATCATCACCGAGCCGAGGCCTTCGCTCTCATACTCGAAGGCAGCATCGAGCACGCGGATGGTTTTGTAGGGGATGAGCGCCACCAGCGCCAGGTTGTCCGTCAGGCCGAATTCGCCGTAGAGATAAAGGCTCTCGTCGAAGAACGCATCGCCGTCGACGTTATCGGCGTAGGGTTTGGTCTCGCCGTCGAAGCGATATTGCTCCGAGGCCGTCACATCGCTGAGCGAGAGTTTGACGTAGGCGTGCCCTTTCGGCGGCAGCCAGGCCTGCCCGAATCCCGTATTTACGCCGATCAAGCCCAGCACGGTTAGCACGATGAAGCATCGAAGTGGCGCCATAAGCATCGCGATAAAAGTCGAAAAACGAGCGAGCTTTGATTCCTTTTACACATAACCCGCCCCGGTACCCTAAATGAATTTTGACGATTCCGCCGGTAAAAACGGGTTTGGTGTACCGTGCGTCGAAAACGTTCAACGGTTTTCCCGGTCAAAATTCATAAGGATTAGTGAGCCGCCCGCAGTGCGTGTTACGAAGAATACACCGTCACGCCCGGTTGTAGCCAATCCGACCCCGCCGGTTTCCCCTCCCGCGCCCTCAGGCGTAACAAACCAACAAAGAAACGCCGCCCGGCTACCCCAGACGGCGTTTCCAACAAACAATTTTTAGATTTTTCAGGTCCCCGCCTGAAAAATCTAATAGGTCAACATCGCCCGCGCGGCTTTCAGGATGTCTTCGTCTTGCGGCAACACGGCGCGTTCGAGCGGGTCGGCGAAGGGGACGTAGGTGAAGGCCCCGGCCACGCGGCGCACCGGCGCATCGAGGTGCGCGAAGGCTTTGTCGGCGATCTGCGCGCAGATCTCGGCGCCGAAGCCGCCGAACTCGTGGTCTTCGTAAACCACCAGCGCCCGGTTCGTCTTTTGGATCGACGCGAGGATGGTCTCCGTGTCGAGCGGGACGATGGTGCGCAGGTCGATGATCTCGATGGAGGCGCCGTCTTCTTTGGCGATTTGCCGCGCCACGTTCATGCACTTGTGGACCATCATGCCGTAGGTGACGATGGTCAGGTCGGCGCCTTCTCGGTGGAGGCGGGCTTTGCCGAAGGGCAGCAGGTAGTCCGCGCCCGGTTCGGTCGAGCGTGCCGTGGCGGCGCGGTAGAGCGCCTTGTGTTCGAGGAAAAGCACCGGATCCTGGCTCCGGATGGCTGTCTTGAGCAAGCCTTTGGCGTCGGCAGCCGTCGAGGGCATCGCCACGAGGAAACCCGGCGTGTGGGCGAAGAGGCTCTCGATGTTCTGCGAGTGGCACAGGCCGCCGTGGATGTAGCCGCCGCAGGGCACGCGGATGACCATCGGGCAACTCCACCGGTCATTCGAGCGGTAGCGCATGGGCGCCGCCTGGTTGCGCAACTGCTGCATCGCCGGCCAGACGTAATCGGCAAACTGGATTTCGATGACGGGCTTGAAGCCGGCAGCGCTCAACCCCACCGCCGTGCCGACGATCGAGGCTTCGGCCAGCGGCGAGTTGAAACAGCGCTCGGCGCCGAAGCGGTCGGTGAGTTCTTTCGTGGCGGTGAAGACGCCGCCTTTGGCGCCGGCCACGTCTTCGCCGTAGACCAGGATGCGCGCATCGCGCTCCATCTCTTCACGCAAGGCATGGTTGATGGCATCGACCATCACGACGGGCTCGCCGTCGGGGGTGGTTTTTTCGTATTCGAGACCGAGGTCGCCTTCGAAGAAGACGTGCCGTGTGGCGGTCTCCGGCGCCGGATCCGGCTGTGCTTCGGCCCAGACCGTGGCTTCATCGACGTGCCGGTGAATCTCCGAGCGGATCTCTTCGACCGTCTCTTCGGTCAGCAGGCCGGCTTCGATGAGCATCAGTTCCAACCGCACGATAGGATCGACCTGCCGGTCTTTTTCCAGATCTTCCTGCGAGCGGTATTTGAGGTGGTTGTCTGACGACGAATGCGGCAGCAGGCGCACCACGTCGGCGACGATGCAGACGGGGCCGTGCCCGGCGCGGAGGTGGTCGAGCGCGGCCTTCATCACCGCGTAGACCTTGAAAAAGTCGGTGCCGTCTACGCGGACGCGCTGCAAGCCTTCGTAGCCCGCCGCCAGTTTGTAGGGCGTGCCGCCGGCGGTCTGATCTTCGACCGGGACCGAGATGGCGTATTTGTTATCCTGAACCAGAAACAGCACCGGCGCCTTGCTGCGCGTGGCCCAGTTGAGCGCCTCGTGGAAGTCGCCCTGCGACGTGGCGCCGTCGCCGCCGGAGCAGAGGGCGTAGGCGTCGGTGCCCTGGCGCTGGATGGCCAGCCCGAAGCCGAGCCCCGGCAACCACTGCGCGCCCACCGACGACGAGATCGACAGGATGTTCTTGTCCGGATGGCCGAAATGCTCGGACATTTGCCGCCCGCCGGAGTTGGGGCTGCCGGCTTTGGCCAGGTGGTCGAGCAGCGTCTCTTCGATGGTCTGCCCCAGCATCAAGGCGATGCCGAGGTCGCGGTAGTAGAGGCTGAACCAGTCGTAGCCGGGCCGCGAGAGCAGGCCGACGGCTGTCTGGGTGGCTTCGTGACCGCTGCAGCCGATATGGAAAAACCCTTTGCCCTGCTTGAGCAGCGTCAGCATCTTGTCGTCGAGGCGCCGCGCCGTGAGCATGGTGCGGTAGACGTGCAGCAGCGTCTCCGCCTCGAAATCTGACGGGCCGACGGGCTGGATATTCAGCGCGCCGTTGTGAACGATGCTGAGGGGTTCAATAGAAGCGTGTATCGGTTCGGGAGCCATGGTTCCGGTGTCGGTTCCATTGGACGAAGTCCCGTTACGGTCAGGGGTTGAGAGCGTGGCCTGTAGGTGGTCTGGCGTTTGCTCCTGGGAGAGCGTACTTTCTGCCATGTATGCAGTCCGTCGGTTGGGGATTATTCTGGGCAGCATGAGCAAATGGTGGAAAAGCAAAGGGCGTGTCCTCTGTTGAATTGGCCGCGCCCGCCCACGTTCCAGGGGCCTACTTTCTGCCCTTGCAGGCGGCCTGAAGTTATGAAATGGGGGAATTAAGGCCAAATGAATTCAACTCCAAGTGCGGGTTTCCTCAGGGAAGATCAATCAGAAAAAATGAAGAGTATTGTGGAAAAACCGGCCTTTTTTCAGGAAAATGGACGTTTCTTTCCAGCGCGGCGCTTCGACGAGGCCATGTGCTGAGGTGCCCGGCGCTTCCAAAGTGCCGGACACCTATCAGAGACACAGCATGTTCTCAGGTCCGGCGCTACGCCATCGCCTCCACCTCGGCCACTTCCTCGACGAAAGGCAACTCGAACCAGAAACGCGTGCCGCGTCCCAGGGTGCTCTCGACGCGGATCGTCTCGCCGTGGGCTTGCAGGATTTGCTTGACGATACTCAGGCCCAGCCCCGTGCCGCCGCTCTTGCGCGAGCGATCCGGGTCGACGCGGTAGAACCGTTCGAAGATGCGCGCCAGGTGGTCCTCGCCGATGCCGCGCCCGGTATCGACCACCTCGATGCGGATCTTGTCGAGGCGGCGGCGGAAGCGGCAGCGGACGGTGCCCTCGTCGCTGTAGGCAATCGCGTTTTCGATCAGGTTGATGAAGACCTGCCGGATGCGGTTGCGGTCGGCCCGGACCATCGTCGGCGGGTTGGCCACGATCAGGTTGAGGCCTTTTTCGTCGGCCTTGGGCCGCAACATCTCGCCGACTTCTTCGACCAGATCGCCCAGGTCGAACTCGCTGGGTTTGATGAGATCCTCGCGGTATTCGAGACGGGCTATTTCGATAAGATCGTTGAAGAGGTTGCTCAGGCGTTCGAGATTCAGCAGCCCTTTGGCGGCGTAGCGCCGGCGCATCGCATCGCCGAGCTTGGGCGAGCCGAGGGCTTCCAGGTAGCCGCTGATGGCAAAAATGGGATTGCGCACCTCGTGCGAGACGTTGCCGATGAACTCGCTCTGCAGGCGCGTCAGTCGCTCCAACTCGTCGATCTTCTCCCGGTAGCTCTCGGTCATCCGGTCGAGATTTTTAGCCAGGTCCTGAATCTCCGCCGAGCGCGTATCGACCCGGATGACGGCGTCGAGTTCGCCTTCGGTGACGTGCTCGGCGCTGCGCCGGATGGCCGAGAGCGGCTTGGTGATCCGGTCTGAGGCGATCCAACTGCCGACGAGGGCCATCAAAAAGGCCATGATCATGCCCAGCACCAGCGTCAGTTGCATGTTGCGCGCCACGGTGAGCAGAGGCCGCTCCTCTTGCTCCACACCCACCACAAAACCGGACCCAGGCCGCGCAACAGCCACAAAGACGACGCGATCGCCATTCGCGGTTCGGGCGGTTCTGAAGTAATCGTCACCGGGTTCGAGCGCCTGTACGCCCGGCTCTTGCATCCAGGCGCGGGCGCTTTCGAAGTCGTCCGGCTTTTCATTCCACTGGACCACCCCCTCCGAGGCGACGATGATGTGCAGGCCGGTCAGGTCGCTGACGTCGGCAACGAGGAGGGCGCGGCTTGAATCAGACGAAGATTGTTCAACGAGCCGGGCGACCTGATTGGCCTGGTCGATATGCGTATCCCGCGCCGCCTCTTTGATCTGTGCGCCCACGATAAAAACTACGTACAACCCCACCCCCGCCACGGCCATGCCCACAAACAACGCAAATGTTAAAAACATCCACGTTTGCGTGGAGGCACGCGGTGGGAAGATCAGACGCAAAAGCCACGTCAACCAACGCATTCGATTTTGGATTTTGGATTTTACTAACGTCAGTCGCTGACGCTCGTGTGGATTTTGGATTGTTTACGTCTACCAATCCAAGAGCCGAAAGAAGCAACGCCAGCAACGGCTCGTGCTTTTACGAATGGTAAACAGGTTTGGATCTAATCAGTCCAAAATCCAAAATCTAAAATCTAAAATTCAGTCAGCCTTCTTCGGCCTCGTCGCCTTGCACGAAGCGGTAGCCGACGCCGCGGACGGTTTGGATGTGCCGGGCAAACGAGCCGAGCTTCTCGCGCAGGTTCTTGATGTGAGCGTCGACGGTCCGTTCGGTGACCATCATGGCGTCTTTCCAGATGGTCTCGAGGAGCTGTTGGCGCGTAAAGGCCTTGCGCGGATGCCGCACCAGATACCGCACCAGCTCGAATTCGGTCAGCGTCAGGCCCAGATCTTTGCCTTCGAGCGAGGCGCGATATTCGTCTTCGTAGATCGTCAGGGTGTCTACCTGAAGCGTTTTGCTCTCTTCGACACCGCTGCGCCGCAAGACGGCCTTTACGTGCGCCACGATGACCTGGGGCGAAACCGGTTTGGTCAGGTAGTCGTCGCCGCCGAGCATGAGGCCTTTGACCTGATCTTCCTCTTCAATCTTGGCACTGAGGAAGATGATCGGGATCGTCTCGGTTTCGACGCGGGTGCGCAGGCGCCGGCAGACCTCATAGCCATCGACGCCGGGCAGCATGATATCGAGCAAGATCAGGTCGATGTCGGGGGAGGCTTTTTCTAAAGCTTCTTCGCCGTCGTAGGCTTTTTGCACCGTGTAGCCTTCCTGCTCCAGGAAATGACTGACGACCTCAACGACGTCTTCCTCGTCATCGACGACCAGGATGTGAATGTCGGAAGGTTCGGACGTGGTGTTAGGCATGCTGCTCGTAAGTGATTTAGAATGAATAGGTTGCCGGGGCTTTTTTGGGGTGGAGGCGCCCCGAAGCAAAGCGCCGTCGCGGCGTGCGCACCGCAAAATTACACTAATTTAATAAGATTTGCCGGGAATTCAGAATTTGGAAGGGCGTGAAACGTGAAACGTGAAACGTGAGGGCGCTTCGCTCCAACCTTTTCAACGGCACCCTCACGTTTCAGTTTACTTCGTCAGTCGCTTCGCTCGTGTCATGTTTCACGCACCACAAAATCCACTTTCTACCGCCTAAAAAGCAATCTGTGCTTGCAGGATAACGAGGTGTTTTTCAGGCTCGTCCTCGTCTTCAGGCAGGAGCACGCTGTAGCCGAGCGTCAGGCGTTCGCGGCTGTAGGCTCGCCCGCGCAGCCGGCTGGGGCTGACGCTGAAGCCGCCCGTCAGATAGACGTCGCCGCCTCCGGTGAGGTTGGTGTTGTCGTCGTATTGTTCGAAGCGCCCGAAGACTTCGGCGGCGCGGTCGTCGAGCGTGGCGGTGGTGCGCAGCCGTGCGCGGCGCAGCCCGAAGCCGGTGCGCGCGCGTCTCGTCGCTGGGCGCATCCGTCGTCCAGTCGAAGCTCAGCCGGGGTTGGACGATGCCGCCGAGGCGCAGACGCACGTCCGCCCCGCTGGTCTCGACGGCAGTGGTGTCCTGCGCCCGGGCAACCCCCGCAGCCAGGACAAAGCCGAGCAACACACTTACCGCAAAGCGGCACGACCAGGAAACGCGATACAAAGAGGAAGCAGCCACGTGATGAATTTCAACATTCAACTTCGGTGAAGCCGTACTGATAGCCCGAAGGTCGAAGTTTACCAGCGAGTTTCCCAGTTAAAATTCATCAAATCCGGCTCCCCATTATGATTTTTGACACACCATGATTGATCTCGGCAGAGCGTCTCAGAACACCTCCCACCGCGCGCTTCGCCACGGTCAAAAATCATCGCATCACCGAATGGGCGAAGGCGCTGACGGGTTCGCAGCGTTCGTCGAGGAAACGCGCCAGGGCTTCGGCGTCGGCGTTTTTGGCGTCGGCCAGCGCTGCCAGGCAGGGCGGGATGAGGCGCGTCTCTTCGTCCGTTTCGGGCGGATCGATCTCGAAGAGCGCTGCCGAGGCCGTGCTGCCGGCAGCCACGGTCAGCGCCAGCGTGCGCAGCGGCCCGGCGTCCATTTCATCCGGCGCGTCGAGGTTGTTGGTGATGTGGATGAACTCCTGGGGCAGTTTCCATTGACGCAGGGTGGTGGCGCCGAGGTGTAAGTAATCGGTGTTGAACCGGCGGTGTTCGGCCTCGCGCGAGGGGGCTTCGGGCAGCATCTGGTTGGGCCTGGCAGTGCCGTGATACCAGAGCGGCACGTAAAGGCGAGGGATGCTGTAGAGAAAAACCAGCCGGCCCAGTTGATGCAGCAACCCGGCGGTGAACGCCGTCTCGGCCAGCGGCAGGCGCAGGTATTCGGCGAGGTCGCGGGCGAAAGCTGCCGTGGCCAGGCTGGTCTTGATGATGTGCTCGTAGATGGTCTGCGACGCGGTATCTTCCAGGTAGGAAAACGTCTGTTTGAGCGACGCGGCCAGCACCAGATTGCAGACACGTTTCAGCCCCAACAGCGCCACAGCCCGCCGGATCTCGGTGACGTGACGCCGCAGCCCGTAATAGGCCGAGTTGACCTGCCGGAGCACGTAGATCGAGATAGCCGGGTCTTTTTCGATGATTTCGACGAGGCGGCGATCATCCGGCACGGGAGCCTCGCGCGATAAGACCTGTAATATTTCGCCCAACGTCGTGGGCAACGGGGGAATTTTGAACTCCATCAGTGGTACTTTGCTTTATACAGGGACGCCTTTTCAGGGCATGTATCGTCGGGAAGGCGGGAATCGTAAGAGAATTTTGGATTTTAGATTTTGGATTTTGGATTGGGAAATGACCGATCCGTATTCAACAAACGAGAAAGCGGCGCCGGTGGAAACTGCTGCGGCTTTTTCTTTTGAGATGAGGATGCTGGATGAGATCAATCCAAAATCCAAAATCTAAAATCACCACTCACCCCCCTGCCCACGGTGGCACGACGCCGATTTCTACGTCGAAGACGAGGAGCACCAGCGAATAAGCCAGCGCGGTGATGAGCACGATGAAGAGCAAATTGAGCCAGATGCCGGCTTTGGTCATTTGCGGGATGGGCACGCGCCCGCTGCCGTAGACGATGGCGTTGGGCGGTGTGGCTACCGGCAGCATGAACGCACAACTCGCCCCCAGCACTGCCGGCACGGCCAACAGCAGCGGGTTCTGCCCGATGCCGACGGCGAAGGCCGCAATGACCGGCAGAAACGCGGCGGTGGTGGCGGCATTGCTGGTCAATTCGGTCAGAAACACCACGACGGCCACGACGATCAGCACCACCACGAGCACCGGCAGGAAGCCGATGGCCTGGAGCGTCACCCCGATCCACGTCGCCAGTTCCGTCCGCACGAACGCCGAGGCCAGGCTCAGCCCGCCGCCGAAGAGCAGCAGCGTGCCCCACGGCAGGCGCCGCGCCGACTCCCAGCTATGCACAAACACCCCCCGCTTCAACTCGACGGGAATCACGAACAGAATCAACCCGCCGGCCATGGCGATGCCGGCATCAGTAAGGTTTGGGGCCACATCGTTGAGCAGGATCACCAAGAACGGGACTAGATGAGGCACGAACAGAGCGTACGGTAGCACGAACGAGATCAGGGCGTCGAGCGCAGGGCGGACGATCCAGAGCAGGGCCGTCAGCGCAAACACGAGCGCGACCCACTGTTCGCCGCGCTTCATCCGGCCCAGCCCTTTCCACACCTTGTCGATGAGCGCATCCCCGCCGGGCAAGGAGGCCATGCGTAGCGGAAAGACCACCCGCGTCAGCATCAGAAACGTCAGCGGCAATCCCACGACCACCAGCGGCAGGCCCACCCCTAGCCAGCTTACAAAGCTGATTGTCTGGCCATATGCCTCCTCGATGAAGCCGGCCATCAGCGCATTAGGCGGCGTGCCGATGAGGGTCCCCATCCCGCCGATGTTGCAGCCGTAGGCGATGCCCAGCAGCAGCGCCAGGGCAAAGTGCCGGTGCGCGGTGGTCCCGGTCTCGGCCTCTTCGGCCAGTTGCACCACCGACAGCCCGATGGGCAGCATCATCATGGCCGTAGCAGTGTTGCTGACCCACATGCTCAGAAACGCCGAGGCCAGCATGAACCCCGCCACCAGCGCGCGCGGCCCGGTGCCCACCAGGCGGATGATGCGCAGCGCGATGCGTTTGTGCAGCCCCCATCGTTGCATCGCCGTGGCAATCAAGAAACCGCCCAGAAACAAGAAGATCAGCGGAGCGGCGTAGGGCGCGGCGGTCTCGATGATCGTGCCGGCGCCGATCAGCGGGAAGAGCACCAACGGCACGAGCGACGTGGCCGGAATCGGGAGCGCCTCCGAGATCCACCACACCGCCATCAGCATCGCCACCGCTGCCGTGTGCCACCCTTCCACCGACAGCCCCTCCGGCCCCGGCAGCAGCAACATCACTAAAAACAACACCGGCCCCAACACCAGCCCGATCCGCTGCCGCAGACCGTACGTTGCTGCATTGTCAGAATGGGGAACAGAGGCCATGCCGCTGCCGGTTCGTTGCGCTTGCTCGGAAGGTTCGGGGTGGAATATAGAAAAAGTGATTCAGTTTGGACTGACGGACGTGATCGAAGTGGGAGTTACAGGCTGGGTTAGGAATGCACCATCGAGTAAGAGTAGCGGCAAGGACACTAAAAATTCAAAAAATAAAAAGTCATTCTCGCGAAGGCGGGAACCCATCCGACGGTAAAACCAGACGATAACCGTCTTCCTGAGTCTCCGCCTTCGCGAGAATCACTTGAAATAAACGCTTGCGTTTATTTCACCACCGTCATCCGCCCCGAACCCACGAACGTCTCGGTGGCGCTTCGGGCGATGACGCGATAGACGTAGAGGCCCGAAGCCAGCGCGCCGGCATCCACCGAGACCGCGCGGGCGGCGCCGGCTTCCAGGTCGCGCGGCGTCGTCGTTAGCACGCGGCGGCCCAGCACGTCAAAGACCGCTACCTGCACGCGGGCCGGCTGCGGCAGATCTACCCGCACCGTCGTGGTGGGGTTGAAAGGATTGGGATAGTTGCCCAGCACCGCAAAACGCTCCGGCACGGCGATCTCTTCCACATCCGTCGCGGTGCCTCGGGTGACGGTGACCTGCGCCGCCGGGCCGTCGGTTGCCAGCGCGCCGTCGGTCGTGACGATGCGATGGAAGAGTGTTATCGTGGCGTTCGGGTCGATGCCGGCGTTGGCGAGCGCCGTGTCGATCATCCCGGAGGTGCTCTCCAGCGCGGTTTCCTGCATCAGGTCCGTGGCGTAGATCACCGAGCCGAAGCCGGCGTCTTGCGCCAGTTGCCAGCGGTAGTAGACCGTGTTGCCGTTGATGTCGCTCGCCTCGCCCCAGACGACAAAAAACGGCGCGGACGGATCGCCGGAGAGGTCTACCATGGCGCCGTCTGCCGGAGCCGCGATGGTAGAGGGCGCCGGGGCGATGTTGGGGCTTGGCAGCAGTTGGCCGCGCACCTCGCCGGTCGGCGTATTCTGGGTGTGGACGTTGACGTAGAGCAGGCCGTCGAAGAGCGCCTCCTGCTCGGCGCTCGTCAGCACGAACGTGTTGGCGCCGTCGGGGAAAGAGCCGTTGCGCTGGTCCAGCGGGTCGAGCACCGGGCCGAGTTCAACAAGGATAGGGCCGTTCTCGCCGGGAGGCGCTTCATGGATGTGCGCGCCGTTGCGGATCGTCAGATCGACAGGCGAAGCGAGGTTGCTGAAGGTGCCGCTGAGGGCGAAGGTCAGGCCGTCGAGGGTGGCAAGTGCGGCGCCGGTGCCGCGTGTTGCCACGGGTGGTGCTTCGTTGCTGCCGGCCAGAATCGTCTCGTAGACCTGCGCAGTCAGCGGCAGCAGTTGCCCGCGAATCTCGCCCTCTCCGGCATTGCGGGTGCGGATGACGAGGTGCGCCCGGCCATTATCGAGAAGCTGGATCTGGTCGTTGGTCAGGACGAATTCGTTGGCCTGTTGCCTGAACTGGCCGCCCCGCCGGTCGCCGTCGAGGTCTACATCCAGATCGAAGAGGACGTCGCCGCTTACGCCGATCGAGCCTTGTTGCAGACGGGCGCCCTCGGCTGTCGGGAAGAAGTCGGAGGCGAGGCCTTCGAACGAGCCGGTAATCGTCAGCGTGTTGTCGAAGCGTTCAGCGACGACCCCGCCGAGGGCGGTCGAGGCAGTGAAGGGGACGGCGGCCCGGCCCGAAAAGACCGCCCGGTAGAAAGCCGAGGCGCCCGAGGGCAACAGTTGCCCTCGGATCTCACCGGCAGGCTTGTCTTGCGTCCGAAGCACGATGTAGAGCCGGCGCGAGAACAGCGCGTCGGCCTGCTCTTCGGTCAGCACGAACGTGTTCTGCGTATCCGCGAAGTCCCCGTTGATCCTGTCCGAAGTCAGCGTTGGCGTTAGCGTAAAGACCGGCTCGCCGTTGCGGCCTGCCGGCCCGGCCATCCCCCGCGCGCCGTTTTGCGCGAGCAGGGGCGATCTCAGCCGGGCGAAACTCCCGGTGAACCGGAGCACGTTGCCGTCGAGCGTCGCGGTGACCTGGCCGAAAGCCTGGGTCTGGACCGGCGGTGTCACGCTGCCGCCGGAGAGGTTGGCCACGAAGGCTTCGTTGGGCGGGAGCACCTGGATGAAGACCGTCGCCCGGTCTGCCTCCAGCGATCCGTCTCGTTCCACGCGGTCGGTTATGCCATAGACGAACTGATCGTCGCCCAGATAGCCCGTCCTCGGCGTATAGCGGATCGCGCGTCCGTCGTTGATGATTTCGACGCTGCCGTGGTCGGGGGGATCGGGGATGCTCAGGATGAACAGCGAATCGTCTTCGGCGTCGGTATCGTTGTCCAGTACGTCGATGTCGGTGATGGTGTTGATAAAGATGATGACCTCGTCGTTGGCGGCTACCGGGCGCTGGTTTTGGACCACCGTGATGCGGACGGTCGCCGTATCGCGGTTGCCGCGCGGGTCGGTAATGATGTAGAGGAGGCTGTCGAGCCCGGCGAAGGCGTCGTCGGGGTCATACCGGATGAGTTGTTTGGGGATGGCGGCGGTGCTGTCGGTGATGGTAGCGGTGCCGTGGCGCGGCTGCGCCGCCAGGCCGTCGATGTGTACCAAATCGCCGTCGGGATCGCTGTCGTTGGCGAGCACGTCGATCTCGGTGATGGCTGTGGCGAAGACGGTGGCGGAATCGTCGGCAGCCACGGGCGGTCTGTTCGAGATCAGCGTGATGCGCACGACGGCCTCATCCTGGCCGCCGTTGCCGTCGTCGATGCGATAGACGAGCGAATCGACGCCGGTGGCATTGGCGTTGGAGCGGTAGAGGATACGCTGGCTGGTGTCGGCGGTATCGACGATGGCGGCTTCGCCCTTTTTGGGCGGCGCGTCGATGCTGAGGATGCGCAGCGTGTCGCCGTCGGCGTCGGTGTCGTTGCGCAGCACGTCGAGCCGGAGCAGGTCGCCGGCCAGGACGGTGGCGGCGTCGGGGTTGGCCACGGGCGGCTGGTTGAGTTGCGCCCACGCCTCAGACGGCGCCGCCGTCATCAGCAGCGCGGCCAGAGCCGCGAGTGAAAGCAGGATCCGGGTCATCGGGATGTGGGATTCTGGATGCGGGATACGGGATGCAGGATGTGGGATACGGGATAGGTATTGTTCTGCAGATCGCCATCCAGTATCCAGAATCCTACATCCGGCAACTTCTATTCTCAATACACGCGAGCACGCCCCTTCAACTTAAATACAATTCTAATAAAGAACCGTCCAAGAACCCGCGCCCCTCCTTGAAGTATGAGGATCTCCTTGCGCTAATATCATCCAAATAAGGGGTGTCAAAAAAATACTTCCCGTTTTCTCGTTCCCACGCTCCTGCGTGGGAATGCAGAACCAGGACGCTCCTGCGTCCGAGAATCACAGCAGGAGCGTTTCAGAGGGGCAAGGGCGACGCGGGAGCGTCGCGGTCCTACACTCCCACGGAGGACCGTGGGAGCGAGCAAGGGAAGTAGGTTTTTTCTAGACGCGCCCTTTTTAGAGGGTATTGCCTTTCCCATCGCACGCCCGATTCCATGATGACGAACCGCACGCTTTTTCGCAGTAGCTGGCTGCTCGTGGCCGTGTTGTTGATGCCGGCGCCGGCGCCGGCGCAGCAGGCCTCAAAGCCCGAACTCACGCTTCAAGACATCCACTTCTCACGCAAGTTTTCGGGCCAGGGCTTCCAGGGCGGGCGCTGGGCCGGCGAAGGCCCCGTCGTCTGGTACATCGAGCGCGATAAGGGCGCCACCCATCTGGTCAGTTATAACCTGGAGACCGACGCCCGCGCGCGCCTCATCGACGGCACGAAGCTCGACGCCTCCGACGTCGGGCGGCTCATCCGCATTGAAAATTATGCCTACAGCGAGGACGGCACCAAGGCGCTGCTTTATACCGACTCCGAACGCGTCTGGCGGCAAAATACGAAGGGTTATTACTACGTCTACGATCTCAAAAAAGAGACCCTCACGCCCATCGCCGACCGCGACAAGGGCTTCCAGATGTTCGCCAAATTCAACCCCGCCGCCGACAAGGTGGCCTTCGTCCGAGACCGCAACCTCTTCGTCGTCGATCTCGTGACGATGACCGAGACCGCTCTCACCGACGACGGTTCCGACGGCGCCATCATCAACGGCACGTTCGACTGGGTTTATGAGGAAGAATTCGGCCTGCGCGACGGGTTTCGGTGGAGCCCTGACGGCCAGAAAATCGCCTTTTTCAAACTCGACGAATCGGGCACGCGCGACTTTTTTATGACCGAACTGCGCGGTCAATATCCGGAGCCGGTCAGCTTTCGTTATCCCAAAGCCGGCGAGGTCAACAGCGAGGTGCAGGTGGGGGTGATCGATCTGAAGACGGGCGGCACCGAATTCATCGACACCGATACCTGGAACGAGGGCGGCGACACGTACGAATACCTGGCCCGGATGGATTGGATGCCCACGCCCGACGGCCATCGCCCCTGGATCTTCCGTCTCAATCGCGATCAAAACGATCTCGATTTTATCAGCTACGACGACAGCGTCCAGGTGCTCATCAACGAAAAAGAAGCGACGTGGATTAACGTCGAGGACGACAAGCTGACCTTTCTCGACGACGGCAAGCACTTCGTCTGGCAGAGCGAGACCAGCGGCTACAACCATCTCTATCTCCACAAAAACAACGGCGACCTCGTCACGCCCATCACGTCGGGCCAGTGGGATGTGACGGCCTTCCACGGCATCGACGAAGAGACCGGCACGGCCTACTTCACCGCCGCCATCGATAGCCCGCTCGAACGTCACCTCTACAGCATCCAGATCGACATGCAGACCGACGCCGGGGCGACGGCCTCGCCGCCGGTGAAGATCACGCAGGCGCCGGGCACGCACACCATCAATATGTCGAGCGATCTGCGGTATTACATCGACACCTATTCGAGCGTCACCACGCCGCCGGTAGTCTCGCTCCACAGCGCCGACGGGCGAAAAATCAAGACGCTCGAAGGCAACGAAAAGCTGATCGACACGCTGGTCGAGTACGAGTTGCCTGCGCCCGAATTCATGACCGTGCCGGGCGCCGACGGCACGCCGCTCAACGCCTGGATGATCAAGCCGAGCGACTTCGACTCGAACAAAGAATATCCGCTGTTGATGTACGTCTACGGCGGGCCGGGGTCGCAGACGGTGCGCAACAACTGGGGCGGCTCGCGCTATCTCTGGCACGCCTACCTGGCCGAAGAACTCGGCGTCGTCGTCGCCAGCGTGGACAATCGCGGCACGGGGGCGCGGGGCAAGGCGTTCAAGAGCGTCACCTACAAAAACCTGGGCCAGCTCGAAGCCGAAGACCAGATCGCCGCCGCCCAACACTTCGGCCAGATGCCCTACATCGATGCCGGGCGCATGGGCATCTGGGGATGGAGCTACGGCGGCTACATGACGCTCATGGGCATGCTCTACGGCGACGGCCCCGACACCTTCAAACTCGGCGTCTCGGTAGCCCCGGTGACCGACTGGCGGCTCTACGACACCATCTACACCGAACGCTATATGTCGACGCCGCAGAAGAATGAGGCCGGCTACAAAAAAGGCGCCCCGCTCACCTACGCCGACCGCCTCCAGGACCATCAAAAACTGCTGATCATCCACGGCGACTTCGACGACAACGTCCACTTCCAGAACACCGTGCAGATGGTCGATGCTTTGCAACGGGCCAACAAGCAGTTCGGCATGATGATGTATCCGGGCCGCAACCACGGCATCTTCGGCGGCTCGACCCGGCTCAACCTCTTCAAGAAGGCGACGGAGTATATCAAGGCGCATCTATAATTCCAGATTTTCTGGCGAAAATCTGGAAAAAGGGGCGAGGCAGCGCATCATGACGAGGTTTCTTTAAGCGTTGCGGTGTGTATTAAGCAACCTTAGCGATGAGCGTCAGCCGGGTGCCTTGCCCGGCGTGGCTGTGGATCTCCAGGCGCCCGCCGATGGCTTCAGCACGCGCTCGCATCGACTTGAGCCCGTGGCCGGCCTGCACCTGCGCCTCGTCGAACCCGATGCCGTCGTCTTCTACGACGAGGTGGAGGCTGCCCTGCCGCAGCGTCACGGCCACGTCGACGCGGGTGGCGGCGGCATGCTTGACGATGTTGTGAAGGGCTTCTTTGTAGAGGAAGTAGACGTGCTGCCGGAACTCCATGTGGAGCGGCCTGGTGGGGGGCGGCTGCGGGTGCGTCGCGAACGTATGCGCGTAGCCTTCGAGCATGGTTGCCGTCAGATCCTCCATCTTCGTGATCAGCTTGTCGAACGTGTCGTACTCCGCGTTGACGACCCAGACCATTTCCCGGAGCTTAAGGGCCGACTCGCGCGCCGCGCGGGTGACCTCGGCAAGGCGCCGTCGCCCGCGTTCGTCGAGGTCATGGAGGTTATGCACCATCTCACTTTTGATGGCGATGCTGCTGAGGTTGGCGCCGATGTCGTCGTGGAGGGCGCTGGCAATGCGCAGGCGCATCCGTTCTACGCGCAGGAGCTGCCGGACGCGGTAGGTATAGGCCGCCGCCAGGAGCCCGATCACGGCCAGGATTACCAGGATGCGGAACCACCACGTTGCCCAGAACGGCGGGTGGATGGTGATGGGAAGTGCCAGGCCTTCCTCGTTCCAGACGCCTTCGTTGTTGGCGGCGCGCACCCGGAGCGTGTACGTGCCATGCGGCACGCTCGTATAACTGGCCGTAGGGCTCGTGCCGTTGTCAATCCAGTCTCTATCGAGCCCTTCCAGTTTGTAGGCGTACCGGTTCTGGCTGACGTCCGTAAAATCCAGCGCGGCGAAGGTGAACGAGAAGAAATTCTCGTCGTAGTTCAGCACGATTTCCTCGACGGTCGTGGCCGATTGGCTGAGGTCGAAGGGTTTGTTGTGGACCGTAAAATCGGTCAGGACGACAGGCGGTGGCAGGGGGGTGGCTCGGATTTTTTTCGGATCGATAATGTTGAAGCCGCCCGGCCCGCCGAAGAAGAGTTCGCCCTTGGCATTTTTATGGGTAGACCCGACGTAGAACTGGTTGTTTTGCAAGCCTACCCGCGCTTTGTACGTCGTGAAAGTCTCGGTGCGTGGGTCGAAGCGCGAGAGGCCGTTGTTGGTGCTGAGCCAGAGGTCGCCCGCGTCATCGACGAGCAGGCCGGCGACGTGGTCGTGGGCCAGGCCGTCGGCTTCGGTATAGGTGTGGAAGGTTTGGGTTTCGCGGTCGAAGCGGTTGAGGCCGCCCGTGGTGCCCACCCAGAGCGTGCCGCCGGCATCTTCACCGAGTACGTAGACGCGGTTGCTGCTGAGGCTGCCGGGGATGGTGGGATCGTGGGTGTAGCGGGTGAAGCGGCCTGTTTCCCGGTCGAGGCTGTGAAGGCCGCCTTCGATGGTGCCGACCCAGAGTGTGCCGGTGTGGTCTTCGTAGATGGGCCAGGCGTAGTTGCTTCCGAGGCTGTCGGGATGGGGCCGGTGCTGGTATCGGGTGAAGCGCCCCGTCGCGCGGTCGAGGCGGTTGAGACCGCGATAGCGCGTGCCCATCCAGAGCATCCCGGCGCGGTCCAGGTACACCGAGGTCACTGTGCTGTCGCTGAGGCTGGCGGGCTCGTTGGGGTCGTGGTGGAAGGGGCGGAAGCGGTTGGTGGCGCGGTCGAGACGGTTGAGGCCGCCGCCGTGAGTGGCAATCCAGAGCGTGCCCCGTTCGTCTTCCAGGATGCCGAAGATCGTATTGTAGCTCAGTCCGGACCGATCTCCTGCCTGATAGTGGGTGAACTGGTTGGTGGCGCGATCCAGCACGTTGAGGCCGCCACGCATGGTGCCCAGCCACAGCCGCCCGGCCCGGTCTTCATGCAGCGCCACCACGCCGCTGGGGCTGAGCCGGCCCGGCTCGTCCGTATACAGGCGAAACGCCTCGTAGAGCGGCGAGAGGCTGTAGATCCCATCCCACGTGCCCACCCAGAGCACCCCCGTCCGATCTTCCAGGACGTCAAACACCTGGCTGTTGAGGGCGTCCTGAGCATTGCGGAAATGGACGAACCGGCCGCTGTCTTTCGAAAAGCGGCTCACTCCGCTATCGACCGTTCCCACCCACAGGTAGCCGGCCCGGTCGGTCTGAAGGGCCGTGATGCGGTTGTCGTTCAGGCTGTAGGGGTCATCTGGATCGGGCTGGTAGCGCGTCAGAGGGCCGGAGGCCGGATCGGCGGCATAGAGGCCCGCGCCCAGCGTTCCGATCCAGAGCACCTGCTGGTCGTCTTCGTGCAAAGCACGGACGGGGTGCGAGATCGAGAGGATCACCTCGGCGGCTACCGGGTTCGTGAGCACATCCGAGGCCGGAGGCGGCTCGAAGCGGGCAGCGAGCCCTTCCTCGGTGCCGAACCACACTCGGCCACGCCGGTCCAGCAGCAGCGCCTTGACCTGGAGAGCGTCGTTCAGGGCCGGATCGTCGAATCGTTGCACCCTATACGCGCCGGTTGCCGGATCGAAGCGCAGCACGCCGGCCCCCGTGCCCAGCCAGAGCGTCCCGTGTTCATCCTCCGCGATGGCCGTCACCTGATTCGGGTTGACGGCGCCGGACAGAAACTCGCGCGCGTCGCCGAAATCGTAGCGGACGAAGGTTTCCTGTTTCCGGTCGAATCGGTTCAGGCCGCCGTTCCAGGTGCCTATCCAGAGCGTGCCGGCGGCGTCTTCGTAGAGCGTCCGGACGAAGTCGTCGGAAAGGCTCGTGGAATCGTTGGATCGGTGTTTATAGTGTTTGAAGGAGAAGCCGTCGTAGCGGTTGAGGCCGTCCTGCGTGCCGATCCACAAGAACCCTTGCCGGTCCTGGAGCAGGCAGAGCGCGTTGCGCTGCGAGAGCCCCTCATCCATCGCAAAATGCTGGAACCGAACAGTGCGTGACTGGGCCAGGAGGGTGCTGCAAGCACCCGCGAGAAGGCACATCGCCAGCGTAGCAGGGAGGCGCATGGGTCTGTCCGCGCGGTGAATACCGTAGGTCGAGCGGGGCGTTGCAGCGCAGCGCGTGCTCTTAATGATACGATCCGGATTGAATTATCGCATATTCGCCCTCGGGTAATTGGCGTTCATTCGTTTGCGCGATTTTAGAGATAGGTCGATTTTCCCTGTACTATCTCTACGAGCCCTCATCAATAGCTGGAATGTTTATCTCTAATTCGCCTTCCGGGAGTGCCAGCACAACGTGTTTCGACGTTCTATCCTCCCGAGCCAGATGAAGCTCGTAGGATCCATTCGACAGATCGTCTATGCCAATCAGCGTAAGCCCGTCTTCCAGCTTGAAGCGCATTTCGGAGGCAAGTCCAATGCCGAGAAGATTGCCTGCCTGATCGCGCGGGGTCACCACTATGTGGACCATGTCGGGGTTCTCATCGGAAGAGTGTGCTTCCCATGGCGTTGCTTCTGGGTCGAGCGTTTGTGAGGGTAAGAGGCAATAGGCTGCATAGCGTGTTACGGTGCCACCGCACGCCTGGATTTCTGCTTCAATGACGACTTCATAAACACCATCGACATCACAAGGCGGAAGCGTTACGCTGTAGGGGCCGTCCTCGCCCAGTTGTTCGGCATAGACTTCGAAAGTTTGGGGCTCCTCGGAAGCCTCCAAAAAGGGTTGGGCCTCCTCCCAGAGCAACGCTTCAGAATAGCCATAATCCGCAATGAACTCAGGGTCCAGAAAAGCCGGGTCGAGCGTAGCTGAGAGGTCGTGCTCTGAGGCCAGTTGGAGGAGATCATTCATACCATAAGCTGGTTTAGTCACACTCACCTTAAGGAGCGCATTCGAGAGCGGTTGGTTTTCATAGAGCAGGTTGATGATTACCTCAGGGCTCTCGCCGATCTGAACAGGGGTAATGCGCGCCCGCATCTTGATCTCAGAATCCACCACGACAGAAGTAATGAACCGTTGTTGCGGACTGTTCAGGAACTGACCGCTGACCCGTATCGTCCAGACGCCGAGGACGTCAGGCCCGATGATGCCCATCGGCGCGTCGATGATGGGGGGCACGGCCAATTCATAGAAGGCATAGCCTGGCTGACCTACGTACCGGACGAGGCGGTTCGTTGCCGGAGAGGTGGGCGTATAGCGAAATCCGTCAGGCGCAATGAGTTCAAGCTCTAGTTTTTCATTCGGGTCGTCCCAGGCACAGATAAACTGGATGCGATGGTCACAAGGCGTCAGGGATACCGGAATATCAAGGTATTGACCTCGCCCAACGGTATAGGTTGGATCGGATGCCATGTCCTTATCGAACGCATCGACGAGTACCTGGATAAAGCGTTTTCGCAGCAAGAGCGTATCGGTGGTGCTGAAGAACTTGCCACTGCTGCGTTTCGCTAATGCGTTGAGGGACTCCGGTTTTAAGGTTTTCGCCGTACCCAGCCCAACGGCGTATATTTCTACGCCGTCTTTCAGGATTGCCTGCTGAGCGTCTGCAATCCAGGGCGGGACGTTTTCTTTGCCATCCGTGAAAACCAGCAGAGCTTTCCGGTGTACACTCTGTTTCAGTTCCTTGTGCCCTTCTTGGAGCGCCGCCCCAATGGATGTCGTCCCGGCCGGGTTGAGGGTATTAATAGTCTGTATTACCTTTTTCTTTTGAGCCTGGGTTACCTTCGACTTGGGCGTTAAAACATGGGCCTGATGGTTAAACGCAACGGTCGCTAATTCGTCCTGCTGTTTCTCGCGGAGTAGGTCCACGAATAGCGCGGCTGTACTCTTGAGCGCGTCGATCTTGCTTCCGGTCGGGGCTGCGCCGTACATGCTCGCCGAGTGGTCAAGGACGAGGCAGGCTGCCAGGGGTGTTCTGCTGGTAATTCCCGTGCCCTCCAACTTGATGTTTGCTTCAGGCGAGTCAGGATCATTGCTTTTGATCTTAAGATCTGCGCTGAAGGCTCCCTTTGCGCCGGGGTTGAAGAAGACAACCACCCCTTTGTTGCTCTCAGGGGCAACGCTAAAGTTGAGCTTTTTCGTCTCTGGAATCGTCGTTGGGTTCTCCTGGTCAGTCAGGGTAAATGCGCCGTGCTTTTGAACATCTTCTATCGACAGGTTAACCGTTAAGGATTTGCACGGGCTCTCATTCTTAAAGACCAGGCGCCGCCCCACGAATTCTTTGACGACGATCTTCGGGAAATCAAGCTTTTTGCCAGGAGAGACTTTCAGATCCGGCGGGCTCTCCGTGGCTGCACCCGTGATCGGAATCGTTACTTCCGCTGCCTTAGGGTCATCGCTTTTTACGATGAGCTTGCCTGTCATCTGCCCAACCTTCAACGGTTTGAGACCAATGGTAAGCCGCACCGAGCCGCCGGCACGAACCGTTGCGCGTTTGGGCTTCACCGTGAAAGGGCTTGCTGTAGAGATCGAGGTAAGCTCGAGTTGGTATTTACCCGTGTTCTGAATGACGGCGTACTGCGTTGCATTTTTTCGACAAACCGGTACCGTTCCAAACTTGACTGCCTTCGGGGCAACCATACGAGGTAGGGTCCCCAATCCTTGCAGAGGGATGATCTGTGTTCCGCCGTTTGCAGCGTTGCTCCGGACGGTGAGAGTACCCTTGTAGATTTGTTCGACAGCGGTTTGTGTTTCCGGAGGGGCAAAGGAAACTGTGATGCGTTTGTTTTGTCCCGCCGTGAGTTTGAAGGACCCGGTCGGCGATATCCTGAACGCCGGCCCGTTTTGTCTGATCGACGTGACCTCTAAGGTGCCTGTTCCTATGTTTTTGATGTCGAAGCTTTGTGTCGAGGGACGCCCGGCTCGTACCGGTTGCGTAAACTGAATCCTTTTTGGCAAGTTGATCCTGGGCTGTCCTGTGCTTGCACCTATCTCGGTGGCCTCCAAATACAGACTGGTGACCCGGGAAAGTTCAGGGGCTTTAGCGAAGGTTTTTAACAGACGCTCCGATGCGAAGTTGGACACATCGAACAGTTTTACAGTGAATCCCGTTCTGTCCGCCACCGCCAGTTGTAGCTGTTGCAACACCGAGTCGAGGGCCACGGTGCATCCGCCAAGCAGGCCAGGCTTGAACGTGCGTGACTTCTTAGCGTTTAGATCAGCCAGGACAATCGTATTGGCGGCGTTGTCCGAACCGGCTGCCACAATAGAGCCCTGCTTGCTGAGCGAATGGAACCCTCCTCGGATACTGGTATTGATGACCGAAGCAGGATTATTCCAGGTCCCCCATTTAAAGGCTTTGAGCCTCCCGTCATTTTGTTGTGCGCCAACCACGACGCGGCCGTCTTCGAGCGTGACGGTGACGGGATTTGACCTCAGGTGAGGGTCAAACGACCCTGGGATCGGTTTTTTTGGATCAGTGAAGTCGATAGTCAACACCGTCGTGTGGTTGCGAGAACTAGCTACAGCATACCCCCCTTCGAGCGCAACAGAAGGGTTTTGACCAAACGGGACAGGCGAGGTGATCACCGAGTCCAGCCTGGGCGACCTGGGGGTGGAAAAATCGATCCGCATGAGGCGCCTTCCATTATTTTCTGCAACTAAAACCGTGTTGCCATCGACTGCAATGGCGCCAATACCTGGCAGACCTGTTTTGAACGAGCCGAGGCGTTGTGGCCTCGTCGGGTTTTGCATGTCGTAAAAGTAAACCGTTCCTCCGCGGCTCCAATTGCCGACAGCCGCCTGCTTATCATCATAGGCAACGACTACGTTACTTGGGGGACCAGGAAGCTGCTCCCGATGAAAGCGAGGGGGGGCTGAAGCGGGAAAATCGATGGTTGAAAAATATCCTGATCCATTGAGGGTACCTGCAAAGATTGTGCTCATGATGAAACCTCTGTTTTTAATGGTTTTTGTGAATAAGATCACGGTTGCTATGGCCAAATATTGTCTGGGCCTGACCGTCTCTTTAGTTGCCGATAACAGGATATGGCTGCTATCCTATACCCCGCTTCACGCCTTTGTGGGATTTGCGCTCACGCAATTGCGTGATTGTGGCGACATGCCTGAGTCGAAGTATCTGTTTTTTAAAGTAATTACGAAATCCATCGGATTTCGTAATTCGTATCAGAGAAACAGCGGGATGGGATTCAAGGCGTCTTCGGCCAGCGGGTGCGGCAGGCGGCCCAGCGAGACGGGCACGTCGTAGAGGCGGCCCGGCGCGAGGCGTTTCCAGAAATGGCGCAGGCCCGGCACAAACACCTTCACCACGGGCAGGCCGACGTCGGGTCGCGTCTGGTCGAGCGCCAGCACCTCCAGACCGTGCTGCCGGGCGATCTCCACGCAGCGCAGCACGTCGTCTTTCAGATCGTCCGACGTGGGACGGGGATAGGCGGACGCGTTTTTCAGGGGATGTTGGTTGTCCGGCGCCAGGTGTGGCTGGTTGGCGAGCGTCGCCGTATTCCACCAGTCGATCACCGTCGCGAAGTCGGGCAGGAGTTGGGCCGCCCGTTCTTCAGGCGATCTGAGGACGGCAGGGAGCGACTGGTTGACTTCAGTCAAAGCGCGCAACACCGCGATGCGGGCGTCGAAGTGCGCGCCGAAGCCCATCAAGATGTCTTCGGTCGAGCCGTCGGTGCGCCGGGAGACGGCCACAAACGCGGGGATCGCCAGGTCGCTCGTCACGTCGAGCGCCCACACCTCCCGGCCCAGCGTTCGATAATAGACCAGGAGCGATTCGATGTAGGATTCTCCGAAACTGAGCAGATCGACGGCCGGGTGGCGGGTGCGGTTGTACCACCACAGGCTCACCGCGTCGCGCTCGGCCAGCTCCATAAAGCCTTGCAGGAGGGCCTCTTCGAGACAGTTGCCGGCGGCGAGGCCGTTGGAGTCGGCCCGGCAGAATTGGGCGCCGGGGCCTTCAAAGCCGAAGTAGCAGTAGGCCGTCGGGAGGTACCGCACCGCCTCGTTCGTCAACGACCAGACGGGCGTCCAGTCGATCTCGGCGGTTTCGTCGAAGGGCTCCGGCACGTGCTGGAAATAGCCCGACTGCTTTGCATTCCACGCTTCCCGGTTTTCGTACTGATGATCGCTGAAAAGCAGGCAGGACGGCAGCAGGACGGCGGCCTCGCCCAGGTCCACGGAGCGGGCTTTCGAACGGGCTTCGTCGCCCTGGAAGACGCCGGAGTAGCGTTCGAGCGCTTCGCAGAGGCCGCTGGCGCGTGCCTGGAGATCCGTCATGCCTTTGCCGCCGCTGCGGTCGCGCGCGTTGTGGCGCAGCGACCGCAGCGAGACGCCGCCGAGGTGCGTCGCGTGCCCGGCGGTATAGCTGTGGACGAGGTCGGTGCCTGCCACAGGCACGGGCTTTAACGAGCGCACGATGCCTGTGATCGGGCTGACGTGATGTCCGTGGCGGTCGAACGTCTCTTGCGGATGCCGCACGCGGTGCCCGCCGTCGAACGTATAAGTTTTTTTCCGGCTTTTCAGGATGATCGGTGTCGAGGCAGCAGTAGCCGGATGGCCGCAGGCCGGGCACTGCGGGCGCCGCGTGAGCACGTGCTCGGCCTGCGCCAGCGTTAGCGTGTCGAAGCTCAGCAGCCGACCGGCCAGGCGCTGGTCTCCGGCGCCGACGATCCACTTGACGGTTTCGGTGGCGGCCAGGCCCAGGGCGGTCTGCGTCGTAGAGGCCAGGCTCGGCGGGGCCGCTGCCGGGTGCAGCGCCGCGTCCTGGTTATCGCGCACCAGCACGTCTGCCGGGCGGTTGGCCCGCAGGCGTTGCGCCAGGCAGGCCCAGCAGCCCGTCTCGCCCGGCGAGAACAGCGGCCCAATCCACACCGTCGTTCCCGCCGGCTTGACGAGCAGCCAGGGCCGCCCCGCCGCCAGCGCCCGCCGGTTGACGGCGCCGAGGCCGGGGTAGAGGTAGTCATCGGTAAGCACCACCTCCAGGGCCGCGGCCTCCCGGCCCGCCTCATCGGCAACCTGCACGCGCATGGCGCGGAGCAGGCCGGCGAAGGCGTCGGGGGCGAGGCCTTCAAGCGCCGTCACGGCTACCGCGCGTTCGCGCAAGCGCGCCTCGGCGTCGCGTGCTGCTACACCCAGCCTGGCCCAGAAGGCGGCGGCTTCCGGCGGTGCCTTGCCCGCGCCTTCGGTGATGTAGCCGGCCTGCTCCATCAGCATCAGCGTGTAGTAGACCTCGGCAGCCGGCGCCTCGCCATCGAGCGCGGCGACGATGTCGTCGGCGGTGCGGTTGCCGTCGAGCAGGGGCGTCAGGAGCGTGCAGATGCGCCCGCCGAGGACCACGTAGCCGGTCTCATCGAGCAGCACCACGCTCCCGTCGTCCTGCACTTGCGCCCGGTAGGCGCTTGAAAAGGTAGGCCGTTGTAACATAGCGCTTCCCTGTTTTTTTGCGCTCAGTACCGTGTCTTGTTGATAAGGTGGGCAAGGGAAGTTTACTGCGTATCCATCGTGTCGGTGAAGACCGGGTTGAAGGCGTCGCCGTATTTCCAGGCTTGTACCATGTTGTCCAGGCTGGGCACCGGCGGGATGTCCGGAACGAGAAAGCCGTCCTGGTTGATCTCGATATCCTCGATATCCTTGATATCCCGGACGATGTGATACTTCACGTTCTCCGGCAAATTGACCTCCAGGCGTTCGTTGAAGATCGAACGGAGCCCGTCGTTTCGATACCGGCTTTCATAGCCGCCCGGCTTAGCGTTTCCATTGGGTGCCATCTCCCGGTCATACCAGATGTGGGTGATAATTTTAGGCAATTCCTGCACCAGCTTGCGCAACACGGCGCCTTCCAGGTACCACTCTGCATCGCTACACGAGCGTTCCAGCAGCAAATACCCGTGAATATTGAGGGGCAGGTCCGGGAGCTTCAACCCATTTTTCAGGAAATACCTGACGGCCTCTCGATAGATGCGCGGCACGCTCTCAATCCATCGCTCAATCGTTGCCTCCGTTACCGGAATGGAGGTGCAAGGACGCGATGACCGCTTCTTGTTGGCCGACCGGAATCCCCGCCGCCGTTGTCCGTTTCCCGAAGGGATCCCTACGTCCCCGGTTCGGGTGCGCCGGTAGATGTATTGCCCGATGACCCACCGCTCCGGAGAAAGATCGCATTCGGGGTCGTTGGGAACGGGCAAGATGAGGCGCTGATTCGTCAACACAAAGTCGTAGGCGCCTTCGAGAAACTGAATCGGAATGGCGTCTTTACCCTTGAAATAGTCCGAGAACGTCTGGGCGGTATCTCGAAACGCTTTCTGATTTTCATCCTCGATAAACGCATCGAGAGTGTTCGTGAGAAAATCAGGCTCTTCCCAGATTTTTTCTTGCTTGTCGGGATCGTAATGCTCCCAGATCACCGCGATGACGCGCGGGTAGACCGTTTTCCAGAATAAGCACAGGTCTTTAGCTTTAATGCTCCACCGTTTACACATGATGTCCTCTCAGTAGTTTTAGGTTTACAGAGTTTATTGTGAGAAGTACTACATCGCGCCTCCGGCTGCCGCAGGGCGTTTCAGCCGGTTTAGCATCGATGCTCACAAGATAGAAGGACATCATGGCGCTCGCTTCGCGCACATGCGTTAATCTCATTCCCGCAAATGCGTGATTGTTATGACCTTCGCGCCAGGGCTTCCGGAGTTCTCTGAAAACGTTGTTATTTAAATCGGGGAATCATGTTGCCCGGCACCGCCCGGCCCTAAAGAGCCGGGCTCAGGGCTTAAGGACGCCTTCGGCGCCCTGCTTTAGGCCCAACGGGCCTTCAGCGCTGAGCCCGGTGATTCATCGCCGGGCGGGCTCGTTACTCCGGCAGCCCTGCCGCGCCGGGGCGGAGGCCGGTGGCACGTTGTTGTCTGAGGCAGGCAGGCCGCCTACCCTATTGCGTATCCATCGTGTCGGTAAAGACCGGATTGCTGGCGTTTCCGGTAATCCAGGCCTGATACATCTGTTTCATCGAGGGCGCCGGGCATAGACAAGGAAACGTAAAGCCGAAGTTGTCGATGATTATTTCATTCCTCAGTGCCGGCTCAGACGGAGGACTGGTTCTGAATTTCATCCTGCGTTCTTTTGGAAGGTGAATTTCCAGCCGCTCCTCGAAGACCGTTCTCAATCCGTCATCGCCGGGGTTGTTATATCGATCTTCGTAACTACCATCCGCCATGTCGTTCAGCGTAGGCGGGTCCGTTTTATTCCAATGCTGTTCATACCAGATCGTCGCTACGATGCGGGGGTGGGCCTGCATGATGCGCCCGTAGAGCGAACCCGGTATTTGCCAGCACCGCGTAGGCCCCCTGAGAAACACATAAACAGGCAGGTCTATGGGCTCACAAAGTAAGCAGCGCAACACAGTGCGAAAGCGGCACAGCAACGCTGTTTCCAGGTCCTGAGGGTCATGGCAAAGATCCTCCAAAAGACTTACTAACTCATGTAGGTCGTCTGGGTAAGTATAACCATGGGCTACCAGGACATTTTGCACCGTTTTGCGAAAATACCAGTTCAGGGCCTCGTCCGCTCTGATTCGTATGCCTGAAGCGAGGCCCCCGCTGGTTGCTACTCGGCTCGCTGTAGCAGCCAGACCACCTGGAGTATCGTCAGGATTACAGGAAGAGGTTGGAATCAAAAGCGGAGCACTACCGACGCCGCGATACGTATACTTTCTGTATACCTCGGCAATTTTATTGTGGGCCTTCGTCATGCTCTTGGGATAGATCATGGGATTGGGCGGCATCAGCAACTCTATACCCTCATTACTCAATAGAAAGTTGAAGCCGTATCCATCCAGAAAGGTTATAGGAATGGGGTCGATGTGTGTACCCTTAATAGTAGTCCCGTAAAGTAAATAATATTCCAGTGCTGCTGCATGTTGGATAAACTCCTTTGTAAGACCTTTGAAGGGTTGACGGGCAACTTTTTTTAGATAGTCCGGGTCTCTGCGGTTCGGATAACCCTGCTTCCTGCCGGTCTTCGATGATTGATTAAGCAGCTTTCGGATGTTTTTCTGAATGAATTCCGGATCTTTGGGGGTACTAAGTGCTTCTCCTGACCAGTACAGCGCTACAATCCTGGGAAAAACGATATTCCAAAGGATATTCAACTGTGTTGCGGTAATGAACCATGTTACGTCAGGCTTGGGGTCGCATGGATTTGGATTCGTTTCCTCGTCATACGACGGATTAAACAAAGGCACACAATCATCACATAATTCTTGCTGCTTTTCCAAATCTTGCTCTTCCATTTCAGGCCATGCATCCAGACCAGTCCATGGTTCGTAATCTCTACATTTAAGATATGATTTAATCCGTTTCTCCCTCCGTTTCTTCCGTTTCTCTTCCTCTTTCTTCCGTTTCTCTTCCTCTTCATGTTCAGCGCCTACACGGTATACATCCATTCTTGCACGGTGGTCCATTTTCTCACCTCCAGTTATTTGTTTATGAGAGATAAGAGGCCGTATTGGATGGGCATACGGCGCGGGTGCCCTGTACGAAAAGGGATCGACGTACTCCACCACGTCGCCGGAAAGGCGAGGTGTTTCACTTTTAATTACAATACTTTAGACACAGAGAGATTATCGACCTGCATAACACGCGCGGTCTTCAGACGAGTCGTTCGCGCAGGGCCTTGGCCACGGCGTCGGAGCGCGAGTGTACGTGCAGCTTGGCGTAGATATTGCGCAGGTGCGTATCGATGGTGTGGAAGCTCAGGAAGAGCGATTCGGCAATCTGCTGCTTGGTCTTGCCGTCCACCAGGGCGTGGAGCACTTCTTGTTCGCGTTCGGTGAGGCCGTAGTCCCACTTGGGCGCGGAGAGTTGCGTGAACATATTGAGCACCCGGCGCGCAATCTTGGCGTTCATCACCACCCCGCCTTTGCACGCCTCTTCGACGGCCTCGAAGATCTTGTCCGTCGAAGACATTTTGAGCAGGTAGCCGGAAGCTCCGGCGCAGAGGGCCTGGAAGATCCGGTCGTTGTTTTCGTGGATGGTCAGCATGATGACGTGCGTGGCCGGCGAGATCACTTTGAGCCGGCGCACCCCTTCGATGCCGCTGATGCCGGGCAGGCCGATGTCCATGAGGACGACCTCCGGGGCAAACTCGGTGTTGAGCGCGGCCAGCAGATCTTCGCACGAGCCGAAAACATGCGGGCAGCGCAGGCCGTCGCGGCTGTTAATGAGATCCTGCATCGTCTGCCGGAAATCGTCGTTGTCTTCGACGATCCAGACGGTAATGGCTTCTTGATAGGGCTGAGACATGGGTATAGTTGGTTTCAAGGTGCATAAAAAAAGAACGAAATAGAACGTATTGGATCTTTACAGAAAACACTGCACGGCGTCCACGTTCAAATGTAAGTATAGCAGGCGACTAATTGTATTTCTTCACGCACACGCGGGATCTTCTCTCCCGCATCTGCGTGAGGCTCCGAAAAAAACGCGAAGCGTCCACGAAGACCCATCATGCCTTATCTCACGATCCGATCCGTGCTGCTCGTTCTCCTCGTCCTGCTCGGCGCGTGCCGTCCGGCGGAGGTCGATGTCGAAGAGGAGATCGCCGATAACGAAGAACTGCGTTTGCTGGTCGAAGCCGACCAGCAAGACCGTTCGGATCCAGATCCTGCCGCGATGACGGAGGAGAAAGCCCTCGCCCAGATGCAGCGCGATGCCGAGCGCCGCGCGCGCGTCGAGGCGATGCTCGAAGCCGGCGAGATCCGCACGCTCCAAGACTACGTGAATGCCGCCTTGATCTTCCAGCACGGCAACGACTCGGCCTCCTACCGCAAAGTCTTCGAACTCTCTCGCGAGGTCCTCAAGATCGATTCGACGCATGGCGACGCCCGGCAGTTTTATGCGATGGGCTACGACCGCTACCTGCTCGCGGTGGGCAAACCGCAGGTCTACGCAACGCAGATCTCCTTTGATCAACAACAGGGCTGGCATATCCCGCCCGTCGATACGACCGCCGTGACCGAGGCCGAGCGCCTCTGGTATACCGGGCGCACGCTGGCAGACCGGCAGGCCGCGCTGCAATGCATCGAAGACGGCGGCGAGCCGATGGCATGCCTGGCCGGAGCGCCCGACTCCTGACGCATTTCATCATTTCGTCAGGGAAAACCGTTTGAGGCGGTGATATATTGGGAAAGCCGAAGTAATTCCTGCACGTTTTGCCGGACGGTCACTGGTCATTAGTCACTGGTCACTGGTTGAAGACAAAAACACCAGTGACCAATGACCAGTGACACCTTGATAATGGTAAAACGGGCAGGATTTTTTTCGCTGTACTTAGAGAGACGAAAATACACCCATGACGCCTGACCTGCTTATTCAAAACGGCACGCTCCTCGATCCCGAAACCGGCCAGACGCGCCGCGCGGACATACTCATCCAGAACGGAACCATCGCCCGGATTGGCGAGGGGCTCGACGGCGGCACCGCGCCGGTCTACGACGCTTCGGGCCGGATGATCTCGTCGGGGTGGATGGACATGCATGTACACCTGCGCGAACCGGGCTACGAATACAAAGAGACCATCGCTACGGGCTGCGGGGCGGCGGCTTTCGGCGGCTTCACGGCGGTGGCCTGTATGCCCAACACCAACCCGCCCATCCACACCCGCGACGTCGTCGAGTTCATCATCGAACGCGCCGCGACGACGCCGGTGGATGTCTATCCCATCGCGTGCGTCTCGAAAGAACGCGCGGGCAAGGAAATGGCCGAGATGGGCGATCTGGCCGATGGCGGCGCCGTGGCTTTCAGCGACGACGGCTCGCCCGTGCAGCACAGCGGCCTGATGCGCCGCGCCCTCGAATACGCCTCGATGCTCGATAAGCCCATCATCAACCACATGGAAGACCTGACGATGGGGCCGAAGGGGCATATGAACGAAGGCAGCGTCTCGACGCGGCTGGGGGTGCTGCCCGTGCCGGCGCTCTCGGAAGAGGCGATGATCGCGCGCGATTTGCTGCTGGCCGAGTTCACCGGCGGGCACCTCCACGTGGCGCACATCTCCACGGCCAAGTCCGTCGATCTCGTCCGCGAGGCCAAAGCGCGCGGCATCCACGTCACCACCGAAGTCTGCACGCATCACTTCACGCTGACGGATGAAGAGGTCGAAAAAACCGACTTTTCGACCCACACCAAGATGCACCCGCCGCTGCGCACCGCCGCCGACGTCGAGGCCATGAAAGAAGGCCTGCGCGACGGCACCATCGACGCGCTCTGCACCGACCACGCGCCGCACGCGTCGTTCGAAAAAGAGGTGGAGTTCATCGCGGCGCCCTTCGGCATCATCGGGCTGGAGACGGCCTGGGGGCTGATCGGGCGTGAACTCATCGCGCCGGGCGTGCTGACGCTGGCCGAGGCCGTGGCGAAACTCACCGTCGCGCCGCGCCGCATCCTGGGCTTGCCGCTGCCGAAGCTGGCCGAAGGCGAACCGGCCAACCTCACCCTCTTCGACGCCTCGACGCGCTGGACCTTCGAAGATCATCACATCTATTCGAAAAGCCGCAACACGCCTTTCCTCGGCTACGAAATGACCGGCAAAGCCTGGGCCATCTACAACAAAGGGCGGTTTGTGGAGAATTTCGAAATTCAATGATCGAATTTCGAAAAATCACACCCCTTTATACAACCGTTTTGCCAAGCGGCGGGGCAGGCCGGCGTTGATGATCTTGGTGGCTGCCGCCCCGACGTCGTAGGGCACGCGCGCGAGGTCGTAGGCGAATGTTTCGGTGTCGAAGAAGGCGACGCAGGCGCGGGGGTCGCCGTCGCGGGGTTGGCCCACGCTGCCGACGTTGATGAGATAGCGGACGCCGGGCCGCACCCGGACGGCGCCGAGCTTGTTGCCCATCACCGCCGGCACGTGCGAGTGGCCCAGGAAACACACCGGCGTTTGGAAATGCTTGAATTGCTCCTGGGCTACCAGATAGGAGCCCAGGCGCTGCCAGCTGCCGGGGTCGCCGGGGGTGGCGTGGACGAAGGTGCAGCCGTCGGCTTCTACCGTCAGCGGCAAGGCGGCAAGGAAAGCGCGTTGGCTTTCATTGAGTTGGGCACGGTTGTGGGCGGCAGCTTTGCGCCCATCGCGCGGGAGCACCTTGAGGCCGCGTTCGAGGGCTACGGCTTCGTCGTGGTTGCCCAGCACCACGGCGTCGCACCGCTCGCGGACGAGGTTGACACAGGTGGCCGCATCGGCGCCGTAGCCGACGACGTCGCCCAGGCAATAGACGGCATCGACCTGGCGGCGCTTCACGACCGCGAACACCGCCGTCAAGGCCTCCAGGTTGGCGTGGATATCGGATAAAATGGCGAGTTTCAATGGGAAAGATGGTGTGGGTGTTACGATATTGATCCGACGGCGCGTAAGTTAGGGGAGTGAAACGTGACACGAGCAACGCGACTGACGAAGTAAACGTGAAACGTGAGGGTAGTTTTAGAAACGTTTTTACGAAGCACCCTCGTGTTTCAGTTTCTCGTATCACGTCTAAAAGGTTTTTTCTTAGCAAAGCGATTCTCTAAACGTGTCTTCCTCCTTGCTAAACATCGGCGTGGCCTTCGGAGGGGTGGCGCCGGAGCATGAAGTCTCCGTGATCTCAGGGCTGCAAGCCGCCGCTGCGTTAGACCGGGCGCGCTATCGGCCTGTGCCGCTCTACGTGGCCAAAGACGGCAGGTGGTACACCGGCGAGGCCCTTCTCGATCCCGCCGCTTTCCAGAACCTCGACCGCCTGACTGCCGAGGCCGTCCCCGTCTTCTTCGATCCGGCCTCGCATCTGGGCTCGCTCGATCTGGTCGAGGCCGGGCGACGCGGGCTTTTTGCCGGGCGGCCTCGCCGCTTCCGCATCGACGTGATGCTGCTGGGTTTTCACGGCGGCGAGGGCGAGAACGGCGGCATCCAGGGGCTCTGCGAGACCTTCAACGTGCCCTTCACTGGCAGCGGAGTCTTCGGCTCGGCCCTCGGCATGGACAAGGTGCTCTCGAAGATGCTCTGCCGCGACCAGGACATCCCCATCGTCGATTTTGTGTGGTTTCGGGAGTCGGAGTGGATCGGGCATGAGGAGGCGTGGCTGGGGCGGATCGAGGAGCGGCTCGGCTATCCGGTCATCGTCAAGCCGGCGCGGCTGGGCTCGTCCATCGGCATCGCCAAAGCCGACGACCGGGCCGAACTCGACGCCGCCATCGAAGAGGCGCTACGCTACGACGCCAAGGTCGTCGTCGAGCATGGGGTGCAGCAACTCCGCGAGGTCAACTGCTCGGTGCTCGGCGATCCGGACGAGGCGCAGGCCAGCGTCCTCGAAGAACCCGTCCGCACCGACGACGACGAACTGCTCTCGTTTCAGGACAAATACATGCGCGGCGGCGGCAGCGCCAGGGGCGGCGCCAAAGCCGCGCCGGGCGGCGCCAAGCAAGGCGGCGACAGCGCGCAAGGCATGGCCTCGCTCGACCGCATCATCCCCGCGCCGCTCTCCGACGAACAGACCGCCGAGATCCGCCAGCTCTCCGCGCGCATCTTTCAACTCTTCGAGTGCGCCGGGGTAGCCCGCCTCGACTTTCTGATCGACGGCGCAACGGGGGCGTATTATTTCAACGAAATCAACACCATCCCCGGCTCGTTCTCGTTCTACCTCTGGGAGCCCACCGGCGTGCCCTTCGACGAATTGATGCACCGCCTCGTCGAGATCGCTCGCCGCCTGCATCGTCAGAAAAACAGCCGTGTCCGCTCGTTCGACGTCAACCTGCTCTCGGCGCAGAGCCTGAGCGGGTTGAAAGGGGCGAAGGGGTAGGGGGTGTTTGAGTGTTATGGTGTTTGGGTGTTATGGTGTTATAGTATTTTGGTGGGTATGCGCTTTGTGGTGAACTCCTGGCCCGCCCGGCGCTCAATCACCGGGCTCAGCAGCGCAAGGACGCTGAAACGCCCTGTTTTAGCCCCATCGGGGCTTGAGCCGGTGAGCCCGGTCCTTCAGGGCCGGGCGGAGGTGCAATCAACTCAAACTATAACACTATGAAAACCCGCGCTGCTGTCCTGTATGAGACGAATCGCCCTTTTGAAGTCGAGGTGCTCGATTTAGAGGCGCCACGGGCCGGCGAGGTGTTGGTGAAGGTGGCGGCGGTGGGCGTCTGCCGCAGCGACTGGCATCTGGTGACCGGCGCGACGCAGCATCCGTTGCCGGCGGTGCCCGGCCACGAGGGCGCGGGCGTCGTCGAGGCCGTCGGGGCGGGCGTCACGAACGTCAAACCGGGCGATCACGTAGTGTTGAACTGGGCGCCCAACTGCGGGGCGTGTTTCTATTGCCTCGACGACCGGCCCGGCCTGTGCGCTACCTACGTCGAGCCCATCTGGGGCGGCACGATGATGGACGGCACGCCGCGTCTTTCCAAAGACGGGCAGCCGATCTATCACTACTGCGCGCTGGCCTGTTTTTCTGAATACGCCGTGGTGCCGCAAGAGAGTTGTGTGCCGCTTCGCGTGGAGGTGCCGCTGCCCGTCGGCGCGTTGATCGGGTGTGCGGTGACTACCGGCGTCGGGGCGGTGCTCAACACCGCGCGGGTGCGTCCCGGCAGCAGCGTGGCCGTCTTCGGGGCCGGCGGGGTGGGGCTGTGTACGGTGATGGGCGCGCACCTGGCCGGCGCCGTGCCGCTGCTGGCTATCGACACCGTGGCCGACCGCGCCGGCGTGGTGATGGCTCTGGGCGCGACGCATTTCTTGACGGCTGGACCGGACACCGTCGACGCCGTCCGCCATCTCACCGAAGGACGCGGCGCCGACTATGTGTTCGATGCCACGGGGTTGCCGTCAGTGCAGGAACAGTGCCTCGACGCCGTCCGGCCCGGCGGCCTCGTGGTGCTGGCCGGGCTGGCGCCGATGGGCAGCAACACCAACCTGCCCGGCGCCGTCATCACCCGGCAAGAGAAGACCGTCACCGGCACCTATTACGGCAGCGCCAACCCCGCCCGCGACTTCCCCCGCTACGCTGACCTCTATCTTCAGGGC
>JANQES010000085.1 GCA_028278205.1 Rhodothermales bacterium
TCTCGTTGCAGGTGCTGATGGTCTTCAATTCGATTCATCAGCACCCCTTGCAGGCGACCAAGCCATTTCGGCTCGCTCTCGATTAATGCCCACCCCTCAATAGAATCAATGAGTCCTTTGAAAAGAACGAGATGTCGTGCCCTCATCTCTTTTTTATCGGAGCGGCTATAGCAAAGGCAATGGCAGAGGAAATCTTTGATATGCTTCAAAATGGCAAGCTGGCCCACGCTGCTAATCTCACGCAAGACAATCAAGTTCGAGATCTGGCAAACTGGATCGTATCGTTATAGTTTGCGCCAGATGTAGACACATTTCCGCAACTCGGTGCGCCCGTGCCGGCCCATTTGCTGGCTGCTGTTGCCTTTGCCTCGGGGCAGCACCCAGATCTTTTCAACCGCAAGCCCGGCTTTTCGGGCGATCTCAGAGAGGATCAGATCCACGGGGATGTCGATGCCGGCGTAGCGCACATTATCGTTGACCATCACCAGCGGAGCACCGCTTTTCAACACGCGCGCACATTCGAAGATGACCAGCGACATTTCAAGGAAATAGTTTCTGACCATGCGGGGAATGCCATTATTATTCAATCGATTGGCTGCTTTTTCCTCATAGAGAAAGCGGATGATGGCCTGGAGCAGGTCTTGACTGTTAAACGCGTCGAGCGCCTCTTCAACACGATCTCCCCAATTGCCCGGCTGCTTCTCCCGATTCTCGACCGTGCAGGAGACCATGGCCTGGCGCAGCGCTTTGACGCCTTCTTCGTCTACGCCGAGCAGGGCCAATTCGAGCGCGTAGGTGCGGGTGTAGTCGTAACGATTACAGTACGGAGGCGAGGTCACGATGCCATCGAACGTTTCGGAGGGGTGGCCGGGTAATGCTTCCAGCACGGATGCTTTGATGAGTTCGATATGACCGCGTGCCTCGACATAGTTCGTGCCGAAGAGGTCACTGGGTTGGCCCAGGTCTTCGTAAATTTCTCTGAGCTTGTTCGTGATAGCCTCCTCAAATGAATAGATTTTGCCTTTGTCAAATGTGTTCTTCCCCGCTCGTCTTCCGGATCGATGATCCCAACGCAGATATTGCCCGTCCTTACGCGTGAAGCTGATGCTTTCGAGCACGCACAACGCGACAAATCGCAGCGCTTCTTGCACTACAGGATCTCCTTCCCGCTCGATCCGCCGCAGGTATTGAGCCAGCAAGGCTTCTGTGTCTTCTGCATAAGCGCCTTTCGTAATCTTGAGATGCTGAATAGCAACTTTTTCGTTTTCCTGGCGCCAGGGGGTTTCTGCCAGCCACCTGCCAACAGCAGCCCGCACCTTCGAGGCACCGCCATTCGAGATGGCCTTTCGCACCTTCATCACTTCGTAGCCGATGGGCAATAATTCAATCCCGACAGCATCCAGACCCCGCCTGGAAGCGATGAAGACGGTGGTTCCTGCACCGGCGAAAGGATCAAGGAGGATGCCTGAACGCACGCAGGTTTTTTCTAAAAGATATTCTATGAGCGCGGCGGAAAAGCCTTCTTTGTACTTGAACCAGCGGTAGACGGGCGTCTGTTTATTGGCCTGAAAACTGACGAGTTGCCGCGTCAGGTCTTTATTGACTACAAGCTTCTCTTCGTAAATGTCATGAAGGTTCTTGCTCAGACCCTGGATCTGGTCTTTTGTGCTGGTTGAGAGGACAAGGTCCATGCGTTCGTTTTTATGAAACCAATGATCAAGAGCGTGTTCTATCCGGAAAGATACAATCCAGAATGACAACGTATCGTCACTTTCAACACTTCTTTTCTAAACTCTCGAAATAAAACGAAAAAGGCGCTTCCCCAATTCTCGGGAAGCGCCTTTCTTTTGATCATTAATACACAATCAACATCAGGCGGCGGCAGCGGCGTGCAGGTCGAGGCGGCGTTCCTGGGTATGAATGGCCCAGACTTCTTCGATCACACTCAGTAACCGATCCAGATCCCGCTGCGTGTGGCTGGCCATCACACTGATACGAAAGCGCTGCTTGTGCGACGGCACCGCCGGGTACTCTATCGAATTCAAAAAAATACCCCGCCGGTGGAAATCAAACGACGCCTTGCGCAAGTTCATCGACCGGGGCGCCATAAGCGGAATGATCGCCGACTCCGGATTCACGTCGAAACCCAGACGACGCAGACCGCGCGCGAGGTAGCGGGTGTTGGCCCGCAAGCCAAGCAGATGCCCCGGCTCGCGTTCGATGATATCGAGACAGCCCAGCACAGAGGCCGCCACCACCGGAGGCATCGACGCCGAGAAAAAGTACGAACGCGCGAAAAACCGAAGGTAATCGACCACCTCCTGCGACGAGGCCACGAAACCACCGACGACCCCGAAGGCCTTGCTGAAGGTGCCCATGACGATGTCCACGTCGTCTTCGACGCCGAAGTGCGCGTCGGTGCCGTGGCCGGAGGCGCCGAGCACGCCCGTGCCGTGGGCGTCGTCGAGCACGAGGATGGCGCCCTTCTCGCGGCACAGCGGGGCGATCTTGTCGAGCGGAGCCAGGTCGCCGTCCATCGAGTAGACACCCTCGACACCCACGAACACGTCGCCCCGGGTTTGGGTCTTGGCCGCGTCGAGCCTTTGCTCAAGTTCGGCGACATCGTTATGAGCGAACTTCATCGAGGTGGCGCCGCCCATCTTCAAGCCGTCGTGGAACGAGGCATGGCTCGACGCATCGTGCAAGACTAGATCGTGCTTCGACACCAGCGCGCTCATCATGCCCACGTTGGCGCCGTAGCCGCTCGAAAAAACCAAAGCCGCCTGCTTGCTCTTGAACGTCGCCAGACGCGTCTCCAACTCGTGATGCAGCCGCGTGTAGCCGTTGAGCAGGGGCGGTCCTCCGATGCCGACGCCGAATTGGTCGATGGCTTCTTTGACGCGCCGTTGTACGTGGGGGTGGTTGGCGAGTCCGAGGTAGTTGTTCGATCCGAACATGAGCATCGAGCGCTCTTGTCCGGTGTCTGGGTCGAGGATGGAGACCTGTCGGTCGGCGGGGGAGAGAATGTGTCTCATGTAGAGGCTGTCACCGCAGGCGGCTCGTTCCTGGATCCAGTTCGAGAAGAACTGAGTCCGCTCGGCGAAGTTGAGCTTACGACCACGGAGGAGGATGTCACGGAGGCTGAAGTTTTCACCGCCTGAAGTGCCGTTTCCGGTCATTGGTTTTGATGGGCTTAAAGGTGGGGGGTACACAGGTACGAGCCGAGCGCGGCGCGATACCTGCGGGCAGTTTGTGCAGGGGGGGTACACCTATGAATACGAAAAACCGAGGCGCCACCCGACAGCCTGAATTCAAAAAAAAACGACCCCCTGTTTCCGGCCAGGGAGTCGTTGCAATGCGCTGGTTGCGAAAGCCGTTTAGAACCGGACCATGAGCGGGCGACGAGGCCTGCCGGCTTTGATGTTGGCCTTGATTTTCATAGATCTACCTCAATCTGCGGGGGAGGGGGATGACAGTGTATCGGGTGGGAAACTGCCGACCTGGGCGCAGCAGCATACCGACGTTCGATTAGAGTAACGAAATATCGCCGCAGAACCCGCCACGAGATCGGACTTTTTTTTTTTCTTACGTTTATTAAATATACAAACCCTTCAGTGCCGCTTCACGAAGTCCTCTCTGTACCCGACGCGCCGTGCCCCCTCGACGGAGTTGTGTTTACGTGCTTTAGTGTCATCGCGTTCAGGTCGATCCCTCTAAAGACCAGACCCCGTGTGTAGCCTCACACCACGGCCCGTGAGTTCAAATCGAGCATGGAGCATACTGCCTGGCGGAATCCGGTGCGGTTTTGCGAATTAGTGCTTGGCGGGCATGTGCCGTGTCCGGCCATTGACTACAGCACTTAACGATGCTGCCCAGACGGGCGGTCATGCCCCTACCTCACCCACCATGACCGTTTTTGTCGAAAGTTGAAGGATAATGGATTTAATCCCCCACAACATGACCTTCTCCCACGAGGTAACACAACTGCTCCTGGCGCATCGGCGGGGCAACCGGGAAGTGGCTGATAAACTCTTTGCGCTGATCTACGAAGAGTTGCACGACATGGCGCACCGCCAGCTCAGACGCGGGCGGCCCGGCGAGACGCTCAACACCACGGCGCTCGTCCATGAGGCCTACCTCAAAATGATCGATCATTCGAAGGCTGCCTATCAGGACCGCTCGCACTTCATCGCTGTCTCGGCCACGGTCATGCGGCATATTCTGGTAGACTATGCCCGCAAGCAGAAAACTGACAAACGCGGCGGCGGCGCGCATCGGACGCTTTTGAATGCCTCGGTGGTAGGCCGCGAAGACGCCTCCATCGATATCCTCGACCTCAACGACGCGCTCGACCAGCTCAAAGAGGTCAACGAACGGCTGGCCAGGGTCGTCGAGATGCGCTTTTTCGGCGGGCTTTCGCATGAAGAAATTGCCGACGTGCTCGGCACCTCGCTGCGAACAACCGAACGAGATTGGCACAAGGCCAAGACGTTTCTTTATCTTATACTTGCGTGAAAGAACAGGAGCCCTTTTTTTACCGCCGGCCAACGGCGCCCCCCACCACGCCTCGGCTGGCGGCCCGACTGCGCGTTAGTCTCTTCCGGAGGCTCCTGGAGTGGTTTGATTTCATCAGTCGTCGAGCTCGTGCTACACCGGATTTAGTGCTTGTATCCTATGGCCGTAGACGGTCGATACGGACTGCGAGAGAAACACAAAGAGGACAGGAGGGTGATACAACCAGGCCTCCTCTCTGCTTTCCCCCTCTCTCGCTCGTAATTCGCATAGCGTTTTTGCAAAGACCGTCCTGCCGCCTATCGGCGTGTTGTTGAAGCATCCCCCCATACCCATGAAGGATCTCAACCCCGAACGCTGGCAACAAATCGAATCGATTCTGGACCAGGCCCTCGACCGGCCCCCAGACCAGCGCATGTCCTTCCTCAACGAAGTCTGTAGCGACGATCCGCAGTTGCTCGAACAGGTCAAGACGGCGTTGGAGGCCAGCGGCGCGGTCAATACGTTCCTCGAAGCGCCCACCGGCAAACATCTCGAAGCGCTCCTGGACGAGTTGCCCCTGCCCGAAACCGCAGACTTAGAACGCCAGCGCGTAGGCCGCTACCGCGTGATCCGGCCCATCGGACGCGGCGGCATGGCCCAGGTCTACCTGGCCCGCCGCGACGACGAGGCCTTCAAGCAACACGTGGCGCTCAAGATCATCCGGCGCGGCATGGATACCGAAGACATCCTCCGCCGCTTCCGCACCGAACGACAGATCCTCGCCGCGCTGCATCATCCCCACATCGCCCGCCTGCTCGACGGCGGCATGACCGATGACGAACGCCCCTTCTTCGTCATGGAGTACATCGACGGCGTGCCCCTGACCAAATATTGTGACGATCACCGGCTCTCGGTCGATGACCGCCTGCGGCTGTTTCAGCACGTCTGCAGCGCGGTGCATTACGCCCACAAAAACCTCATCGTCCACCGCGACCTCAAACCCTCGAACATCCTCGTAACTAATGAAGGCGAGGTCAAGTTGCTCGACTTCGGCATCGCCAAGTTTTTGAACCCGGACCTGCCGGGCTACACCGTGCCGATGACGCGCACCGAGATGCGGGTGATGACGCCGGAGTACGCCTCGCCGGAGCAGGTGCGGGGTCAGACGATCACCACGGCCAGTGATATTTATTCGCTCGGTGTGGTGTTGTACGAGTTGCTGACGGGCCGGCGTCCGTATCAGTTATCGGGGCGGGGGCAGATGGAACTCGAACGCGTCATTTGCGAGACCGACCCGGACCGCCCCAGCACCGCCATCACGCGGGCCGAAACCGTTGAGGGCGACGCGACGATCACGCCGGAAGTCATCAGCATGGCGCGCAACACCCCGACGGATCGGCTGCGCCGCCGCCTCTCGGGCGACCTCGATACGATTGTGCTCAAGGCGCTGCGCAAGGAGCAGGACCGGCGGTACCAGTCGGCGGAGGCGTTTCTCGAAGACATCAAACGGCATCTGACCGGGCTGCCCGTCAACGCCCAGCGCGCCACGGTGGGATATCGCACCAAGAAGTTCATCAAAAGGCACCAGTTTGGCACGGCAGCGGCGCTGGCTTTTGCTGTGCTCCTGGCGACTTTTTTCGTGGTCCTGGTGATGGAGCAGGCCAAGACAGAGCTGGCGCTGAAGCAGGCGCAGGTCGAAGGCGCCAAGGCCGAGCAGGTCAAGGATTTCTTGATCGATCTGTTGGAAGTCTCAGACCCCGACTTCGCGCGCGGCGAGGAGGTCACCGCCCGGTCGTTGCTCGACCGGGGGACCGAGCAAATAGAAACCGAACTGACCGACCAGCCCGAAGTGCAGGCCGAGTTGATGCACGTGATGGGCGTGGCCTACCGGCAGTTGGGGTTATACGATGAATCCCAGCCTTTGCTTGAGCAGTCGGTGGCGCTGCGCCGCTCGGTCTACGGAGACCTCCACCCCGACGTGGCCGAGACCCTGGCCGACCTGGCCTGGTTGCTCGACAACCTCGGCGACTACGACCAGGCTAAAGAACTCTATCGCGAAGCCCTGGAGACGCGCAAAACGATCTTCGGCGAAAAACACCCCGACGTAGCGCTGTCGCTCAACGACCTGGCTATCGTGGCAATGACCACGGGCGATTATGACGAAGCCGAACGCCTCTTCCGCGAGAGCCTGGCCATGCAGCGCGAGTTGCTCGGCAACGAGCACGAAGACATGCCCGACGCCCTGAACAACCTCGCCGTGGTGCTGACCGAAAAGGGTAAATTCGACGAAGCCGAAGACCTCTATCGCGAAACGCTGGCGATGCAGCGCAAGCTCCTGGGCGACGACCATCCCAAAGTAGCCTTGAGCCTGGTCAACCTCGGATCGCTCCTCTACGACAAAGGCGAGTACGACGAGGCCGAGACGACGCTGCGCGAAGCGTTGGAGTTGCGCCGGCAGTTGCTAGGCCCGGATCATCCCAGCGTCAGCATCACGCTTAGCTGGCTGGGGCGGGTGCTTCAGGAGAAAGGAAACTATGAAGAAGCCGAGGCGCTCTTCCGCGAAGGCATCGCCATCCACCGCAAACAGCTTGGCGAGGAGCATTCTTACGTAGCCCGCGGCATACACTTTCTGGCCCGGTTGTTGCTGGACATGGGCCGGCACGCCGAAGCCGAGCAAAGCTTCCTCCGAACACTCGCCATTTATGGCAAGACGATCCCGTCGGGCCACCCCTACATGGCGCACAGCAAGTTCGGCCTGGGCCGCGTTTACCTGGAACAGAATCGCCCCGCCGAGGCCGAAAATCTGCTGCGCGAGGCCTTCACGATCTACTCGGATGTCTATGGCGAAACGGACGCGCGCGCGGCAGAGGTGCAACACACCCTCGGCCTGTGCCTGACGGGTCTGGCGCGCTACGACGAAGCCGAATCGGCCCTGCGGGCGAGCCTGACAATCTTCCAAAATCAACAAAAAACCGACGCCGCGCGGCAAACCCGGCACGCCCTCGGCGCCCTCTATACTGCCTGGGGCAAACCTGAACAAGCTGCGCCGTACTTGAGAGAATGAATCCTACCGCGTTTCGGCATGTAATCACGCGTTTGATGCGAACGCAGCGGGCCGACGAGGCCAAATCAGCCGATGAACTCTTTGGGCTGAAAAACGAGGCGGCCAGGCGCATCGGACGCTCTTGAACGCTTCGATCATCGCCGGAGAAGACTTCCCCATCGATATCCTCGACTACCGCGATGCCCTGGCCATGCACCGGAAAACGCTGGGCGAGGAACATCCGGCCCTCGGTCGTAATCTCAACTTCCTGGCACGCCTCAAATTTGAAACAGGTGCCCTCGACGAAGCCAAGCAACTTCTTCTGCAAACACTGGTCCTATATCAAAAAACTTTGCCGACGGCGCATCCCTAATGACTAAAATTGATCTGGGGCATCTCTATCTTCACCGGAACCGGCCCGCCGAGGCCGAGGCGCCCTTGCGTGATGCCCTCCGGATTCAACAGACACTCTACGGGAGCCGCGATGCATGCACCGCCGACGGACAACGGAGCCTCGGCATTTGTCTGACGGCCCTGGACCGCTACGCCGAAGCCGAGCCGCTCTTGCAAGCGAGCCTTGCCGTCTTCCAGGATCAACAAAAGCCCGGCCCCACCAGGCAGAGCCGGCAGGCCCTCGCCAGGCTCTACGCCGCCTGGGGCAAGCCGGCCCAGGCTGCCGCTTATCAGATTCAGTAGACCGCTTATCGCATGGCTACCCAGGACGTCATTACGCGGTTGCTCAAAGCGCATCGCCATGGTAACGCCCGAGCCGCCGACGAACTCTTTGCGCTGATCTATCAGGAACTCAAAATCATCGCGCACCGGCAACTGGCACGCCAGCGCCTCAGCGAAACGGTCAACACCACGGCGCTCGTGCATGAAGCCTATCTCAAAATGGCCAATCGCGATGAAGATACCTGGGTCGATAAAGCCCACTTCCTGGCCGTCGCCTCTACAGCCATGCGGCACATCCTCGTCGATTATGCCCGCAAGCAACAGGCCGAGAAACGAGGAGGCCGTCTCGACAAGACCACCCTCGATGCCTCGGCCCTGGCTGTCTCGGATCCAGCCATCGACATGCTCGATCTCGACGCGGCGCTCACCCGGCTCACCGCGTTCGACGCCCGGCTGAGCCAGAACGTCGAGTTGCGCTTCTTCGGCGGGCTCTCGGACAAAGAAATCGCCCACGTGCTCGGCGTCTCGACACGAACCGTCGGGCGCGACTGGTTCAAAGCCCGCTCGTTCCTCTACCTCTTCTTGAACGAAAACAGCACCTCCTGATTTAATGGATGAAGCATACTTATACACCTCAATGCCACGGCGGCATGTCTTAGGCCGCAGCGTTTTTACGTTAACCTATAAAAGGGCCTCTGATAGCAAACATTCTCTACAGATCCTTTATTTGCCCCCGGACTTATCAATACAGCCCCATGAAAGCGCTGAGCCCCGAACGCTGGCAGCAGATCAACACCCTGCTCGACCACCTCTTCGACCTGCCCCCCGATCAACACACCGCCTTCCTCGAAAAGGCCTGCCGAGACCAACCCACGCTCTACCAACAACTACAAGACGCCCTCGAAGCCCATCACGACGACGGGCTCCCTCTGCTCGATCCCCTCGACAGCCAGCGGCTCGCCGCGCTCATCAACACGATCAATCCAGACCTGATCGACCAGGCCCTCGATGCGCGCCGTGACGAACCCCCGGACAGACGCCGCATCGGCCCCTACCTGCTCTCGGACCACCTCGGACACGGCGGCATGGGACAGGTCTTCCTCGCCGAACGGGCCGATGGCGCCTTCCACAAAAAAGTCGCCCTCAAACTCATACGACCCGGACGAGACTCCCACGCCGTCGAACGACGCTTCCTGGCCGAGAGGCAGATCCTGGCTCGACTCCGGCACGAACACATCGCCCGCCTGCTCGACGGCGGCGTCACCGACACGGGACAGCCCTTCTTCGTCATGGAGTTCGTCGAAGGAACCCGTGTGACCGACTACTGCGACGAGCATCGATTGAGCATCGAAGAGCGTCTGGGCCTGTTCGCGCAGGTCTGCCGGGCCGTCCACTACGCCCACCGCAACCTCGTCGTCCATCGCGACCTGAAACCCTCGAACATCCTCGTGACCACCGAGGGCCAGGTCAAACTGCTCGACTTCGGCATCGCCAAGGTGCTCGCCGAGGAAGATGAGGCCCTGCCGGAGACCACGCTCACGGGCACGGGGCAGGCCGTGATGACGCCGGCCTACGCCGCCCCGGAGCAGGTCCGCGGCGAGTCGGTCACGACGGCCACAGATATCTACGCGTTGGGCTTGTTGCTCTACGAGATGTTGACGGGTCATCGGGCGTACGAGGTCACGGGTCGTAGTCAGGCCGAGTTGGAGCGTGTGATTTGTGGGGAGGAGCCGCCCCGCCCGAGCACGAAGGTATCGCAGGCGCAGCAGCGCACGCGGGGTGATGGCACGACGGAGCGGCTCACGCCGGAGTCGGTCAGTCAGGCGCGTAGTTTGAGTCCGGAGAAGTTGCGTCAGCGCCTGGTGGGTGATTTAGACACGATGGTGCTCAAGGCGTTGAAGAAGGAGCCGGAGCGCAGGTATCCGTCGGCGGAGGCGTTTCTTGAGGATGTCAAGCGTCATCTGGCGGGATTGCCGGTGAGTGCGCAGGCGGACACGTTAGGCTATCGACTGCGCAAGTTTGTGGGTCGTCACCGCGCGGCTGTGGCGGGCGTGGCCGCTGTGGTGATGCTGCTGGCGATCGTCGTCGGTTTCTACACGGTTCGCGTGTCTACGGAGCGGAATCGGGCGCAGGCCGAGGCGTCGAAATTGGAGGAGGTCAAAGAATATCTGGTGGGCCTGTTCGAGGTTTCGGATCCGCGCAATGCAGAGAGCCGGGATATCAAAGCACGGGAATTACTAGAGCGAGGGGCCGAACGGATCGAAACGCTGGCCGAAGAGCCGGAGATACAGGCAGAGATGATGTTTGTGCTGGGCACCGTGTTTCAGCAGATGGGGCTCTACGATGAATCCCTGTCTATGCATGAGCAGTCGCTGGCGATACGGCAGAATATCCTGGGCGAGGTGCACGAGGATGTAGCGCACTCCTTGCATGCCCTGGCCTGGGTGCAGCAACGAAAAGGAGACTACGAAGCGGCAGAACAACTAAACCGGCAGGCTCTGGCTGTGCGGCGCGCGCTGTGGAAAGACGATCACGAAGAAATCGCAAAAAGCCTCAGCCAACTCGGCGTCCCGTTGATTATCCTGGGGAAATACGACGAGGCCGAAACTATACTCCGCGAGGGGCTGGCAATGAACGAAAAGCTCCTGGGTCCCGACCATCTGAATACGGTCAACACGCTTAATTATCTCGGGTTGTTGCTCTTCGAAAGAAGACGCTTCGACGAGGCCGAACCGTTGTTGCAGCGGGCCTTAACCAAAAATAGAGAATTGCTCGGCCCCAAACATCCGTACACCTTGAACAGCCTCAACAACCTCGGCGCGCTCTACTTCTCCACCGACCAATTCGACAAGGCCGAACCTTTATACCGGGAGGCGGTGGAGGCAAGCCGCGAAGTCTATGGCGAAGAGCACCCGCGTGTCTCCTCACGGCTGAACAATCTGGGCCAACTGCTCACGCTGATCGATGAATTCGATGAAGCCGAAGCGGTACTCCGGGAAGCATTGGCGCTGTCTCGTAAGCTCAGGGGCGACAAGCACATGGAAACTGCCTACTGCCTGGTTAATCTCGGCGTATTATTCCACCGTAAGGAATCCTACGGCGAAGCCGAACCCTTCCTTGTAGAGGCGCTCGCCCTCCTGCGCGAGATCTTCCCGGAAGGACATCGGAATATTGCCGGAGGCGCCTACCAGCTCGGGCTGGTGTACCTCGACCAGGGCCGCCCTGTCGAGGCCGAGCCGTTGCTCCGCGAAGCCCTCACCATTCGCCGCGAGGTATACGACGAAGGCTACGTGGCCACGCTCGAAGCCCAGAGCGCGCTCGGCGCCAGCCTCGCGGCCCTCGGACGCTACGACGAAGCCGAACCGCTGCTGCTCGAAAGCCTCGCGGCCCTGGAGAACCAGGACAATCAGGAAATTATCGAGCAGACCCGCCAGTATCTTTTCGACCTCTACACTGCCTGGGGCAAACCGGAACAGGCCGCCGCCTATCAGGGTGAGAGCCCTCCATGAAACCGGCTGCTTTCAAAGATCACTTTTCCGCTCACGCCTCGGCCTACGCCCGCTACCGGCCCCGGTATCCCGAAGCCCTCTTCGCCTACCTGGCCTCGTTGTGCCCGGCGCGAGACCTGGCCTGGGACTGCGCCACCGGCAACGGGCAAGCCGCCCGCAGCCTCGCCCTCCACTTCGCCCGCATCGTCGCCACCGACGCCAGCACCGACCAGATCGACCATGCCGCGCCGCGCGAGCGCGTGGCCTACCACGTCGCGCCCGCCGGCCAAAGCCCGCTCGATGCGCACACCGCCGACCTCGTCACTGTCGCGCAGGCGGTGCACTGGTTCGATCTCGACGGCTTCTACGCCGAGGTCAACCGCGTGCTCAAACCCGGCGGCATCCTCGCCGTGTGGACCTACGGCCTTTTCCGGATCAACCCCGCCCTCGACGCCGTCATCGATCGGTTCTACAAAGACATTGTGGGTTCGTACTGGCCCCCCGAACGCCGGATGGTCGAAGACGGCTACCGGAGCCTGCCGTTTCCTTTCGAAGAAATCCAGCCGCCCGCCTTCGCCATGAGCCTGACGTGGTCGCTCGACGACCTCCTCGGCTACCTCGGCACCTGGAGCGCCACCCGGCGCTTCATGAACACCCACGGCACCGACCCCATCACACAGATCGCCGCCGACCTCGCCAACGCCTGGGGCGATCCCGCCGAAAAAAAACAAATCCACTGGACGCTGCCGCTGCGCGTTGGACGCTCAAGAAGTGTTTGAATGTTATGGTGTTTTAGTGTTTTAGTGTTTTAGTGGAATGCTCTTCAGAAAGAAAACTAAAACACTGTAACACTCAAACACCATAACACCTTCACCGCATCAACACCAGCTTGCGCACCGCCGTGTACGCCTGGCCGGTGCCCTCGTCGATAGCCAGCAGCCGCGCGAAGTAGATGCCGCCGGCCAGGCGGCGGCCCGCGCCGTCGGCGCCGTCCCAGACGAGGCGGTAGCGGCCCGCCGGTTTGCGCGCATCGGCCAGCGTGCGCACGGTGCGGCCCAGCAGATCGACGACGTGGACGCGCAGGTGGCCGGGCCGGGCCAGCGCCACCGAGAGCGCCGTCGTGGCGGTGAACGGATTGGGATAGGCCGGATACAACTGGAACGCGGCGGGCACCGGCGCAGCCTCGTCTACCGCCACCGGATTGGCCGGGCCTTTGAGCGCATAGAACAGCGGCGTCGTGTTAGGCGGGATCGTGCCGGCGTCGTGCGTGACGAGCCGAACGCCTTGATCGACCGACGAACTACCGCCGTAGAGGCCGCCGTCCGGGCCGATAGCCGGGTGATTCCATTCGATGTGGCCGTCGACTTCAAAATTCCACAGCTGGTCGAAGCGCGCGGCGGCGGCATCGTACGTCACGGCGAAATAGTGGCCGTTGACGGCGTCGTTGCCGAAACGCCCGCGCACGCCGAAGTAAACCGTGCCGTCGGCCCCGATAGCCGGCGAGTTGATGCCGCCGATAGCCTCAGGCACGTCGTCCGACGGATCATACGACGCCAGCACCGCGCCCGAAGCCGGATCGACGGCGTAGAGCGCGCCCTCTTCCTTCGCGTTGAAAAGCGACGTGTTGGCCGTCGTCACGTAGAGCCGCCGGGTCTGCCCGTCCACTTCACGCAGGGCGATGCCCAGCACGAACTGCGCGCCGTCGCGCAACTCCAGGTAAGGCGTCGTCCACTTGAGCGCCGGCCCGTCTTCGCCCCGATCTTCGACGGCCAGCAGCACCGGGATGCCCAGGCCGAAAGCCCACAGCCCGCCCACGTAGATCGTGCCGTCGCTGCCTACGGCCAGCGTGGTGGTTTGCACCGGCAGGCCCTGATGCGTCAGGTCGAGCGCCCACTTGAGGCGGGCCTCGTCTGTGGCCGGGCCGGCGGGTTCGCGGTGGAAAGCATAAAGCGTGGGCGGCAGCACGCCGTCGTCGTCGCGGAAGGTGCTCACGTAGATGGTCCCGGCGTCGGGGCTGAGCGCGGGCGAGGCAAAGATGCGATGCGTCAGCGACGAGTCGGTGGGATAGCGCCACTGGAGGGTGCTGTCGGGGTCGACGGCGTAGAAAGCGTGGGTCTCGTAGGGTCCCTCGCCCCAGGTGCCGAAGTAGACCGTGCCGTCGGGGCCGAGCAGCGGCGAGCTGATCACCTCGCCGCCGCCGTCGGGGTCGTCGGGCAGTTGCGGGTTGAAGGTTACGAAACGCCAGAGGATCCGCCCGTCCTCCGGGTCGATGGCGAAGAGCTTGCCGTCGCCGCGTCCGAGATAGAGCACCTTGCGGCTCGTATCGACGGCGGCCTGCCCCTCGACGGTGCCGTTGTAAAACGAGACGTGTAACGGGTTGAGCGCGCCGCACCAGAACACATCGTCGTTGGTTTTCTGGCGCGTGGCGCGTTCGTAGCAGCGCGGCGTGAGGTCCAGGCCGAGGGGTTCGCCCCAGAGCGATGCGCCGGTGTCGAGGTCGAGGCCGTAGAGCTTGCCGTCGCTCTTGTCCCAGAAGCGGCGGTCCGGGTTCGTCGGATCCTGGCGCAGCAGGCCCCACGAGCCGAAGAAAACACCGCGCGCCGTGACCGTCGCGCCGATGTTGAGCGTGTGCGCGCCCGGCGTCTCAGCCGTCCACGACTGCGCCGCATCGAGGGTGAGGGGACCGTTGCTGAGGCTCTGCCCCGTGCGCCGCGCGTCGTGCGCTTTCATCAACCACAGATCCTGCGCCTGGGCCTCCAATCCCAGAAACAGCAAACCTATCAGGATCCACCACGATTGTAAGCGAACCGGCATAGCCCATCCTCCCGCTATGAAACAGTCCTTCCACGCTACAATCTACACGAATGATGATGGGATGCAACTGTATCAGCCGGGGCGCAGGTCGAGGAGTCGGAGATTTATGAATCGGGGAGTCGGGGGTTTCAAGCATCATTGATTGAAAAAAATATCATATTGTACCACTAAATTTTGATATTGTACCAGAATATTTTCATGTTGTACCACTAAATTTTGATGTTGTACCGATATATTTTCATGTTGTACCACTAAATTTTGATGTTGTACCGATATATTTTCGTGTTGTACCAGAATATTTTCATACTGTACCACGTACATTATCAGATTAATATGGTGAATGTATGGTACTTATACGTGATATCTTGAAATTAATAAATGCTATCGTAGCGAATGAAAGTTCTTAGCGGTATACATTAGCTCCTCGTCGATAGTAAATTCGTGATAATCGATATCGACGAGCGTCGGATAATGAAAAGTGTCGTCGTACTCGACGTCGAGCCGGTGGACGTTGCGCATAGCAGCGTCTTCGAGGACATCAAAAAGACCATCGACCGTCCGGGTCAGAAAAAAATCGGTGACGGGCTCGCCTGTTTCGAGCGCGGTGGCCGAATGCACGGTGTCGGCGCGGACGTGCACGCGCACCGCGCCGACGCGCTCGCAAAAGCAAGACCGCGTCAGATCGTATTCGTACGAATCGATGCCGAGGCGTTCCCATCGACGCCGTTGCTGTTCGATCTCAGACATCTCGCCGGCGCCGTTCTCCTCGCCGAACAACGAACACGACGCCAGCATCAGCGCCGGCAGTATCATCAGGATGAGGACGCACGTCTTCATGACAGGCACGGGTTGATGACTAACGACTATCGCCCATCAGCCCCGTTTCGGGCACTCCGGTACTATCGATACACCGCCGCGCGCTCGATCACCCGTTCAAATAATGAATCTTGCAACAGCAAGATTCATAACCCAACGCCGAGGGCCGAGAAGACGGCCTGAATCGGGTTGATGATGGTAGACGAATCGCTGCCGGCAAAGAGCAAACCGACGATCTCCTTGTTGTCGTTGAGCACGGCGGAGCCGCTGTCGCCGCCGGCGCTCATCGGGGTGGCGAGCAACTGATCGGTGAAACGCGCCACGCCGGCTTCCCGGTAATCGACATTGACCGTCACGTCCACTTGCAGGATTTCGCCGGTGGTAAAGCCCGTGGTTCGTCCATTTTTTTGGACCGACATGCCCAGCGTCGCCTCGGCCACACCCGTAATCGTGCCGATCTGCAAAATCTCATTGACCACGTCGTCGTCCCGGAGCGGGCCGGCAATGGCGCAATCGACGAGGTTGTCTGCGGCCTGCGGAACGATGGCCTGAAAACGCGTCGGCTGGCGAAACAGGCCCGAAGTGGCATTGAGAAACGCCGCCGAGCCCGAGGCGCACGAGCCGCCGCCGGGTTGATCGGGAAACTCGATGGGCACGAATTGCGCCAGCGTGGCAATCTGATCCTGCGGCATGCGCCCGCCGTCGAGCGGCCCCGGTTGCACGATGGGGTCGCCGATGCGGGCGTTGTTGCTGTTAGCCAGGACGTGGTTGTTCGACAAGATGAAGATCTTGCCGTCTTTTTTGACCAGGCATCCGAGCGTGCCGGCGGTGATGTCGATGTGGCCGATGCTGACGCCGCCGGGCGCGGGCCGAAACCGTCCCGTATTGGCCAACGCCCGCACCTTGCCGATGCGCACCACGTCGGTAGGCATACTGTCGATCTGACTCGGCACCAGATCCGTGCTCGCCAGGGCCGAGACCGGCGTCTTTTCCTCGACCGAGCAGATGATGCTCACCTGATCGGTGCGTTGACCGCCCGTGGTTTTGTACCCGACGCCGGTAGCCACGACGTTGGACCGGGCCAGCAAATGCTCGTAATTGCCTTTGAGAATCTCCCGTGCTGCAGAAAAATCATCCGCCATGACGGCCTCCTTTGCATTGGTTATTGTTGAGTTGGGTAGACTGGTCTGCGCTTTATGCTATGTTCGAAGCCGGTGCTTCGCCCGCACTTCGGCGCGGGTCACTGGTCATTACGCTCGCCTTCGGCTCGCTGTCACTGGTCATTAGTGTCTCTGTCCTCCACCCATGACCAGTGACTAACACCAGCCTTCGTGCATCGTAAGACGCCTCGAATTATCTCCTTACTTTTCGTGCCTGTCTATACTTCAGAAATGAGGCGCAGGTGAACGCTCTCGCCGGCTTCCCGGGTACTTTCGATGGATGACGTCTGGGAAGCCAACGGCACCAATAACGACCGGACGACTCCGGTCAGCGCGCGAGCAGCGGCGGTATCGACGGCGCCCTCAGGCAGGATCACGGCGTAGTGCTGCACCGGGCCGGCAGCCTCCTGGCCGTCTCCGCCCGAAAGCTCGACGCCGAGCGATGTGCGGACGACGTGCGGCGGCGCCTCGGCGCTCCGGGCCAGGGCTTTGCCCGCATGCAAGACCCGCAGCGCCCGCGCCACCTCGCCAACGTGCCCCGGATGCAAAAGACGATGCCGGGTCGTCGTTCGTCTTTTCAAAAGGACCAGCCCCGCCACCGTCATCAAGCCGATCCATACGCCCAGGTGCCATGCTGAAGCCGGCAACACCCCCCCCCAGCCGGCCCCCACCACCGCCGTCGTCACGAACAGGGCCGTCCACTGCGCCTCGGAAAAACCGGCCACGTAAGGACGCCCGGCATCGCCCCGCGCGAATTCGAAGAAAAACCGGCCCAGCGCATACGCCGTCACGTAGGCCGCCAGCCCGCTCCCCGGCATCGCCCCCTGGAAAACCAGCACGCTGCCGAGCGCGACGCTGCCGAGCGACCACACCATCTCGGCCAACTGCACAGGGAGGAGCGGCACGCCCACCAGATAGGCATCGAACCCCTGGGCGGCGTGAGCTCGATGATAACAGACGCCCCAGGCTGCGGGCCGGCCATGACAACAGCCCGCCATGAAACACCCCATCCTGCCTACCGCCTGCAACAACCCGACGCCGAGCAATACCGCCTCCAGCGGCGCCAGCACAGGCCGGCCCATCATCAAAAGACACAGCGCCACAACTGCCGCGATGGCTAAAAAAGATTCGTAGAAAACGAATTGATCTTTGCCACCGAGCGCACGGCGCAGCAACGCCAGGCCGCCCTCGGTAGCCACCGCCGCCACGGCGAGCCCTGCCATCAACCCCATCGAAAGCCCCCGATCCAGGCTCAGCGCCGTCACCAACAGCACCGCCGCGCCCAGGCCGAGGCCGGCAAAGAGCACAAAGGCCGGCCAGGACCGGCCGGCCAGACGCACCGCCGGGCGTGCCAGGCGCGTCAACGACCGCGTCAGGCGCGGGGCCGTGTAATCGAAGACATACATGGGCCTGAGTGCTTAGGGCACGTCTAGAAAACACTTCCCGTTTCGGGAAGGGATTGATAAACGCGTTCTTACTGCGCCCGGATGACGCCGGTTACGCGATATCGAATGGGAACGCCCTCTACGTCGGTGCCTAGAACCTGTTGGGCACTGTCGCGGGCGGCCTCGGTGGCGCACAGAACACTGATCCAGCTATCGGAGGCACTGCCGCCGGTGCCGACGCCCACCACACCGCTGATGCGCATCGCCTTGTCGTCAAACCCGGTGCGCGCGCGCGTAGTCTTGACCTGCTCTGTGGTATAGGTTGTGTCCATGGTCTGTTGTTGGGGCTGCGCCGGTGGTTGCCCATCGTCTGCCCTGCAACCGGCCCAGAGAAGACTTCCCCCGACCAGCATCGCCAGCACGCTCCACGTGTATGCAACAGGCTGCTCCACCGCATCCCTCGCTTAATGATTCTTATATATAGACGTATTGTACGAGAAAAAATAACCTTTGCCAAAGCGAAAAGCGTGAACGCTTTCGTTAACCCTCTTCCCGAACCGTCGGCAGCGAGAAGCCGAACGTGGAGCCGCGACCCGGACTGCTTTCGACCATCAGGTGGCTGTCGTGCGCGCCCAGGATGTGTTTGACGATAGCCAGCCCCAACCCCGTGCCGCCCTGGCTGCGCGACCGGCTCGTATCGACCCGGAAAAACCGTTCGGTCAGGCGCTTGATGTGCTCCGGCTCAATCCCGATGCCGTCGTCTACGATGGAGACCTTCACCTGAGACGACGGCACCAGCCGCGCCACCACCTCGACGTGCCCGCCCGCGTTGTTATACTTGATGGCATTATCGACCAGATTGGTGAGCACCTGCCGGATCCGCTCGCGGTCGCCGGCGATGGGCGGCAGGTCTTCGGGCACCTGATTGCCCAGCGTCACGGCCTTGCTCTGGGCCAGCGGCTCGAACGACTCGACGACCTCGCGCACGACGCGCAGCAGGCTGAAGGGCTCCATCGTCATCTTCAACTCACCCATCTCGATGCGCGCCACCTCGCCCAGATCCTCGGCCAGGTTGCCCAGCCGCTCGGCGTTGCGCTGAATTTTTTCGACGAACGATTGACGGACGCGTTCGTCGTCGAGCGCGCCGTCGAGCAGGGTCTCGGCAAAGCCTCGGATCGAAAAGATGGGCGTCTTCAACTCGTGCGAGACGTTGCCCAGAAACTCGCGCCGGTAATGCTCGATGCGCTGCAACTCGCGCATCTTCTGCTCGACGCCCACGCCCGTTTGATAGACTTGATCGATGAGCGCGTTGAGTTCGTCGCCTTCCTCGTCCAGGTTGGTGGCCTCCAGGTTTTCGAAGTCGTATCGGTGGATTTGTTCGAGCGTGGCGCGGGCCAACTCCAGCCGCTCGGCCAACAACCGATGGATCACGGCATAGGCGCTCGCCCCCATCACGACGACCAACAACACCATCCCCCAGACGGGCAGCATCACACCCGCCAGCCGAATCGCCACGACCAACACCCCCATCGCGCCCGCCACCCGCAAGGCCGCCTTCAACGAAAGGCTATGCACAGGCGGGCGATTTTGGATTTTGGATTTTGGATTTTGGATTGGTCTCATCCGGCACCGTCATCTCAATGGAAAAAGCCATAGCGGTCTGGACCATCGCGGCTTTTTCGAGCTGCTGATCTGCATGAATTCAGTAATCCAAAATCTAAAATCTAAAATCCAAAATCCATCACGCTTGTTCGGCAAACCTGTACCCGACGCCCTTGACCGTCTCGATGTACCGACTGCCCAGCTTCTCCCGAATCTTGCGCACGTGCACGTCCACCGTCCGGTCCACCACGTACACGTCCCGGCCCCAGACCCGGTCCAGCAACTCCTGCCGGCTGAAGACCTTGCCCGGATAACTCGCTAGAAAATGCAACAACTCGAACTCCTTCCGAGGAAAACGCAACTCCACCCGCTCGCCCGCCTCGTGCTTGAACACCAGATACCGATCCCGGTCGATCTCCAGATCGTGAATCGACAGCAGCGTCGGCGGCTGCTCCAGACGTTCGACGCCTCGCAGGAGCGCCTTGGCCTGGCTGAGGATCACGCCGATGGCCGAGGTCTTGGGCAGGTAGCTGTCGGCGCCCACGTCGAGGCCCTGGATGTGGTCTTCTTCGCCGGAGAGGGCCGTGAGCATGAGGATGGGGATGTGGCGCAGACGGGGATCCTGGCGGAGGCGGCGGCAGGTCTCTAAGCCGTCGAGGCGGGGCATCATGATGTCGAGGATGACCAGATCGGGGTGGTGTTGTTGGGCCTGGTCGAGGGCTTCGAGTCCGTCGCGGGCGATGAGCGTGTCGAAGCCGTCACGTTGGAGGTTGTAGGCGAGCAGGTCGAGGATGTCGTCTTCGTCATCGACCACCAGAATCTTAGCGGTGTGCCCGTTTGCCGTCGGGTTTACGTTCTCGTGTGCCATGGCTGTGGGTGCGTATCTCGCCGTGCGGGGTCTGCCCACGGAATTGCGTGCCGGCAGGTATAGCTCGTTAATTTACAGTGCTGTCTCCCGGATCCTGTTACGCTACCGTTAATAGTCCGTGGAGATGCTGTGTAGCGGTTTAGCAGGCGAGACGATGTTTTGCGGTATTATCGCCGAGGGCGCGTTGTGCTACCGAATTAGCTGCCTTGTTCAACGGCCAGCCCCGCGAACAGGTCGTCGAGGGGCGGCTGGCGCTGCTCGCCGAAGAGGCTGAAACAGACGCCGCCGGCCACATGCCGTAGCGGCTGATGCGCCTCGACCACGTCGCGATAGGTCTCGTAGCAGGCCAACGCTGCCTTGCCCTGCGCCCGATCCGCCTCTTCGAAGGCCACGGTACAGTCGATGGCTTCAGGCGGCGATCCTTTCAGGTGGGCCGGGCGGTTGGTGGTGTTTTCTTCGGTGAGGGTGAAAAACGCCAGCCGTCGCAGATAGCCGGCTCCCTCGGCCCGCAACGCACAAAAGACGCGCTTGACGACGGCGTGCGCGACGAGGTGATCCGGATGCCCGCTGATGCCATGCACGGCGTAGGTGACCACCACGTTGGGCTGCACCCGTTCGACGCACGCGGCCACCGCCTCTTCGAGCACGCGGGGGTCGAGATCCGCCAGGCCGCCGTCGGGGAAGTCGAGCACCGTCAAGTCCGTCAGGCCGAGCGTCTGGGCGACGGCTTGCATCTCGCGGTAGCGCACCGCGCCCATCTCTTCTTTCGAATAGCCGTACCGGGCGCGCTGGGTCGTCGCCTCGCCGCGCGTGAGCGTCAGCAGGTAGACGGCATGGCCCTGCCGCCGCTGCTTCGCCATGAGCGGCCCCGGCCCGAACGACTCGTCGTCGGGATGCGGAAAGACGTAGAGGATACGCGCCATGGGAGTGTGGGAGGGGTTCTGATTTTGGATTTTGGATTGTCCTTTGCTCGCACTCAATCCAAAATCCAAAATCCAAAATTCTTTAAATCCCCGGCTCTCAGACTCTCCGGCTCACAATCCGTTTCCGGCTCGCAATAAATGCGAATTCAGCGTTGAAATAGAAAGTCGTTGAAAACAAGCTGAAAACGGCGAAAACCATACCTGCCAGGTTTCCAAAACCTGGCAGGTATGCCCAA
>JANQES010000096.1 GCA_028278205.1 Rhodothermales bacterium
TATGTTGCTGTTTTCTTGGTCGATAACAGGCAATATCGTAAGTCAGAGGCGGCTTTGTAAGGGGCTTATTCTCCACCAACAGAATCCATCATAAACAGAAATCTTGTACTCAAACGACGCGCCGGGCGCGACGGGCTCCTGCGTGACGCCGGGCACGCCGTCGAACCGGTTGTCGAGCCGGATGCCGTGCCAGTGAACCGCCGTAGGCCACTCGGTCCGGTTGGTAAAATGGACGCTGATGGTGGCTTCCTGCGGCACGTGCAGCAGCGGGCCGGGATACTGGCCGTTGAAGCCGTACATCACAAAACGCCGCCCCAGGATCGTCCGCCGCACCAGCCCGGCTTCGAGGGCAAGCGTGTCGCCGTCGGCGGTTGGACGAGGCGACGCGGGCGGGCTTCGGGGATCGGGGCGACATCCTCAGGCTCCGGTAGAAAAGGCGAGACATTGGGCTTGAGCGTCATCATCCCCGGCGGCATCGCGATGCCCGGATGCATCGGCGGCATCGACCAGCCGTCGCCCATGTCGCCGTGGTGCATGTGGGCGGTGTGGCCGTCCGGCGGAGGTTCAGCAGGAAAGACCGCCAGCGGGGCGAGGGTCATCAGGTCGTGCGCCTCCAGCCGGTCGCTCGGCGAACGCCCGCGCAGCACCAGCTTGCCGGTACGGGCTTCGACGGCGGCATCGACCTCGGCGGTGACCATCACCATGAACCGGTTGAAATGCACTTCGCCGAGCGCTACCTGGCCGTTGCGCACCTCGCCCAGCTTCACCACCGGGCTGAGACGCGGCGTAGTCACCCAGGCGACGTAGGCGGTGTAGGGTCCCAGCGTCGCCGGGTCGGGCAGGCCGACGAGGGTGAAGGTAAGGTTGTAGCGATGATGCCCCTCCGGCGTGACAGCCACCCCAAACGGCGACGGCACCCGCTCCATCCGAACGATCCCCGACGCCTGCCGCATCTCAGGCTTGGGCACCAGTTCGATGCATCGCAGATCCGGATAACTCCACCGGCTCTCGCACGACGGCGGCGCCTGCGCGAACACCGGCAAGGCCGCCAGCAAAACCGCCGCCATCCACCAAAGACTTGCTTTTCCGAGATGTGTCGTCATGGGGGCTCAAGTCTGGGTTTCTGATTTCGAGTTTCTGGTTTCTGGTTTCTCGTTTTCAAACCCAACAACTAGAAACCAGGAACAAGAAACCCGAAACCCTAAAGCCGCTCCAACAGCTTCCGTTTCTGCTCGTCGAACTCCTCCTCCGAGAGCACGCCTTTCTCCTTCAACTCGCCGAGTTTTTCCAGCTTGGCGAGCACATCCTCTTTCGCCTCAGGCTCGGCGGCAGCGGCGGCTTTTTCCTGGGCCTCCTTCGCTTTCTTCTCCTTTTCCAACTCCTCAACGACCTCCTTGCCCTCCTCAAAGGCCTCATCGTACGCCGCTTTGGCTTCGTCCATGTCGATGTCTTCGAGCGAGCCGGAGGCTTCGAACTGCTTGATAGCTACCTGCCCGACGGCGTAGGTCGACGCGCCGGAGGTGGCCGACATCGCCACACCGCCGATGACGGTGCCGATGCCGGGAATGGCTTTGATGAGGCTCGCGCCCACCCGGGCCGCCACACCGCCGGTGAGCCCCGCGACGAACGACTTGGCGATGGATCGGTTGTAGCCGACGCCGTAGACGCCGGCCAGTTGCTCCAGCATGCTCACTTGCAGCGCCGTCACAGCGGCCATATCGGCCAGCGGAATAGGAATCAGCCCGCCGCCGATGGAAAAAAGAACGTGTTTCCTGACGATGGCGTCGGCTTGCTCGCGTTTGGTGCTCATCGTTTGAGGCTCCGTCGTTGATTTTTTCGGGGTGATTCAAACTTAATGTTTTTCGGTGAGATATTCGCTCAACGTTATTAACAATCGCTTACGCCGTTCCGAGGAAATGTTACCAATTGTCCCGATCACATTTTTTCGAGGCAAAACAGCCAGAAATCCAAGTCTGATCAACGAACCTGTGACCAATCCACTGCCGGCAAAGTCATCGTCTGTTGACAGAATGAGTTCATCAAAACCCTCAACACGCTGATGAAGTTGGGTACTTATCCCACAGACTAGCAAATCCCGGTAAGGAGGCATCTCGCGCAAGACGATTGCTGGTCGATTCTTCACCCTGCCATCTGCCTGTGGGACCGGCGTAAGTATTACATCACCTTCTTTCATAACGTCTGATTAGCTAGTTGAACTAGCATCAAGGTAAGTCCAAACGGCTTCACTTAGAAAGAAGGCAGTGTTTACTTTTCGGGTGAATAAAGTTCACTTTCGATAAGGTATCGATTCTTTTTAAGGAAGTCCTCAAAGGTCTCTACATCACGGTACTTCTTTTGATAATCGGCCTTTTTTCCGTGTCTGTGTATCGTGGATTTGAGGCTTTCGAACTTGCTTATCGAGAGGGTGACCTTCTGCTCATTCGCCTCTTGTTGAATGATTGCCCACGCCTCCTTCAGAGAATGCCTGGCAAAGTGCCATCCGGCATACTCATGTAATAATCTACTAGACGATAAGATTTGGCTTTTCGTTGGCAGATCCGATTCCTCATTTTCGCACTTTGGCAACGGAAGGCGATGCTCGTGATACCACTCGCCGAAGATCGTCTTCACTTGCCTGTAATAGGCAACAGAGCGTTCAGCGTCGAAAGCGTCTGCTTCTTCCAATTGGTCCAAGAGTGTACAATACTCACGGTCATTGAACGGCTTGCACAGGGTCGCACTGCAAGGATGGTCCTGATCTATGTGGTCAGACTCAAACACTACCCGCGAAGCCAACTTCACTTTTGGCGATCCCATAAGTTGCCTCAAAGGAGGATAGGGCTTTCCATGCTTGGTCGTGTCCGTGCAAGCGTTTCCTTGTTCATCTTTGTAAATAAGAGTTGCTTCAAGCGAGTACACTGGGGCGTCCCCGTCTCGACACTGACGTATGCGTTTGTAAAGCAGAAAGTCGAATTGCTCTTTGAACTCCTCAGGTGCTTGAGGTAAAAGCCCACCCCAGACTAAAAACCTGGGGGCCGTTTCTTCCGGTGGAGAAGTTGATGATTCCATTCTTTTTACCGAATAAGTTGTTTTTTGCGTCCTCGGTTATTCGTCACCCTGCTTCATAATCAGGATTCGGCTCTTTGATTAGATCGATTGGATACTCAGGCTCCTCTTCACTATACGCCGTCGCCAGTCCTTGGCTCGATAGCCGAAACCAGGCCTCGCGTTCCTCATCCTCTTGCTCTTCGGGCAGTACGGTCACAAGAAGCTTGGTATCCGGTTTCAATTCGTAGGGCTCATCCAGACGGATGCGTTCACCATCGAAATGAGCAGGCAAAGTGATCACGCTCATGGTAAGCTGTTTTCTGGTTGTTGAGGCGTCTTAATTATGCTCAGGCAGGCACGGGTCCGGCTCAGGCGGCGACGTGCCATATTCTTGATACACCTCAATCACAGCTTCGAGGGTCGTCCTGGCTTCACGAAGTGCTTCTTCAGGCGTTGAGCCAAAAGCCGAAAACTCCGACCCGAATGCTGGACAAGTGACCAGATAGTCGCCGTCGGCATCCTTGGGATGCACTACAAAGCGGTACTGATCAACGATCGGTCCCATGTTCGAATGTACAGGTTTGCCAAAAATGAGTTTCGGTTCAGAACCGGCTCGCATTACCCAACAAGACCTTTTTAGCCCCCAGCATTCTTCGCCCGCTCAACCAGCCGCAGATACTGCTGCCTGCCGGAGAGGTATTGCGGCGTCCACCACTGGGCGTCGTAGCCGAGGTCGGCGGCGGCGTGGAGCGTCCAGAACGGATTCGAGAGGTGCGGGCGAGCCAGCAGGCACAGGTCGGCGCGGCCTGAGGCGATGATCGAGTTGGCGTGGTCGGGCTCGTAGATGTTGCCGACGGCCATCGTGGCGATGCCCGCTTCCAGGCGGATGCGCTCGGCGAAAGGCGTCTGGAACATGCGCCCGTAGACGGGCTGCTGATCGGGCGAGACCTGCCCTGCCGAGACGTCGATGACGTCGGCGCCATGGGCCTGAAAATGCCGGGCAACCTCGACGGCGTCTTCGACCGTGATGCCGCCTTCGACCCAGTCGGTGGCGGAGATGCGGACGGACATCGGTTTGGCATCGGGCCAGACAGCGCGGCAGGCGTCGAAGACTTCGAGCGGGTAGCGGAGGCGGTTTTCGAGCGATCCGCCGTAGTCGTCTGCGCGCGTGTTGGTCAGGGGCGAGATGAAGCTGGAGAGCAGGTAGCCGTGCGCGCAATGCAGTTCGAGCATGTCGAAGCCTGCCGCCTCGGCCCGTCTGGCGGCGGCCACGAAATCATCGCGCACGCGGTCCATGTCGGCGCGGGTCATTGCGCGAGGAATCTGGTTTTTGGGCTTAAAACGCAGCGGCGACGGCGCAATCAGCGGCCAGTTGCCCTCGTCGAGCGGGTCGTCGTCATCGTCACTTTGCCAGGGAATTTTAGTCGAGCCTTTGCGCCCGGCGTGGCCGAGTTGCATGGCGATTTTGGCAGGCGAATGGCTGTGGACAAACTCGACGATGCGCCGCCAGGCCTCGGTGTGTTTGTCGTTCCACATCCCGGCGCAACCCGGCGTGATGCGGGCGTCGGGCGACGTGCAGGTCATCTCGGTAAAAATGAGCCCCGCCCCGCCGAGCGCTCGCGCACCGAAATGGACGAGGTGAAAATCCGTGGGCGTGCCGTCGATGGCTGAATACATCGCCATGGGCGAGACGGCGATGCGGTTGACGAGGTCCATCTCGCGCAATCGAAACGGAAGAAACATGGGCGGGACGGGCTCTTCGGTGTGCTCCCAGGCCATCGCCCCGGCCAGCCATTTTTCGTACGATTCGAGGTAGTCCTTGTCGCGCAGGCGCAGGTTTTCGTGGCTGACGCGTTGGCTGCGGGTAAGCAGGCTGTAGGCGAATTGCTCCGGGTAAAGATGGCTGCGCAGTTCCACCGATTCGAACCACTCGGTGCTGTTACGCGCCGCGTTTTGAAGCCGCAGAACTTCCACGCGCCGCTCTTCTTCGTATTCAGCCAGCGTCGTCTGAAGATTGCCGTTTTGTTGTTCGCCCAGCTTTTTCGCCAGGGCGATGGCGCTCTCCAGCGCGAGCTTCGTGCCCGACCCAATCGAAAAATGCGCCGTGGCGGCAGCGTCGCCGAGCAGGACGATGTTATCGTGAAACCAGTGTTCGTTGGTGATGCGGGGAAAGTTGATCCACGCCGCCGAGCCGCGTTGGTGCGGGTTGTTGTGGAGGAGTTCGTGCCCGTCGAGGTATTTTGCAAAAAGCCGTTCGCAGAAAGCAATGCTTTCGGGCTTGGTCATGCGGTCGAGGCCGGCGGCGCGCCACGTTTCTTCGCGGCATTCGACGATGAAGGTGCTCGTTCCGGTCTCGAAGCGGTAGCAGTGGGCCTGAAACCAGCCGTATTGGGTCTCTTCGAAAAGGAACGTGAAGGCCGGAAAGAGTCGCTTCGTGCCGAGCCAGGTGAATTTGCAAAAACGCTTTTCGATGTCCGGCTTGAAATGATCCGCATACATCGTTCGGATGCGGCTGTTGATGCCGTCGGCGACGACGACCAAATCGGCATCGGCGAAAGCATCGAGGCATTCGACGCGGCGGCCGAATTCGAGGTGAACGCCCACGTTTTCAGCCCGTTTCGCCAGAATATCCAGAAACGCGTGCCGCCCAACGCCGATGAAGCCGTGCCCGGACGAGCGGATGACGCGGTCTTTGAAATAGACCTCAATGTCGTCCCAATGGGCGAGGGTGTCCATCGTTTGCCGGGCGGTCTCTTCGTCGGCGGCGACGAGGTTTTCCATCGTGCCGTCGGAGAAGACGATGCCCCAGCCGAAGGTGTTGCCCCTGGGGTTTTGTTCGATGACGGTGACGTCGTGGGAGGGGTCAGCTTTTTTCATCAGGATCGAAAAAAACAACCCGCCCGGTCCACCGCCGATGCAGATGATTTTCACTGAATGGATGCCTCAATCATCACCAACAAACGGGAAGACATCGGTAAGATAGACTCCGTCCGAGGAGATTCCAATCATTTCGTCTTCGCCTTGCCGTCGTCTACGGCCACCGACTGCTCGATCTGCGTGCCGGCGTTTTCTTTGCCACTGCTTTCTTTGACCTCGTTTTTGCCCACGCTGTTCTCCCGGACTTGCGGCGCTTCGAGTACGTCGTTGCCCTGGGCTCCGATAGCGCGTTCGACGAGCACGTTGATGATGCCGAGATAGAACCGATCGCTAAAGCCCGCCAGGAAGGCCACGATCCCGAAGACGGCCCCGCCTTCCGAGAGGTTGACGCCGCCTCCACCGCTGGCAGAGGTGTCGAAGAGAAACAACCCTGTTTTGAGCGCCACGTAGGCCACGGCGCCCATTGTGAAAACAAAAGCTGTAATAACAGTAATAAATCTATATTTGAAGCGCAACTCAACCGATCACTGCTCTACCCCTGCTGAGCGATCCTCCAAACCCGAAACCACCCCGTGCCAATCCTCACGTTTACTTCCCGCATCGAAGCACCGGCTGAGGCGTTGTTTGCCTGGCACGCGCGCCCCGGCGCCTTTAACCGGCTGACGCCGCCCTGGGCCGGCGTCCGGCTCGAACACTTCGAAGGCATCCGCGACGGGCAAAAGGCAGTGATCCGCCTCGGCGCGGGGCCGCTGCACCGCGCGTGGGTGGCCCGGCATCACGACTACGTCGAAGGCCGGCAGTTCTGCGACACGCAGGAACGCGGCCCCTTCCGCCGGTGGACTCACACGCATCGCATGGAACCCGACGGCCCCGACGCCAGCATCCTGACTGACCACATCGACTATGCGCTGCCGCTGGGCGGGCTGGGGCAATGGCTGGGCGGACGGTTTTTGCAGAACGAGATGGAGCGTCAGTTCGCCTATCGACACCGTATCACGAAGCAGGATCTGGCGTTGCACCGGCGGTATAATTCGGAGGGGCGGTCGTTGCGCATCGCCGTGAGCGGGGCGTCGGGGTTGATCGGCAGCAACCTGGTTGCCCTGCTGACGACGGGCGGGCACGCCGTGCTTCGGCTTGTGCGCAGTCGTCCAACACGCGCTGATGAGATTTACTGGAATTACGGCGCGGGCGAGATCGAGGCGGAAAAGCTCGAAGGGCTCGACGCCGTCATCCACCTGGCCGGCGAGACCGTGTTTGCCTCCCGCTGGACCGACGCCAAGAAAAAGCGCATCCTCGAAAGCCGGGCGCAGGGCACCGGGCTCATCAGCGAAACGCTGGCGCGGTTGAAGACGCCGCCCAGGGCGCTGCTGACGGCTTCAGGCACCCACTTCTACGGCATCGGGCACCCCCACGCGCTCACCGAGGCATCGCCGCCGGGCACGGAGGGTTTTCTCACCGCCGTCACGCACGCCTGGGAAGCCGCCACCCGGCCTGCCGAAGACGCCGGCATCCGCACTGTGAATCTGCGCCTCGGCGCGGTGCTCTCGCCGCGCGGCGGCGCGCTCGCGAAGATGCTGCTGCCCTTCCGCCTCGGCCTGGGCGGGCGCGTCGGGCCGAAAGACCAGCAGTTCAGTTGGATCGCGCTCGACGACACGCTCGGCGCCATCTATCATACGCTGATGACGGGCGTAGCGGGCGCCGTCAACCTCACCGCACCCAACCCGGTGACGATGGGCGTCTACACGAAGACGCTGGCGCGCGTGCTACGCCGCCCGGCGCTCTTCGCTGCGCCGGCCTCGCTCATACGCCTCGCCACCGGAGCCGTAGCCGACGAGGTGCTCTTCGCCAGCGCCCGCGTCCTCCCCGAACGCCTCCAGCAAACCGGCTACCCGTTCTCCTTTCCCACCCTCGAAGAAGCCCTCCGGCATTTGTTGGGAAAGGAGTGAATTTTGGATTTTAGATTTTGGATTTTGGATTGGCCTTATCCATCATCCTCATCTCAAAAGGAAAAGCCGCAGTGGTTCTGACCGTCTCGGCTTTTTCGTTTATCAGAGACCTTTGCCAACAACAATCCAAAATCTAAAATCCAAAATCACAAGATGAGGCCTAGCCGCTGTTCCAGTTCCTCCCGTCGACCCCGGCTTACTTTGATGCGCCGGCCGTCTTTGAGGCGGACGGCGTAGTCTCCGCCCACCCCGTGCAAGAGCGATTCGATGCGGTCGAGTTGGACGATGGCGGAGCGGTGGATGCGGAAGAAGGCCTCCGGGTCGAGGCGTTCTTCGAGGGTTTGCATCCGCTCCCGGATGACGTAGGTGTCTTCGCCGACGTGAAGCTCCGCATACGGGCCGCTGGCGGAGATGTAGTCGATCTCTTTGATGGGCACGATCCGCATCTGGCCGCGCATCTCCACGGCGATGCGTTCGAGGTAGGCCGGCGGCGTTTTGGCAGCCGGCGCGGCTGGTTGCGCCGGGCCCTGACTGCCTTGCAGCAGGGCCAGCATCCGGTTTGCCATCCCGCCCACCTGGCGCAAGGTGAACGTTTTTACGGCGCGCGCGAAGGCCTGCTCAAAACGTTCATCCTCGAAGGGTTTGAGCAGATAGTCGAGCGCTGCCACTTCGAAGGCTTTCAAGGCATACTGGTCGTAGGCCGTCACAAAAATGGTAGCGGGCATCGCCTCCGGGCCGATCTCACGCACCACGTCGACGCCCGTCAGGCCCGGCATCTGGATGTCGAGAAAAACCAGATCGGGCGCCTGAGACCGGATCGCATCGACGGCTTCCCGCCCGTTGGTGACCATACCGATGAGTTCGACCTCGTCTTTTTTGGCAAGCAAATCTTCCAACCGCTGGCGCGCGAGGAGTTCATCATCAGCAATAAGCACACGTAGTTTTTGGTCGGAAGACATGAGGCGAGTCTACGGTTTCTGGTGTTTCTCGTCGTGTTACTTCATGCAGAGGTTGGCGTTGGTCATTTGGTCGCTACGTTCCCTGTCATTCATCGTCATTTGCTCGCTTCGCTCGCGTCATTTATTGTCATGGGTTGAACGGGACAATAAATGACACGAGCGAAGCGAGCAAATGACAGCAAAGCAAATGACGTGAGCGACACGAGCCGAAGGCGACTGACGGAGCGAAGCGGAGTAAACGAACATCATGACAGCGAGCCGAAGGCGAGCGTAATGACCAGTGACCAACATCACCCCCCATGCGAAGTCAGACCTTGCGGAATACTACACGCCCTCCGCAACGACAGCCCGCAGATCGGCGGCGGTATGATAGGGCAGGGTGATCTGCGCGATGAGGCCGCCGCCGTCGGCTACCTGGAACGTCAGGCTCTGGGCGTCGCCGTACATCTGTTGAAGCCGGGCGCGGGTATTGCTCAGGCCGATGCCTTCGGTGAGGCTGGTGGCGCCGTCGCCGCTGAAGCTGGAGCCGTTGTCGCGCACCTGCACGCAGAGGCGCTCGTCCTCGCGCCAGGCGCGCACATCGAGGCGGCCCCGCCCGTCGGTCTTGCTGACGCCGTGCTGGATGGCATTTTCCACGAGCGGTTGCAAGATCAGGTTGGGCAACAAGGCCGAGAGCACCTCCGGCTGGACCTCCCGGTGTACTTCCAGATGTCCCTGAAACCGAATCTGCTGGATATCGAGGTAGTTGTCCAGGAATTCCAACTCTTTTTCGAGGGTCACTTCCTGCTCGCTGGAGCTTTCCAGGGTGTGCCGCAAGAGCACGCTCAGCTTGGCAATCATGCGGCGTACGCCCTGCGGGTTGCGCTCGACGAGGGTGGAGACGGCGTGAAGCGTGTTGAAGAGAAAATGGGGATTGATCTGCATGCGCAAGGCCTGCAAGCGCGCCTCGGCCAGTTGCGCCCGCAAGAGCGCCGCCTGTGCCTGAAGCTGCACGGTTTCCTCCCGACGCGCCTGCGATTGCACAAAATAATCCCGCGCAAAGCCCGCCGCCAACACCGCGATGTAGACGACCAGATCGTTGAAAAACCACAGTTGAAGCAAATCGGCCAGCGGATCGAAGGGCCATCGATGCGGAGGCGGCTCGATGGCGTGATAGGCCACGCTGTAGTAGATCTGCACGCCCATCGCCACGAGCAAGGCCATGGCAGCGTGAAAGAGCACACGCGGGCTCCAGTTGGCGCGTTCGATGCTGTAGCGGCTACTGAGCCAGAAGATGCCGGGCGTCAGCAAGGCCCAGAAATAATAATACGAGAAGGCCTTGAGCATCTCGCGCAGTGCCTGGCCCTGCTGGAGGTCTTCGCCGTCGAGGATGCCGCTGGCGCCTCGGAGCACCGCCATAAACGTCCAAAAGGCGACGATGAAGCCCAGGGCGATCCACCGGCGACGCGGGGACGGCTTTTCGGACAACGCGGCGTCTGTCTGGATCTCCAGTTTTTGGGATAGAGGTTGCTCCATGAAGCAAACCGGCTTAACGGATGGGGCGTCACAGCGTATTAAATACGATCTCCCCCGGCAAGTTCGCAAGGACGCTGTCATGAACTGCACCCCCCTGGTCATCAATTGACCCCGATACGCTATAAATAAGAGGAATTTTAGATTTTGGATTTTGGATTGGTCTGATTCAACTCCGTCATCTCAATCGAAGAAGCCGCAGCGGCCCCGACCGTCGCGGCTTCTTCGATTAGTAAAAAGGGATCGAAAACTTCCCAATCCAAAATCCAAAATCTAAAATCCAAAATCGTCCCAAGACCCTTCTCGTGCCATTCATGACACGCCTGTGCAGTTCGTGTCAAAGGCTGAAGCCTGTGCCTGGTAACGTCGTACGGTATAGGGTAGATCGCCAACGTGCTCCCGTCATCCCTCTACATACAGCATGAAACGCACCATCGCCGCCGCTCTCGCCATGCTTTGGCTCCTCGCTGGAGCCGGCACGACGGCCCTGGCTTTTGATACATCCGACGACCCCCAACCGCGCTGTCCGGTCAACCCGGCCTGCACGCTCGTGGCCGAGCCCATCAGCGGCGCCATTGCCATCGATGGACGCCTCGACGAGGCCGACTGGCAAACGGCGCCCATCGCTTCGAGCTTCAAACAGTACGAACCCAACGAAGGCGCCGAGGCCTCGCAAAAGACCGAGGTGCGCATCGTCTACGGCGGCAGCGCGGTCTATATCTCGGCAGTCCTTCACGACGAAGAGCCCGGCCAGATCATGCGCACGCTGGGCCGCCGCGACGACTTCAACCGCGCCGACTGGTTCATCGCCTCCATCGATTCGTACTTCGACCGCAAAACCGCCTACAACTTCGCCGTCAACGCCGCCGGTATCCAGGCCGACGGCATCATTTCGGGACGTTCTTCCTTCCGAGGAGGCGGCGGCTTCGGGTTCGACACGTCCTGGGATGCCGTCTGGGACGCCGCCACGCGTGTGACGGACACCGGCTGGGTCGTCGAGATGCGTATTCCGTACTCGATGCTTCGTTTTCCCGAAGCCGAGACGCTGCAATGGGGCATCAACTTCCGCCGCATCATCCCGCGTCTGAGTGAAATCGACGACTGGGTGCTCGTGCCGCGCACCGAACGCAGCGGCGGCACCGTGGCGCGCTACGGCACGCTCAACGGGCTCCAGGGCATCCAACCCCGCCGCAACCTCCAGATCACGCCCTACACCGTCTCGAAAGTCCTCACCGAAGAAGGCGATCCGGGCAAACTCCACAGCGAACGCAACGTCGACGTCGGCGGCGATCTCAAGATTGGCATCAGTTCCAACATCACGCTCGACGCCACGATCAATCCGGATTTCGGACAGGTCGAATCGGATCCTGCGGAACTCAACCTGACGGCGTTCGAGACGTTTTTCCGCGAGCGGAGGCCGTTCTTCACCGAAGGCGTGCAGATTTTCAACTATTCGCTCGACCGGGGCGGCTCGTTGCTCTACACGCGGCGCATCGGCGGGCGGGCGCCTATCATCGGCGCGTCGAAACTCTCAGGACGCACCAGCAACGGCCTCTCCTTCGGCGTCCTCGGCGCGGCCACCGGCGATCAGTTTAACCCCGAACGCTACTACGGCGTGGCACGGCTGAAACAGCAAATCGGGCAACTCTCGTCCGTCGGCGGCATCCTCACAGCGTATCAGCACAACGACGAGCGGCGCAGCCTGGTCGGCGGGATGGATTGGGATCTTCGGATGAAGAACAATTCCTACCGGTTCGACGGGCAGGTGAGCTTCACCCACCGCGCCGAGCCGGGCAACGACCTCTCGCCCGAGCAGGGTTTTTCTGCCATCGGCGGCTTCGATAAGATCAGCGGCGTCTGGAATATCTACACCGGCGCCACCGTCGTCAGCGACGACTTCAACCCCAACGACCTGGGGCAACTGCGCCGCAACAACTACATCAACCTCAGCGCAGGCGTCTCGCATCAGATCAACGGCGGCCAGCCCTTCGGGCCGTTCCGGCGGGCTTCGATGTTCTTCTTTACCAACCAGGATCTCTCGTACCGGCGCGGGCTCAACCTCGGCTTCGGCACGTTCTGGTCGAATACTTTTCAGACAAAAGGCTTTCAAGAGATTAGCGTCCGCATCAACACGGACAACCTCTTCGGCGGCTACGACATCTACGAAACACGCGGCCTCGGCGCCCGGAAACAACCCCGCGAACTGAGCGTCGATCTTTCCTACGAGACGGACTCGCGCCGCGCGTGGCAGCTTGAGCCTAACGTAGAGGCTGAATTTCAGGACGACGGCGGGCGCGCGTACGAAGCGGGCTTCCGCGGGCGATGGAACGTCAGTTCGCGCCTGAGCCTCTCCGGCGACGTCGGCTACGGCGGCGACGACGGCGTGACGGCCTGGGCCTCGAACGAGTCGTTTGCGCCCATCGCCGACGGCTGGGCTATTGGCGAATCGAGCCGAGACGAGCCCGACGAGGTAGAGGGCTACCGCGCTTTCGGCAACAGCGACCTTGACGCAGTCTTTGGCGCGATGGAGCCGTACGACGAATTTGGCCGCTTCTACCTGCCCGTCTTCGGCGAGCGCGACACCCGCACCTTCGACGTAACGCTCCGGGGCGACATCACGTTCACCCCCACGCTGTCGCTCCAACTCTACGGCCAGTTGTTCACCGCGCGCGGCGAATATCAGAACTTCTCGCTGCTCCAAGACCGCGACACGCTCGTGCCGCTCGACAGCTATCCCAAGCGGCACGACTTCGCCTTCACCAGCTTCCAGACCAACACGGTGCTGCGCTGGGAATACCGGCCCGGCTCAACGCTCTTTCTGGTCTGGACGCAGTCGCGCCGGGGCAATTCCGACTACGACGTCTTCGACCTCACCGGGCGTTCAGCGTTCGACCAGCGTTCGACCGATCAGCTTATGGACGCGTTCGATCCTTTCCCGACGAATGTCTTCCTGGTCAAGCTGAGCTACAAATTCCTGCGTTGACCGCATCGTCGAGACCCGGTCGATACGATTTTTTAAACTGCCCAGGGTGCCGGCAAGGCGCAAAGGATGCAACGGGCCACGGCCCTGCGTCCTTTGCGCCTTTTTTGTGTTCTCTGCGATTAAGTATAAAGATTCTGATGGATGTGCCTTCTGGGGGGATCGTCTTTAGCTCGATCCAAGCGGGGTGGCATGATCGCGTTTGGGTGTCCTTTTGGCTTGATCCAAAAGGACCAAAAGATCAAGACTGTACCCGCTGGGCCTGAACTGCGCTCCGGCACGCGGGAAAATTTGAAACTCGCTCCTTCGTCGCTCAGACAGCAAATTTTCCTTGTTCGCGTGCCTGCGCTCCGTTCCGAGACGGCCCAC
>JANQES010000102.1 GCA_028278205.1 Rhodothermales bacterium
GTCCGCGACGGCGTGCCGGACGCGGTGCCGTCCGGCGCCGATACGGCCATGGACGGCTTGGACGACGCGTTCGATCCGGACGACGGCGGCACGTCGGCACCCGTGCAAGATGCAGATGGCGACACGGCGCCCGACTTTCTCGACGTCGACTCGGACTCGGACGGCATTTTGGACGTGGACGAAGGCAACGCCGACTTCGACAGCGACGGCCTCCAGATGGAATGCATCGGCTGCACCCAGTGCATCGACGCGTGCGACAGTATCATGGACAAGATCGGCAAGCCGCGCGGGCTGATCCGCTATACGTCGGAGAATGAACTGGCAGGGCAGGGCACGCGCTGGCTGCGCCCGCGCACGGTGCTCTACACGGTGCTCGGTCTGTTCGTTGCCGTGATCTTCACGGGCGTGCTGCTCACGCGCGGCTCCTACGATGTCAACGTCGGGCGCGCGGTGGGAGCGCCGTTTACGGAATTGCCGGACGGGCGCATTGCCAACCGCCTGCGCTTCCGCGTGCGCAACCAGCAACAATACGCCGCCACCTTCACCATCGAGACCCTGACACCCGCCGGCGCCGAAATCCGCATCGTAGGGCCGCCGGAGACGTCCCTGGAGCCGCAAGAGATGAAACGCGTCGAAGCCTGGATCGTCGTCCCTCGCCCCAGCTTCACCGACGATGAATTGGACGGGGTCTTCCGGCTAAACTTCGACGACGGCACGGCGGTGGAAACAGCGTTTACGCTGCTGGGACCGTCGGATTGAGGCTCACTTCGTTCGCGTCATTTGCACGCTTCGCGTGCGTCAAGTGCGCCTGCGGCGCGTCATTGATTGTCATGGGTTGAACACGACAATGAATGACAACCAATGACGGCGAGCGCAGCGAGCCAACTGACGTGAGCGAAGCGAACATAATGACCCATGACCTCCGGTCATCCAAAGCGCAACTTCCAAAACCAAAACCAACGCTGCCATGAAACTCCCTCCCCACATCGCCTGGCCGTTGTTCATCGTCGGGTTGCTCACGATGAGCGTGGTGACGGTGACCATCACCGTCATGGCGGCACGCTCCGACGGCGGGGCGCAGGTGATCGACGACTATTACCAGAAAGCCGTCAACTGGGATGAGACGGCGGCGCTTCAGGCCGCCAGCGATGCGCTGGGCTGGCAGGCGGACGTCGCGGTGGGTCCGGCGGATGCGGACGCTCGGCCTGTCGAAATCACGCTGCGCGACCGGGAGGGCCTGCCCATCGAAGGCGCCGAGGGCACGATCCGCGCTTTTCGCCCACAACGCGCCGGCGTCGTCGCCGAAAGCCCGCTCATGGCGACGGAGACGCCCGGCCTCTATCGCCAGACTTTCCCGATCAACCAGGCCGGATTGTGGGATTTTGAAATCGTCGCCACACAAGATAGCCTGCGGTTCCAGACGACGATCCGCAAGGAAATCACGTTTTGATGTGGGTCACTAGTCACTACGCTCGCTGGCGCTCGCTGTCACTGGTCACTAGTGGCTTCGACCTCCACCAGTGACCAGTGACCCATGACCAGTGACCCGCCTTCAAAGGCACTACACCCAGGAATTACACCCAACGAATGCCCACCGCCACCGCCCATAGGACTGGCACCGAAATCACCCCCGACACGCCGTGCGTGCATTGCGGGTTGCCGGTGGGCCGCTACCCCGTGGGCGACGGGCCGTATTTCTGCTGCACCGGCTGCCGGGTGGTCTTCCAGGCCCTCCACACCGCCGGCTTCGACGAGACGTTCTACCGGCTGCGCGACCTCGCCCCGGCCCACACCGCCATCCGCCCCGCCCAAACCGCCGTCGACGATCTCAAGCTCTTCGAGCTAGACACCGACGCGTTTCTCGAAAACCAGACCCAACCCGTCGGCGACGGCATCCGCTCGGTGGAATTGTTTCTCGACGGTGTGCATTGCGCCGCGTGCGTCTGGCTGGTCGAGCGGCTGCCTTACGAAGTGGCGGGCGTGCTGGAGGCTCGGCTCGATCTGCCCCGCGCCCGCCTGACGCTGCACTTCGACCCGGAACGCGCGAAGCTGACCGAGGTGGCGCGTTGGCTGGCGCAGTTCGGCTACGTGGCGCATCCGTCACGGCAGCAAGGTATGACGCGCCGCACCGAGGCCGAGCGCCGGCTGCTGATCAGGCTGGGGATCTGCTGGATGCTGGCGGCCAACGTGATGCTCTTCGCCTTCGCCCTCTACGCCGGCCTCGACACCACCAACGACGCCTCGCTGGCAACAGCCGCGCGGTGGGCCAGCCTGGCGCTGGCGACGGTGGCCGTCGTCTATGGCGGCAGCGAATTTTTCCGCCGGTCGTGGGCGTCGATGAAGCTGGCCGTTCGCGTACGCAATTTCCGAAGCCTGCACATCGACACACCGATCTCGCTGGGCCTGTTGGCCGGCTTCGGACACAGCGCCTGGGCCACCATCAGCGGGCGCGGCGACGTGTGGTTCGATTCGATCACGGTGCTCATCGCGGCGCTGCTGACAGCGCGCTGGCTGCAACTACGCAGCCGCCGCCTCGCCGGCGATGCCACCGAACGCCTGCTCTCGCTGCTGCCGTCGATGACGCGCCGGGTTCGGGCGGATGATTCGTTGGAGATCACCCGCCTCGAAGACGTGCAGCCGCGCGACCTGATCGAGGTGCCGGCGGGCGAAGTTTTTCCGGTTGACGGGGTGATCGAATCGGGAAATTCTACCGTGAACAACGCCGTGTTGACGGGCGAGAGCCGTCCCGTAGCCGTCGCGCCGGGCATGACGGTCGAGGCCGGGGCGACGAACCTCAGCGCGCCGTTGCGCGTGCGGGTGCAGGCTGCCGGCGCCGAAACCCGCGTGGGTAAGCTGCTGGCGTGGATCCGTAGCCAGAAGACGCAACAAGCCCCGGTGGTGCTGCTGGCCGATCAACTCAGCGGCTACTTCGTCCTCGGCGTGCTCGTGCTGGCGTCGATCACTGCCGTGGTGTGGCTCTCGCTGGCGCCGTCGGAAGCCCTGCCGCACGTGGTGGCGTTGCTGGTGATCTCGTGCCCGTGCGCCCTGGGCATGGCCACGCCCCTGGCCATGGCCGTGGCGTCCGGACGCGCCGCCCGCGCCAGCATCTTCATCAAAAGCGACGAAGCCACCCAACAACTCACCGCCGTCGATACCGTCGTGCTCGACAAGACGGGCACACTCACCGAGGGCCGTATGACCCTCCTCGACTACGACGGCGACGACGATGCCATCGACCTGGCCGCCGCGCTCGAAACGCACAGCAACCACCCTATCGCCACCGCCCTCGTGCAAGCGCGCGTCGCCTGCGGTCTCGATGGCAAAACGCCCGATCTGCCCCAGGTCGAAGCCTTCGAAGCCATCGCCGGAGAAGGATTGCGCGGTTGGGTGAATGAGTGCGACGTAGCCGTCGGACGCCCGGCCTGGATCACTGAACTGACGGGGCCGCTGCCGCCGGCTTTCGAAGAAAAACTGGCGGGCTACGCCGGGCAAGGCCACACCCCCGTCGCCGTCGCCGTCGATGGGCGCTGTGCGGCGGTCCTGGCCTTCGGCGACCGCCTGCGCGACGCCTCGAAGACCGTCATCGAGGCCTTACAGGCATCAGGTAAAGAAGTGTATCTGCTCTCCGGCGATCACGACGCCGTGGTGCAGGCTGTGGCCGAGACCCTGGGCCTCCCCTCAGCCCAGGCTTTCGGCAACGTCAGCCCGGAGCAGAAACGCACCTTCGTGACCACCCTCCGGCATTCGCAGCAACGCACCGTCGCCATGATCGGCGACGGCGTCAACGACGCGGCGGCGTTGCAGGAAGCAGACGTGGGCGTGGCTGTGCAGGGCGGCAGCACCCCCAGCCTCGTCGCCGCCGACGTGTTCCTGACACGCGAGGGCCTGACGCCTGTAGCGACGCTGCTCACCGGCACGAAACGCGTAATGCGGGTGATCCGGCGCAACCTCGGCTTCTCGCTGGCCTACAACATCCTCGGCGCTGGGGCGGCCATGCTGGGTCTGATCACGCCGCTGGCCGCCGCTGTCGCGATGCCGCTTAGCTCGCTCGTCGTGGTGATCTCGTCGATCATCCAGCGGCCCTTTGCCTCGTCCACCAACCCGCCAGACGCGCTATGAACGTGCTCTACTTCCTCGTGCCGCTGGCGGTCCTGCTGGCTACTGTCGGGGTGGCGGCCTTCATGTGGGCCGTCCGCAACGGCCAGTTCGACGATGTAGAAACTCCCGCCATCCGCATGCTGCTCGACGATGAGGAAGAGGGCGTTCGTAAACCTGATAATGCGATGAAATGACCCCCGGCGTTGTGCCTCACTCTTGGCTCGGCCTCGGTCATGAGACATGGGTCATGAGTGTCTTTGAAAAAACCATGACCCGTGACCCATGACCAGTGCCACCGATAGCCCGAAGCGCCAACCTCGAACATACCGCCGAACGTAATCCTGCCTAAATCCACAAACGAACCATGTCATCTGCAACTGCTACACCAGACCGCGCCACCGTTGGAACCGCTTCGGCGAAAGCGCCGCAGCCCGTCGCACCCACTGGCGGCATGCCCGTCGATGGGTCGGCGGTCTCGTTTTCGTGGACCGAAGCGCCCGGCGCGCGCAACTACCGCCTGCAAGTAGCCGCCGACGCCAGCTTCGAGCAGGTCGTCTGCACGCTGGAGGCCGGGGCGACTACGCTGTTCACCCTCCTCGAAATGCTGCCTCAGGACGGGTCGGTGTTTCACTGGCGCGTGCAGGCCCAGACCGCCTCAGGCTGGCAACCGTGGAGCCTCGCCGAAACCTTCAAAGCGCGCACCGATCAGCACGAGATCGCCTTCCGCGATAAACAGGAAACCGCCGCCAAAAAAGCTGCACAGCCGGGCATCGTCGCCCAGGCCGGAGCGCCCGTCGAAGCCGCCGAGCCGGAACTCTATCAGGTAAGCCGCACCAGCAAGGGCACGATGGCCCTCATCCTGACGATCATGCTCGTGACCTTCGCGGCGATCTTCATCTACATGGCCTACGCCGTCACATCGGCGCAGTGAGAAGGTTCTACCCGTTGAAGACCAACGGGTCAATCTTCGCCTTCGAGACTTGATGACAACGGTTTACCCCAGGGACGCGGGGTTGGATCTTTCCGACGCTGTTGCATCTCCTGTTTCCACCGTTCGAAAGAGCGTGCGCTCTCTCCGCTTCGGCGTCCGGCTACAAGCCCCTCGACGCCGATGTCTTCGTCGAGATCAGGCCAGTGGATAGCATAACCGCCGCCATGGAGTTCATGATGAGCCCGTTCCTCTGGCGTGCCGTAGAGGAGGCGAGGATACCATTCCAACGGAACCAGAAGCGTGCGACCATCCACGAGATGCACGATGAGATGCTCCTCAGTACATTCGACGCGCTTGGCCTCTGGTTCTTTTTCAACGATCAAAGTAGTCATGCCAGGCCTCTAAGAGTTGATCCCGATATTCTATTACTAAGCGCTCGATAAGGAATATAAGCAAGAAAAGCTACTCCCCCTGATGCCTCATCGTGCCGTGAGGTTCAGGCTCTACCATCTCGTGATGATCGGGGTGATCGTTGTGGAAGAGATGCATGATGGGATCGAGCGCAGGCGTGCCTCGCAGGATGGTGATCAGCCCCAGCACGACGACCAGCACGCCGCTGATCCGGTTGAGCCGGAGCCGCCAGGCGGGGCGCATCAGAAAGCTCGCCATCGCCAGCAGATACAAGGCCGGGATCGTCGCGGCGCCGAAGACGGCCATCGTCAGGGCGCCGCGAAGGGGGCCGCCGGTGGCTGCCGCCAGCGCCAGCATGCCGTAGACCAGCCCGCACGGCAACAATCCGTTGACCATCCCCAGCCCGAACGTCGCCGTGTGCGTCCGGCGTTTCAACAACCCGCCGATAATGGCCGGGAGTTTGTTGATCTTCGCCATGAAACGCGGCCCTTCAAATCGTTTCAGCACGCCCAGGAGACCGAGACCAATCCCCACCAAAAACAAACCCAGCACGATGCTGAGCACGTTCTGCACGCCCGAAAACGCCGCGCCGATCACATGTCCCAACCCGCCGGCGACGGCGCCGAGGAGCGCATAAGTGAGCGTCTTCCCCAAAAAATAGAGGATCTGATGGACCTGGGCGCCGCGCGCCCCGCCGTGCCCTTGCGCAATAGCCAACGCGAAGCCGCCGCACATGCCCACGCAATGCGCGCTGCCCAATAATCCAATCAAAAAAACAGCGAGGAGGTCCGGCATCGAGAGAAAAGCTTACGATGGGCGTGGTTGATTACGAAGGGAATAAAGCTACCACGCACCATTCGATCAACCTGACAGCCGCACCCCGCCCCGGCTTGTGGGGGATTGCCTTACGTTTTTTAGTGTTTCACCAACGCCGAAAGCGCGCGGGTGTGGTCGCCGGGAGCGGCGATGGTTTCGGCGGCGGCGAGGTAGGCTTCGACCAGATCGTCGTCGCTGGTGACGCGGCCGGCGGCGGCGATGAGCACGCGGGCTTTGTCGCCGCTAGACTTGATGGTCGCAGCGGAGGACAGGAGCGCCATCAGCGAGGCTTTGTCGAGGCGTTGCTCGCGCAGCAGGCTCTGGAGCACGCGGGCATGATCGCCGGACGAATCGATGGTGTTGACGGCGTCGAAATAGGCCGCGCGTTGGGCTTCGTCGTTGATGAAAAACGGCGCGGCGCTGGTGAGCAGACGCGCCTTGTCGCCGCTGGACTTGATATCTCTGGCCGATTGAAATAAGGCCGTGACCGAGGCGGCATTGAGGTCGGCGTTATCGAGCAGCGCTTTCAGCACACGCGTCTTATCGCCCGACGACGGGATCGTATTGACAGCCTCGAAAAAAGCGGCGCGGACGTCCGGGTGGTTGTCGTACCGGGCCGTCGCCTTTTTCAAGACCCGCGCTTTGTCCCCACTCGACGCGATGCGCCGGGCCGACTGAAGCAGCCTGACAAACGCCTCCCGATCCGGATCGTGTTCGTCAAGCAGGTGCATCAGCACGCGGGCATGATCGCCGGACGACGAGATGGTGTTGACGGCGTCGAAATAGGCGTCGTAGGCCTGGCTGTTTTCGAGATAATAGGGCGCTGCCTTCTTCAGAAACCGCCCTCGGTCGCCGTTGGAGGTAATCTGCCGCGTCACCTCCCCGGCGAGGCGTTGCAAGGCAGCCGTGTCGAGGTTGCCCTGTTCGAGGAGCGCGCCGAAGTAACGACGCTTCGCATACCCGCTATCGATGAACCTGATTTCCTCGAAGACGCCGTCGAGGCCGTCCTGCTCCAGGATCCGCGCCACACGCCGGTCTGCATCGATGCCCGTGTTGCGGATGACGATGAGGATCAGTCGGGCCACCTCGTCGCGTGTGGCAGCGTCGTAGGCGCGCTCGGTGCCGTTGACTTTGTAGGTACACTGCGGCGCCCCGCCGGAGGCCGGGCGCACCTCCAGCGTGCGCCTCGTACCCCCTTTCCACTCTTCGATCATCAAAAGCCCATCGCGCGACATCCTTTCGACGGCCTTATCGTCGGCTGTAAAAGCCATCTCGCCTTTAAGGCGAATTTCGAGCAAATCGTCGCCGTCGCTCCATTTATAATGGACGTCGCCGTCGTGCATTTCTGTGAACGAACTCCGGCGGTTCTGCGCCTCGGCCTGCTCCGGCATCAGGATGATGGTCGTACCGATGAGCAGAAGAGAAAGGGTGAGGACAAGAAATCGGGTGTTCATCGTATCGCTCCGGGGATTTTAGGAGTCGGGGATTTTAGAGCGTTTTTACTTCGTCAGCGCCTTCAAGGCGCGTCGGTGATCGGCGGGCGAGGTTAGCGATTCGGCAGCTTCCATATAGGCTGCATGCACGGCCTCGTCGTCGGGCAGCACGGGTGCCGCCTGGAGGAGCAGCCGCGTCCGGTCGCCGCTGGAGGTGACGCCTTGCGCGGCTTCCAGAAACAGCACCATCGACGACACGCCGAGGCGATGCTGGGCCAGCAACGTAGACAAGACGCGTTTGCGGTCGCCGGAGGAATCAATCGTTTTGGCCGTTTCGAGGTAGGCCGCGTAGACCGATTCGTTATCGGGCATGCGCCGCGCGGCGTCGTTGAGGAAGCGCGCCCGGTCGCCGCTGGAGGCGATACGCGCCGCCGCTTTCAGCACGCGGATCCAGGAAGCCACGCTGAGATCCTGAGACGGCGCCTCGGTTTGCTGGAGCGTGGGAAGGCTCTGCTCTACCGACTCCCAGGTACGGCGAACCACAGCGGGGATAGCGGAACGTTCAACTTGAATTTGTGAAACGTATTGTTCGCTGCGCGTCGGCTCGGGCCGCATCGACGTAACGACGATTTCGGGGAGGGGCTCCACGGCAGGCTCCATGTCAGGCCCCAGATGAAGGTTTACAAACATCCCCTCTGCCACCTCGATGCCGGGCTCCGGAGCCGGTTCCATGATAACTTCAACCTGAGGCCTCGCCGCATCGATGATGATGGGAGAAAAAGACACCGCCACCTCTACCTCAGGCGCTTCGGGCTCCGGCGGCGTGAACAGCGGCCCGAGGCGCGCGACCACCAAAAAAGCAGCGCCCAGCGCCAAAACGACGGTCAGAAAGCCCGCCCTGGATAGATGCGCCGTAACGTGCCGTCCCTGGTCGAGCAGCCGGCGGACACGTTCGAAGAGGTGCGCTTTGCCGGCAGCCATGCCGGGCGCGACGATCATCACACGAGACCGCACGTTGAGTTCAACGAGCCGGGCCAGGCACGAGGCATACGACCGGGGCCGGCGCGTCAACGAAACGACCCAGTCGTCGCAGGCCATCTCGCGTTCGCGCTCCATCTGCCGCCCGATCCAATGCACTGCCGGGTGGAAGAAAAGGAACGCCTGGGCCAGTTTTTGAAACAGGTTGGTCCAGTCGTCGCGGCGTTCGACGTGCGCCAGTTCGTGCAACATCACCTGATCGAACTCTTCGCCGGTCAGGTGATCGAGCAGCGAGACCGGCACGAGAATCATCGGCTTTCGCAGGCCGACGGCCACGGGTGTGGAGATCCCTTCGACGCCGGCAATCCGGACGGGCCGGCGCAGCCCATAAGCCTTCCGCCACGCATCGAGGCGCTGTTGATAAACTGGCGCGAGCGGGGTGCTATGTCGCTTCAGATGCCCCACGTACGCACAGCCGCGCGCCACCCGTGCCAGCAACGTCAACGCCACGAGCAGCCACGCTCCGAACACAAAAAACATCCATCGCCCCGGCGGCAGCGTCAGCCGCCACGGAGACGGGTTCAGCACGGGCGCGGCCAGAGCAGCTTCTTGCGGCTGTGCGGTCGATTCATGCACAGACACAACGGCCTCCGCCTGCTCCAAAGCCGGATCTTCGACGACGAGCACCGGCGCCGCCTCCGGAAGCACCACCACGGCCTCGGTCAAAGCCGGCGGCGGCGCTTCGGGCGAGGTCGATGCCATCAGCGCCGCTCCCACGGGCAGGCACACCATGGCGGCCAACGTGACGGTCCAGACGGCATAGCGGGTGGTGGCGTTGAGCCGCCGCCGCGTCTCGGCAATCCGCATCAGGCTCCACATCAATCCCAGCAAGACGAGGCCCTGCAAGAGGCCGTTCACCAGCGCGGCAATGGTCATCGAGGCCGCAGGATCGAGTAGGTCGAAAATGTACATCGGTGACGCCTCCTATTCGCTTTCTTCGATCATTTTTTTGAGCCGTTCCAGATCGGCCAGGTCCATCTCCTCGCTTTCGAGCACGCCCAGCACCAACTGCTCCGGCGAGTTGTTGAAGAACCGATCCATGACGTATCGCAGCGCACTGCGCCGTGCTGCGCTGCGATCTACGACGGGGTGGTAGACGTAGGCGCGGCCTTGCTTTTCGTGGCGCAGGTAGCCTTTCTGTTCGAGGATGCGCAGGGTCGTCAAAACGGTGCTGTAGGCCAGCGGCTCGTCCTCCGGCAGCGCCTCCACCACGTCGCCGACGGTAGAGGGGCCGCGCGCCCAGAGGATCTTCATCAGCCGCAGTTCGGCATCGGTGAGCGTGGGCGATTGCTTGCGGGCCATGGGCTTTTCCGCTCCTTTCTATTAAGGATTTAATAGTTTCCTACGCAATCATACGAAAAGGTTGCAGATTTGTCAACTAAAAAATTAATAGTTGGGCGATTGTTCGTGGTCAGTTGTTCGTGGTTCGTTGTTTTTTATGTTGAAATTGAAACCTCTCCCTTGATAAAATGTATCTATTTTGATACACTTCGACATGGCAATCCTCCCCCGCTTGCGTGTCGCTTTCTTTCAGACTGAAGCCGGACGTGAACCCGTTCGGGAGTGGCTCAAAGCATTGCCGCGAGAGGAACGTAAAACCATCGGAGAAGAAATCAAGACCGTGCAATTTGGCTGGCCGCTTGGTATGCCCCTGGTCCGAAAAATGGATTCATTAAGAAAGGTCAGAAGACGCCCAGGAAGGAACTGAATCTGGCAAGAAAGCGCCTCGCACAAGTGAAAGGAAGAACCTAAATCACTGAAATCATAACCATGAACCAGCACATCGGCAGCAACTTCGACGACTTCCTTGAGGAAGAAGGCCTATTGGCTGACGCAGAGGCAACCGCCATCAAACGCGTCATCGCGTATCAGGTCGAGGAATTGATGAAGGCCCAAAAGTTGACGAAAACCGAGATGGCTGCTCGCATGCAAACCAGTCGCGCCTCCTTGAATAGGCTCTTGGATCCCACAAATCGGTCGGTGACACTTCAAACCCTGGAACGTGCAGCGGCGGCCTTAGGAAAACGACTGCGCGTAGAACTGGTGTAGGAAGCAGCTTTGCCCTCTTTAAAACGCGTCTGTAAAGTCCCGTAGGGACGACCTGTTTGTAGAAAACGGCCCAACCCACAAGATGAGCCCCGTAGGGGCGACCTGTTCAAAGAGGATGCAGTGGATTCTTTTGAACAGGCCGCTCCGGAGCCTGCCCCCGCGAAGGCGGGGGGAGCTTTTTTTTACGCTTTGTACTACAAATAGGACGCCCCTACGGGGCTTTTTCAACAACTCAGTTTACAGCCCAGACCGCCTTCCCCCGGCACCCTCACATTTTACGTTTCACGTTTCACGCCCCCCTCCTCCTGCTTCACCCATTGTTGCAGCGTCCGGTCCGTCACATCGCAGAGGTCCTGGGGTTTGGTGCCGTTGGAGCGGGCGATGCGGCGTAGCTCGTGAGCGAGGTAGCGACGCAGCGCGCGTTCGACGGTTTTGGTGGCGAGAGGCTGGGTTTTCGAGACGAGGTGATCGAGCGGCTCGGCGGCGGCGAAAGCGGCGGCGACGGTGCGGGCCAGGTCGGGCTCCGAGGCTGTGGTGGCGCGTTGGGTGAGGCCTTGTTCGAGGGCATAGGCCACGGGGTCTTGCCCGGCAGCAGGGATGGGCTCGTCGAGGCAGGAAGCCACGAGGTGATAGGCCACGCGGAAGAGATCGCGCAGGTTGCCGGGCAGCGGATGTTGCGCGAGGTAGGCCACGACGCGCGCGTGGTCGGCGGCGTCGAGGTGGACGCGGTCGAGAGCGACGGCGGTGCGGCGGAGGGCTTGCTGGTAGACGTGCTGCCACAGCCACGGCAGGTCGTCGCGGATGGCGCGCAGCGGTGGCACCTCCAACCCCAGCACGCTGATGCGGTCGAGGAAGTCCGGATCGAGGCGTTTTTTGAGTTCGTCCCAGGGCAGGTTGGTGGCGGTGATGAGGCGAAAATCGCTCTTTTCCGGAATCCGCGCGCCGACGCGGGTGAAGCTTTTCTCTTCGAGCGCGCGGATGAGCAGGCGTTGGAGATCGCGCGGGATGTCGCCGATTTCGTCGAGGAAGAGGGTGTCGCCGTCGGCCATGTGGAGGAGGCCTTCGGTGTCTTCTTTGGCGTCGGTGAAAGCGCCTTTTTTGTAGCCGAAGAGTTCGGCGCGCATCGTTTCGGGGCTGTACTGGCTGCACGGCACCGACGGCCAGGAGCGGTCTTTCTCGGGCTGGCGGAACGGGCTGTTGCTGCGGATCCACGAGGCCAGCGTCGTTTTGCCGGTTCCTCGTTCGCCCAGGATCAGGATGGGCACGTTGAGCTGGGCAAAGCGCCGGGCTTTGTCGTAGAGTTGCTGAAGCCGATCCGAGACGAAATAGCGCGGATCGAGCAGCACCACCTCTTCCGCCGAAGACACCTGGCGCGGGCGAGCCTGATGGAAGGCCTTGTAGAGCGTCGGGATGTCCAGGCTGACGGGCACGACGGCGCCCCGCCCGGCGCGATACGCCCTCGGCAGACTCTTGACCACGGTGAACGGCTCGCGGATGAGCCCTATCTCGGCCATGAGCACCCAGATCGTCTGCATCGCCGGGGTGCCGGGGCTGAGGTGGATAATCACCGGCTGCCCGAAAAACCGCTCGGTGATTTCTTTGATTTTGGGATCGAGGAATTCAAAAATGCCGCGATGATCCGTCGGGTCTTCGCCGTGCCACGGGATCACGTCTACCTGGATGGGCGCATTCGCACTGAGGCGCTCGATCTCTTTGCGCGTGGCATCGGCCACGGCAAAGTCTTCGTGGGCGCGCGGCCCCTGCGAGGGTTTACGATAGAAGAGCACCGCCTGCCCAATACGCCCTCGATACGGCGATTCCGGATCAAAAAGCAGCGTCAGGGTCGGTCCGGGCGTGCCTTCATCTCGCCCGCGCGTATCATACGGATCAGTCCGAAGGTCTACCCAGGAGAGCAACACGCCCTCGGCCCGCGTCTCAGATGTCATAGGATCAATTTAAATGGGTCATGGGTCATGGGTCATGGGTCATGAGTTAGATACCCATGACTCATGACAGCGAGCGCCAGCGAGCGTAATGACCCATGACCTACGCCAAGGGTTCTACAATTTGTTACGCAGGAAAATACTACATCACTTTTTCAGAGGCATAAATCTACAATCCCCTAAAGCCATAAACCCAGGAAGCGTTTGAGACGCGAGCCGCCGGCTTTGCCTGTCCGGAGGGGGCGCATCCGCACGGTGGTATCCTTGCTGCCTGTCGCCAGATATTTTCCGTTGGGGCTGTAGGCGACAGCCATCACCTCGCCGTTGTGATCTTCGAGGCGGCGCATGAGGCGTCCGCTGTCGGTCTCCCACACACACACGGCCTGATCGCGCCCGGCGGAGGCCAGCCGTCGTCCATCGGGACTGAACGCCAGGGCCATGACGTAGCCGCGATGCCCGCGGAGCGTGCGCGCCAGTTGGCCGCTGCCGGCATCCCAGAGCCGGACGGCGCCGTCGCCGCTGCCGGAGGCCAGATGGCGACGGTCGGGGCTGAAGGCCACCGCGTTCATCCATTTGTTGACCTCGCCGAGGATGTTCGCTGCCCGGCCCGACCCGGCGTCCCAGAGCCGGACGGCGCCGTCGGAGCCGCCGGAGGCCAGCCGCTGGCCGTCGAAGCTGAAAGCCACCGAGAGCACGTAGCCGCCGTGCGCCGAGATCGTCCGTACCAGACGTTTGCGCCTGACATCCCAGAAGCGCACCATCCCGTCGGAGCCGCCGGAGGCCAGCCGCTGGCCGTCGGGGCTGAACGCCACCGACCAGACCTGCGTGCTGTTGCCTTCGAATCCCTGACGATGCTGGCCGCTTCGCGTATCCCACAAATGCACGACACCGTCTTCGCGGTCGCCCGACGCCAGGAAAGAGCCATCCGGGCTAAAGGCCATCGACGAGACGTGGCCCTGGTGGCCCAGGAGCGTATGCACGAGCCGGCCCGATCCGACTTCCCAGATCCGGACGGCCCGGTCGCCGCTGGCCGTTGCCAGCCGCCGGCTGTCCGGGCTAAACGCAATGGCCGCGACGGGCTTGATGTGGCTGATCAAAACCAGACCGCCGCGTTCCTGGCTCTCGCCGGCGGCTTCGGGGTACTCGTAGATCGTCGCTTTGCCAAACCGGCTGACGGGCTTGACCGCCGGGGTGCCGTTGGCGCGGGCCAGGCGTTTGGGCAAACGGCCTTTGCGCAGGGCCTGCGCCACTTCCGCCCCGCTGGCGAAACGCGCCGCCGGGTCTTTCTCCAGGCATCGGTCAACGATGGCGGCCAGCCAGTTGGGCACGTCGGGGCGGCGTTGGCGCAGCGGCATCGGCGGCGCCTTGAGGATGTCCGTCATCAAGACCGTCAACTCGGCCAGGCCATCGCCGTCTCGTTCGAAGGGCACGACCCCGCTGAGGCATTCATAGAGCACCACGCCGAAGCTGTAGAGGTCCGTCCGCCCGTCGAGGGCTTTGCCGTCGGCCTGTTCGGGGCTCATATATTCGGGCGTGCCGAGGGCCTCGCGCGAGATCCTCGGCAACGACGCCACGAGCGCGATGCCGAAGTCGGCCAGTACCGCCCGGCCTTCGGGCTCGACGATGATGTTCGAGGTCTTGATGTCGCGATGGACGACGCGGTGCTCGTGGATGTGGTCGATGGCTTCGGCCAGTTCGATGCCCATCCGCACGACGTCGTGGACCGGCATCGGGCCGTGTTCGGCCAGGATGCGTTCGAGGTTTTTGCCTTCGATGAATTCGAGCACCAGATACGGAAAACCGCCCTCGACGTTGGCGTCGTAGACGGTGGCGATGCTGGGGTGCTTGAGACAGGCCAACGCCTGGGCTTCGCGGCGGAATCGTTCGAGCGTTTCGGGATGCTCTTGCAAGCCCGGCGGCAACATTTTGAGCGCCACACAGCGGTCGAGGTGGGTGTCGCGCGCTTTATAGACCGTGCCCATGCCGCCGCTGCCGATCTTCTCGAGCACCTCGTACCGATTAAAAACAGGCGTTCGTATCGTTTGTGGCATGGCTGCTCCGGCAAAGTGTACAACGTGGTGGACACGCCGCGTGCGCTGCGCAACAGTAAAATACGTCTTTCGACGAAACCAGGGCGATGTTTCGCCTCCCCGGCGCGCGCCTCGGCGTTTCCATCGAAACCGAGCAAGAAAAATACCCGGAAGGCTTCGGGATCTTCCTCTTACGATTTATTTAAGGTCGCGGTTCGGCATCTGGATAACAAGTGTCGGCGGATTCGTGTAGACATAGAGCGAATCGTGAAGGGCATCGATAGAATCAGGAGATCCTTTTTTTACCGCAGAGGGCACAGAGGACGCAGAAAACACATAAAGCAATTCCTCAGCGCCCTCTGCGAAATCTGCGGTAAAAAACCTCACAATCAGACCTACTGAGAATGATCAATGAGGCACACCATACACCCTCAGAAACTCCCTTTCCACGAGCGGGTTTAGCACTGTCTTCCATCGCAATCCCTGGTAAAATGATCGAACTGCGCACGTCGAATGCTGCGGAAACCCTGGCGTTGGGCCAGTGGATCGGGCGCCGGTTGCCGGTGCCTGCCGTCGTCGGGCTCGATGGCGATCTGGGGGTGGGTAAAACCTGGATGGCAAAAGGCCTGGTGCGCGGCCTGGGCGACTATGATGACGAGTTCGTCAAAAGCCCGGCCTATAACCTCATCCATGAATATCGCGTCGAAACCACGGCGGGAGCGCTTTCGGTCTTTCACATCGACTTTTACCGGCTCGACACGCTCTCGGACACGGACTTTTTTCTCTTCAGCGAGTATCTTGAGCGGCCCGATGCAGTCTGCCTGATCGAATGGGCTTCGAAATTCCTCAAGGAGTTGACGCCCGGCTATCTATCTATCACGCTGTCGCTGTGCGGCTTGGCCGATCCTACGTGCCGGCGGGTGCGCGCCGCCACCGTCGGCGACACCGCTGCGTACGACGAACTGCTTACGGATCTACCCGATTATGCCCACGCTGATCATTGACACCTCAGGCGCGTATGCCACTGTCGCTGTGACACACGAGGAGGCAGTGCTCGGCTACGCGGCGCTCAAGACGCAGCCTTTGACGCATCTCCACGAACAGATCCGGACGATGACCCGGCAGCTTGATCTAGAGATGGCGACCTTCGACCAGATCGGCGTGGTCATCGGCCCCGGCTCGTGGACCGGGCTCAACATCGGGGTGACGGCGGCGAAGACGCTGGCGCAGGTGCTCGGCGTGCCGGTGGTGCCGCTGCCGACGCTCGACGCGCTGGTGGCCGCGCGGCGATGGACACGCGGGCGGGTCTGTGCGCTGCTCAACGCCAAACGAGGCAACGTCTACTGCGGCTGGTATCCCACCGACGCCACGGGCGCCGTCCGCCTCGCCGAAGGACACGCCGGCGTGATGCCCTTCAGCACATGGCTAGAGGCCCTGGCCAAAGAAACCGGCATACCGCTCATCGTCGAATACGGCAACGCCTACCTCACGCAGATCGAACAGCACCAGCCTGCCGTGTGCGTGGACAGCCTGCACCTGCTAAACCCCAACGGCCTCCTCCTGGCCCTCCACGCCCACCAATCCAACCAACACACCGGCGACGACCTCCTGACACTCTCGCCCGACTACATGCAACAAACCCTCGCTGAACGGGATTGGCCGCATGGAAGCTAGCGAGGAGGTCATCGGTATAATTGAGATGTTGTGCTTTTTGATTGCTCGGCGTGGGTCACTAGTCATTGGTCACTGGTCACTGGTGAGGGTTTCTTTTAAGAACCAGTGACCAGTGACAGCGACCCCTGCGAAGGCAGGGGGAGCGTAATGACCAGTGACCAACGCCACCGGCCACCCAACGCGCCAACCTTAAACCCCACACAAACCTGATTCTGCCAGCCACCCCATGCTCATCCTCGGAATCGATACGACCTGCGATGATACCAGCGTGGGCATCGTCGAAGATGGACGGACGATCCACGCCAACGTCATCGCCTCGCAGCACATGGCACACGAGCGGTTCGGCGGGATCGTGCCGATGATTGCTGCGCGGCAGCACGTCAAGAACGTCAACCTGATTCTGGATGCGGCGCTCGAAGAAGCCGGCGCCACGTTCGGCGATATGGATGCCGTCGCGGTGTCGAATCATCAGGGCCTGCTCCTATCGCTGGTCGTGGGCGTGTCGGCGGCCAAGTCGATTGCCATCGCGCAGGATCTGCCGCTGATCGGGATTCATCATCTGGAAGGCCACATCTATTCGAACATCATGGAGCATGAGCCGGAGTTGGCTTTTCCGTTCCAATGCCTGACGGTGGCCGGGGGGCATACGCTGCTGCTGAAGATCGAAGACCACGGCAAATACGTCTTGCTGGGCCACACCCGCGACGACGCCGCCGGTGAGGCGTATGATAAGATCGCGCGGCGGCTGGATCTGGGCTACCCCGGCGGCCCGATCATCGAAAAGCTGGCGCAGAAAGGCAATCCGAACGCGTTCGCCTTTCCCAGGCCGATGATCGACAAACCTAACTTCGAATTCAGCTTTAGCGGCTTGAAGACGTCGGTCATCCGCGCGATTGAAAAGCTTGAACAGGCCGGCGAGCCGCTTCCGGTTGAAGACTTATGCGCCAGCTTTCAGCAGGCCGTCGTGGATGTGCTGGTGAGCAAAACGCTCCGGGTGGCTGAAGCCGAAGGCCTCACGCGCATCGCGCTGGCCGGCGGCGTGGCCATGAACAGCCTGCTGCGCGCCACGCTCGACGCGGCGGCGCAAGAACGCGGCCTCCGCACCTTCTCGCCCTCGCCCAACCTGTGCATCGACAACGGGGCGATGGTAGCCGGGGCAGCCTATTACCTCTGGCGCCACCGAGGCCCCAGCGGCCTCTCCATCGACGCCCGCGCCAACGCCCCGCTGGGCCTGCTCAACCTGAAATACAAACACGCATCGAAGTACAAGTGAGTCGGGATTGATGTTGCGGGATGCGGGATGCGAGATACGGGATTCCGGACGATGAGCCTGGGTGGGTCTGCAAACACGAGTCATCTTCTAGCAAATCGATAAAATATCTCGCATCTCGTATCCCGCATCTCGCCTTCTCAACGTTCCAGGCTGAACGGGCCTTCGCGGGCTACCTCATCGAGACCGCTCCATCGTCCCGATTCATCCTGCCTGCCGAAGACGCGGTGCGCAAAACAGCTACAGTGCCGGTCGCCCGGCGTGGGGCAACTTTTGACGGCTCTTTCCAGCCGCCTCAAATCAACGGTTTCCACCCGGTAGCCATCGTGGTGGACGGTTTCTGACTCTAGCGCGCCTCGTCTCGATTCCTGATAAACGGCCACGCCGGCAAAGCCGCACCGGGCGCAGGCCAGCGTCTGGAGGGTGATCTCGTCCCAGCGGCTGTCCGGCGGCAGTTCCAGCCTCAAGATGATAGCCAGCGTCTTGGCAGCGCAATCAGGACAAATAAAAGCCATGCTCAAGCCTCCGCCAGCGACGTGTTTGTGGTCGCTTCGCCCGTGTCGCTGCCGCGCGATCTCATGCCCGCCTCCTCCCTACTGGCCGTTGCTCTTTTCTTCCGAGATCTCATCGACCTCTTCGGAGAGCAGGCCGAGGCGACGAGCGCGGTTGCGCCACTGCTCGCGCGCCCACTCCTGCATGTCGTTCACAGCGTCGGCTTCGTCTACGATTTCGAGGCCCAGCAGCGTCTCGACGAGATCCTCCAGCGAGACCAGCCCCGCCGTGCCGCCGTATTCGTCGACGACCAGCGCCACGTGCGCGCGGTCTTTCATCAACCGCTCGAAGAGGTCGCGCAGCGGCAGACCGCCGGGGACGACCAGCAGGGCGCGTTTCAACGCGGCCAGCGGCGTCTCGGGTTGTTGCTCGGCGGCGCGCAGCAGCAGGTCGCTCTTCAAGACAAAGCCCGTGACGTCGTCGCGGTTTTTATCGTAGATGGGAATGCGAGAGAATCGGATTTCGGGATGCGCCGCGAGGACGTCGCCCACGATCTCTGTCTGCGGCAACGCAAAGATGACCGTGCGCGGCGTCATGACGTCCTGGGCGCGCAGTTGGCCGAAACGGAACAGGTTCCTCAAGATGCGCGACTCATCTTCGTGGAAGACGCCTTCTTGCGCGCCCAGTTCGGCCAGGGCTGTGAACTCCTCGCGGCTGACGAGCACCTTCGTCTTGCCGCGCGCCAGCAGCCGCGTCAACCCTTGCGACATTTTCACTAGCGGCCACATGGTCCAGATCGTCGGCACCAGCAGGCGGACGACCTGGGGGGTGAGTTGCCGCCAGTAGACCGCCCCGAGCGTCTTGGGAATGATCTCTGAAATGACGAGGATAAGAAACGTCAGCACTGCCGAAATAACACCCACGTAGGCATCGCCGAAGACGGCAGCGGCCTGCGCCCCGGCCCCGGCAGCCCCGACGGTGTGGGCGATGGTATTGAGGCTCAGGATGGCCGCGAGCGGGCGGTCGATGTCGTCTTTGAAGGCGCGCAGCTTGCGTCCGAGCAGGCCGCGCTGCTTTTCCATCTGCGCCACAAACGAGGGCGAGACGCTCAGCAAGACGGCTTCCATGATGGAGCAGAGAAACGAGACGCCGAGCGCCAGTACTACGTAGAAGATCAGCAGAGCCATCCGTGTCCGGGCAGGGTCGGTTGTGTGGGAGAAGAAATAGCAAGATAAGGAACGTCTACCATCCATCCGTATATTCGCAGGCGCGTCGTACGAAAGCACGTACAGACAACGCATCGCTTCACGGGAAAATCAACCTATGGAATTACCGATCAGCCTCACCACGCCTGGTATTGCGTACGGCGTCGTCATTGCGGGCACTATTCTTCAGGGGTCGATGGGCTTCGGCCTGGGCACGCTGGCTGTGCCCGTGCTGCTGCTGGTCGATCCCATCTTTATTCCCGGCCCGCTTTTGTGCCTGGCTTTTGTGCTGACGATGCTGCTCTACCGGCGGGAAAAACAAGCGGTCCTGTTGCAGGATATCAAGTGGGGCGTCGTCGGGCGGGTGCCGGGGACGCTGGCCGGCGCGCTGCTGCTGGCCTTCATTCCCCCCAATTATTTTACACTGCTGATCGGCCTGCTCGTGCTGGCGGCCCTGGCGCTGATCTATGCCGGCTTTCGCCTGCCCATCACGACGGGTAATCTGATACGCGTCGGCGCATTATCCGGCTTCATGAGCACCACCGCATCGATAGGCGGCCCGCCGATGGCGATGCTCTATTATGAACAGGCAGGGCCTCGCCTTCGGGGCACGCTATCGGGTATTTTCATCTTCGGCACGCTGATGGCGCTGATGGCCCTGGCCCTCATCGGACGATTGGGCCTAGCCGAACTGCTCGTCGCGTGGTGTATGGTGCCCGCACTGGGCATCGGCTTTTTCGTGTCGCGCTACAGTGCGCGGATGTTGGATCGCGGCTATATTCGCCCCGCCATCCTCATCGTATCGGCCACCGCCGCCACCATCACGATCATCCGCCACTTTCTTTGAATAAGGACAACAACACCGGATCAAGCCACCACGCCGGAATCAAAAGAGCATGACCCCGGCTATCTGAAGGCGGTAAAAGTACCAGCCTTGAGATCGGCGATGGCGCCGCCCGTGCGGAAGCTGAAGACCGTCACCGTGCCTGGATTATTTTCATTAACCACATCGAGATACCCGACCACCACACGCACCACGTGTTCCTGGCGACCGATGCCCATCGCAAACCAGACCGGGTCGTTGATAAACAACTGGCGGTGGGCTTCATTGATTCGTTGAATAATACCGGCCTCGATATACTTCGAGACCCGCTTGAGCCCCATGCTCCTTTGGAACTCCCATTCCTCCTGCGTGACCTCTACGCCCTGGTAGATCCACGACGTTCTTTTCTTGGGCGCCCCATAGTTCGTGGTGATGATACCATCAGGGGCATCCTCGGCGGAGAGACCCGCATAGAGTATGCCGACGATCGCTAAGACTAAGATCGCCGCCAGGATCCTGCGTCTCCTTCGTCTACGCCGCCATTTCGACATATCAACGGGGGGCTCTGGGCCGTAACTTCAAAAGGTAGGTTCGTTATTATGCTCGACGCCTTCGGACAGTATCGGCTGAAACCCATTCCTCTTGACTGTTTGGGCAAATCGAAAATCAATAATTGTAGGTACATTCTTTATTTTCAAATGTGTAGCCACAGCCCTCAACCTGCATTTTTCTACAGAGAATCACCCAAATCGGGTAGGATGGGATGATAGAAACTGCGTTAATTGACACGGAAGTGGCCTACAGGTATTGTATGCAGGTTTAGAACCTGTTCACCTGGCTGCCAGCGATTGCTTGAACAACGACGTATGGCGCAAGATCGTGAATGAAACCGTGGCGTTTCTTCGACTGAATGGCCGGGAGACGCGCTACAGCGGCACGGTGCGGGCCGATCCCGCAGAGCGCGAGGTTATCGTGGTGGCAGGGCTCAAGTGCTATCAGGTTCGGATCCCGCCGGGCAACATCCGGGCTGGCCGCTGACGCTTTCGATGCACGATAACGACGGACGTGCGCCCGGCGCTACGTTGCCGCTGTTGCGTTTCGAAGGCTACACACGCCCCGTCGTCCAGATCATCGATGAGGCCGGCGGCGTTCCGGTCTACACCACACGCGCGCCCGGCGCCACGTTCCGCCCGCCCGTCTACCGGGCCGGGACCTACACCGTCCGCGTCGGAGAGCCGGGCGTGCTGGACTGGCAGGTGCGGACGGGGATGAAGAGCACGGCGGAGCCCTCGGCAGAAGCTCTTATATTTCGTTTTTGAATAGAACGCGGATGACGCGGATGGGGCTGATTGGCGCGGATCGGCTTGACGCTAAATCCGCGATCATCCGCTAAATCCGCGTTCTATAGCGAGGGTTGTGTGAACGCCCGAATTAATTATCACAGCCCCTACCGGCCCGTCAACGCCTCCACCTGAGCACGATGACGATCCAGGTGAAAACGCAAAAACTCCAGCCGCTGCCGGACATCCAATGGGCCGGAAAGCGGATGCGGATAGATCACTTCCTCCAGAACCACGCCGGAAAGAGCTTGCGCCAGTTCCTCCAGAACCACTTGCTCCGACCGCAGCCGGGCAATCCAGTACGCGAATGCCCCACCCCAGCGCGGCGCGGCGATCGCCGGCACCTGCTCTTTCGGCTGCCACGTTCGCGCCACCACTTCCTCGATGGGCAGGCCCCTGTGAACCGGATCGCCAGACCAGATCGGTTCGCCTCGCCGGTAGCCGTCGAGCGCGCGCCACATGCCAAAGACGCCGGCCTCCTCCGCCCGCGCGATGTGCTCGGTAATCTCAAGAATCGACCATCGCCCCGGCTCCGGCTTGAAGACGGCCTGCTCCGGGCTCACGCCATCAACAGCGTCGAGAAAACGCGCGCGGGCCTGCGCCACTTCGTCGATAAGTTGATCTAGTTTTTTCATATGAAGTCCAGGCCAGAGCGTATCTGCAAACATGAGTCATCCCGAATCATGTTCTCTAGAATTGGGGTCTGGCGTTTTCAGTTAACGTTCACCCTGCTCCAGGAAAGCGATCAAATCACGAAAGTCGCTCACGGTGAGCCGGTGCTCTAAGCCCTCCGGCATCAGCGAAATCTCCGACGGACCATAGGTGCCGCCGCGCTGGTTGACGGCGTGACACTGCGAACACTGTGCCTCGACTGAATAGAAAACCCGTCTACTGGCCATTCCCCAAACGTGAGGGTGCTTCGCTGCGACGTTTCTAAGGGCTTCCTCACGTTTCACAGCACTTCTACTCCAAAGATACCGTCGCTTTCGTCGCGCCCGTCGAGATGCCGCCATCGACGAGCAGCGTCTGGCCGGTGACGTAGCGGCTGGCTTCGGAGGCGAGGAAGACTACCGCGCCGTCGAGGTCGTGAGGCTGGCCGGGGCGTTTGAGCGGAATGCGGTCGGTCAGGTAGTCCACCCATTCGGCGTTTTCGTAGAGCACCGCGTTCTGCGCGGTCTTGAACCATCCGGGCGCCAGGCAATTGACCGTGACGCCGTACGGCCCCCAGTCGTCGGCCAGCGACATGGTCAGTTGCTTGACGCCGCCGCGGCTGGCGCAGTACGGCCCCAGCCCCGCATAGCCGGCCACGCACGTCACCGAGCCGATGTTGATGATCCGCCCGTAGCGCGCCTCAATCATCCCCCGTGCCACCGCCTGCGCGACGAAAAACGTGCCGCGCAGGTTCGTATCGACCACCGTGTTCCAGTCATCCCACGTTACCTCCACAGCGGGCTTGCGCACGTTGCACCCGGCGTTGTTGACCAGGATGTCGATTTTCCCATAATGCGCCACGGCGCGATCAGCCATCCGTTCGATGCTCTGGAGATCGCGCACGTCCAGTTCCAGCGGCAACGCCCGCCGTCCGATCTGTTCGATCTCTCGTTGAAAATCGGCCAGCCGCGAGACGTCCCGGCTGGTGATCACCAGATCGGCGCCGGCTCTTGCCAGGGCGCGGCCCATGTACTGGCCCAATCCACGGCTCGTGCCGGTTACAACCGCGACGCGGTCACTGAGGTCGAACAAGTTTTCAGGCATTCGAATTCTCCTGTTGGATCGATAAACGGGTGATGTACGAAGAATCCATCCGCGTCCCGTCCTTCGTCCACTGGCCTGAAAAAATCCAACAGCCAAGGAAAATTTGCTGTCTGAGCGACGAAGGAGCGCGATTCAACGTTGAGCGCATGCCGTAGAGACGTTACATGTAACGTCTTTACACGGCCCAGCGGGTAAAGTCTTGATCTTTTGGACCGGAGCCTGCCCCGGACCACGATCCGGGGATCCGGGGGATCAAGCCAAAAGGACAACAACCGGGATCATACCACCACGCCGGAATCAAAAGCCCCCCCAGGAATCACCCCGGCAACGTACCCGGCGGCACCAGCGTCACATCCGGCAAAGCACGCAGCACCTCCTCCTCTCCTGCCGGCGCATAGACCACAATCAACCGCAACGGCTCCCAGCCCGTGTTGAGCGTGCTGTGATAAACACCCCGAGGGATGTAAACCGACGCACCCGGACGAATCGGCACAGGCGGCTGGTCGTCGAGCATCTGATCGGCCTCGCCGGAGATGACGAAGATGACCTCGTCGGCGTTGGGATGGTTGTGGCGGGCGTGGCCTTTGCCGGGCTCGACCACCACCATCCCGAACGTCATCGTCTGGCCTCCCGTCACATCAGGTTCGCTGAGCAGCTTGATGTTGCCCCAGTCGAAAGAGAGCGTTTCTACGTCGTTGCCATAGGCAATCGTGCAGGATCCGATTTTTTCCATGGGTGATGAATTTTGGCAGGGAAATCCGTGGAGAGATTTCGGCTTTCAGAATACCGTTGACGTATTACCGGGTTCCAGCGTCAAAATTCATCAGGTTCAATGATTTGAAACGACGCGCCTGGTTTTCGAGGGCGACTTCGGTGGGCAGGCGCTCGATGCTGGAGGCGCCGAAGAAGCCCACGATGCCCTCGGTATGGTCGAAGATGTACTGGGCGTCTTCGGGCTCGGCGATGGGGCCGCCGTGGCAGAGCACGAAGATATCCGGGTTGACCGCTTTGGCGGCGTCGTGCATGGCCTGGACGCGACGGGCGGAATCCTCCAGCGTCAGCGCGGTCTCGGCGCCGATGGAGCCTTTCATCGTCAGGCCCATGTGCGGCACGAGCACGTCGGCCCCGGCTTCGGCCATCTTGACGGCGTCTTCCGGGCTGAACACGTACGGGCAGGTGAGCAGGTCCATCGCATGCGCCTGCCGGATCATCTCGACTTCCAGGTCATAGCTCATCCCGGTCTCTTCCAGGTTCTGCCGGAACACCCCGTCGATCAGCCCGACGGTGGGGAAGTTCTGCACGCCGTCGAAGCCCATGGCTTTGAGGCGTCGGAGAAAGACCGGCATCAGCCGGAACGGGTCGGTGCCGCAGACACCGGCCAGCACCATCGTATCCTGAACTACCGGCAGCACTTCGGCAGCCATCTCAACGACGATGGCGTTGGCGTCGCCGTAAGGCATCAGCCCCGAAAGGCTGCCGCGCCCGGCCATCCGGAACCGGCCCGAGTTGTAGATAATCATCAGATCGACCCCGCCGCGCTCGGCGAACTTGGCCGAAATGCCGGTCCCGGCGCCGGCGCCGATGATGGGCCTGCCGGCAGCCACTTGCGCGCGCAGCCGGGCGAGGGCGTTTTGTCGTGGGATGAAAGACATACGGTTGGTAATAACGTGATGTAAATGAAAAACCCTGGCAAAACCGTTCTTCATCGCTGCGACGCCAAAGTCCCCCTTCGAAGGGGGTGCCCGAGCGCCAGCGAGGGCGGGGGATGTTGGTGCGGCCTGCTAAAAACCTTCTTGCTCAACCGCGCGAACATCCCCCTGCGTCCGGCTGCACATACGTTCGCCGAACGCTGTCCCCCTTCGAAGGGGGAATTTCGGAAATATCTTCGTGTTTTGTTCGCATCCTCATGATATCCCAGAATCACCATTAGAAAGCACGTGCAGCAACCGATCTGCTATCGCATCCGCAAATAACGGATCATTGATGTGGAGGTCCAGTTCAACCAGCGTCACCGCGTCGTCGAGGTGATCGCGAAGGGCCTGGAAGAGCGCGGCGTCGGCGGCGGGGTCGTGGAAGGGTTGGCCTTCGGCGTCGATGGCGCTGACACCTTTCAGCGGGATCAGGAGCGTCGTCGGGCCAGTGGCTTCGTTGAGCTTTTCGGCGATGATCCGTCCGAGCGCGGCGCATTCGTCAGGCGTAGTGCGCATCAGCGTCACGTTGGCATTGTGGCGGTAGAGCGCGCGGTCTTTGAAGGCATCCGGCACCGTATCGATAGCCCAGAAGTTGACCATGTCGAGCGCGCCGCACGAGACGACCTGCGGCAGCCCGGCGCGGGCGGCAGCCTCCAGCCGATGCGGCCCGGCGCTGAGCACACCGCCGACGAGTTCGTCGCACCATTCGGTGGTCGTCACATCCGCCACCCCGGCGATGAAGCCGCCGTCGATGAGCGCTTCCATGGCCCGCCCGCCGCTGCCGGTAGCGTGGAAAACGAGCACCTCGAAGCCCGCCGCCTCCAGCCGTTCGCGCACCCGCTCGACGCACGGCGTCGTCACGCCGAACATCGTCGCGGCCACCAGCGGCTTGTCCTCGCCCTCCGGCGCTGTTTGCTCGACCATCCCGCACACCGCCCCGGCAGCGTTGGCGAGAATGCGGCGGGAAATCCGGTTGAGCCCGGCGATATCGACCACCGAATACATCAGGGTGATGTCTTTGACGCCGATGTAAGGCGCCACGTCGCCCGACGCGATGGTCGAGACCATCACCTTGGGCAGACCCACCGGCAGCACCCGCATCGCCGCTGTGGCGATGACCGTGCCGCCCGATCCGCCCAGCCCCAGCACCCCGTCGATCCGGCCTTGCCCGTGGAGACGCTCGGCCAGCACACAGGCGCCTTGCATCATGACCTCGACGGCCCGCCCCCGGTCGCCCTGCTCGCGCAGCGACTCCAGCGTGTCGCCGCCGGCTTCGGCCACTTCGGCGGCGGTGACGTCCGGCGTGAAGGGCGGATCGCGCAGGATGCCGGCATCCATCACGAGCGTTCGGTGCCCGCGTTCGTGGATCAGATCACGCGCGTAGGCGAACTCGGCGGCTTTGGTATCGAGCGTGCCGAGCAGGAGAATGGTTCCGGGCATGGTAACAAACGGGTCTTCCGGAGCAGAGCGGCATTGACATCCATCGATCTACAAAGTAGACTCTTCCGGGAAGGAGATGCAACCTGCGTGGTGAAGAAAACAGCCCCGCCGTCGGTAGAGACGTTACATGTAACGTCTCTACAAGATGGCTGGCGGCATCGCATTGCAACCCGTTAAAAATAGAAAAGCGGATGACCGCATGTGCCCCCCGTCTACGATCCCGGCGACGCCCCAGCCTCGTACTTTTAATCACGATTTGCCTCTGCTGGAGTTGCGCACCGCCTGCGCCGCCGGATACCGGGCCGCGCAAGATCGAAGTCCTCTTCCTCGGCCACGACAGCGAGCATCATCCCTCGAAGACCCACGCCCCGATGCTGGCCTCGGCGCTCGCCAAAGACGGCATCAACATCTCCTACACCGACGATCCCGCCGATCTGAATCCGGAGACACTGGCGCGCTACGACGCGCTCCTGCTCTACGCCAATCACGACTCGATCACAGCATCGCAGGATAAAGCGTTGCTCGATTTTGTGGCGTCGGGCAAAGGCTTCCTCCCGATTCATTGCGCCTCGTATTGTTTTCGCAATTCGGACGATTTCGTCGCGCTCGTCGGGGCGCAGTTCAAGGAGCACGGCACCGATACCTTCACTGCCGAAATTATCGATGCCGGCCACCCTATCACGCAGGGGTTTGAAGCCTTTGAGACGTGGGATGAGACATACGTCCACGATGAGCACAACCCTGACCGCACGGTGCTGATGGAACGCGTCGAAGGTGACCACCGCGAGCCGTGGACGTGGACGCGGACGCACGGCAAAGGGCGCGTCTTTTACACCGCCTACGGCCACGACCAGCGCACCTGGAGTCATCCCGGCTTTCACGACCTCGTCAAGCGCGGCCTGCTCTGGGCCGTCGGCGACGACCTCCGCGCCCGCTGGGAGCAGCTTTCTTTTCCGACGCTGACGTACTCCGAAAGTGATCGCATCCCCAACTATGAAAAACGCGATCCGCCGCTGAAGCTTCAGGCCCCGCTCTCGCCCGATGAATCGCAGCAACTCATCCAGATTCCGCCGGGTTTTGAGCTTCAGCTTTTTGCGGCGGAGCCGGATATCAAAAAGCCCATGGCCGGCGCCTGGGACGAACGCGGGCGGCTGTGGATTATCGAGACAGAGGATTACCCCAACCAGGTGCGCCCCGACGGCAAGGGCAACGACGCCATCACCATCCTCGAAGACACCGACGGCGACGGCAAGGCCGATTCGTTCACCACCTTCGCCGACAGCCTCAACATCCCCACCAGCCTGGTTTTTGCCAACGACGGCGTCATCGTGGCGCAGGCGCCGCATTTCCTCTTCCTCAAAGACACCGACGGCGACGACCGCGCCGACGTGCGCGAAGTCCTCTTCAGCGGATGGGGCGTCGACGACACCCACGCCGGGCCGTCGAACCTGCGCTATGGGCCGGATAACTGGATCTGGGGGACGGTCGGCTACGCGGCGTTCGAGGGTGTCATCGGCGGCGAGGAGCATGCCTTTTCGATGGGCGTCTACCGCTTCCGGCCCGATGGATCGGATTTCGATTACATCACCCCGTTTACGAACAACACCTGGGGGCTGGGTTTTTCTGAGACGTTCGATGTCTTCGGCTCGACGGCGAATAATGAGCACAGCCTCTACGTCGCCATCCCCGACCGCTATTACGAAGGTGTTGCCGGGTTGCGCGGCAATGGGAAGAAGAAGATCGACGGGCATTACGCGATCCATCCGATCACACCAAACGTCCGGCAGGTGGACGTGTTTGGTGGATTTACGGCGGCGGCGGGCATCAGCCCGTACACTGCCCGCAGCTTCCCGCAGGAATACTGGAACCGCATCGCTTTCATCAGCGAGCCGACGGGCCACCTGCTGCACCGGGCGATCCTCGAAAAAGACGGCGCGGGCTTCGCCGAAAAGGACGGCTGGAACATGCTCGCCAGCGCCGACGAATGGGTCTCGCCGGTCTGGGCCGAGGTGGGGCCGGACGGGGCGCTCTGGGTGCTCGACTGGTACAACTTCATCGTCCAGCACAACCCCACGCCGGAGGGTTTCGAAACGGGCGAAGGCAACGCGCACGTCAACCCGCTCCGCGACAAAACGCATGGGCGGATCTACCGGCTGGTCTACAAAAACGCGCCCGCCGCCGAGCCGCTCTCGCTCAGCAAAGACAACCCCGCCGGGCTGGTCGATGCGCTCGACCACGACAACATGCTCTGGCGCGCGACGGCCCAACGCCTGCTCGTCGAACGCGGCGAAACGGACGTTCTGGCGGATCTTTTCCGGCTCGTCAAAAACCGCCGCACCGACGCCATCGGCCTCAACGGCGGCGCGATGCACGCCCTCTGGACCCTCCACGGCCTCGGCGTCCTCAATGGCTCGAACGACGAAGCCCTCGACGTGGCCCGCGCGGCGCTGCGTCATCCGTCCGGCGGCGTCCGCAAAGCCGCGATGCAGGTGTTGCCGCGCACCGACGCCACGCTCCAGGCAGTCCTCAATGCGGGCAGCCTGACCGATCCCGACCTCCACACTCGCCTCGCGGCGCTGCTGGCGGTCTCTGAGATGCCCACGTCCGAGGCTGTCGGCGCGGCGATCTACGCGACCAGCAAAACGCCGGAGGTGGTCAACGATGAATGGCTGCCCGAAGCCGTCTTCATCGCCGCCAACGCGCATCAAAAAGGATTTTTCGACGCCTACGCCGCCGAGATCGGCCCGACGGAGTTTGCGATGCGAGCCGCCCGGTACGCGCGCGGCGAGGGCAACATCCTGAGCGAATGGTCGAGCCCGGCCTTCGACGATGCGGACTGGGACACGATGCAGGTGCCGCAACCCTGGTCCGAAAACGAACTGGCCGATTTCGACGGCGCGGTCTGGTTTAGAACAGGCATCGACCTGCCCGCCGCCCTCGGACGCCAACCCGCCCAACTCCACCTCGCCCCCATCGACGACAGCGACGTCACCTGGATCAACGGGATGCTCGTGGGGCGGACCAACAACCTGTGGTGGCAACGCCGCGACTACGCCGTGCCCGCCGACGTCCTGATCGCAGGCCGCAACGTGCTCGCAATTCGGGTGGAAGACACCGCCGGCACCGGCAACGGCGGCATCTGGGGCGATGAGGAGTTTCACTACCTCGCGGTAGGCAACCGGCGGATCCCGCTGGCCGGGCTGTGGAAGTACAAAAAGGAGATCGAGTTCACCTCCACCAAAGTCACCGAAATCCGCAACGACGTCCCGATTGCCGAGCAATTTCTGATGCACAACGCCCGCGCCCTCGTCCCCGACGCCGCCGCTGCCGATCAGCCCGGCGACACCGCCGCCCTGGACGAAGCCGCAACACAACTCAGCCTCTCCGTCATCGTCGGCGAACTCAAATACGACCAGGAGGTGCTCACCGTCGAGGCCGGGCAGCGCGTGGCGCTGACCTTCACCAACCCCGACGACATGCAGCACAACGTGCTGATCCTCCGCCCCGGCACCACCGACGCCGTCGGCGCCCTGGCCGACGCCATGCTCACTGCCCCCGACGCCGCCGACCGCCAATACGTCCCCGACACCGACGACGTGCTCTTCGCCACCGACCTCATCAACCCGCGCGCCAGCGCCACGCTCACCTTCACCGCCCCCACCGAGCCGGGCGACTACCCGTTCCTCTGCACCTTCCCCGGCCACTGGCGCACCATGCAAGGCGTGCTGCGCGTGACGGCGGGGTAGCAGGACGTAGGGGTTTGCATCAAGGTGTTGGAATCGGATATCTTAACGTGGCGAATACGTGTGGAACACGGGCAGCGTTCGGATAAACACAATCAATGACAAATGAGACCCCGCATCCAAATCGGTTCAAGCAGACCTCAGGCAGAACACGTCGACGCTGTACAAAATGCCTGGAAGAACAAAAATCTATCTCTTTTCGTCGGGGCCGGACTGTCTATCCCATACGGTGTTCCTGGCTGGAGCGATCTAATAACGGCCTTACTTTTGAACGAAGCTGACTCTCGCTTTAAGGCTTTTTACCCCCATTATCAATACGCACTTGCGTCGTGGCTGACGGATACCGTTGGCTTTGGGCCGACCTCACTCGCTCGCGTGGTCAAATACAATCTTGAGCATCATAATGCAACAAACATATCATTTCCTCAAGCAATCAAAAACGTCCTTTATGCAAACTATCAGCCGAAGCCAGACCAAGGGACAAGCCTCAAAGCGGTTGCCCACTTGATTGCCCGCTCCGAAGCCCAGGGAGGAAGATTACGGCAAATAGTAACGTTTAATTTTGACGATTTGTTAGAACAGCGTCTTCAGGAACTCAATCTAAAATGCCGTTCAGTCATTGGTCCCATCGCTAACAAAGACGGCTACATTGATATCGTGCATCCTCATGGCGTCATTCCTCAATACGCCGAGATACCCGAACAAGAAATTGTGTTCTCCGAGGATGAATACCACCAGATCACCATACAACCTTTTCATTGGGCACTGACACAGCTCGCATCAACATTGTCAAATTCCACGGTTCTTTGTATCGGGCTGTCGATGACGGACCCGAATCTTAAGCGTCTTATTGATGCGTGCCCGAGACAGGCTGACAGTCCCTATCACTATATTGTGAAACGGGACTATAACATTTCACACATCGACCTTGAAGAAGCAGTTTGGGCTGTTCAAAACAGTGCTGATCGTGAGGGGAAGCGTCGCGGCGATTTGCGAGTCAGGAAAAATCATTGGGAGCTTGAGGCCGCAATACGTAGCATCCTTAAGCAAGCTCATAGGTATGATCGACGCCTTTTTAAAGACATGGAGTGTCGTATTATATGGCTAAATACATATGACGATATTCCACAATTACTTGACTACATTTCGAAGGACACCGATGAAGGCTAACATGTCGATGAGCCAGAGTCGATTCGTCTTACGTTATTAGGTTGCCCGTGGAAAAATTTCTATACTGGGGCTTGTGTTTCACTTGGAAGACAAAGGAGGCAAAGGTGGGCAAGGTATTTGAGCGCGTTGTTATCGTCTTTTTGGAAAACACAATGCGGAGTTCTGCATTGGCTAACCCTTACTTGAATGCGCTAAGGAATAGAGGCGTGTTTATGACGAACGCGCAGGGGGTCACACATCCTTCACAGCCCAATTACATTGCAACTATTGCGGGCGATACGATGGGGATTGCAGATGATGATGCGCATTATGTGGACTGGTATTGGCTGACACCGACTTCTGAACAAGGCAAGACGACGGGTAGCTACCGCTATCATGAAGAGGGCTTCAGCCCCGTAACTATTGTTGATCTGCTTGAAGCTAACAATCTGAGCTGGAAGTGCTATGCCGAAGACCTGCCGCCAGATGCTGAATACAAAGACAAGCTGCAATTCGATCTGAGTAAATCGCCCGCTGAGAATCTTGTCAATGTGCCGCCAGATAAGGGGCTCTTTCCCTATGCCCGAAAGCATGTTCCCTTTCTTTCGTTCCCGAGCATTGTTTCCAACCCAAAGCGTCTGGCTCGAATCGTCGATGCCAACGCGTTTGAAACGGATCTGAATTGCGAGACCGTGCCCCATCAATTGCCCCATTTCAGCTTTTACGTACCTAATTTGCTGAATGATGGACATAACGTAACGGAAGAAATCTATCGTCCCGCTGCGAATAATATCGACCTCGGGCCTGATACCGCTAATCTCGACAATATGGAAATTTTTCTGCGGTCTTTTCTAGGTGATGATCCGGTGTCAAAATTCCCACCAGAGACACTAATCGTCATCACCTTTGATGAAGCCTATCCTTACCCGTTTGACTATGGAATCTATACGTTGTTAATCGGCGATTTTCTCGAACCAGGCACCATCAACACCGATCCGGTCAATCACTATAGCCTGCTCCGATCTATTGAAGATAATTTTGGCCTCGGTTCTCTGAAACGTCACGATGCGATGGCTCGTCCTTATTGGTTTTTGCGTGACTAAATACAGAATCTGACCATGAAATAGAAATTGCCGAACTTCAGATCGTGCCAGATCGACAGAATCGTGGACTCGGATCCCGGGTACTCAAGGACCTGATTGCGCAGAACATCCATGTTCCTTGACCTTGTATCCGATCGCTTCGGGGTAGTCTTTGATCGGCAGTTGGACCTGCACTAGAATCGGTCCGCGGTTGATCGGATCGTTCGCATCAGCCACGCGCGCGAGCACCTTGTCGAGTTCGCCGTGGGTGCCTACGACAACACCGTGCATCGGTCGATCTGTGTTGCCGAAGACCTCGGCCAGCCGGGCGTAGTTCCAGGGGTGAAGGTGGTTGAAAGCGTCGGGCTCGTTGTTGCCGGGGCAATAGTAACCCGGCCCCCCCAGCATCTGCGAGATGCCGTAGAAGTTGGTGTTGTTGAGCACGAAGACAACCGAGTTGTGTCCCAGGCGAACCTGTGACGACATCCCCACGGCGGTTTCCTGAAACGAGCCATCGCCGACGAAGACGAGCGGCCGTTTATCGGGGCGGCCCACCTTGAAACCGGTCACTGCGCCAACGGAGTAGCCGATGGCCAGCCACGAGGTCTGGGAGTAAAAGCTGGAGCGTTCGGCCATCTTGAGGTTCTGGGCGCCCAGCAGGGCGAAGGCGGCGTCTGAGACGGCCACGTACGGGCTGGTTGCCGGCGTGCCCGAGCCGGAAGCCGCCTCGTCGAGGAACGTGTTGATGCGGGCATAGAAGCTGTCGTAGGTGAGGCGTTTGTCGTCTTCTGAGCGGCTGGAAAGATGAGCGATGAAACCCGCTCGATCGTGGAATTCCTCCGCCGCCATCAAATCCGGGCACTCCGCGTAGTAATCGGCCTTGTAGAACCCGCGGCCTTTCAAATCGACGAGCGCTTTGCACAGATCCCGGATGAATTCGCCGAGTTCGACGTCCGGGAAGAAATGAGAACCGACCATGACGCCGCCGTGATCGGCCTTGATCCAGTCTTCGCCCAGGGCGTGATCGCCGCCGAGGTTTTTCGACGTGGTCCAGGCTCCGAGTCCGATGCGGCAATTGGCACACTCCTTGAACATGCGCCGAACCTCGGGCAGGCTGGATTTGCCGTTGTAGACGCCGTGGAACTGTTCATGATTCTCCGACAGGATCGCCTTGCCCATGATCGTCGTGGTGTACGGTATCCCCGTCTCTTCGACCAGCGTTTGGAACTCCTTATGGAGCTTAAAACGATCGATCTCGACGCCCCCCCAGAGGATCGGCTTGCCCCGTTCCTCGATGCGTTTCACGGCCGCCTTGACGGCCTTCTCGCGCATCTCGTCGTTGCGCGGTGTGACGGGCCTGGGCCGCGGTTTGAGCATACCCACCGGCGCAGCGCACGGGCTGTTCCACAGGTTGTCCTGCACCTCGAAATACACCGGTCGAAGCTCGCTTATACACGCTTCGATGGCCGCATCGATCTGAGCCGGAGCCCGGGAGGCGTTGTCGAGCACCTGGGCATCGACAGTGATTGGACGGAAGATATCGAGATTGCTCTGTTTGTTGGAACTCATGTGGGAAGCCAGCACCCCGATGGCTTGATAGGTCAGCCATTGCTCACGGCTCGGCGAGCCATTGATGACCACCACCGGAATCCGCTCGACGAAGGCACCGGCGATGGCATTGACCATGCATAGAGGCCCCACGGCGTAGGTCCCAGCCACCGCACTCAACCCGACGACGCGGGCATAGGCATCGGCAGCGTAGGCTGCGGTAAGCTCGTTGCTGTCGGCGACCCACGCGACCTCTCCCGTCTCCTTCAGGGTGCCCAGGAGCCCGGCAATGTGCTCACCGGGCACCCCAAACATGTGCCCTACGCCGAGTTGTTTGAGCCGCCGCACAAGGTATTTTCCGACTGTCCAATTGTCAGCGTTGCTGCTATGATCGGCTTCATGGTTCATGGTACCGTCCTCTTAGTATAGGATTATAGGTGTCGTACGAAGGGGTCAATCTCGTTCGTGGATGTCGAGCGCGGCCTGGATGGCTGTCTCGATAGCTCCCTCGACCCAGGCATGCTTCAACGAGATGTGCTCGCCCGCGAAGTAGACCTCGCCCTCCGGGGTCGGGATGTCGCGTTGGAATTGCGTCCACTGGCCCGGCGTGAATACGGCCGCCTCGCCAAAGGCATAGCGATTACGCATCCAGCTCTCCGTGGCCCCATGGCCTGTGAAGAACCGCGTAATGCGCTTGCCGTGGACCCGTTCGAGATTGCGCAACGCGTAGGCGTAGCGCTCCTCGTCGTCCATCGAGTCCCATCGCCGGGCGTCATCGGCCCAGACGTAGCTTGCCAGGACCACCCCCCCGTCGCTGCCTTCGATGCGGTGAGACGGATAGTAGATGAAACGGTTGGGGTTGTCCGTCACCGAGCCGCCGCCCCTGACGTTGCTGGCGGGTCGATCAAGCTTCTCCTGTTCGAGCGGACCATGACTCGCGTAATAGGCCTTGAAAAGGTCCGTGCCGGGCTCCGTGCCGGGCTTCGTGCCGACAGTGAACGCGGCAGGGAAGAGTTCGTCCTCCGTGGGCTGGTAAGCCGGGTCCTGGTACTTTTCATAGAGCTCCCCGCCGAGTTCGTTTTTCCAATCCTCCTCGGTGAATTCCCACCAACGCTTACTGAATTCGAGCAGCACCTTGGTGGCCGCGTCGTAGTGAAGCTCGATGATCGCCCGGCGCTTTTTGTAGGAGAACGGCGGATCCACCATGACGTGGCGCAGACTAGAGAATGGCAAAGTCAGGATGGCGAAGTCGCCTTCATGGATTTTGCGATCACCCTGCGTTTCATCACCGATAGTCTTGTCGTGGATCGTGTGGATGCACACGGGGAACGCGCTTTCCCTGTTGTGCTCGATCTTAATCATACGCTGGTTGAGCAGAACCTCGTCCCTGAGTTCTTTTTTGTGGAGTTCCCCGGGCAACCGATCCGTACCGCCGACGATCTCCCAGTAGGTGACACCGGGGTTGATGAGGCTACGCCCCAGAAAGCTGTGCATGAAAGCCAGCGGCTGGCGCGAGGTCAGGTTTTCAAGCGTCCCGACGAGTTCCATTTCTTCGTTGCTCAGCCCGGCCCGCTCTTTCAGGAAGGCGCGCATCGAGTATTCATCGAATTCATAGATCACCCGTGCCCAGCCCTCGACCCACGCGTCGAAGGGCTTGTTGCACCGGTTGTTGGCATCGACCCGCACCGAGTAGTAGTCGCGCACGGGTTCGAGGGCGCGATGGAGGATGTAGGCGGCCTCCTCCCGGGCCGCACACCCATTCAGTTGAAACCCCTTGTTGATGCGTTCTCGCGCTTCTCCAGGTTCGAGCGTGTTGTATTCGAAGCGCCTCACCTGTTCACTGTTGGTGCGGATCCACGTGCGGTTGAGCTGTTTCGGAGACTTGAAGCCGGGCTCGTCCGGACCGTTACGCCACACTTTACCTTTTTCGATGGGCGACTCGTAGACGACCGGCGGGGTAGGCGCATTGGGATCGATGGTTTTCGGATCGACGTCTACGTTGAAGAAGAGACGACGCTTGAGCCCCAGCTTGTCGATCAGGGCAAGCACCAGCGGGTGGAAGCTGGGCAGCCGCATGCCTCCCGCCTCCGCGTACTGCTTGTCATCTTTAAAGTGCTTCTTCCCGCCTTCGTTACGGAAGGTCTTGAGGCGCCCACCGACCCGGTTGTCGTTGGCCTCAAGAATGACGACCTCGTGGCCGGCGTCTTTGAGGAGCTTGCCCGCCACCAGGCCGGCGATGCCGGCTCCGACAATCAGGACTTTCTTCTTCGGCTTGCCGTTGTTGGGCAACTCTTTGTCGATCAGGATATCGAGGTAGCGCAAGACCAGATCTTCGTTGTTCTCACCGATCATCAACAACTCCCGGGCCAGCCGGATGGCATGCGCCCGTCCTTCCGGGTCGGTGTCGAAGCTGCGTTGCGCTCCCTGGTCTCTGGCTTCTGCGTTGCTCATAATTCCTCCGTAGGGTTTACGTTGGGTGTCGGTCATACCGAATCTGGTTGTCGGAAATCGACAATACGGCCTCGCCCTTCTCGCAGCACGGCCATCGATCATAAAACGGTTCCCCCCTGCTGATCGCGTTGTTGCGCAGCCAGGGGTACGTGTAGAAAACAGGGCCCCTAGCCTGGCCAAATACCCGAACTGCACCTCCGTCTATCTCTATATGCGCCAAAGGAAGCGGATTTTTTCACGCCGGTCCCGTGAACCCTCGATTTAACGTCACACCCTTAAGAATGCGACGGCCATCCGAAGGCGAGCCTCCGGCTTGCTTCTTTGAAGAGCAATCGCTATTTCTTTTTTGCGGCCTTTCGCCAGGAAAATTTCAGGAATCAGCCAGAGGACCCACCCATGGGCACACTCAAAGACTTTCTTTCTTTCAAGCGACTTCTTATGCCCTACATGCTTCAGATTCTGTTCTGGGCCGGCATCGGAGGCACCCTCTATGGCACGTACTGGCTCTACACGCACGACAACTGGGCCTGGTGGATGGCGCTGGTTTTTGGAACGCTGATGACCCGGCTCATCTTCGAGTCGCTGATTCTTCGCTTCAGGACCTACGAGCGCCTCGTTGCCATAAGCAATCGTCTCGAAGCCATGGGGAAACCACAAAAGGAGGAATAGATGCTGATCCGGTCGATAGCCCTCATCATGATCGCCGTCGCGGTTTTCGCGAGCGACGAGCCCGCCTATGCCCAGGAATTGCTGACGCTCACCGTCGTCGTTACGGGCGCCACGCCCAACACGGGGCAGGCGCTTGGCTCTTTATTTGACTCCGAGGAATCCTATCTGAAGGCGCCTGCTCAAGAAACCATCGTGGCCATCGATGCGGCGGGCCGGGCGACACTCACCTTCGAAGACCTCACCGCCGGCACCTACGCCGTCAGCGTCATCTACGATAAAAACAGCGACGGCGAACTGGATACCAACTTCCTGGGCATCCCCAAAGAGTTGATCGCCATGTCGAATAACGCCAAAGGTCGCTTCGGCCCGCCGGGGTTCGAAAAAACCCGGTTCGACATGGCGACGAACAAGACCATCGAGCTTCGCTTTGGCAAAGCGAAAGATTGATGCAAGAGATTGTTCTAAAGACAGATGAGCGCGTGGTCCTGAAGCGCTTGCTGATAGCGTTTCTGGTCCTCGTTGGGGGAAGCTTTGTGGCGGAGAGGCTGAAGCATGGAGACGAGGCATAAGAATCATTTATTTCAGGAAGATCTATAAATTCACGTATTCCCCCCGCTCAGAAACACGTGGACACGCTCGAATTCTGTTTCGAGGTCGCGCAGCCGGTCGGCGGCTTCTTGCTGCGGGCCGAGGCGGGCCAGCGTTTCGAGATTCATGCAGAGGCGGACCATGCCCAGGGCGCCGAAGCTGCCGCAACTGCCTTTGAGTTGATGCGCCGCCTGCTCCAGGGCCTTCATGTCTGAGGCCGCCAGGGCGCTGCGCAAGGCATCGAGCCGGATGGGCGTGTCTTCGAGGAATAGCGCGATCATCTCGTGGAACTGCTCCTCTTCGTCGACGAGGCTACGCAGGCTGTCGAGCAGGCCGGTGTCTACCTCAGCCGGCTGCCCGGCAGCGCCATCGCCGGAGGGGGCGCCCCATTCGTCATGCGCTTCGGCGATCAGGCGTTCGAGGACGGCTTGCAATTCCTTCGTCTTGAACGGCTTCGAGATGTACTCGTCCATGCCATGTTCGAGGCAGCGCTGGCGTTCGCCGTCCATGGCGTTGGCCGTCATCGCCACGATGGGCAGGCGGCGGCCTCCGTTTTCGCGGGCGCGGATGGCCTCGGTGGCTTCGAAGCCGTCCATCTGCGGCATCTGCACGTCCATCAAGACGAGGGTGTAGGATCCCGCTTCGAGGGCGTCGAGCGCTTCCTGGCCGTTGCCTACGATGTCGCAGGTGTAGCCGATTTTTTGCAAGAGCCGCTCGGCCACCTTCTGGTTGACCACGTTGTCTTCGACGACGAGGATACGCCCGTCGCGTTGCGGCGGCCTGGGGGCGCGGTCGTCTTCCATGGCGGCCCGCTTGCCCGGCGCCGGCGGCGCGGCAACGCCGCTGAGCACCTTCACGAGCAGGTCGAAGAGTTGCGATTGCCGGACGGGCTTGGTCAGGCTGGCAGACAGGCCCAGTTCGCGTTCCAGCGCGTGGCGGTTGCGCCGGCTGTACGAGGTCAGCATCGCCAGCGGCATCGCAGCCAGCGCCGGGTCGGCTTTGATGGCGCGGGCCAGGTCGTAGCCGTCCATGCCCGGCATCATGAAATCGAGGATGGCGAGATCGTAGAGGCGGTCTGCGGCGGCGGCTTCGTGGAGACGGCGCAGGGCTTCGTAGCTGTCTTCGGCGAGCGTAGGAATCATGCCCCAGGCGCTCGTCTGCCGTTCCAGGATAATCCGGTTGGTCTCGTTATCATCGACGATGAGCACCCGCTTGCCGACCAGCGTCGGGTGGTTGGGCCTCGGCTTTTGCTGCTCGGCCTGCTTCAGCCACACCGTAAAGAAAAACGTAGAGCCTTCGCCGAGCGTGCTTTCGACGTCGATGCTGCCGCTCATCATCTCGACGAGTTGCTTCGTGATAGCCAGGCCGAGGCCCGTACCGCCGTACTTGCGCGTGGTCGAACCATCGACCTGCGAGAACGACTGGAACAGGCGCGAGCGGCTCTCCAGCGCAATGCCGATGCCGGTATCGCGCACCGAGAACTGAAGTTGCGAGGCGCGGTCGGTCTCAGCCGTCAACGTCACCTCGACGACCACCTCGCCGTCTTCCGTAAACTTGAAGGCATTCGAAAGCAGGTTCGTCAGGATCTGCCGCAGCCGGTGCGGGTCGCCGCGCACTTCCGAGACGGTCTCTTCGATCCAGCCCATCAACTCCAACCCTTTGGCCTCAGCACGCGGCGCAAAAAACTCGACCACGTCTTCGACAACCTGCCGGAGGTCGAAATCGATGACTTCCAGTTCCAGCTTGCCGGCTTCGATCTTTGAGAAATCCAGAATGTCGTTGATGATCGTCACGAGCGCCGCGCCGCATCGGTTGACGCTTTCGACGTACTCGTGCTGGGTTTCGCTCAGGGGCGTGTCGAGCAGCAGTTCGGTCATGCCGATGACGCCGTTCATGGGCGTGCGGATCTCGTGGCTCATGTTGGCCAGAAACTCGCTCTTGAGGCGGCTGGCTTCGATCAACTGGACGTTGGCCGTTTCGAGATCATTTTTGACGAGGGTCAACTCGTCGAGTGTGGCTTCGAGGTGGGTTTTCTGCGCCTTCAGTTCCGCCGTGCGCTCTTCGACCAGGCCCACCAGCTTGCGGCTGTGCGCCTGCACCTTATACATCCGATATTTGTACAGCCCGCCGGCCAGCGCGCTGAAGCCCATCACTACGATCAGGGCAAACCACCACGTCTTCCAGAACGGCTTTTCGATCTGAAAAGCAGCCATCGCCGTGGCCGACCAGGCCGCCTGGTTCTTGCGGGCCTGCACTTCGAGCGTGTACTCGCCCGCCGGCAGGTTGGTGTAATGGATTTCGTGCCCTTCGAGCGGATGCCACGCCTCGTCATAGCCCGTCAGGCGATAGCGCAGCGTCAGTTTTTTCGGGTTGATGTACGAGAGCACCGCCACGGTGGCCTTGAGGTCGCGCCGGGTATAGGGCACGCTGATAGCCGGGCCGATGCGCTCGGCGACATCGCCGAGCCAGAGCCGGTGGATCTTGACGGCCGGCGGGCCGCCCAGCGACAGATCGAACCGGGGATCATAATGGCTCAACCCCGCCGTCGTGCCGAACCAGAGCGTGCCGTCGTCATCGGCGAAAAAGCCCCCGGCGTTCGACTCGTGGCTGGCATAGCCCTCGGCGGGTCCGTAATTGACGAACGTCTCGCCGTCGTACCGATCGACGCCGCGCGCCGTGCCGATCCACAGGTTGTTGTCATGATCGACACCGACGGAGTAGACGGCATCGTTGACGAGGCCGTCGTCGGTGGTGTAGGTGGCGAAGCGGCGGCCATCGAAGACCGTCAGGCCATGCGACGAATGATACCCGAACCAGAGGCGCCCGTCGTGATCTTCGGCCATGAAATAGGGTTCGTCGGCAGCCAGACCATGTTCGGTGGTGTAGGTGATCCAGGCGTCGCCGTCCCAGCGCGAGAGGCCGTGCTCGCCGGAGGCCCAGACATGGCCTTTGCTATCGACGAGCAGGCGGGCATTGAGGAAAGACTGGCCGGGCACGTCTACGCGGTTGAACCCGGCGGGGCTGCTGCGGAAGATGCCGTCGTGCTGCGCCGCCACCCACAACTTCCCCTCTCGGTCTTCGGCAATCGAGACGATGCTGCCCTTCGGCTTGAAATCATCGACGTGATGAAAACGACGGCCATCGAAATAGTTAAGCCCCTGAATGGTGCCGACCCACAACGTGCCTTCCCGATCAAGATGCAGCGCGCGCGTGTAAGCGTTGCTGAGGCCGTGGCGCTCGTCGAACGTCTCCCACGTCTTGCCGTCGAACCGGTTGATGCCTCGGTGCGACCCCACCCACAGATCGCCCGCGTGATCGCGCACGATGGGCCGGACGTTGCTCGACGCGAGGCCGTCTTTTTCGGTATACGTCGTGAAGGCCCGGCCCAGGAATTTGGCGATGCCGCCGAAGGCGCCCACCCAGAGGATGCCCTCGCGGTCTTCGAGCAACGCGCTGACGCTGACGAACGGCAACCCGTTATCGACCGTGATCATTTGCACCTGGCCTGCCTCAATCAACCCCAGCCCTTCGATCGTGCCGATCCACACGACACCGTCTTGCGCCGCGTAGATGGACCGCGCCGGCAGCCCGGCAAGCCCGTCATCGGCATCATAAACCGCCACGCGGCGCCCGGCGCCGAAGACTTCGACCCGCTCTTCCAGGCCGACCCAGAGACGACGCCGGCGGTCTTCGGCCAGCTCGTAAACCCGCTCGCCTGCTGTGGCCTCAAAGACAGCGAAGCGGTCGCCGTCTTTGTAAAAGAGTCCTTCTTCAGCCCCCGCCCAGAGGCGTCCCGTGTGATCGATCATCAGCGCGGCGATGCGGCCAGCCGGCGCGCCCTGCGCAGGCGTAAACGCCTCGAAGTGTTGGCCGTCCCAGAAAGCCAGACCATCGCCGGTGCCGATCCAGACCCCTCCCTTCGGCGAGGCGGCCAGAGCCAGAACCTGCTTGTCCGGCAGCCCGTCGGGCACGTTGTAATTGGTGAAGCCGCCGTCGGGTGTCCAACTGCTGAGGCCGTTGTTAGTGCCGGCCCAGATGCGCCCGTCCTGATCCTGCGTGACGGCGTTGATCCAGTCGTTGGCCAACCCCTGGCGCACGCCGAAGACCTCGAAGTAATGCCCGTCGAAGCAATTCAAGCCGGCCTGTGTGCCGATCCAGACGTAGCCGTCTCGATCCTGAAAAGCGGCCTGCACCGCCAGTTGCGACAAGCCGTCTTCGCCGGTGTAATTATAAAAATGATACTGCTGGGCGCTGGCGCTCGCCGTCACCAGGCACAGGGCGACCAGGCTAAAAATCCAACCTCTCCACATCGTTCTGTTAAGGGGGATTGATGCATCGTAAACAAGGGAGTGTGCGAGGAAAGCGGGGGCTGTCTCCCACAAACTATAACCGCGTCGGCAAAATCTGTGCCTCCCGGCCTGAAAGACGCTGCGCGCCGCCCGGCACCGCCCCGGGCCGAGGCCGTCTCTGCTATCTTTCGCCGGTTCAACCCGTCATCGACAAGCAGCCAAAAAACGCTATGGACCTCGTATGGCTCGATTTGGCGCCCAAATCCGCGTTTGATGCGACGCGACGTAATTATTTTTCAGACTCTTTTGATCTGCTCCCTGGAAACGCCCGGATGCGTAACGCCACCAACAGAGGCAGGCAAATAATGCCGCCCGTGCTTAGCTTCGCGGGATGTAAAACGTGAAGGGCTTTGCTGAACCGTTTCTAAAGGCACCCTCACGTTTTACGTTTTACGCATTGCTATCTTCACAAGCATCATCACCCTGACGCACGAGCACCTTCCTCATTCAAAATCCACCAACCCTATGCCTTTGTCGATCCGGCTTATCGGGGTGCCGATGGACCTCGGCCAAAATCTGCGCGGTGTGGACGTGGGGCCGAGCGCGCTGCGCTATGCCGGTCTGGCAGATCGTCTGAAACGATTGGGCCATCACGTCGAAGACCGGGGCAACATCGAGGTGGCGGTGCGCGCCACGCTGCACGACGGCGCCAGAGGCACCGTGTTCATCCCCGCGATACGGGCTACGTGCGAGCAGATCTACGACGCCGCCCGGCAGGCCATCGCCGACGGCTTCCTGCCGCTGTTTATGGGCGGCGATCACTCGATTGCCATAGGCACCATCGGCGGCGCCACGCACGACCAGCCCTCCGGCGTGCTCTGGATCGACGCGCACGGCGATTATAACACGCCCGAAACCTCGCCCAGCGGCAACGTCCACGGGATGCCGCTGGCGGTGCTGCGCGGCCTCGGCCCGCCCGAACTCGTCGATATGGGACGACCCGGCCCCAAGATCGAACCTGAAGACGTGATGTTGATCGCCCTGCGCGACATCGACGCCCTCGAAAGTGAAATGCTGCGCGACAGCCGCATGGGCCTCTATACGATGCGCGAGATCGACGAACGCGGCATCGCCACGGTCGCCCGCGAGGCCCTGCGCCGCCTGCGCCACCACGACCGCATCCACATCAGCTTCGACGTAGACAGCCTCGACCCGATGTTTGCCCCCGGCGTCGGCACGCCAGTCACAGGCGGGTTGACCAACCGCGAAGCCCACCTGCTCATGGAACTCATCGCCGACGACGGGCGCATCGGCTCGGTCGACGTCGTCGAAATCAACCCCATCCTCGACGAAAAAAACCGCACCGCCGAGATGGCCTCGGACCTGGTGACGTCGCTGTTGGGCAAAACGATTATCTGATATTGGATTTTAGATTTGGGGTCCAAAATCTAAAATCCAAAATGAAAGCTATGCGGGTCTGCCTCGTCTGCCTCCTCGCCTTGTGCGGCTGTGCGTTTCCGCCGCAACAAAAACATCCCGAAACGGAGTTTTATCGCCTTGAGATGCAGCTTTACGATCTCGTCAATCAGTATAGACGCGAGCACGGCCTTCCCAGGCTTCGCTACGACCACCACCTGGCCGACATCGCCCGGGGGCATAGCCAGGCGATGGCCGAAGCCCGCACAGCCTTCGGGCACGACGGGTATGAGCAACGCGTCGAGGCGGTTCGGCTTCATTTCAGATCGTTCACTGCCCTCGGCGAGAACCTCGCCCGGAACAACTGGGAGGCCTCGCAATCGGCCTACTATGTGTACCTGGGATGGCTGGCCAACAGGTCGCACCGCAACACCATCGAGGGCGTCTTTGAGCTAACCGGGGTAGGCGTGGCCCAGGATTCGGAAAATGTTTATTACTATACACAACTCTACCTGGCAAAATAGAGTACAGTACGCCCAAGAGCGTTTATACTTCGTCAGTCGCGGAGCCTGTGCTGAACTTGATTCAGTGCTCGTGTCAGTTGGCTGTACGCATTCAAGAATGAGAGGGGAAAAGGGAGAGAGGGAGAAGGGGAGAAAAACCGTTAATTCCCCCTTTCGCCCTCTCCCCCTCTCTCCCTTTCGATCAGAGCAAAGCATACACCCAACTAAAAACCGCTCTAATCCAGAACCTTCCCACACCTCAAAAACCTTATGAAACGCCTCCACCTGACGCTCCTCCTGCTCTTCTTCGGAATCACGCCGGCTGTTGCCGATCCCGGCGTGGACGTGCTTCGCTACACCTTCCGGCTGACGCTCAGCGACGAGACCGACGCGGTGCGCGGCGAGACCACCGTCGTGGCGCGTTTTCTGGCCGACGGCGTCGAAAGCTTCGAGCTTGACCTGATCGGGCCGGGCCGAGGCGACGAAGGAGGCATGACTGTCGAGGCCGTCACGCAGGATGGTAAGGGGATGGATTTTTCGCACGAAAACGACCACCTCCGCATCCTGCTCTCGACGGCGGCGCAGGAGGATGAACAACGCGCCTTTACCATCACCTACCAGGGCGTCCCGAGCGACGGGCTGATTATCTCAAATAATAAATACGGTGACCGGACGTTCTTCGGCGACAACTGGCCCGAACGCGCCCGCCACTGGCTCCCGACGGTCGATCATCCGTCTGACAAGGCCTTTTGCGAATTCGTCGTGACGGCGCCGGATCATTATCAGGTCATCGGGTGCGGCGCGCTCGTCGAAGAGACCAACCTGCCGGGCGGCTTCCGCCTGACGCACTGGCGCAGCGAAGCACCAATGGCGACGAAGGTGATGGTCATCGGCGTGGCCCGTTTTGCGGTGCAATACGTCGATGAATACCAGGGCACGTCCATCCAGAGTTGGGTCTACCCGCAAGACCGCGAGGCCGGCTTTTACGATTATGCCCTGGCTGAACGCGTCCTGGCGTTCTTCGAAGGCCACATCGGCCCGTTTCCCTACGCCAAACTCGCCAACGTCCAGTCGAAGACGCGCTTCGGCGGTATGGAGAATGCCAGCAACATTTTTTACAGCGAAAATTCTGTGAGCGGCAACCGGCGAAGCGAAATCCTGATTGCCCACGAGATCGCCCACCAGTGGTTCGGCGATTCGGTGACCGAAGTGGACTGGCCGCACATCTGGCTCAGCGAAGGCTTTGCCACGTATTTTGAACAACTCTACCTGGAATACACCCACGGACGCGACCGCATGATCCCGGAGCTTCAACAATCCAAAAACTTCGTCGTGGGTTACTTCGAGCGCAACCCGGCGCCGCTGGTAGACACCACCGTTGCCAACCCGATGGCGCTCTTGAACGCTAACTCGTACATGAAAGGCGCCTGGGTGCTGCACATGCTGCGCAGCGTGGTGGGCACCGAAGTCTTCTGGGACGGCATCCGCGCCTACTACCACCAGTTCCGCGACGGCAACGCGTCGTCCGAGGATTTTCAGCGGGTGATGGAAACCACGGCGGGGCAAGACCTCGGCTGGTTCTTCGAACAGTGGCTCTATCAAACAGGCCAACCGCGCTACGAAGGCACCTGGCAGTTCGACCGCAGCACGCGTCTCGTCACGGTCACGCTCGATCAGGTTCAGACCCACGATGCCTTCTTCCGCATGCCCATCGAACTGGGCATTTACACGCACGGGGGCGAACGCCTCCGCCTCGAAGTGCTCGACGTGGCCGAGCGGCAAAACACCTTCACCATCCAACTCGACGACGACGAAACCCCGTCCGACGTGGTGCTCGACCCGAATTCGTGGGTGTTGATGGAAGCGACTTTTTCGAAGCAATAAGCCAAAACGCGAGAGGTCCCCGGCACCTCGAAAGTGCCGGGGACCTCTTCAACCTTCGGGGACTTCATCGACGCGGATCACAGTTGCACACCCCCGCCCCGCATACCTTCAACTTCTTTTTTTAATTCGAGCCGGACGCGTTCAAGCTGCCCGCTCCAACCGCCGCGATAGTGACGGTGTCGTTGGTGTTGAGCGTGTTATCCCACGCATCGCCCCGGCTATTTTCTCCCACTCTCTTCGAAACGCCGACCGAATCGCTGCCTTCTGCCCATTCGATCAGCAAGCCATTGAGAAAAACATAGCCTTCGGCGCCGGGAAAGCCTTCATAAATAGCTTCAACGGGTGGTGCGCTCGCGCCAACGAAAACGGTCTCCGTACCGCCTTCGTCTGCGGGATTACCGCCCGCCCGGACAAACATGGTGATGTTGAGATCTTTGCCCGTCTCGTTGACGAAAATCTTCTTGCCTTCCTTCATGCCGTTCATTGAGTCCTCCATGGTTGAGGGTTGGGGGTGATGGATTGGTGTTGATTGCGGATGGATCGTCCATGCATTCCTATATACAGAAAACAAGCCGGAGAGGCTCACGCCGTGTTCTTTTTTGTATCGTGCCCTGGAGACCGTCTCCTCGACGATGCCTTGAGAATCTCGCCGATGCCGGGTACCTTCAAGCTGAAGCCCGTGCCCTTACCAACGCTTTTCCCCAAGACCATGCGCAAAGCAACCGTCTTTCTTCTGTTCCTCGGCCTGATGTTCATCGGCCTGCCAGCGCCGCAGAGTTGGGCGCAGAGTGGACGTATTCCCGTGCCGGCGCGCGACGGGATGACCGTCAGCAGCCACTACCTCGGCTCGCAGGCCGGCGACATGATTCTCCAAAAAGGCGGCAACGCCGTCGATGCCGCCGTGGCGACGGCCTTTGCGCTGGCCGTGACGCTGCCCTCGGCGGGCAACATCGGCGGGGGCGGCTTCCTCGTCTACCACGGCGCCGACGGCACCGTCACCTCGTTTAACTTCCGCGAAAAAGCGCCGCTGGCCGCCACGGCAACCATGTTCCTCGACCCGGACGGCAAGATCCGAGACAACTCGAACCACGAGGGGCCGCTTTCGGTGGGCGTGCCGGGCACGGTGGCCGGCCTCTACCTGGCGCATCAACGACTGGGCAAGCTGCCGTGGGCCGACCTTCTGGAGCCGGCCATCGACCTGGCGGAGAACGGGTTTCCCTCGACCTGGGCCATGCAGGGGTTCCTGCGCATGATCAGCCGGTCTAACGATCCGCTCTATGCCGCCACCCGGCAGGCGTTTCTGAAGAACGGCCGCATCCCCTACGCGCCGGGCGAGACCTGGAAACAGCCGGACCTGGCCGAATCGCTCAAACGCATCCGCGACCACGGCCACGACGGTTTCTACAAAGGCGAGACGGCCCGCCTGCTGGCTGACTTTATGCGCAAGCACGGCGGCATGATCACCGAAGAAGACCTGGCCGCCTATCAGGCCGACGAGCAACAGCCCATCCACGGCACCTACCGGGGCTATGACATTTATGCGATGTCGCCGCCGAGCAGTGGCGGCGTGGCGATGGTCGAGATGCTCAACATCCTCGAAGGCTTCGACCTCAAGGAGATGGGCCACAACTCGGCCATGTACCTCCACGTCTTGACCGAGGCCATGCGCCGCGCCTACGCCGACCGCGCCGAACACCTCGGCGACCCGCGCTTCAACCCCGACATGCCCATCGACCTGCTGACTTCGAAAGCCTACGCCGCCGACCTGCGCGCCACGATCGATCTGTTCAAAGCCTCCGAGAGCGACTCGGCGGCTTTTAGCAGCGCCTACATGACCTACGAAAGCGAAGAAACCACCCACTTCTCGGTCGTCGATGCCCAAGGCAACGCGGTGTCGCTGACCTACACGCTGGAGTATGGCTACGGCTCGCGGATCGTGGCGGATGGCACCGGCTTTCTGCTCAATAACGAGATGGGCGACTTCAACCCCATCCCCGGCTACACCGACACACGCGGCTACATCGGCACGCTGCCCAATCTGGTGGCGCCGCAAAAACGAATGCTTTCGAGCATGACGCCGGCTATCGTGGCTAAGGACGGCAAGCCGATCCTCGTCGTCGGCAGTCCGGGCGGGCGCACCATCATCAACACCGTCATGCAAGTCATCCTCAACGTCATCGACCACGGCATGAACGTCGCCGAGGCTATCGAAGCGCCGCGCATTCATCACCAGTGGCTGCCCAACGTGACGAGCTTCGAGGCCCTGGGCATCTCGCCGGATACGAAACGGCTCTATGAAATGATGGGCCACCGCGTCCGCTTCCGAGGCACGCAAGGCCGCGCCATGGGCATCTTCCTCAACCACACCGCCAACCTGATCTACGGCGCCGCCGACTCGCGCAGCTACGACGGACGCGCCGTGGGGCATTGAGTGGCTATTCGCTATAAACAGATAGCGGATGGCCGAAGGCGGAGGGAAAAACACCCCCTCCGCGCTTCGTCATCCGCTATCTACTTGAAATCAGAATTGTTTTTAGGAATGCGCTGTCAGGCCGGTGCAGCCTCCAGGTCTTCCACTTTTTCAGCGTCCGCGACGCCTTTCGCTGCAAGTTCCTTCTCAAAATCCGTGTCGAACCATTTATCGCGCTTGTCCTGATAGTCGTCAATCTCAATCGCGATCTGGTTGGCTGCCTTTTGGATTTCTTTGAGCCCCTCGACGATGTGGCCGGGCGGCGGATTGAGAATGCGGTCGCGAAGGTTATTCGCCAGACCGACCATCAGCTCGGTCAGTGCCGGCATGGCCGTCCTTTGGGCTGAGGGGCTGCCGGGCAGCGCCGCGCGGCGCCCATCAGTTTTTTCGGCGGCGGCATAGTCGGGATGCGCGAGCAGCGCCTTGATGGCATTGTACCAATGCTCTGCCGTCTGACGATGGTTCCACCCTTCGGCGTCACGACGCATGGCGACCTTGGTGATGTTAAGGTCGTCGAGCAGTGCCTGGAGTTTTTGTTCAAAAGCCATGATTCACCTCGGTTTTTGTGTGTGAGTTGTGGTAAAGTGCGGGGAAAAGAGGCTTATACTTGATGGGTTCATTGGTACGTATCCTATACAAAAAAGAATGCGTATCACGCACAATCAAAACATCGTCTACAAGCCCACCCTGGCAACGACGGAGTACACCATGAGGCCTCCCTGTCCTGGGGATACACGCTAGCGGTTCGCTCTGATATGCTTGCGCACCTTGCTTCATCGATCTTTTTCTCCCACGCTGCCAAATTGCTTCTCCTTACCCCGACACGGTCACCCCTTCTTTAGGAACAAATAATGCCTGGTGGTTCGGTCTTCCCGGGCGGACACCTGCGCTCAGAAAGTGGGGCCTGCGCTCTTTGCGGCTTCCAGTTTGCTATGAATAAAAAGTATTGGCCTGTTCGACCGTCATTATATGTTCAAATGGCCCCCTTGCCGAATTTACAACTAGCACCATTTGTTATTATATAGACACATCAGGCCAGCAAACATAACCTCCTTCACAAAAACTACACAAAATCGAGGCGCCGGACGGGTGTATCCTGGTGCGCGTCCTTCGTCCTGCAAAGCCTGAACGCCTATCAGGTTTTTATACAGGCTATGATACGATTGGTTCATCGACTATGAAAAAAACGCTCACGCTCCTGGCCTTCGCCTGGCTCACCCTGGCGGCGTGCGAAAAACAGCCGGAAACCTTCACCCCGGAGCCTATCGTCGCCGCCGGCACAGCCAACACCGCAGAGCGCCCGGCTACCGGCGCTTCGGGCATGGTCTCGTCGGCGCATCCGAGGGCGACGCAGGCAGGGCTGGCTACCCTGGAAAAAGGCGGCAATGCCTTCGATGCCGCTGTGGCGGTGGCTGCTATGCTCAACGTCGTCGAGCCGAATATGTCCGGCGTCGGCGGCTACGGGACGATCCTCGTCTATGATGCCGGGCAGCGGCAGACGCGCTTCCTCAACGCCAGCGGTCGCATTCCCAGAGGCGTCGATGCGGATGTTTTCCGCGCGCCCACACCCAACTACCGGGAAAACCGGCGCGGCCCCAAGGCTGTCTCGACGCCGGGCAACGCCAACGCCTGGCAGGCCATGCTCGACGCCTACGGCACCCTGCCACGCGCCGACATCTTCGAAGCCGCCATCGATGCTGCCGGCGAGGGCTTCCCGATCAGCCCGCGCCTGGCCCGTTCCATCAACAGCGCCTTCGACGACTTTTCGGACTATGCCCGGTCTATGTACGGGCGAGACGGGACGCCACTGGCTGCCGGCGACACGCTCGTGCAAAAGGATCTCGCCGGCACGCTGCGCGCGATGGTGGATCAGGGAGGCCGCGTTATCCACGGCGGAAGCGTCGGGCAGGCCATCGATGCGGCGATGCAGGCGGCGGGCAGCTTCCTGACGCTCGAAGACCTCGCCGAAAACGAGGCCGAGTGGTACGAACCGATCCGCATCACCTACCGGGGCCATGAGGTGCTGACGGCCTCGCCGCCGTCGACGGCTTTCCCGGCGCTGATCCGGCTGGGCCTGATGAGCCGGTTCGATGTGAAGGCGCTCGGCCACAACACCCCGGCCACGTTGCACCGCTTCGCCGAGGCAACGAAGCACGCCTTCTGGTGCCGCCTCGCCTACGCCGGCGACCCGGAGGTCAATCCGCCGCCGCTCGATACGCTGCTCTCGGAAGCCTACTGGCAACAGCAAGCCGCCGCCATGGATCTCGAAAGCGCCACGGTGTTCGAGCCGCCGCAGGTGGTCGTGGCCGAAGGGATGAATACGACGCACTTCGTCGTGGCCGACAGGTGGGGCAACATCGTCAGTGCCACGCAGACGCTGGGCAATTCGTTCGGCAGCCGCATTCTGGTCGAAGGCACGGGAATCTGGCTCAACAACTCGCTGGCCTACTGCACCTTCGAACCGGCAGGCAACCCGATGGACGCCCACGCCGGCCATCACAAACTCTCCGGCGACGTCCCGACGATCATCCTGCGCCAGGGCAAGCCGTGGGCCGCCCTGGGCACGCCCGGCGGCCACACCATCGGCCAGACCGTCCCGCAGATGGTGATGAACCTGATCGACTTCGGCATGGACGTCCAGCAGGCCGTCGCTGCGCCGCGCATCAGCTTCATCGAGCCGGATATCCTGGCTGTCGAAAGCCGCATGGTGGATTCCACCCGGAACGCCCTGGCTGCGCTTGGGCACAACGTCCGGACTTACACCAGCCTCGGCAACGCCCACGCCCTGGTCATCGAATACGACGCCGCCGGCACCCCCATCCGCTTCACCGGCGCCGCCGACCCACGCGGCGAAGGCGTGGCGCAGGGGTTGTGAGCCGGAGAGCCGGGGAAACCTGATTAACGACTAATTGTACAATTTTCCTGTACAAGACAATCTATCAGCTTTCCCATCAAAACACCATGGCTTCTCTGGAGCTTACCTACAGCAAGGCCCGCGAAAATCTGGCGCGCCTCATGGATCGGGTGACGGAAGAGCGGGCCGTAGCAGTGATCACGCGCCGCAACAAAGAAGACGTGGTCCTGCTTGCTCGCGACGAATTCGACGGCCTGATGGAAACGGTTCACTTGTTGCGTAGCCCCGCCAACCGAGAACGTTTGTTTGCCGCGATGGAGGCTGCCGAACGAGGCGAAGGCGAGATCGTCGACGTATCCGCCCTCCGCCAGGATTTAGGCCTTTCTGATGAGGACGCATGAGCCAACGCATCGCTGTCTTTCAGGCGGGTTTCCGGAAAGATCTGACGTACTGGGTGAAGACCGACCGGAAAACGACGCTCAAGCTGCTGAAACTCATTGAGGCTGTGATGCGCGACCCGGCCCACGGGATCGGAAAACCGGAACCCTTGAAGCATCTCGGCGCGGGCTATTATTCACGGCGGATTACCCAGGAACACCGCCTCGTCTACCGAATACGCCGCCTCACGAGCGAATCAGGAGAAGCCATCGAGCGCATTGATTTTTTACAAGGCAGGTATCATTATTGATCTCGCTTTCTACCTTCTCCGACTCTCCGATTCAACGACTCTCTGACTCCCCACAACATGGTCTATCAACACGAAATCAACCTCGCCACACGCGGGCACCGCGACATGCACGACGTGACAGCGAAGGTGGCCGAGGCTGTGCGCGCGTCGGGCGTCACCATCGGCCTCGTCAACGTACACGTCATCGGCAGCACCGGGGCCGTCGGCACGATTGAGTTCGAGCCGGGGCTTCAGCGCGATCTGCCCGAAATCCTCGACAAGCTGATGCCGCCGAGCCGCCATTACGGCCACGAGCAGGCCTGGCACGACGGCAACGGCCACTCGCACCTCCAGGCCACGATGCTCGGCCCGTCGGTGTCGGTGCCGGTGAGCGGCGGCAAGCCCATACTCGGCACGTGGCAACAGATCTTCTTCCTCGAATGCGACGTCAAACCCCGCCGACGGACGCTGGTCGTGACGGTTCAAGGTGAGTGAGGGGATTGGCGATTTTGGATTTTAGATTTTGGATTTTGGATTGTTTTGATCTATTGTGGATCGCCAAACAGAGGAAACTGAGCCGGTTAAAACAAGCGTGGCTTATCCGTTCATCAAAAACAGATCAGCCAGCACCCAATCCAAAATCCAAAATCTAAAATCCAAAATCGCATGCCCTCGGCCTCTCAACCCTCCCTCCGCCGGACGCTCGGCACGTTCGACGGGGTGGCGATCTTGATCGGCATTACGATTGGGGCGGGCATCTACTCGACGCCGCAGCTCATCGCCACCTATGCTTCATCTTTTGCCCCCATCATCGGCCTGTGGATCGGCTGCGGGGTTTTTGTGTTCATCGGGGGGCTGATTTATGCCGAACTCGGAACGCGGCTGCCGCACACCGGCGGCGAGTACGTCTACATCCACCGCTGTTTCGGGCCGTTTGCCGGGTTTATGTTTGGATGGGCGCAACTCTTCATCATCCGCACGAGCCCGGCGGCGGGGCTGGCTATCATCACGGCGAACTACCTGGAGTATTTCGTCGAACTGAACCGATGGCAGCATACCGGCGTGGCCCTGGCGGTGATTGCGGCGCTGGGGGCGCTCAACTACGTCGGCGTGCAGCGGGCCAGTATCTACCAGCGCGTCTCGACGGTGCTCAAGGTGGGCGGCCTCTTCGCGCTGGTCGTGCTGGCGATGATCCTGATAGGCGGCCAGGAGAGCCTGCTCGACACCCAGGCCCCGCCGACGGCCACGCTCGGCCCCCTCGGCAATACGGCCGCTGCGCTGATGCTGGTGGTCTTCTCCTACATGGGCTTCGACCGCGTCGGCTACGTGGGCGGCGAGATGAAAAATCCCCGGCGCGCTATCCCCCTGAGCCTGATTATCGGCCTCGGCCTCGTCATCGTTTTGTACGTGCTGACGAACATGTTCTACCACGCGACGCTCGGTATGGACGGGATGCGCGAGAGCGTCATCGTCGCCTCCGACATGGCGATCAAGTTGATGGGTCCCATCGGGGCCGGGTTCATCGCGGTGTTGGTGATGATCTCGACCACCGGCAGCATCAACGGCACGATGATGGCCGCCCCCCGCGTCTATTATGCCATGGCGAAGGACGGCCTGTTTTTCAAATGGCTCAACTTCGTCCACCCGAAGTTTCGAACACCCTCGCGGGCCATCCTGGCGCACTGCATCTGGGGCTCGGTGATTCTCATCGTGCGTGGCACCTTCGAGACCATCGTGGCCGGGATGGTCTTCGCCGTGTTGATCTTCTACGCGTTCACCACGGTCGCGCTTTTCATCCTACGCAAACAAGAAGTAGGCGGCGAGGACATCTATCGGGTGCCGCTCTACCCGTGGCTGCCGGGCCTCTATCTGGCGGGCATCGTAGCGCTCCTGGTCATCCGGGCGATCTTCGAATGGGAAAAATCGCTGGTCGACCTGGCGTTCATCGCCACGGGCCTGCCGTTTGCGTTGATCTGGGTGCGCAGAGTGTTGCCCATCCTCCGCGAAGACCAGTCCGATGCACCGCTCAAAGACTGATACAAAACCCTGTTGATCTTTGGTTTGACGAATAAGGGGGATGTCTCGATGGCCGGCTTTGGCTGCTGCGAGGCGTCCCTCTTGTTCGTTTGCAGGAAATCACCCGGCATCTCGTATCTTAAGATGCTCGGCTTTGTTCGACAAATCCTGCCACGATGCCCACGCCTGAGACCACGGACCTCGAAGCCCTCCAACGCGAAAACGCGCGCCTGCGCCGTTCGGTGAACGAGCTGACGATCCTCAACGAGCTCGCCACGGCCATCGGCACAGCGCACGACCTCGACGACGTCATCCACACCATCGTCCAGGGTTCGCTGCGCGCCGTCGGGGCCGAGCAGGGTGTCATCAAGCTCGTCGATGAGACGGCCATCGACCCGATGCAGACGCTCATCCGGACGACGGTCGATACGGGCCAGCACGAGCCTTACCGCCTCGACGCGGGCGTGCTCGGATGGATGCAGCATCACAAAGCCTCGCTCATCATCAACGACCCGCACAACGACGAACGGTTTCCTTACACGAAGTGGGACGCCTCGATCCGGTCGGTGCTTAGCGTGCCGATGATGGCGCAATCCAAACTCGTGGGCATCCTGACGGTCTACAACAAACGCGACGACGAGGGTTTTCAATACGCTGATCAGCGCCTGCTGTCGATCATCGCGGCGCAGTCGGCCAACATCGTCGAGAATGCGCGGCTGCACGACGAGCGCAACGAGATCGTTCAACTCTTCGGCCAGCACACCGCCCCGGCGGTGGTAGATGCCCTGCTGCGTGTGGGCGCCGACGCCACCACGCGCCGCCATTACGTCTGTGTGATGTTTCTCGACATCCGGGATTTCACCACGTTCTCCGAACAACATTCGCCCGAAGAGATCGTCGAGTATCTCAACACGCTCTTCGAGTTCACCATCGACCTGATCAACCGGCACCACGGCATCGTCCACCAACTTCTGGGCGACGGGTTCATGGCGATCTTCGGGGCGCCGCTCTCGTACGGCAACGATTGCCAGCACGCCGTCAAGTCGGCTCTGGCTATCCTCCGGCGGGTGGCGCGGGCGTGCGCTGCCGGCATCCTGCCAGCCACGCGCCTGGGCATCGGGCTGCACGCGGGCGAGGTGGTAGCCGGCACGGTCGGGTCGGTCATCCACAAAGAATACAAAGTCACCGGCGACGCGGTGAACCTGGCCGCGCGTATCGAAAAACTCACCAAACAACACAACGCGCAACTGCTGGTCTCGGAGGCTGTCTGGAAGGCCCTGGAGCCGGGCCGCTTCGAGGGCGCCTCTATCGGTTCGGTAGACGTGCGAGGCCGCGCCGGAGCGGTCCATCTTTACAAAATGGCGTAGGTAAATCGGCAAATGGCAAATCGGCAAATGGCAAATCGGCAAATCGGCAAATCGGCAAAAAAGCTTGATGCCAAATCTGGATGATTCCTCATGGAATTATGAATACCAAAGTATAAATTTTTAAAAATAAATAGTTTATCTAAAAGATTTGGCTTGCATTTTTTTGCAACACATCAAAAGAATTTGGAATGCTTGTTTATTTGCCATTTTGCCTATTTGCCCATTTGCCCATTCTACTCCGCCGCCGCCATCGTCCGCTTGACCACCTTTCCGATAGTCAAACCCTGGACGAGGATCGAGAAGATGACGATGGCGTAGGTGACGGCCAGGATCACGTCGCGTTCGGGGCCGAGCGGCAACGACAGCGCCAGGGCCACCGAAATGCCGCCGCGCAGCCCGCCCCACGTCATGATGCGCACGGCGCCCGGACTGAACGCCTGGAAAGGCCGCAACACCGCCACCGGGATGCCCACGGCGATCAGCCGCGCCAGCAGCACCAGCGGAATCAAGATCAACCCCGCCACCAGGTACGACATCGTGAACGTCAGCACCAACACCTCCAGCCCGATCAGCACAAACAGCACCGCGTTAAGCACTTCATCGACCAGTTCCCAGAAGATGTCCAGATGATGCCGCGTCTTCTCTGACATCGCCAGCAGCCGCCCCTGGTTGCCGATCAAAAGGCCCGCCACGACGATGGCGATGGGGCCGGAGAGGTGCAACGCCATCGCCAGGGCATAGCCGCCGGTGACCAGCGCCAGCGTGATGAGCACTTCCACCTGATAATTATCCACTTGCTTGAGCAGCCGGTAGGCCAGATACCCGATCACGAGGCCGAAGACGGCGCCGCCGAGGGCCTCCTGCACAAACAACAACCCGACGTGCCCGGCGGTGATCTCGCCGGTGCCGGTGGCGATCTCCAGAATCACCAGAAACACCACCACGCCCACACCGTCGTTAAACAGCGACTCGCCCGCGATCTTCATCTCCAGGCTTTTCGGCGCACCGGCTGTCTTCAGAATCCCCATCACGGCAATCGGATCGGTCGGCGAGATGAGCGCGCCGAAAAGCAGGCAGTAGACATACGGCAACGACACGCCCAGCCAGCCCAGCACCAGCCACGTCACCGTCCCGATCATAAACGTCGAGGCCAGCACGCCGACGGTCGAGAGCGAGCCGATGACCCATTTGCGCTCGGCCAGGTCGTTGATGTTGATGTGCAGCGCCCCGGCGAAGAGCAGAAAACTCAGCATCCCCTGCAACAGCGCCTCGTCGAAGTCGATGCTGCGCAGCAACGCCTCGGCCTGCCCGCGCAGATCCACCCCGACGGCGTCAAGCCCGATGAGCGCCAGCGACATCACCAGCGCAATCCCCATCACACCGATAGCCGTCGGCAACCCGATGAAACGATGGTTGAAATAGCTGAAAAGCGCCGTCAGGGTGATCAAGACGGCGAGGATGGTGAAGAGGTCCATGGTTGAGCGAGAGGGAGAAAGGGGGAAAGGGTGAGAGGGGGATTGTTGAGGTCGGAAGATACGCGATTATTGAATGTCGAAAAACGAAGTGATTTGCTTTTTTCAAGTCATCCCTTGGTTCTCCTGCGAAGGCGGGAGGAAGGCAGGGACCCATCCGAATTTGAAGGACTGGCGACATCCCCGGAGACTTGGATGGGTTCCCGCCTGCGCGGGAATGACTTTCTTAATAATCTTATCAACATACTTTTCACCCTCACCCTCTCTCCCTTTCCCCCTCTCTCCCATGCTCCCTCTCGCCAAATCACCTTACCAGCGTCATCGTCCCGGTTTTGGAGGCACCGTTGGCCTTCAATCGATAGAAATAGACGCCGCTGGGCAGACCCTCCGGTTGCCAGTCTACCCGGTGTTTTCCTGCCTCCATCACCCCCTTGACGAGCTCCGCCACCCGCTTGCCGAGCACGTTGAACACGTCGATCCGTACCTCCGCCCCCTCCGGCAGGCTGAAGTTGATCCGCGTCGCCGTCGTGAACGGGTTGGGATAGTTTTGGGCAAGCTCCACGGTTTCCGGCACACTGATCGCGTCGATGCCGCTGATGACCGCCACGGCGCGTTCGAGCAGTTCGTCTCTGCCCAGGCGCACCCCTTCGAGCGTGCGTTGGGCAGGCACGGTGGGCAGAATGCCGACGCCGTGATGCTGCGAGCCATCGTGTTTGAGCACCTTCATCCCCGTCCAGTTAAACCGGTAGCCGCTCGGCACGGTGAACGGGTTGATGTTGCCGTTGGTGCCAGCAGTCGGCTGCCCCACGATCTCCGCCAGCCGGTAGTGCTCCACCATCCCCATCCAGGTCTCGGCATAGCTGATGGCCCGCCCGTCGGTGATGTACACGATGTTCGATGTCAACCGGGGCGAACGCGGCTGGATCGACCAGTTGCTGAACGTGAACGTCATCCCGTCCTGATCCGGGCGCGTGATGTAAGGAACGTGCCACTGTGCCGACGTTATCACTGCGTCGGTGAAATGCGACAGCTTTTCTACGACGTTGATATCGCCCGGATAGCCGCGCATGTCGAAGACGATGCCGTCGGCCTGGTTGAGCGAAAAGAGTTGCTGGTTGAACTCCGCTGTGGTGATGCGGTCGAGATCCACATAAAAGAAACCCGTCTCCAGTTCGGTGAACACCGGCAGTTCCTCCTCTTCGACCTGCGTGTTGAACGTGAGCGTGTGCGCCAGCGTGACCTCGCTGGTCTGGCCGTCCGGCGTTTCAACCGTGAGCGTCCGCCGGGCGTTCAGGGGGCCCCGGAGTAAAAAGATCAGGGCGATGTAGCGTTTCCATTGCGGCGTCGCGCCGGAGATGAGCGCTTCTTCCTCAGCCAGCACCGCCGCCATCGGCTGCCCGTCGATGTGCGTAATAACGTCGCCTCGGGCCACCGAGCCAGATCCGCTCGCCGTGACGACGAGGCTTTCTTCGACCCATTCCCAGGCCAGCGGGAGATAAAAAAATGGCTGCGGCGCATTCGGAAAACGATCATAAAAATCATTCGAGCCGAAGACACTGCCGTGCCCGTCGTGCAGTTGCGCCACCAGATAGCGCAGGGCCGTCCAGTGGCCTTCCTCGTTTTTTGCGAAAGCCTGGCGCAGCACGTCCGGCCAGTCGGTCTCTACTACGTCGAAGTACGGGTAGAAATGCTGGAAGATGTTCCAGGCGATAGTGATCGAGCCCCACTGCTCGCCCGGCTGCAACGAACCGCTCGACGGCAGATCGCCCTGCCAGGGGTTGACCTCCTGCGGGCGCGGAATCGTCTGCCCGTCGTAGAAAAGCGTCAGCGGAATCCGCGCCGAGACGCCCCCGCCCAGGTCGGCTTCGTAAGGCACGCGGGGATCGTCGAAGCCGGCAGGCGGCTGCCCGCCCGGCGCCGGGCTGATCGAACGCGAACTCTGGTAAATGCTGTTGGCCGACATCCCCACGCCGTTATGCTCCCACCGCGCGATGCGCAACGCCGCCAGGTCCCCCTCCGGCAGCATCGACGGCACCTCCGACGGCGGAGCATCCGTCGGGAAGATCTGCACGGTGGGCGCGATGGGGGCAAAGATCACTCGCAGACGATCTGCCAGATCCTCAGCATCGGCGGCATCGTGGACGGCTTCGGTGCCCTCAAGAGCCAGATATTCCCAGTTGGTGGCAAGGGCCTGATCGGTAGGATGGAAATAGCGGACGTACCCGTAGAGCTTCGTAAAAGCCACCAGATTGTCGATGCCGCGCGCGTCGAGAGGCGCATGCACTGCCGGCGCGTGCTGCGCCCGCGCGTGCTGCACAAAGCCCATCCCCAGGAGGATCAGGCACAATCCAAAAGCAAGATTTCGAGGGTGGTAACTGATTCGTTTCATAGTTCACTGATTTGTGGGGGCGTAATGAGAGCCAAAACACAAAAAGCCCGGCTGCGCGATCGAGCCGAGCTTGACGAGGTATACAAAACCAGACCGTCCGGCACGGGCGAGGTGCCGGGAAACGTAGGGGCTTCCGGTTGGGTGAGTGTGGACCGGCATAGGCCGCGTGAACCAGTTCCTGGCTCAACTTTTCCAAAATTGGCGACGACCCGTTTTCGCTCAATAAATATGCCACCGAGCCGGGTAAAAAAGAAGAATCCCTTTCAAGGCCGGAACACCCCATCGATGTCCACTAAACACGAAGACCCGGCGCCTTGTTGTACACTTTCACAGACTGCAAGTGCATGGGCGTCTAGACACTTCTGAAATTCGATCTCGAATTTCATAAAAAGGTGATTTTCAGGGTTGATTTTAGTCTATTTTCACCCTCTATTTTCACCCCTTTAGAAAGGATATTTTCTTGATTGAAATTGCACATATGTTTTCATCGAAAAATCTTTCTAAAAACGGCCAAAAAGCCTATAAAAAAGCCGAAAACATTATTACGAACATATGACACAGGGGCGTCACTATCTTATCCTATCTTGGATCACAACAAGAGGATGCAGCGTACAAGTTGCTGCATGGCGAACATCACCCCCTAGACGCCTGCTCAGCGCCATGAATCAAAACCTGAACACCCTCGTCGATACCCTGCGCGAAATCGCTTACGATGCCGGTTGCGCCCTGCTGTTTCCCGTCGATGCCGACACCACGCGGCGCTATGCCGCCCGGTACAACTGTGCCTTCCGGCAGTTGCGCGAACTGGCCCCGCGCCTCACAGCGTCTGCCGCACCGCTGCCCGCCGATGCCACCGCCGGCAGCATTCGGATTGCGGCGCGCGCTGCCGCAGCGCACGCGCAGGGCAGACTCACGACCTGCTTTCATAGAATAGCCGCATAACCATGGAACGCCCCTCCAACGACGCCATCGCCGAGGCCCTGGAAAAGACGGCCGACCGGCTGGCCGAACGCGAAGCCAACCCGCATCGCGTGCAGGCCTACCGCGCGGCGGCGCAAACCGCCCGCTCGACCGAAGAGCCACTGGCTGCCTTGCTCGAACAGGGCGGGCCGGAGGCCCTCAAAGAACTGCCGGGCATCGGCGAGAGCCTGGCCTCGCGCATCGGCGGGTTCATGCAGACAGGCCGCCTGTTGCTGCTCGAACAGCTCAACCGGGAGTTCTCTCCGAAACTGTTATTCACGCGGGTGCCCGGCATCGGCCCGGAACTGGCCCAGCGCATCTACGACGACCTGAACATCGAATCGCTGGAAGCGCTCGAAGTGGCCGCCTACGATGGCCGCCTCGAACAGGTTGAAGGCTTCGGCCAACGACGCATCCGCGCCGTGCGCGCCCAGTTGAACGCTATGCTGACCCGCCAGTCGCGCCGCCGGGCGCATCGGTTCCGCCAGATGCAGCCCGGTCGCGCGTCCGGCACGCCCGACGCGCCCTCGGTGGCGATGCTGCTGAGCGTAGACCGCGAGTACCGCCATCGCAGCGAGTTCGGCGAGTTGCCGCGCATCGCGCCGCGCCGCTTCAATCCGTCGGGCAAAGCGTGGTTGCCCATCCTCAACGCCCAGCGCAAACCGTGGACGTTCACGGCCCTTTTCTCGAACACCGCCCGCGCCCATCAACTCGAAAAAACCGACGACTGGGTCGTCGTCTATTGCGAGCGCGACGGGCGCGAAGACCAGTACACCATCGTCACTGAAACGCGAGGCGATCTCAAGAATGAACGTGTGGTGCGCGGGCGCGAAGCCGAGTGCCGCGCCTACTACCGCGACCGCCAGAAACAGGCGGCGTGATTTTGTAAAACGTAAAGACGTAAAACGTAAGAGTGCCTGCATCAACCTTGGATGCAGGCACTCTTACGTTTTACGTCTTTACCATTGTCCTCAGTCAATCGTGGGAGCCGGCGGTTTCCGCCGGGTCGCAATTCCAGGCGCTGGTATCGCAGCCCCAGGCTTCGGCAATTTTTTCGATCAGCACGCGCTCTTCGACCAGCAGCACACCATCGGCGTCGGCAATGTAGCGCAGGTCGTCGAGGATGGCGTTGCGCTGGTAGAGCGGCACCGAGGTCCGGACGGCCTCGACGGCCTCGTCGAAGGTGCGGGTGTCTTCTTCCTGATAGACCCGCATGGCATCGTGCAAGATGCGGCGCACGACGTCATCGCCGGCGTTGGGCAACCATTCTCCAATTTTTTCGGTGATGGCCTTGATCTCTTCCCGGCTCAGCGATTGGTCGGTCTGGTGAGCCAGCGTCACGTAAATAAGCACCAGATCGTGGAGGGGCGTCCAGGCGACATCGCCCTCCGGGCCGGCGCCGAGCACATTCCAACTCGAAGCCGGGCTCGTCACCAGATCCGTCAGATTGACCTTCCAGGCCGTGATCAGATCGCCGATAAACTGGGCTTCAGCAAAGAGAAATTTGTCGTCGGCCTTGCCGATTTCGGTCAGGTCGCGCACGATGCGGCGGCGTAAGCTCTGAGGGACCGAAGTGCGGATGCGCTCGACGGCCTGTTCGACGCGTAGAGGGGTGTCTTCTTGCATATAGTCGTCGAGCGCATCCTTGACCGCCCGCAACACCGTGCCATGCGAAACGCCCGCCTGCACATCTTGCAGCCGTTGTGCAATGATGCTCATTTCCGCATCGTCGAGGTTCTCATCGGCGCCGTGGGCCAGCGCGATGTAGATCAACGCCAGGTCGCGGAGGATACGCTTCGGGCTTTCGCTTTCCATAGAAATACCGCCTTCCTTTTTCCTGCCTGCTCAGAGACTATGTACTGATTTTTTTCGAATTGTTTCACGCCGGAACGAGAAGGAAAGAGCCTCTCCCCTGAAATGTAACGATTTTGTGACAGGAATGATAGATGTGTTAAATGTAAAACGTGAAACGTGTCACGTTTTACGTCCCGTCACCGCCGTCCGGCGTGAGGCGGTTGATTTCGAGGCGGACCTCCGTGTGAACCTTGCCGCTGAGCGTCTTGAGGTGTTCGATTTCCGTCGTCGAGACCTGCTCGCTGTTCATCTCGATACGCTGGCACAGGGCGGCCAGTTGACTGGCGCCGATCATCTTGCTGCTCGACTTGAGCGTGTGCGCGAAGTCTTTCAGAGAACGGGGATTTCGATCCTGGAAAGCCTGATCCATCTTCTTGACCAACGACGTCGAATTGTCCAGATAGCCTTCCAGCAGATCTCGCATAAACGAATGATCTTCGCGGCCAACGCTGTCTTGTAATTCTCGCAACACGGCCCGGTCGAGCGCGCCGGCCTCGTCGGTCAGGGCGAGGGCGGGCACGGCGCCCTGGCGCCCGTCGCCGGAAGACAGGGCCTGGCAGCGTTTGAGCGCTTCGGTGAGTTCTTGCACCTGGATGGGTTTGCTGATGTAATCGTCCATGCCAGCTTCGAAGCAGCGATCGCGGTCCTGGTGGGTGGCGGCGGCGGTGATGGCGATGATACGCGGGCGCTGGGCCTGCGGCCACCGCTCGACGATCTGGCACGCGGCTTCGAGGCCGTCCATTTCGGGCATGTGGACGTCCATGAGCACGACGTCGTAGGGCGCACGTTTGAGGGCTTCGAGCACCTCCAGGCCGTTGGCTACAGCGTCGGCGCGGTAGCCGAGGCGTTGCAGCAGGCGCATCGCCACTTTCTGGTTGATCATGTTGTCTTCGGCCAGCAAGATGCGCAGCGGCAGCCGTTCGGCCAGCGTGTGCTCGATGTCCTGGTTGGACGCCGCCTTTTTCTGCACACTCATGCCCAGCGCCGAAGCCAGCGCCCGGTACAGATGCGCCTGCTTGATCGGCTTGGTCAACGACGCCGCCAGGCCGAGTTCGTCCAACGCGATGGGCGCGGCGCTCGAACTGAGCATGATCAGCGGCAGTTGCGCCGGGTTGCGATGCCGGCGGATTTCGCGGGCCAGCGCCTGGCCGTCCATGCCCGGCATGTGTACGTCGAGGATGCCGACGTCGAACTGGCGTCCGCGCTCGACGAGGGCCAGCGCTTCGGCAGCCGTGGCAACGGCCTCCGCCGTCATGCCCCACGACTCGGCCTGCAACGAGAGGATGCGCCGGTTGGTGGCGTTGTCATCGACGACGAGCAGGCGGCGGCCTACCAGCGCCGGCTGTTCGCCCCGGAACCGCACACGGCCCCGGCTCGGCACGGCCTGCGTCCGCACGGTAAACTGGAACCGGGTGCCTTCGCTCAGTTCGCTTTCGACCCACATCGTGCCGCCCATCACCTCGCAGAGTTGCTTGCTGATGACCAGCCCCAACCCGGTGCCGCCATACTTGCGCGTGGTCGAGGCATCGACCTGGGTGAACGACTTGAACAGCCGGTTCATCCGATCCTGCGGAATGCCGATGCCGGTGTCGCGCACGGTGAAGTGCAGCGTGTAGAACGGCCCTTCGTCCGATGCCTGATCTCCGCCCATCGTCACCTCGCCTTTAACCGTGACGACCACCTCGCCGGATTCGGTAAATTTGACGGCGTTCGAGAGCAGATTGACCAGGATCTGGCGCAGCTTCGTCACGTCGCCCAGCACCGTGACGGGCACGCTGTCGTCGATCTCGTAGAGCAATTCCAGCCCTTTCTCCCAGGCCTCCGACGAGAGCAAATCGAGCGATTCTTCGACGCAGGCACGCACTTCAAACGGCGACTCTTCGAGTTCGATCTGCCCGGCTTCGATCTTCGAGAAATCCAGAATGTCGTTGATGATCGCCAGCAAGGCGTCGCTGCTGCGCTGGATGACGTCGGCAAATTCGTGCTGTTCGGCGCTCAGCGGCGTATCCATCATGAGGTTGGCCATGCCGATGACGCCGTTGAGCGGCGTGCGGATCTCGTGGCTCATGTTGGCCAGAAACTCAGCCTTGGCGCGGGCGGCTTGCAAGGCTTCTTCGCGCGCCAGCGTCAGCTCGCGCGTGCGTTCTTCGACGGTGTCTTCGAGCCGCCGTTGTTGCCGCGTCAGCGCCCGCATCCGCCAAGCGATGAACCCGTAGATGCCGCCGATGAAGCCTAGCACACAGGCCAGATAAAACCACCACCGTTGCCAGAACGGCGGGATGATGGTGAAAGCGTAGGTGACGGCTTCCTGGTCGTCGAGGGCATCGCCGTGGCCGGCTTTGAGTTGGAACGTATAGTCGCCCGGCGGCAGGTTGGCATAGGTGGCATACCGATGGTCGGTCACCGGCGACCAGTCTTCGTCGAAACCGTCGAGCTTGTATTGATAGCGGATGCGTTTGGGGTTGGCGTAGCAGAGGCCGACGAAGTCGAACGTCAGGTGGTTTTTGTCGTAGGGCAGCTTGAGCCCGGCGGGCAGCCCGAACCAGCTATGGAGGCCGTCGGCGTAGGCGGCGCCGTTGAAATCTTCCAAAAACAGGCGCACGTTGGTGATGTGTGTGCGCACCGCCGAGAGGTCTTCGGTGTCTTCGTCGTGCCTGTACTGGAGGACGCCTTTGATCGTCCCAAACCAGAGGTGCCCGTCGCGGTCTATCCAGGCCGAATTGCGGTTCGTCTCGGCGCCAACGATGCCGTCTTCGGCGCCGTATTGCTGGATCACCTTGGCGCCCACGCGCTCGTAATGGGCCGCGTCGAGCCTGTTGACGCCGCGCCCGGTGCCGATCCACAGGTGGCCGTCGGCGTCGAAAACGGTAAAATAGACCACCTGATCGTTGAGGCCGTCTTTGGTGCCGAAGGTGTCGAGGACACGCTGGGTGCCGGAATCGTACTTGAGCACGCCGTCGCCGTAGGTGCCGAACCAGATCATGCCCGCCTCGTCCTCAGTCATCGACGAGACCATCCGGCTGCCGAGGGCTTTTTCCTGGACGAACGTCGTCCCGTCGAACCAGCTTGCGCCGGCTTCGGTGCCGGCCCAGAGGCGCCCGCGCCGGTCCCGATAGAGCGTCATGACACGGTTGTCGCTGAGCCCGTCGTCGGTGGTAAAGTTGATGAAGCGTTCCGCCTTCGGCGCGCCGGGGTCGAAGCGGCTGACGCCGGCCTCAGTGCCGAACCAGAGGTGCCCCTCGGCATCGATAGCCGCCGCCGTGACAATGTCGTTGACGAGCCCGTCCTCGCTGGTATAGTTGATGAAGCCCTGGCCGTCGTAGCGGCTGACGCCGCCGTAGGTGGCAAACCACAGATCACCCGCTTCGTCTTCGGCGATGGCGCGAACGACGTTGTCGGCCAGCCCGTGGTCGGTAGTAAAAGCGGTGACGTGTTCGCCGTCGATGCGCCGCGCGCCGGCGGCGGCGGTGCCCAGCCAGAGATGCCCCCGGCTATCTTGCAGCATCGTCAGCACGGGCGTCTCGGCGAGGCCGAATTCGCTGTCGTAGTAGGCGAAGGCCATGCCGGAATACTGCATCAACCCGAAGCCGCCGACGCTCACCCAGAGGTTGCCTTCTTCATCTTCGAAGAGCGCGTAGATGGTCTGCCCTTTGAGCCCGGTCCTGGTCGTAAAATTGGTAAACGCCGCCGGGCCGTCTCCTTCGACGGAGCCGAGGGCGAGCTTGCTCAAGCCGTTTTTAGTGCCGATCCAGAGATGCCCGCGGCCATCGGCGAGCAACGACATGACGGCGTTTCCCACGAGGCCGTCGGCGGTCGTAAAGTTGGTGAAGCGCCCCGCCCCGTCGGGATCGAGGCGGCTGAGCCCCACTTCGGTGCCGAACCAGAGCCGCCCCTCGGCGTCGGCGGCTGCCGCCGTGACCATGTCGTTGACGAGGCCGTCGGCGGTCGTAAAGTTGGTGAAGCGGCTGCCGTCGTAGCGGCTGATGCCGTGGTGGGTGGCAAACCAGAGATCGCTCCGCCGGTCTTTGACGATGGCGCGGACGACGTTGCCGGCCAGCCCGTCGGCAGTGGTGAAATGCGTAAACTGTGTGCCGTCGTACCGGCTGACCCCGGCTTCCGTGCCGATCCAGAGCGTGCCGTCATCCTGCTCGACCAGCGCCGTGACGGCGTTGTGGATGAGGCCGCTGCCGGCCTGATCAGGATCCTCCTCGGCGGTGAAATGCGTGAAGCGCTGCCCGTCGTATTTGCTCAGCCCATTCTTCGTGCCCACCCACAGGCACCCGTGGCGATCTTCTAACAACGCGCTGACGATGGTACCAGGGAGACCTTTGTCGGCAGTGAATGTCTCGAAGCGTTGCCCGTCGAAGCGGCTGAGCCCGCCCATCGTCCCGAACCACAAGAAGCCCTGATGATCCTGCACGATGGCGTTGACCATCGACTGGGGCAGGCCGTCTTCGAGGGAATAGGTGCGCGCATGATACCGCTGGGCGTATGCCTCAGGCATACCCCATGCCGTGAGCACGGCGACCCACGCCACCACTCGTATCATCCAAAGAAACCGGTTCGTCGCTCGCCGGGGTGTATCCCCCACGGCGCGCGTTGCCCACAGATCGGTCTCATCAGATATCAAACAAAGATCAATCTTTTTAAACAACACAACGCCGTCAGTGTTTTTAGGCCCGTTGAAACACTCCGCGCAGAATCTGATCAACTCGGTTACGATATACTTATTTGCTATCGGCTAATGACGGAGGGGTGTTAAGCCGTACGAAAACGTTGGAAACGGAATCGAACATCGCCCGGCGAAGGAGCACCGGGCTGTGTAATGGAAGGCCGTTGGCCTTTCTCCGAACCTCCAAGTCGTGCTTTTTTACATGATTCATCCCGAATTTTAGAGCCCCGTAGGGGCGACCTGTTTGTAGAAGATCGCCCCTTCCCTAAGAATGAGCCCCGTAGGGGCGACCTGTTCAAAACGGATGTGATGGATTCTTTTGAACAGGCCGCTCCTACGGAGCTTGATGTCTTTTTTAGCTTTGCGCTACAAATAGGACGCCCCTACGGGGCTGTAAAAAACGGGATGCCTCATGTTGATAACAGAGCCCGGTGCTCCTTCGCCGGGCGGGCTCTGTGCCCATAAAACGTAAGGGTGCCCGCTGCGCTGTGCTAATCTGCAACGACGGCAAACACACCCCGCCGCGCAGCGGCGGGGTGTGTCCGCCAACCGTTGAGAAACCAAAAACGAAAGGGTGCCTGCACCAACGATTGTGCAAGCACCCTCACGTTTTACGTTTCACGCATCCCGATCAATTCGTCCCCGGCGTCGTCGTTGGTTTCTCCATGTCGATGATGACAGCCGGCACAGCGGCGTCGCGCACCATCTGGTTGAAGGCCGGCAGGTCGGTCTCCATGATCGCGCGGAGCCTCGTCAACTCGACGTTGATCTCGTTGGTGAGCACGGTCTTGACCTCGACGGCCTGATCCGTGGGCCGGAAATCGCCGACGGAGGCGGTGCCCGCCACCCCGGCGAGTTTGTTGTTGAGGCGGATCGGGAAGTTGAGCGGATCCTGGCGGCTCTGGTTTTTGGTCTGATAAAGCGCCTCCTCGATCTTCGTGATCTTCTTGATCAGTTCCTTACCCGCATCGGTGATCTGCTCTTTGCTCGGATGATCATCCGGCAGGCGGCTCGTAACACCCTTAACCTGGCTGCGCACGTCGCGGATCTGCTTGATCGACTCGTGCGTCTCGGTGAGCTTGTCGCGGATCTCGATCAAGAAATCGAACTGCGCCTGCAAGTCGGCCTGCGTCGAGGACGAGCGCGGGTCTTTTTTGATCTCGAACGGCGCCGACGTCGAGTCTTCGCCCACGATGAGGCGGGCCTGATAGGTGCCCGGAACGGCCCTCGGCCCGCGCACGCTGCCGGCCCACATGATCAGGCCCTGGAACGACTCGGCGTCTTCGTAGCGCATGTTCCAGGAGAAGGCGTTCATGCCCTGCTCCACAGCGAGGTTGCTGCCGCGCGTTTTCGGCGTGAACGTCTTGATGATCGTGCCGTCTTGCTCCAGAATCCGCAGTTTGACGCTGCTGCTGTCCGGCGCTTCTTTGAAGTAATAGCGCAGCGTCACGCCGCTGCCGCCGCCGAAACGCCCGCCGCCCATCCGGTAGGTCGGGCTCGAATTGAAGAGCCACATATCGCTCGATGCCACCGCGTCGGAGAGTTGATGCAGCGGCGTCACGTCGTCCATCACCCAGAACGACCGGCCCTGCGTCGCCACGACGAGGTCGTCGTCTTTCCAGGCCAGATCGGTGATAGGCACGACGGGCAGGTTACGCTGGAACGGCGCCCAGTTGGCCCCGTCGTCGAACGAGATATACATCCCGCTTTCGGTGCCGGCGTAGAGCAAGCCGGGCCGCTTCGGATCGGGCTGGATGGCGCGCGTGAAGTGCTGATCGTCGATGCCGTTGGTGATCTTCGTCCACGTCTGGCCGAAATCGGTGGTTTTGTAGAGATAGGGGCGGAAGTCGTCGAGCTTGTACTTCGTCCCGGCCATGTACGCGCCGCCCGGCTCATGCGGGTTGGCCACGATGTCGTTGACCATCATCCACTCCGGCATATCACTGACCGACGGGGTGATGTTGACCCAGTTCTGCCCGCCGTCCTGGGTGATGTAGAGCAGCCCGTCGTCCGAGCCCGTCCAGATCACATTCGGATCGTGCGGGCTTTCGGCAACAGTGAAGATCGTCGCGTAATACTCGACGCCGGTGTTGTCTTTGGTGATCGGCCCGCCGGAGGGACCAAGCTTCGACGAGTCGGCCCGCGTCAGGTCCGGGCTGATCATCATCCAGGTCTGCCCTTCGTTGGTGCTCTTGAAGAGATGGTTGCCGGCGGTGTAAAGCACGTCGTCATCGTGGTGCGAGAACAGGATGGGGAAGTTCCACTGGAAGCGATACTTCATGCCCTCGGCGCCGTGGCCCATCGGGTTGTCCGGATAGACGTTGACGGCGCGCACCTCGCCCGTCTCGTGGTTGACGCGGGTGAGGAAGCCGCCGTAGGAGCCACCGTAGACGATGTCGGGGTTGTCCGGCTTGGGCGCCAGCCAGCCGCTCTCGCCGCCTGCCGAGGGTTCCCACTCGCGTTCGTTGCGCCCGTTCGAGGTATGGAGGATGCGGACGGTCGAGTTGTCCTGCTGCGCCCCGTAGATGCGGTAGGGGAAATGGTTATCCGTCGTGACGCGGTAGAACTGGGCCGTCGGCTGGTTGTAGTAGGTGCTCCAGTTGGCCCCCCCGTCGAAGCTCACCTGCGCACCGCCGTCGTCGGCGATGATGAGGTGGTTGGGATCGGTGGGGTCGATCCAGAGGTC
>JANQES010000110.1 GCA_028278205.1 Rhodothermales bacterium
GTAATCACTTAGGTAGCGGGCTGGATCAAGACATAGTCCGGTTCTTGCAACGCCCGCGATAGTTCTTTGAAGACATGCTTGCCCTGTTTGCGCGCCGTCGAACAAAAACCGCGAATACGCGCAAACACCTCAGCCCCGTAGACCGTGCCGAACCCCCCGTTGACTTTCTGCTTGCCCTTGACCATGCGCAGATCACGCTCGGCCTGGTTGTTGGTAAACGGAACATCGGCATAAAGGGCAAAGGCCCACACCGCCTTGTGATGACGAATCAAGCGCCAGATCAAACTGCGCGCCTTACCCCGTTTCTTGCGACCACGCCTGCGCTGCGCTGCCGGAGGCGGGTGCCACTTGAGCCCGGCCCGCAGCAGGCCAAAATAGCGCTGTTTCATCTGACGGTACTGCCCGGAAGCCACAACGCCATGCTGCTGCGTCTCGGTATAGGCTTCGAGCAACAAGACGATCATCGCCGCAGCCCAGGGAGCCCCTTGTTCGGCTTGGGCTCTCAACTCGCGAATCAGATGCGCCCCACACAGGCTGTGACCGGCCCCCGTGAAACGGAAATAGCTCGACCAGCAGTCGTGTACCAGACGCCCGGTGTAGTCAGGCAAGACCGAAGCGCTACTCGTGAGGGCCTCCTTGCCCCGCTTTGCATGCACAAAATAGTGCGTCAATGCCCCGGTCGAGGCTACATGCACCCAGTGCAAACGCCCCGCACACCGCAGCCCCGTCTCATCGACATGCACCACCGATGCCTGCCTCAGCGCCTCCCGGATGCGGTGTTCGCTCTCGGCCAGGGCCTGATAACTGCGATGGCTCGCCGAGAGCACCGTGGCGCCGTTGAGCCGATAGCCGAAGACATCCGAAAAAAACTGACTCACTTTGTCCAGCGGTACGTTATAATCGTTGTGCAGCAGCGTCGATAACGTAGACACCCCAACGCCGTACTGCACCGGGGCCGTGACCGAGGCGGGAAACGCCGCCTGGTTGCGATGCCCACAGCCCGGACAAACACAAACCGGACGACGATACTCGCGCACGATCAGACGCGGTTGGGGCAGATCGAAGACCTGTCGCCGTTCGACCGCTTCGGCGTCAAGGTCGATTAAGGGGGCCCCGCAGCCGAGGCAGTGCTCAGGGCGTTGCTCGTCGAGCGTGTCGGGGTGCTCGATCATGGTAAGGGTGTTGCCGCGATGCCCCGGCTGACCGCCTTTAGGACCGGTTTTGGTCTTGGGCAAGGCGGGTGCCTTACGATAGCCTTCGCTTGAGGGCGGCTTGTGTGAGTTCTGGCTGTTTTGGTTAACTTGGGCGCGTAGCTGGTCGAGTTGGGTTTCTAGCTGGGCAATGCGCTGGGCTTGCTGCTCAATGAGGCTCACCAACGGTGCGATGAGCGCCGCCAGGTCAGGGTGTTGGTTGAGTTGGGCGATATAGGCATCGAGTTCGGACATAGCTCAATATAGCACAAGTGCCGTTTAGCCGGAAAGATGCCTACCTAAGTGATTACCATCTTTTTTAAATTCATGCAGCCCGAACTCAACACCGAAGAGCACTGGTTTCTGGGTATCTCTCCCGAAGGCATCGGCACGCTCGGCATGGCGCTCAACTTTATCGTGTCGCTGGGCGTGTCTTACCTGACGCCCGCGCCGCCGTCGTCTATTCAGGATCTGGTTGAAGAGATCCGTATTCCACGGGGCGCGGGCGAGCCGCACGAGTTGTCTGCTTGATCGTTGGAGACAGGCGAGATGACGTTTTTAGTAAAGTTGGCGATTAAGTTATCAGTTACCAGATGGTTGACACTGATGGGGGCATCAGATACATTAAAAAAACGGGTCGTCCTGCACGCCCGTACAGGGTGTGAACAGGGCGGCATACTACCATCCTTTCTTAAGGAGGGCCTGTTATGAAAACCCCCACTACTTTTGCTCTTGCCCTTCTGATGATTTGGTCCTTGAGTGCCTGTGGCGATTCGTCGAACGGGGAGGCAGGCAGTATGGCTGAATCGGCAGCGGCTTCCAGCGAAGACGCCGGGCCGTGCCCGAGCCTGGTTGGATCCTGGGAACTGGTCTCCATCGCCGAGACGGCAGAAGCGCTCAGCGGTCAGTTCGAGAGCGATCCCGATTACCAGCAGGCGCCGACGCTCAAGATCCTCAACGAATCCCACTGGATGTTCATCCGGCAGAGCGCCGAGGCGTTCGTCCACTCGCAAGGCGGGCGCTACTCACTGCAACCCGGCGGCTTCTACACCGAGTACGTCGAGTACAGCGCCATTCCGGAAAACGTCGGCCAATCCTTCCAATTCGAGTGCAAGCTTGAAGGCGATTCGCTGTGGCACCACGTCGGCGGACAGGGCGACGCCCGGTACAACGAACTATGGCGCCGCGTGCGGTAAGGTGTGTTTAGAAGGGATCGATCCCTGAATAATTCGGCGCCCTCCGACAGCATGTTCGGCAGGGGAGGGCGCCGTGCGGTTGTCCCGTATTCAGGTTCAACGTTCAAAGTTTCTCACAAACCAACCTTGAGCCTTGAACTTTGAACCTTGAACGCCCTCCTTGATGCATCACGTCTGGTTTTGTATGTTCTTGTTTTGATTTGTGAAACCGTTTTCAAAGGCTGCATGGCGAACACCATCCGCGACGTTGCCCGCCGCGCCGGGGTCTCGATAGCCACCGTCTCGCGCGTCTTGAATGATACCTGCCCGGTGGCGGACGACAAGCGCCAGCGGGTGTTGGAGGCCGTGCAGGTCCTCGGCTACCGGCCCAATCCTGCTGCACGCAGCCTGCTCAAACAAGAGACCGGCGGCCTCGGGGTGGTCTTGCCCTACGTCTGGGGCGAATTCTTCTCCGAGTTTCTGGTGGGGATCGATCAGGCCGCGCAGGAGAACGGTTTTTTCTTGCTCATTGCCGCCTCCCACCGCAGTGAAACCGACCTCAAGGCGGCCTTGCAGAGCATGCACAAACGCGTCGACGGGCTGCTCATCATGGCCACCGAAGTGACCGCCGAGGCCGTGCACGCCTTGATACCCGACGGCATGCCGGCCGTCTTCGTCAACACACAAGGCCCCGGCGATGCTTTCGATATGTTCGATTTCGACAACTTCGAAGGCATGTTCACCATGACCACCCACCTGCTCAAACTTGGACATCGCCGGATTGCTTTTGTGAAAGGGCCGCCGGGCGCCCACGACGGCGAGCAACGGTTCCTCGGATATCGGGCCGCGCTGGCAGCGATGGCGGTGCCCCCCGTCGCGGCGTTAGAAATCGAGGCCGACTTTTCGCCCGAAGCCGGGTATGAAGCGGGCCGAGACCTGCTGGCCTTCGATCCGCTGCCCACCGCCGTCGTGGCGGTCAACGACTACTGTGCCATCGGCGTGATGAGCGCGCTGCGAGAAGCCGGGATTCGGGTTCCCGAAGACGTCTCCGTAGCCGGCTTCGACGGGATTCCCAGCGCGCGATTCACCTTTCCGCCTTTGTCTACGATACACGTGCCGATACGCGAAATCGGTGTGGCGGCCATCGAACGCCTCGTCGAACGGCTCGGCAAGGGAGCAACCTGGGCCCCGAAACGACGCGCGTTCCCCGTCAAACTGGTGCTGCGCCAATCGACCGTCCAAAGCCGCGACGCCGCCCAGACGAAAGCCTCTTAGGATTTCGGATTTCGGATTTTAGATTTTGGATTGGTTGCTTGCCGATCCGTTTGCAGCAAACGAAGAAGCCACAGCGTTCCCAACCGGCGCGGCTTATTCGTTTTTTGATCTGCATGAAATCAACAATCCAAAATCCAAAATCCAAAATCCCCAAGATTTATGACCAACCGCCGGTTCGTCATCCAGGTAGCCCTGATCGTAGCTCTGGGCGGCTTTCTGATGGGTTTTGACGCCTCTGTGATTTCGGGGGTGGTCACGTTTATCGAACCCGAGTTTAACCTGACCGAGCTTCAACTGGGGTTTGCCGTGGCGTGCCTGACGCTGACGGCTACGCTGGCGATGATGATTTCCGGCCCGTTGAGCGATGCGCTGGGCCGACGGCGTGTGCTTTTCTTTGCAGCGGTTTTGTTTGCCATCTCGGCCATCCTGTCTGCGCTGGCGCCTACGTTCTGGTTTCTCGTGGTGGCGCGGATGATTGGCGGGTTTGGCGTGGGCGCTTCGTTGATTATCGCTCCGATGTACATCGCCGAGATCTCTCCGCCGGAGATGCGCGGGCAGATGGTCTCGTTCAACCAGTTGAACATCGTCATCGGGATCTCGGCGGCGTTCTTTACCAACTATCTCATTCTCCAGTTGGGCCAATCCGAGGCGTCGTGGGCGCAGGCGTTGATGTTCGGGCCGCATAACTGGCGTTGGATGCTGGGGCTGGAGACGCTGCCGGCAGTGCTCTATTTCTTCGCCCTGTTTGCCGTTCCGGAAAGCCCTCGCTGGCTGGTGATGAAAGGCCGCGACGACGAGGCGCTGCCCATCATGGTCAAAGCCAGCGGCGAAGAGGAAGCGCGCAAAGAGATGCAAGACGTCAAGGCGAGCATCACCTCGGATGTCAAGAAGGAAAAGGTGCCGCTGTCCGAGTTGTTCGTCCCGGCGATGCGGCTGGTGCTGGCTATCGGCATCATCGTGGCCGTCGTGCAGCAAATCACGGGTATCAACTCGGTATTTTTCTACGCGCCGATGATCTTCGAGCAGTCCGGCATCGGCACCGACGCGTCATTCTCGCAGGCCATCCTCGTGGGGTTGATCAACCTCGTGTTTACGGTGCTGGCTATTCTGCTCGTCGATAAGCTGGGGCGGAAACCGCTGCTGGGTTTCGGCCTGGCGGGCATCGCCATCTGCATGTTTATCCTGGCCTACGGCTTCTCCGCCGCCACCTATACCCTCAGCGCCGAGTCGCTGGCGAGCCTGCCCGAAGAGATCCCCATCGCGCAACTGGTGTCGCTCCAGGGGCAGACGTTCGATGGCGACGTGGCCTTCAAAAACGCCCTCAAAGACGCCCTGGGAGACCCCGTCGCGAAACGGTACGAATCCCAGTTGATCACGGCAGCCATCAGCATGAACCCGACGTTGATTCTCCTCGGCATCCTGGGTTTTGTGGCCTCGTTTGCGATATCCATCGGCCCGGTGATGTGGGTTTTGTTCTCGGAGCTATTTCCCAACCGCGTCCGGGGGCTGGCTATCTCCTTTGTGGGCCTGATCAACTCCGGTGTGAGCTTCCTGGTCCAGCAGTTGTTTCCGTGGGAACTGGCGAATCTCGGCAGCGCCGTCACCTTCCTGATTTACGGCGTCTTTGCGGCCATCGGGCTTGTTTTGATCATGATCCTGTTGCCGGAGACGAAAGGTAAATCGCTCGAAGAACTGGAAGCGGTGCTGGTCAAAAGTCGCGGTGGAGATACCGATGCACTGGCCTCTGATGGCTAAGTGCAATCGAGGAGAAAAAAGGGTATTGAATGATGAATATCGATTAGAGAATGTCGATTGTAGAAGGATCTGGAAATTCCTTCGACATTCTTCAATCCTTGTTCGATATTCAAAAAACCCTCTTGTGAAATGCCGACCGTCGAAACAGCCTCAAAGGTCTTGATCCAACCAACACGATGAAAGCGCAACCCTTTTTCCCTGTTTTGCTCGCGATGATCCTGCTGCTGGCGCCGGCCTGCGAACCGGCGGTGGAGCAACCCGAAACGTCAGCCCTGGTAGCCGCCGCCGAGCCGGTGACGGTGGTCGTCGAAGCAGAATCGGCGACCGGGTCAAGCACGTCCTTCGAAACGATCCAGGGAGATCCGGCTTATGTGGATATGACGTCGGTTGGATGGCTTTCGTACGAGGTGACGTTCCCCGTCCCCGGGCGCTATCGCGTACAGGTCTATGCCCGGGCCGACGCGGCTTCTACCTTCTGGGTCGAGGATTATATCGACAATCCGGACGGGCGGACGTACAACGTGACGGGCAGCATTGCCATCACCCCGAATGCTGATTTTTCCGACTATTTCGTCGAGGGCAGCCCTTTTAACACGGGGCCTCATCCCATGAAATTCCATCTTTCAGAAGGCGCGGCGAAGATCGACCGGGTTGTGTTTACGCTGATGAAAGAACATCAACCCTCGCCGCAAAGCCTGACGCAGAAGATGGACGGCAGCGAATGGAAGCTCGTCTGGTCCGACGAATTCGAAGGCGACGCCGTCGATCAATCTAAGTGGACCTACGACATCGGCAACTGGGGCTGGGGAAACAATGAGTTGCAGTATTACACCGAAGCGAGGCCGGAAAACGCGCGGATCGAAAACGGCAACCTGATCATCGAAGCGCGCAAAAACGACATGGGCCAGACGTGGACCTCGGCCCGGCTGACCACGCGCGGCAAGGTGAGTTTCTTATATGGAAAGATCGAGTTTCGCGCCAGGGTTCCGCGCGAAAAAGGCAACTGGGCCGCCGGCTGGACCCTCGGCGATTCCTACGTCGATGAAAAAAGCTGGCCGTACTGCGGCGAGATCGACATCCTCGAATCGGTAGGCTACGAAGTGAACGATGAAACCAGCGACGGCATCGCCCACGCGACGGTGCATACACCGGCCTATTATTTCAAGATCGGCAACCAGATCAGCAGCACCAAAGAGGTGCCCAACATCGCGGGTGAATTTCATACCTACGCGGTGGAATGGACGCCGACGGAGGTGCGCGCCTACGTCGATGACGAGCAGTACTACCTGTATGATAAAAACGCCAACGACCTGGAATGGCCCTTCAATCAACCGCAAAACCTCATCCTCAACCTCGCCATGGGCGGCGGCTGGGGCGGCGCTCAGGGGATGGACGAAACGGTCACGTCTCAGTTGTTCGAGATCGATTACGTCCGGGTGTATGCGTTGGAGTGATATCGGTAAGTATCTGATGAATGGAACACGGATGACGCGGATTTAGCGGATGTTCGCGGATCGTGTTGGTGCAAAATCCGCGAACATCCGCCCAATCCGCGTCATCCGCGTTCTGGCGTAGCATGGAGAAAACACCCATTTACCTCGGCAACACGGTCAAAAAAGAACCCTCCGGGGCCATCACCGGGCAGTTCATCACGCTGCGGGGCGAGGAGTATTATCAGATCGCCAGCTACGACCGGATGCGGCCCTTTTTTATGTCCATCGTCAGCGCCTCCGATCACTGGATGTTTATCTCCAGCAACGGCGCCTTGACGGCGGGGCGCAAGAATCCCGAACACGCGCTTTTTCCGTATTACACCGACGACAAGATCCACGATTCGCGCGATCTGACGGGCAATAAAACGTTGATTCTGGCCGAAATCGGAGGAAAAACGTACCTCTGGGAGCCGTTTTCAGATCGATACTGGGGCGTCTATACGCTTCAGCGGAATCTCTACAAAAGCATCTACGGCGAGGCCCTGGTCTTCGAAGAAATCAACCGGGACCTCAGCCTGACTTTCTATTATGGATGGACGCATAGCGAAAAGTTCGGCTTCGTCAAACGCGCCGGCTTGCGCAACGACGGGCCGGCGCCGGTGTCGCTCCGGGTGCTCGATGGGATCCAGAACCTGCTGCCCTACGGCGTCAACCGCGCGATGCAGGCCGAGCGCAGCACCCTGGTGGATGCCTACAAAAAAAATGAACTCCAACCCGATACCGGCCTGGGGATTTTCGTGCTGAGTTCGATTCTGGTGGACCGGCCTGAACCGAGCGAAGCGCTCAAAGCCACCACCGTGTGGTCGGAAGGCCTGGACGAGGCAACGTATCTCGTCTCCTCGCTGCAACTCGACCGGTTCCGGCGAGGGCTGCCGCTGAAAACTGAGATGGATGTTCGCGCCGAGCGCGGGGCGTACTTCGTCCACGCCGCGCTGGATCTGGAGGCGAGGCAGGAGCGCGACTGGCACCTCGTCGCTGAGATCAACCAGGGGCCGGCGGAGGTGGCGGCGTTGCGCATGATGTTGGCGGAAGACGGGGGCATCCGCCAACGGCTGGAGCAGGACGTTGCGCAGGGGCGAGACCGGCTGAAACACATCGTGGCGCAGGCCGACGGGTTGCAATGCACCGAAGATCGATTGACCACCGCGCGGCATTTCTCCAACGTGCTTTTCAATGTGATGCGCGGCGGCGTGCCCGATCACAACGACCGTGTCGGCAAAGCGGATTTTCTGGAATTCATCCGTCATCACAACGCGCCTGTGGCCCGGCGGAATCAGGACATTTTGAACGCGCTCCCCGAGACGCTGCCCCGGAGCGGCTTGATCGCGGTGGCTGCCGGGGGGCAAGACCCGCACCTCACGCGCCTGTGCTACGAATACCTGCCCTTCGCCTTCAGCCGCCGCCACGGCGATCCGAGCCGCCCCTGGAATTATTTTTCTATCGAAACGCGCAAGGAAGACGGGACCAAAAACCTGCATTATCAGGGCAACTGGCGCGATATCTTTCAGAATTGGGAAGCCCTCGGCGTGGCTTATCCGGATTTTATCGAGAGCATGATCTGCAAATTCGTCAATGCCTCCACCGCCGACGGCTACAACCCCTATCGCATCACCCGCGACGGCATCGACTGGGAGGTTATCGATCCGTCTGATCCCTGGTCGTACATCGGCTACTGGGGCGATCATCAGATCATTTATCTCCTGAAATTGCTCGAACTGTCGCGCGCGCATCATCCGGGTGCTTTGGAGGATTTTCTCACTCAGGATCTCTTCGCCTACGCCAACGTCCCGTACCGCATCAAACCCTACGACGCGCTGCTGCGCGATCCCCATAACACGATTGTTTTTGACGACGACGAGGAAGCACGCATCGCTGAACGGGTGAGGCTGGTGGGCGCCGACGGCAAGCTGATCTGGAGCAGGGCGGAAGCAGTCTATCTCGTCAATCTGACGGAAAAGCTGATGGTGACGCTGCTGGCGAAGGTGTCTAATTTCATCCCCCAAGGCGGCATCTGGATGAACACGCAGCGGCCCGAATGGAACGACGCCAACAACGCCCTGGTCGGCTACGGCGTCTCGATGGTGACGCTCTACTATCTCCGCCGCTTTCTGGCCTTTTTGATCGATTTGTTCGGTGGATTGGATGAGGCTGAAATCGACATCTCGGAAGAGGTGGCCGATTGGCTGGCGGCGACGGTAGAGGCCCTCGCCGGGGATCATCCGTTATTGCACCTCAAAAAAGCAAGCGACTACCGGACGACGATTTATGAGAACGGATTTTCCGAACAAAGAAAACCGGTCCAAACTGCCGATTTGGTGGATTTTTTCAAACAAACCCTGGCACTGGTCGATCACACCATCCGGGTTAATCAGCGCGCCGATAAACTTTATCACGCGTACAACCTGATGTCGGTAGATGGCGAGGATGCGGTTTCGGTCCATCATCTTTATGAGATGCTCGAAGGGCAGGTGGCGGTCTTGAGCGCGGGGTCGCTTTCGGCAGAGGCGTCGGTGGAGGTGCTGGCGGCATTGAAGACCAGCGCACTCTACCGCGAAGACCAGCACAGCTACCTGCTCTACCCGGACCGCCGGCTCCCGCGTTTTGTGGAAAAAAACAATATTTCACCAGAAAAAGCGGTCCAATCGGTCTTGCTCCAAAAACTGGCAGCAGACGGCGACCGGCATCTGGTGGTCAGGGACGCGCAGGGTGGATTTCATTTCAACGGCGCCTTTCGGAATGCGGAAAGTGTGCAGGCGGCGCTGGACTGGCTGGGCGATCACGGGTATGCCGGGGAAGTGGCGCAAGACCGAACGTTCGTGCTGGATCTTTTCGAGGGGCTTTTCGACCACAGGTCTTACACCGGGCGGTCGGGTACGTTCTTCGGGTATGAGGGGCTGGGAAGCATCTACTGGCACATGGTCTCGAAGCTGTTGCTGGCGATCAAGGAGACGTATTTCAGAGTGATGCAGGAGGGGGCGAGCAACGCGGTGTTGAACGATCTGGCGGCCTGTTATTACGACGTGCGGGCGGGCATCGGCTTCAACAAAAGCCCGGAAGCCTACGGCGCTTTTCCCATCGACCCGTATTCGCACACGCCCGGCAACGCCGGCGCGCAGCAACCGGGGATGACGGGGCAGGTCAAAGAGGATATCCTGGCCCGATGGGGCGAGCTAGGCGTGACGGTGTCTCAGGGGCGGATCGTCTTTGAGCCTGTGCTTTTGAGGAAATCAGAATTCCTGTCGCGCCCGGCTCCGTTTGCGTACTACGACGTGACGGGCCATCCGCAAACGCTTTCGTTGGAAGCCGGCACGCTGGCCTTCACCTACTGCCAGGTGCCGGTGATCTACCGGCTGTCTGATCATCCACAAATCGAAATCACGCACCGCGGCGGCAGGGTGGAGACGCTCGCCGGGTTGGAATTGGATCCGATCAACAGTGCGAAAATTTTTGAACGTGGAGGGGCGATTGTCGTCGTCAAAGTTGGTTTGATGCCGGGTTTGTAGATGTTGAGCCGGGGAGCCGAGGAATCGGAGAGTCGAAGAAGATTTGAATTTGGCTTCTTTAACCGAAGCGTTCGCAGAGGACGCTGAGAAGCTACTTTCTGCGTTCTCTGCGCCCTTTGCGATTAAAAAACAGATTAATATCCCCGACTCTCCGACTCTTCGGCTCTTCGACTCATACATCTCCCCCCATTGTAAAACTGTAGGCAAAAGGATTACCTTTCGGCTTCGTTCTCCGAACCAGACCCCACCGTCATGAACTTTGCCGCCATCGACTACATCGTATTCGGTGCCTACTGCCTGTTGATCGTCTGCATCGGGCTGTGGGTGTCGAGAGAGAAGAAAGGACACGAGAAGAATGCGGAGGACTATTTCCTGGCGAGCAAGGCGTTGCCCTGGTGGGCTATCGGCGCCTCGCTGATCGCTTCCAACATCTCCGCCGAGCAGTTCATCGGCATGTCCGGGTCGGGCTTTCGGCTGGGGCTGGCGATTGCTACGTACGAGTGGATGGCGGCTATTACGCTGCTGCTGGTGGCCTATTTCTTTATTCCGATCTATCTGAAAAAGGGCATCTTCACGATGCCGCAGTTCCTCGAAGTGCGCTACGACGCGCGGGTGCGGACGCTGCTGGCCGTCTTCTGGCTCCTGGTCTACGTCTTCGTCAACCTGACCTCGGTGCTCTACCTGGGCGCGCTGGCGCTGAAAGGCATCATGGGCGTCAATCTCTGGGCCGGGGTGATCGGCCTGGCGCTCTTTGCGACCGTCTACAGCGTCTACGGTGGCCTCAAAGCCGTCGCCTGGACCGACGTGGTGCAGGTCGTCTTCCTCATCGGCGGCGGCCTCTTGACGACGTATCTGGCGCTGGATGCCTTCAGCGATGGACAGGGCGCCATCGCCGGTTTTTCGAAGCTGATCGCCGAATCGGGTGATCGGTTTAACATGATCCTCTTCGAGGGCGAGTTGCTCTACACCGACGATGCGGGCCTGACGCAGGATGCCTACGATCTGCTGCCGGGGCTGAGTGTGCTCGTCGGTGGGATGTGGATTGCCAACCTTTTTTACTGGGGCTGCAACCAGTATATCATCCAGCGGACGCTGGCGGCCAAAGACATCAAGGAAGCGCAGCGCGGCGTGGCCTTCGCCGGTTATCTGAAGCTGCTCCTGCCCCTGATCGTCGTCATTCCGGGGATCGTGGCTTACGCGCTGAAGGCCCCCATCACGGTCGGCGACGAAGCCTATCCCTGGCTGCTCAACGAATACGTCGGCCCCGGTCTGAAAGGGTTGACTTTCGCCGCGCTCATCGCCGCCATCGTCTCGTCGCTGGCCTCGATGATGAACAGCACGTCTACCATCTTCACGATGGACCTCTATCGCAACTATTTCAATAAAGACGCCAGCGAAAGCGATCTGGTGTTTGTGGGGCGTATCGTGGCGCTGGTTTGTGTGGGCATCGCCGTGATCCTGGCGCCGCAACTGGCGTCGCTCGATCAGGTGTTCCAGTATATCCAGGAATACACCGGCATGGTCAGCCCCGGCGTGTTGGCGATCTTCATCATGGGCCTTTTCTGGAAGAAAGCCACGCCCAACTCGGCGCTGGTCTCGGCGCTGCTGAGCATCCCACTTTCCTTCTCGATGAAATACATCTTCCCCACCCTGCCTTTCATCGACCGCATGGGCATCGCCTTCCTCGTTTCGGTAGCGCTGATCGTGATCATCTCTTACATCGAAGGGCGCGGCCAGGACGATCCGAAAGGCATCACCATCGGCAAGGGCATCCTCCAGAACGATCCCATCTTTATTGGCCTCGCCTTCGGCATCATGGCCATCACCACGGCGCTGTATGTGCTGTTTTGGTAGGATTGTACCGGCCATCCTGCGCTGGCCCGGACGCATCCCCGCCGGGCAGGTCAGCGCCGAAATAGCCACCACGATGGATCTGCATCGGACGATCCTCTCGCTGACCGGCGCAGCGTTGCCCGAAAAACCCCTCGACGGCCTCGACCTCTGGCCCCTGCTGACGCAGCAGGAGGCCTCACCGCGCGACGACTACTACTATTTCTAACAACCTCGACGCCATCCGCGATGCCACCTGGAAGCTGCGCATCGCCCCGCCGGCGGATAACTGGATCTCGCACGAAGTGCAAACGGGAGACGCCCCCGTTGAGACGGCGCTTTTCAACCTGGTGAATGATCCCTTTTGAAAAGGTTTTCATTTGCAATTTGAAAAGGTTTTCATTAGCATAGTAACTCTCCTCCGAACGTATGTTCGTTCGAGATCTTCTCACGAGCAGTCTATGTCATTTTCGCACCACGGCCCCCGCTGGTCTATCACCTAAAAGCAGCCCTAATTCTCACCGAAAGGGCTAAAAGGAGGCAGCCATGAACCGTTTCTACGACGTAGTGCGCGCTACGCTTATCCCGTTTTTCCTTCTTCTGATCGTGTTGCTGATGCAGGCCCGGTCTGCTGCTGCGCAATGCGCCGAAATGACCAACTGTGTGTTGGTTTTTCAGGATGAATTCGACGGCACGGAGGTAGATCTTTCAAAATGGACGCTGTTGACAGGCGATGGCACCGACTTCGGCCTGCCGCCGGGATGGGGCAACAACGAGTTGCAATGGTATCAGGAAGAAAACGCGACGGTGGCCGGCGGCTTCCTGACTATCACCGCGAAGGAGGAGATGGTCAACGGCTACAATTACACCTCCTCGCGGATGATCACGGCGAACAAGGCCGACTTTACCTATGGCCGGATGGAGATGCGCGCCAAGATGCCCATCACGCAGGGCATGTGGCCGGCGTTCTGGATGTTTTTCACCGGCCCCGGCGAGTACGGCGGCTGGGCGGCCAGCGGCGAGATCGACATCATGGAATACATCGGCAGCGAACCCGACCGCGTCTTCGGCACGATTCATTACGGGCAGCCCTTCCCCGGCAATGTGTTTTCCTCGACCGATTATTTCCTGCCCAGCGGGACGTTCAACGACGCTTTTCACACCTTCGCCATCGAATGGGAGCCGGGCGAGATCCGCTGGTACGTCGATAACATCCTCTACGCGACGCGCAACGTCTGGTGGTCTAACGGCGGCAACTATCCCGCGCCGTTCGATCAGGATTTTCATCTCTTGCTCAACTTTGCCGTCGGTGGCAACCTGCCCGGCAATCCGGATCCGACCTCGGTTTTTCCGCAGGAATACATCGTCGATTACGTGCGTGTCTACCAGAGCACGGACTTGCCGGCGGTGGCCATCACCAGCCCGTCGGACGGCGCGAGCCTGAGCCCCGGCCCGTTGACGATCACGGCGGATGCCAGCGCGACGTTGGGGGTTGCCAGCGTGCAGTTTTTGCAGGGCGACATCGTCCTCGGCGAAGACACGACCGCGCCGTACGAATTGAGCCTCGCCAACGTGGCCGAAGGGCCGTACCGGATCCGCGCTCTGGTAACGGATAATGCCGGGACGATCAACTATTCAGATTTCGTCGAGGTCACCGTCGGCAGCGCGGCGCAGGGGTCGTATGCGATGGTGGCTGCGCCGGTGCCGGGGACGATTGAGGCGGAGAACTACGACACCGGCGGGCAGGGCGTCGCCTACAATGACAACGATCCGGAGGTCAACCAGGGCAGCAAGTTTGCCGGCAACATCTACCGCAACTCCGACGGCGTGGACGTCGAGCCGACGAGCGACGTCGGCGGCGGGAGCAACATCGGATTTACGGCGACGGGCGAATCGCTCGATTACACGGTGGACGTGCAGGCGACGGGGCTTTACGACGTGGAGGTGCGCGTGGCGTCGCCGAGCGGCGGGTCGTTGCGGTTGGAGTTTGACGGTGTCGATAAGACCGGCTCGATCACGTTTCCGGCCACCGGCGGTTTTCAGGATTGGGTGAGCGTGACGAAGGAAGACGTGCCGCTCGATGCCGGGGTGCAGATCATGACGATGGTGCTGGAAGCCAGCGATTTCAACGTCAACAAGATCATCATCACGCCCGCCGATCCCTCGTCGGGCGACAAGGTGGTTTTCGATGACATGGAGCACGGCGATCCGTTGGGCAACGGCTGGTTTGCCTTCGGCGGCGCGGTCGGCGGCGGCGGCATCGATCCTAACTTTGCGGATCTGCCTCCGGCCAACGGCGGGAGCGCGTCGTTGCAGACGGGCTGGGGCAGCGGCGGCACGCCGGGTTTCTTCGGCGGCTTCGGGCGCACCAATCCCGTCGATCTGGATCAATCGACGTTCTTCAACTTCTGGATCAACCCCGACGCCGGGCAGGATTATACGCTGGAAATCAACCTGCAAGATGACGACGACGGCGACAATGCCATCGCCGATCCCAACAACGGCGCCGACGACGAGTTTCAGTTCAACTGTACGATAAGCGCCACCGGGCCGTGCGCCGTCAGTGGCGGTGGCTGGCAACTCGTGTCGATCCCGCTCGGTGATTTTGTTGATGACAACAGCTTTCTCACCGGCGGCAACGGGGTGCTCGACGCCGTGCCGGTTTCGGGTGGCGGCAACGGGCAACTGATCAACGTTGTCGTGGCTGTCATCAGCAATTCAGGCGCCGACGTGAATTTCAGGACTGATTACTGGTCGTTTACCAACGGGCCGCTCGGCGCGGAAATCGCCGTGGCGCCCACGACGCACGATTATGGCCTGGTGCCGAGCGGCGGCAGCGCGCTGCAAGCCTTCACCGTCACCAACGAAGGCTGTACGGATCTGGAAGTGACGGCGGCGAGCATCCTCGGGCCGGACGCGGCGGAGTTTTCGATCTTCAGCGGCGGCGCGCCCTTCACGGTGGCGCCCGGCGGCTCGCAAGACATCATCGTCGTTTTCAGCCCGTCGTCGGAAGGACCCAAGAGCGCTACGCTCCGCATCGAGAGCAGCGACGCCGATGAGGGCACGCTCGACGTGGCACTGCTTGGCGAGGGCACGGCTTCGACCGGCAACAAGCTGGTCTTCGACGACATGGAGCACGGCAATCCGGCTAACAACGGCTGGTTCACGTTCGCGGGCGCGGCAGGCGGCGGCATCGACGCCAACAGCACGGATCTGCCGCCTGAAAACGGCGGATCGTTCTCGTTGCAGACGGGCTGGGGCAGCGGCGGCAATCCGGGTTTCTTCGGCGGCTTCGGGCGGACGAATCCGCAAAACCTGTTCTCGAAGACCTACTTCAATTTCTGGATCAACCCCGACGCCGGGCAGGATTACCTGATCGAAATCAACCTTCAGGACGACGACAACGGCGATAATTCCATCGATAATCCCAACGACGACGAGTTTCAGTTTAACTGCGTCGTTAGCCCGACAGGGCCGTGCGCGATCAGCGGCGGCGGCTGGCAACTCGTGTCGATTCCGTTTTCGGATTTCTTCGACGACAACAGCATTTTCAACGGCGGCAACGGCGTCTTCGACCCGGTGCCCAACGTGGCGGGCGGCAACGGCCAACTCGTCAACGTGGTGCTGGCGCTGATCAGCAATTCGGGCGCGGATATTTCTTTCCGGACGGATTACTGGGCCTTTACCGAAGGGCCGCTGGGGCCGGGCATCGCCGTCTCGCCGGATGAGTTCGATTACGGCATCGTCGCGCCCGGCGGCAGTGCCTCGCAGCTTTTCACCGTCACCAACGAAGGCTGCTCTGATTTGATCGTGACGGCGACGAGCCTGATCGGGCCGAATGCCGGTGAATTCAACATCGATAGCGGGGGTGGGGCTTTCACGCTGGCGCCCGGCGACACGCGCGACGTGAGTGTCAGCTTCAACCCGGCGGGCGGCGGCGCGAAGTTCGCCACGCTGCGCTTCGAGAGCAACGACACCAACAACAGCCCCACCGACGTGTCGCTGACCGGCAATCAAGACTTGCTCGAAGGCAAGGTGGTCTTCGACGACATGGAGCACGGCAATCCGTTCGGCAACGGCTGGTTCACCTTCAATGGCTCGGTCGGCGGCGGCGGCATCGATCCCAACGCGGCGGATCTGCCCCCGGCCAACGGCGGGGTGTTTTCGTTGCAGACCGGCTGGGGCAGCGGCGGCACGCCGGGCTTCCTCGGCGGCTTCGGGCGGACGTCCCCGGAGGATCTGTCCACCATGACGCATTTCAACCTGTGGATCAACCCCGACGCCGGGCAGGATTACATCCTGGAAGTCAACCTTCAGGAAGATGACAACGGCGACAACGCTATCGGCAATCCCAACGACGATGAGTTTCAGTACAACCTGACGGTCGGGCCGCCGGGGTCGGGCGCGGGGGTCATCAGCGGCGGCGGGTGGCAGTTGGTGTCGATCCCGCTGGCGGACTTTTTCGACGACAACAGCTTCCTCAACGGCGGCAACGGCGTGCTCGATCCGGTATCGACGTCAAATGGCGGCAACGGCCAGTTGATCAACGTCGTCTTCGCCGTGATCAGCAATTCGGGCGCCGACGCCACGTTCCGCACCGACTTCTGGTGTTTCTCCGACGCGCCCCTGCGCGCCAAGGTCGCCTTCGACGACATGGAGCACGGCGATCCGTTCGGCAACGGCTGGTTCACGTTTAACGGCAACGGTGGCGGCGGCATCGATCCGAACAATTCGGATCTGCCCCCGCAGGACGGCGGGTTTTTCTCGCTGCAAACTGGCTGGGGCAGCGGCGGCAATCCGGGTTTCTTCGGCGGCTTCGGGCGGACGTTCCCGGTGCAGATCGCGGACGTGACGCATTTCAACTTCTGGATCAATCCGGACGCCGGGCAGGATTACGTGCTCGAAATCAACCTGCAAGACGACGACGACGGCGACGGGGCGTTTCCGTTCCCGGCGCCCAACGACGACGAGTTTCAGTACAACTGCGTCATCAGCGACGTGGGGCCGTGCGCCATCAGCGGCGGCGGCTGGCAGTTGGTCTCGATCCCGCTGAGCGATTTCTTCGACGACAACTCGATCCACGGTGGCAACGGTGTCTTCGATCCGGTGCCGGTGGGCAGCGGTGGCAACGGGCAACTGATCAACATCGTCATCGCCGTCATCAGCAATTCGGGCGCCGACGTGACGTTCCGCACCGATTTCTGGTGCTTCTCCGACGGTCCGCTGGAAGAGCCGGAGATCACCGTCACGCCGGCTTCGTTCGACTTCGGCCCCGTCGAAGTGGGCAGCAACGTGGTTCAGGTCTTCGACGTGAAGAACGAGGGCCTCGCCAACCTGTTGTTGCAGGATCTGGCGATTGCCGAGCACGACACCTGCCTCTACGCCATCACCAGCGGCGGCGACCCTGTAGCCGTGCCGTCCGGCGCGACGCATCGGGTCGAGGTCACGTTCAGCCCGATGATGGCGCCGCTGGAGGTTTTCACGGCGGAACTCCGCATCGCCAGCAACGACGCCGACGAGGATACCGTCGTCGTGGATTTATCGGGCCGAGGGGTGCCCGCTGTGCCCGGCGCCCTCGTCCTGCTGGCGGATAAAGACATCGAAATCGACCGGCGCGTTAACTCCGAAGGCGACATCCACGCCAACGACGACATCCGCTTCAAACGAGGCAGCCCCTCCACGCACACCGGGAATCTGACGGCCCTCGATGACATCCGCCTCGACCGGGACAACACCATCGACGGCGACGTTGCTGCCGGGGGCGATTTGCTGCTGGGATGTGATGACGATGACGACGACGGCAGCGCCGCCGCCAAGAGCGCCGACGACGACGATGACGACGGCGGCGGAGACGATGACGACGACGGCGATGATGACGATGACGGCGATGATGATGACGACGGCGATGATGACGACGACGGCGAAAACTGTGACCCAGGCCGCGTGACCATCACTGGCGATGCCACCGCCGGCGCTCCCATCGATTCCCTGGGGCTTCCCATCCTCGTGTACTCGGCGGGCGGAGACGACGTCGACGTCGGCAAGAATCAAAACCAGACGCTGGCGCCCGGATCGTACGGCGAGGTCAAGGTTAAAAAGAACGGCACGCTGTTCCTGTCGAGCGGCGAGTATTTCTTCGACGAATTGGATCTGAAGCAGGACGCGGTGCTCTCTATCGACATCACGAACGGCCCGGTGACGATCAATGTGGTTGACGACGTGACGTTCGACAAGCGGGCCGAGGTGCAGATCACGCCGATGGGCGCCGACGGCAGCCGCTGGGTGACGATCAACAGCCTCAAAGACATCGAGGTGAAGAAAGAGGCGGTGGTGCTCGGTTCGCTGAATGCGCCCGAAGGCGAGGTGACGCTCGCCAAAGAGGTATCTTTCAGGGGAGCCATCAGTGCTGAGGAGATCGACATCGATCAGGACGTCTCGTTCGTGCCGCACGGCCCCGTCGGGCCGGTGACGATTCCGGAGGTGGTGGCGTCGCTGCAACAGGATGAGACGGTACAAATGCTAGAAACCGCCGGAGTAGCGACGGAGGCGTTGCCCACGGAATATGCCCTGGGGCAGAATTACCCGAACCCCTTCAACCCGGTGACGCAGATCCGCTTCCAACTGCCCGAAGCGCAGCACGTCCGGCTGGCCGTCTACGACATGCTGGGCCGCAGCGTGGCCGTGCTCGCCGACGGCGCGATGCCCGCCGGCGCGCACGAAGTCAGCTTCGATGCGACGCGGCTGGCCAGCGGTATGTACCTCTACCGCATCACCGCCGGCGACTTCAGCCAGGTGCGGCGTATGGTGTTGGTGAAGTAGGCGTCGAAGCAGGCAAGACTAATCAATGCGAATTCAGCGTTGAAATAGAGAGCTGTTGAAAACAAGCTGAAAACGGCGAAAACCATACCTGCCAGGTTTCCAAAACCTGGCAGGTATGCCCCAAATTCCCCAACCCTTAATTCGCATAATTATCGAACCAAACCGAGAGGTTCATCGTGAATACGCGCGATTTACGTCGTCAGGCCGTTTTACGCGTCTTGTTGATGGCTGTGATCGTCGGGCTTTGCCAGATTGGTCTCGTGCAGGCGCAGACCTGGGAGTTGGTCTGGGCTGATGAGTTCGACGGCACCGAGGTTGATCAGACCAAATGGTCGTTTCAAACCGGCGACGGCTGCCCGAATTTGTGCGGGTGGGGCAACAACGAACTCGAATGGTATCAGGCCGAAAACGCCACCGTCGCAGATGGTTTTCTGACCATCACGGCCCGCGAAGAGCAGGCCGGCGGCAAGAATTATACGTCGGCGCGGATGCGGACGATCAACCAGGGCGACTGGACGTACGGACGCTTCGAGGTCCGCGCCAAGATGCCCATCGGCAAGGGGATCTGGCCCGCCCTCTGGATGCTGCCGACCGATCCGTCGATCTACGGCACCTGGGCCGCCAGCGGCGAGATCGACATCATGGAGTACGTCGGTGATGAACCGGATGAAGTTTTTGGGACGATTCACTTCGGTGCGCCCTGGCCCGGCAATCAGTCTTCATCCAGCCCGTATACTTTGCAGCAGGGCACCTTCCACGATGATTTCCACGTCTTTGCCGTCGAGTGGGAACGCGGCGCGATACGCTGGTACGTCGATGACGAGCTGTATGCGACCAAGACGAGTTGGTCGTCAACGGGCGGTCCGTTTCCCGCGCCCTTCGACGTTGATTTTCACCTGTTGCTGAACGTGGCCGTCGGCGGGAATTTGCCCGGCAATCCAGACGCTTCGACGGTGTTTCCGCAAACGATGGTCGTCGATTACGTCCGCGTCTTTGAGGATGTGAGCGGCGGCGGCGGCGGGCCTCAGGGAGACCTGCTCTTCGACGACATGGAACACGGCGACCCTGGCGCCAACGGATGGTTCTCGTTTGGTGGAAGCACCGGCGGCGGGGGCATCGGCGCCAACAACACCGATCTGCCGCCGAGCGATGGCGGCAGCTTCTCGATCGAAGCCGGCTTCGGCGGCACCGCCGGCTTCCTCGGCGGCTTCGGACGCACCAACCGGCTCGACCTCTCGGCATCGACCCACTTTAACTTCTGGATCAACCCCAACGCCGGCCAATCCTACACGCTGGAGGTCAACCTTCAGGATGACGACAACGGCGACGACGAAATCCCCAGCCCCTCTGCCGTCGATGACGAATATCAGTTCGACTGCGTCGTCAGCGCGTCTGGACCCTGCGCCACGAGCGGCGGTGGCTGGCAGTTGGTGTCGATCCCGTTCACCGATTTCTTCGACGACAACTCGTTCCACACCGGCGGCAACGCCGTCTTTGACCCGACGCCCGTGTCGGCGGGCGGCAACGGCCAGCTTGTCAACGTCGTTATCGCCATCATCGGCACGGGCACAGATGTGAATTTCCGGACGGATAACTGGCTTTTCGCTGACAGTTCGATGGCGTCGACGGCTCTGGAGGATCCGGCAGAAGTGCCGGCGCAGGCGAAGCTCGGTTCGGCCTATCCGAACCCGTTCAGCCGCGCGACGCAGTTCGACCTGACCGTCGAGCAGCCGCAGCGGGTGAAAGTCGAAGTGGTCGATGTGCTCGGGCGCGCGGTGGCGGTGCTGCACGACGGGATGCTGCGGGGGCAAGAGACGCGAATTTTTACATTTTCCGGCGCGGGTCTCTCCAACGGCCTCTACGTCTATCGCGTGACCGGAGAACGGTTCGTTGAAAGTCGCCGGGTGGTGTTGGTTCGGTGATATTACTTGATTATAACATAGAAAGCGGTTGTTTAGTAGATTTCTGGAAGGGGAAATGATGGGGACTGTATGGCTATTTTATGAACGATTTTGTAAATACCGACACGGCCACAGGACGGCCCCGGCGAGGGTGAAGAACGGCAATTAGGAAGCGGTTCCACCCTTGACAAAGGAACCGGAAATAAAGATCTTCAAAAGATAATCCAGGGTTAATCCTGGTGTAAAGCTATCTCCGCCGAGGGGCGGCAGTGAGATAGCAATCATAGATGAGCACGAAAGCACCGGTGCTGCGTAGTTGGCTGCCTATCAACTAGCCGATCACCCCTCCGCAAGTATTGCCGGTGCTTTAGATCATCGCCCCCGCATGGCATTCGATCATCGCTGCCACGATTTTTGTCGAATGTTGCTGCACACTCACCTGAGACCCCCCGCCGCCATCACACGCCGACGCGCTTCTACGCACGCCCCCCTCCTCGGTACGACAGAGCCTCAGCGTTCTGGTGGCATTCCTGTAATCAACCACTTCTGGAGGATCGTACCATGAGGTTGGTAAGGCTACTGTGCTTCTTTGCGCTATTGGGACTCACGGCAACGGCCGCCTTCGCCCAAACCGGGAAGATTGCCGGCACCGTCACCGATGCGGGTACCGGCGAGACGCTCCCCGGCGTCAACATCCTGATTGAAGGGACGACGCAAGGCGCGGTGAGCGGCGCCGACGGCTACTACTTCATCAACAACGTACGCCCCGGCACGTACGTGCTTCGGGCCTCGTTCATCGGGTTCCTCTCTGAGCAGATCCAGAACGTTCGCGTCAGCACCGGCCTGACTTCCACCGTGGACATCGCGATGCGTGAGGAGGCGGTCGGTCTGGAAGAGATTGTCGTGACGTCCGAGCGGCCTATCGTGCAGCTCGACGTGTCGGCCAACGTAGCCAGTCTCAACCCGGAGGAGTTTGAGGATCTCCCGGTGGCGGGGGTTAACGAGGTGCTCGACTTGCAGGCCGGTATCGAGCCAGGCTTGCAGATCCGAGGCGGCGGCGTTGGCGAGATCGCCTTCGTCGTCGACGGGTTGAACCTGCGGACCGGGCGCGACCACCAGCCCTTCACCAACATCAGCTACACCTCGTTGGAGGAGGTGCAGGTGCAGACGGGCGGGTTCAACGCCGAGTATGGCAACGTCCGCTCCGGCATCGTCAACGTGGCTACCAAAGAGCCGCCTCGCGACCGGTATACCTTCGACGGGCTCTTCCGCTACCAGCCTCCCCAGGCGAAGAGCCGGGGCGGTTTGCCGGAAGACTTCGACAGTTATTATATCCGTCCTTACGTCGATCCGGCCACAGCCTTCGATGGCACGGGTGTGTGGGATATCTACACGCAGCGGCAGTATAACTCCCACGAAGGCTGGAACGCCATTGCCGACCGGCTCCAGACCGACGGCTTCGACGTGACGCCGCAGGATATGCAGGAGTACTTCAATTTCGTTCACCGGAAGGACAACGAGATTGACATCCCCGACTATGAGGCCGATTTCACCCTGGGCGGGCCGCTCATCCCCGGCTTGAGCAGTAAACTCGGCGACCTGCGCTTCCTGGCCTCGTACCGGGGCACCCAGACGGCGTATATCTGGACGGGCACCCGCGACTCCTTCGACGAAAACACCTACCAACTCAAGCTGATCTCCAACGTCGGGCGCGGCATGAAGCTCACCCTGCACGGGATGCGCGGCACCGAGCGGGGCAACAACCGAAACCGCAACATTCCTGATACCCAGGTCTGGCGCGGCAACATGCCTAATTATCCCTGGCAGAGCGCCGGCGCTGCCAACCAGGCCGGCCGCGATAGCGCCGCCGGCGGCGATGCCGTCGAACCCCTCGATCTTTTCGGGTCGGACCTGACCCGTCGGGCCTGGATGTTTTTCTCAGACGGCGCGCTGGCCCTGGCCGACGTCGACCATACCTTGCTCGGCGCCAACTTCACGCACACGATCAGCGCCAACACCTTTTACGAGGTGAGCTTGCAGTCCTTCTCGTCGAAGTACAGAAGCCGCTTCCCCAACCTGCGCGACGGCTCCTTCGTGTGCCCGGAATCGGGGACGGGCCCCAACGGGCAGGCCTGTGATCCGGGCACGTTCGTGCCGGTGCTGGCTTCCAACAACTTCGGCCGGCCTACGCCCGAAAACCTGATGGGCTTCGACGGAGCGCAGTTTGAGCAGTGCTTCGGCGGCGGCAGCGACCTCAACGGCGACGGCGACGTGGTGGGCTACTGCGTCGGCGACGAGCCCTTCGGCTTCGCCGGGCAGGGCGGCAACCTCCTCGGCGGCACCGAGACCACCGGCGGGCACTGGGTCAAAACGCGCGACACCTCCGACGTGAGTGTCTTCACCGGGCGTTTTGCGCTGACGAGCCAGGTCAACCGCTTCCTCCAGATCAAAACCGGCGCTGAACTCATCCTCAGCGACTACGATCTGCACTACGGGCGGGTCAACCTGGCGCTTGTAGGCCCGGAACCGGAACAGGACTTCCCGTTCTCTCGGTCTCCTGTTCAGGGAGCGGCCTTCGCTCAGGGCAAGCTCGAATTTCAAGGCATGATTGCCAACCTCGGCGTTCGTCTCGACTACTTCGACGCCAATACGGCGTGGTGGGTCGCCGAAAACCCGTACGACGGGGCCTTCCGCGGGCGCGTCGATGCTCTGGACGAGAACCTGCCCAAAGAAGACCCGGATGCGCAGATCTTCGTGAGCCCGCGCCTGGGTATTTCGTTTCCCATCACCGAAGACAGCAAACTCTATTTCAACTATGGGCATTTCCGGCAGATGCTCAACCCCTTCACGCTCTTCGGTATTCAGCAATCGGCCAGCGGCGGCATCAACACCATCGGCAACCCGGACCACCCGCTGCCGCTGACGGTGGCCTACGAACTGGGCTTCGACCAGAACATTGCCGACCAGTTCTTGCTGCGCGTCTCGGGCTTCTACCGGGATATCCGCGACCAGCCCCGGGGCGTTACCTACGAAGGGCTGGGCGACTTCGTGAACTATGCCACCCGCGAGCCCTGGAACTATGAAGATGTTCGCGGGGCCGAGTTTTCGCTCTCGAAGACCCGGGGCAAATGGGTGCGCGGGTTCTTTAACTTCACGTTCCTGCAACGCAAAGAGGGCAACTTCGGCTTTGCGGAGTTCGACGAAAACACCTTCGAGCAGCGCAACTACCTGCGGACCTCGACTGACTACCGGCTCAACTCGCCCATTGCCGAGCCGTTTGCGCGCCTGAACCTGATCTTCATCACGCCTTTCAAGTTTGTCGAGTCTGTCCTCGGCGGGGATCTGCTGGGCGACTGGCGGGTGAGCCTGCTGGGTGAGTGGCGCGACGGGCGGGAGTTTATCTGGAACGGAGGCGGGGGCGACTTCCCGGAACTCCGCGAAAATACTGCCTGGCGGGATTGGATTGAGTTCGACCTGCGCTTCACCAAACACATCAACACCCGGTTGGGCGGCGCCCAGCTTTTCCTGGACGTCAACAACGTTTTCAACCGCAGGCATCTCTACCAGACCTCAGCCTTCCACCTGGATAACCGCGATTGGGACCGCTACATGTGGTCGTTGCATCTGCCCGGCGATATCTTCGACGACCTCAACACCGTCGATGAAAACGCGGCCTACCGGGATAAGGATAACCTGCCCTACATCTGGGTCCCGGGCGACGACCAGCCGGGCGACTTCCGCAAGTCCGGCGTTGACTTCCAGCCCATCGAGCCGGTCGTCAGCCTCGATATTGTCAGCGATCCGAGCCAGGTTGCCTGGTACTGGGCCAGAGACACAGGTACCTACTCGCGCTGGAACGGCAGCAGCTTCGAGCCCGTCCCCGATGGCGACGTGCAGCGGGTGCTCGATGACAAGGCCTACATCGACATGCCGAACCTGCGGTTCAACACCTTCCTGAACCCGCGCAGGATCACTCTGGGCGTTCGGGTCAGTTTCTAGCCTGGCCGGGCCGCTCCCCGGCGGCGCAGGTGTGCCGCCGGGGCGGCCTGCCGGTTTGGGCCCCCGCAACCTCTTCACATGCTACCAGCTAGCCACGAAAAAAGGGGAATCCTATGAAAGTCAACAGCTACTTCTTTGCTGTGGCCGCTACCCTGCTTCTGCTCTCGACCGTCGACGATGCACAGGCGCAGTTCACCACGTTGTGGTTGGACATCGGCGAGTATCAGCATCGCTACGTGGAGTCGGGCGCCTTGAGTGAGGGCGCTACGGCCAATACAGGCTTGATGTGGCCGGCCATCATGCGCAATGCCGGGCACATTCGGTCGAGGGCGTTCTGGATCGGCGTCAAGGACTGGACGAACCCCAACGGCCAGTCTTTTGAGTGGTATACGTCCCGCATGGGGCCGCGCGACCCGGGCATCGAGTTCAGTTTCCCGGTTTTGAACGAACTCATCAGCCGGTACGACGACCCGGTGGTGGAGGTAGACGGGGTCGTCTCGTTTAACCGCGTCGCCATCGTCGATCAGGTCGATCCCAGCATCATCGCCGACCGGCTGGTCCATACCATTTACAATATGGACGTCGGCGTGACGACCGAACGGTGGGCTTATGCCTGGGACAACGAGTTCCACGACAAATTCCACATCATCGAGTACGTCCACACCAACACCGGCAATACCGACAGCGACGAGGAGGTCGAACTGCCCGATCAAACCCTCAACGAGGTCTATTTCTTCCGGGTGCATCGCTATTCAGCCCGGGAACAGGTGCGGGTCGCCAGTGCTGCCCAGACCTGGGGCAAGTTCAGCATGCCCGATCAGGTCGGCGACGGCCATGCCGAGTATCCCGTAGACTTTACGGCGTGGTATCTCTTCTACGGCTTTGACCCGGCCGTTACCCAGTTCGGCCCCGGACAAAACCTGGGCTCGCCCCTCTGGGATGACAGCAACAGCCGCGTCGCCGAAGGAGACTCCGTCGGACGCATCGCGGGCGGGTCGATGCAAGGACGCATCCTCTTGCATGCCGATAATACCACCACCGATGAGAGCTACATCCGATGCACCGCGGCCACGGCGGATACGTGCCAGCCTCATACGCTGGGCTTCCAGGACCAGGACGAGGAACTGACGGCCTCCGGGAGTAGCCACGAAGCCTATTACGAGTTCGGCATCCTGACGCGCGAAAACCCGACCCGCATCCCCGGCGGCCACTCGCGCATGTTCCCTCACTACGCCGACCGCGTCGAACCCAGCGGCGAGTTCTGGAACCCCACAGGCGACGCCAGCACAGGTAAGCAGGGCGGGCACGCCAACACGGTGGCCTACGGGCCGTACCAGATGGCCCCCGGCGAAGACGTGCGCATCATCGTGGCCGAAGGTGTCGGCGGTCTGACCTTCGACGCCCAGTTCAAGATTGGAAGGGCCTTCAAACGCGGCGGCCCGGATCGGGGCAACAAACTCATCGAGTATGACGCCGACGGCGACGGCGCGATCAACATGACGCCGTTCAACTATGATGAGGTTAATAACGGCTCCGAGATCATGACCAAGAACCAGTGGGTGCTCTCGGCCCGCGATTCGCTCTTTTCAACCTTCGTCACGGCCCGAAATGTCTTCAACAACAGTAATAACCTGACGTCCTACCCCGTTCCCGAAGCGCCGCGCCCGCCTCGGTCCTTCTCGGTCTTCGGTCGCCCGGATAAGGTGGACCTGACGTGGGAAGCCTTCTCCGACGGCCCGCAGCGCACCGCGTGGGAGATCTACCGGACCAGCCGCTTCGAAGACAACATCTACGGCAACGGCTGTCTCAATGACCTCAGCCTCACCTGCGGCTACGAGTTGATCGCCACGGTCGATGCCAACACGACCTCCTACGAGGATACCGATCTGGTGCGCGGCACGGACTATTACTACTACCTCCAGGCCGTCGGTGCGCCGCAGCCGGACGACCCGCTCGCCATCAACGGCACGCCGGGCGGGGTGCCGCTGCGGAGCAACCGGTACTATACGCAAACCTACCAGCCGGCCAACCTCAAGCGCGCCCCCGGCGCCACCGTGGCCGACTTCCGCGTGGTGCCTAACCCGGTCAACCTGGGCGCCGACCAGTCGGTCCGCTTCGACGTGGAAGATCGCATGGCCTTCTTCAACATTCCGGGCCAGTGCACCATCAAGATCTACACCGAGATCGGGGAACTCGTTCACACCATCGAGCACACCGACGGCAGTGGCGACGAAACGTGGAACCTGACCACCTCGTCGCGCCAGTTGCTCGTCAGCGGGATCTATATCGCCGTGGTTGAGGACCTCCAGACCGGGGATATGTCCATCCAGAAATTCACGGTGCTTCGTTAATCATCCAGGGCAAGGCGCCGGCCCGGAGGCTCTGAGGCCGGCGCCTGGCTGTTACCGCTATCATCCTAACCCAGTGGAGTCACGATGAAAAAGCGCTTCTATACCAACACGCTCTTGCTGATAGCCGCCCTGGTTCTGGCCCCGTCGGTCTTTGGTCAGGCCGGCCTGTCGCCGGATACCGAAGTCGAGACCGAGAAGCGTGCCCAGACCGGCATGAAGTTTCTGAGCACCTCGGTCGATGCGCGGGCCTCTGCGCTCGGCTCGGCGCTGACGGCTGAGTTCGCCGGCTCGTCTACCTCGATGTTCTACAACCCTGCCAGTATGGCCTTTATGGAAGGGCAGGGGCACGCCTCGGTAGGCATCACCGAGTTCATCGCCGACATCAATTACAACATTGCCAGCGCTGCCTACCGGCCCAGCGGGGGCAATTATGGTGTCTTCGGCATCTCGGTTATGAATGTCGACTACGGCGAGTTTATCGGAACGATTCGGGCTGATAATGAGCAGGGCTTCGTCGAAACCGGAGACTACAGCCCCTCGGCGTTGGCTATCGGCCTGGGCTATGCGCGTTCGTTCTCGGACCGCTTCGCCGCAGGCGCCCATGTCAAGTACGTCTCGCAGGACATCGGCGACGGCTTCGTCACCAGCCAGGACTTTGCCAGCGGCAACGTCCTCTCGACGGAGAACTACAGCCAGAGCACCATCGCGGTGGACTTCGGGATCGTCTACGCCACCGGCTTCCGCAGCCTCGTCATCGCGATGAGCGCGCGGAACTTCTCGCAGGAACTCACCTACGTCCGCGAAAACTTCGAACTGCCGCTGACCTTCCAGATTGGCGTGGCCATGAACCTGATGGACCTCACCAATATGAACACGGACACGCACTCGCTGATGCTGCACGTAGACGCCCAGCGCCCGCGCGACTTCGCCGAGCACCTGCGGTTCGGCCTGGAGTACACCTTCTTGAACATCATCTCGCTCCGTGGCGGCTTCGAGCAACTCGGGCAGGATGAAGAGCAGGGTGTCAGCCTGGGTGCTGGTCTCAAGTACGCCGTCAATAACATCCGCTTCGGCGCCGACTATGCGTACACGGACTTCGGCCTCTTCGGCAACCTGAACCGGATTGCCATCCAGGTTGGTTTCTAAAAACGCCCTACAAGCTGGTCATTACGGATGCCATTCCTTTGGATCCTGCCCGTTCAGGATTCATAGGGATGGCTTTCCGTTGTTAAGCAGGTGGGACAAAGTTTTGAGGCACCCCGGCGTGTCTCGCGCTGTCAGAGCGTCGGCGTCGGTCACTGGTCATTAGTCACTGGTCACTGGTTTAGGAAAAAATACCAGTGACCGCGAGCCGAAGGCGAGCGTAGTGACCAGTGACCTGTTCTTTCGGCTGCGCAACGTGCCATCGGCGAAAATACCACCGAACATCAGCCTGTTTCCTTCCGCTAATCCCAGAAAATCTTGCGCATTCTTCGAGATCTGCTGCTTGGTGCTACCTTTTTGTTGTGCGGTAGCGTGGCGTGCTCGCCCGATTCACCCTCGGATGCTGTGTCCGGCACCGAGGTACAGGGGCGTCCGGCCCTGGCCTTTACGGACGTGACGGCTGAAGCCGGCCTCAGCGCGTTTCGCCATAATCATGGCGGGTTCGGGCAGGCGTGGGCGCCTGAAATCGTCGGGGCGGGAGGCGGTTTTTTGGATTATGACGGGGACGACTGGCCGGACATCATGCTGGTAGGAGGGGGGCCGCTGGCGGAACGGAGCGACGGCGCAGTACCGGCCCTCTGGCTCTATCGTAACAACGGCGATGGCACCTTCAGCCTCGCCACCGACGAAGCAGGGCTCGGAGGACGCGTCGAGCACGGCTTCGGCATCGCCGCTGCCGACTATGATAATGACGGCGATGAGGACTTTGTGCTGACGACGCTTCAGGAAAACCGGCTTTTTCGTAACGAGGGTGGCGTTTTCACCGAAGTGGGCCGGCAGGCAGGCATCGCAAATGATGCGGAATGGAGCACGTCCACGCTGTTTTTCGATGCCGACCGCGACGGCTGGCTCGATCTCTTCACCGGCAACTACGTCGATTGGACGCCTGAAAAGGATTTGTATTGCGCGTTTGAGGGCGAGAAAGTCTATTGCACCCCCGAAGGCTACGAAGGCGTCGCCAGCCGCTTCTTTCGGAGCAACGGCGATGGGACCTTCACCGACAGAACCCGCGAAGCTGGCTTTGCTGACGGCATCGAGGCCCGGCTGGACAAGACGCTCGGCGTGGCGGAACTGGATTTCAACAACGACGGCTGGCCCGACCTCGTCGTCGCCAACGATACCGAGCGGGATCTGCTCTACGAAAATAACGGCGACCCCGGATCAAGTCCGGGGCAGGCTCCCACTTTTACCGAGAAGGGCGTTTCCAGCGGCGTTGCTTTCGACCGGCATGGCAAACCACGGGCCGGGATGGGCATCGACACCGGCGTGATCGACAGCACCGGGCAGACGTCCATCATCGTCGGTAATTTTTCTGATGAGATGGCCGGCGTCTACCGGCACACCGGCGGCGGCCTGTTTATCGACCGCGCTGCCGGTTCCAAAATCGGTCATCCCAGCCTGCGCACCCTCACCTTCGGCCTCTTCCTCTTCGATGCGGATCTCGACGGCGACCTCGATCTCCTGGCGGCCAACGGGCACGTCCAGACGCACATCGAACGCATGCTCGAAGGCATCACGTTCCGGCAACCCGCCCAACTCTACCTCAACCGGGGCGACGGGCGTTTCGACGAATATCTTCCGGAAGGCGGCCCGCTGACGCAACCCCTCGTCGCGCGCGGCACCGCCTACGCCGACTACGACCGCGACGGCGACCTCGACGTGCTCATCACCGAAAACAACGGCCCGGCGCACCTGTGGCGCAACGACCTCGCAGGCGGGCGTTTCCTGCGCGTCCGGCTCGAAGGCCGGCAAAGCAACCGCGACGGCATCGGCGCCCGGCTGATCGCCACGGTGGGCGCGTTGCAGATGGAACGACGTATCCGGACGGGGTCGAGCTACCTGTCGCAGTCGGAAAAAGTCGCGACGTTTGGGCTTGGAAGTGCTGAAAAAGTAGATACCTTGCGCGTCTACTGGCCCGGCGGTTCGGTCGATCAATTCATTAAGATCGGGGCGAATCAGGAGATCCGAATCCTAGAGGGAACTGGGACGTTTGAGCAGGCGCCTTCCCCGGCAAAGCCGGGGGGTGTTTGAGGGTTTTCTTTGTGCTTGAAAGAAGGAAGGGGATATTCCTTATGGTTCAACTTCGTACACGCGTTGGCGTTGGTCATGAGTCACTGGTCACTGGTCATTGGTGTCTTTTTCAAACCAGTGACCAATGACCAGTGACCCACGCCAACTTGAGTGCGAAGCGAAACCTGGAGAAATACCGAAAAACGTACGCAACAAAGTAGATCAACCCATGAACCGCGCGCGCATCGTCATCTTTCTTGCCCTGGTGCTCCTCGTCGGGGTGGGCTGTTCGACTGGATCGGACCAGGACGGGTCTGTGACGGAACGAATGCGGGAATCGGTAGACCCCAGAGCGGTGGGCTTTCTCATCGAAGGCCAGCGCGCCCTCGAACGAGGTGTCCACAGCGCCGCGCTGGCTCTGTCTGATAGCGCCGAACGGTACGCCCCCGGTCTTGCGGACGTTCATTTTTTGCGCGGGGCCATTTATACGAAGCTCAACCAGGGAGAGATTGCTCGCGCCGCCTACGAAACGGTGCTGCAACTCGATCCAGAATACAAAGGCGCCCATTATAACCTGGGGCTCAATGCCTTCTATCAGGGCAAGCTGCGGGATGCGATAGACTTTTTCAAAGCCGAAGAAGTTCTGGAGGCCACGTCCAATCTCTATCTTGAGATGGGCCGGGCCTATGCCAAACTCGGCGAACCCGACAGCGCGCGGGCGGCCTATGAGCAATCCATCGCTCTGGATTCGACCAACGCCACCGCTTTTATGTGGCTGGGGCAACACTACGAAGAAATGGGCGAGTTGGACCAGGCGTTGGAGGTATCGAAGGCGGGCTTGAAACTGAGGCCGGACAATCTGGATTATAAATACCTCATCGGCTCGCTGCTCTTCCGCACCGAACGCGCTGAAGAGGCCCTGCCGTATCTCGAACCGGTGGCCCTGCAGCGCCCCTGGCATCATGGCGCCCAGTATAACTTCGGACAGGTGTTGATGCGCCTCGGTCGAGAGCAAGAAGCCCAACGCTACTTCGTCCAGGCCGACAGCGCGCAGCAACTGACGCAGCGCATCAACGAAGCTCAGCAACAGGTAGACATGCACCCGGATAGCCTGGACTACTGGGTTAACCTGGGCGTGCTCTTCCGCCGCGCCGGCCAACTCGACCGCGCCGTCGAAGCCTATCAGGTGGCCGCTGCGCTGGAACCCCGGAATCTCTTCCTCCAGAATAACCTCGCCATCCTGTCGATGGAACGGGGGGATTATGGAGCAGCCATACGGCGGTATCAGGCGATCCTCAGCATCGACTCGACGCTGGCGGATGTCTGGTTAAACCTCGGCGTGGCCTATGCGAATTCGGGCTACAACGACCAGGCGCGACAGGCCTGGCAGAACACTCTCAAGTTCGACCCCGGACACCGCATGGCGCGTTCTTTTCTGGCGCAATTAGCTCAACAATAAGGATCTATGAGGAATACGGTAGGACTGTGTCTGCTCATGCTCGTACTGGCTGTGGCCTGCTCTGAAACGCCGCAGACGCTCGAAGATGGTGTTTGGACAGGCCATCTGGTGTCTCCCACCAGCGAAGTCTTTAAAGTCTACTATCGCGTTGAGACGAGCAAGGAGGAGGCGGGCGAGGACACCCAGACCATCAGGATGGAATGGACCAGAGGGCCGACGTTGCTCAACGACTTTCGCCGGCAGCAGGATACCCTCTGGTTCTCCTGGAATATGGATATCGACTTCAAGCTCAATTGCATCCTGTTGCGTGAGCTGGAGGTCCAGTTTCGCGGGGCGTGCAAAGGCCCCTTCGGCAGTCTCGGCCTGTTGACGATGGCGCCGCCCGGCGTGGAAACCAACCCGGACGACATCGACGCCGACGCGCTCGTCAAGATCTGGGACATCGCCTCGGTGCCGGAATTGTGGGTGGCCGAAGAGGAGGGACGGTCGGAGCCGGAGCCGCAGGGCATCAGTCTGGACGAAGCCTATGCCCGCGAGGCGCTCACCGGCTCGCCCCTGGATGTTGGAGGATTCACCCAGAACCTGTACCAGGCCGGCGAGGGCGAGGTCACCATCGTGTTCGAAGCGGGCCTGGGCGACGACTTCCGCGTTTGGAGCGAGGTGCTTCACGATTCCACCTTAGAAGCGCGGCTGGTGGCCTACGACCGCGCCGGGCTGGGGTACTCCGATCCCGGCGTCGGATCACGCACGCCCGAACGGCTGGCCACAGAGCTGCACCGCCTGCTCCGCACCGCCGAGATCGCGCCGCCCTACGTTCTGGTAGGGCATGCCGAGGGCGGGCTCATCGTCCGTCGTTTCGCCTCATTATATCCCGATGAAGTCGAGGGGCTCGTCCTCGTCCATCCCACCCACGAGGCCCAGGGCCGGCGATGGCAGGCGCTCTCTGAAACCGGCTGGAACGACTACGTCCGCCAGCAGCAAACGCTCCAATCCATTTTGCCCCCGCGCGCGCGGGCCGAATACGAGGCTTTTTTCGAGGTGTTGGAAGACGCCGAAGTGCCGGGCCTGGGCGGCCTGCCGGACGTCCCCACGGTGGTCTTGACGGCGATGCGCCCGGTCGAAGAACCCCGATGGATCGGTGAGACGGCGGAAGGGATGCAGGTCAAATTTGAATTACACAAAGCCCTGGTCGATGAGGCCTCCAACGCGACACACCTCGTTACGAAGACCAGCGGCCCCTACATCCATCGCGAAGAACCAGGGCGCGTCGTCGAAGCCATCCAGGAGGTGCTCGGGGCGATTGCGGGGCAGTGAGTTTCGAAAGGGGGAAAGGGAGAGAGGGAGAAAGGGTGAGGGAAAAAATCTCCCACTCACCCTTTCTCCCTCTCTCCCTTTCGTAAATCACTTCACTACCACTAGCTTCTCCGTCGCGGTAAAGCCATCGGTTCCGGTGAGGCGGACGAAGTAGAGCCCGCCCGATAGCCCGGCGGTGTCGATTCGTATCGACTGCGTGACGTTGGCTGTCGGGGTGCCCGCGTAGAGCGTCCGCACCCGTTGACCCACCGCGTTGTACAAAGCCGCCTCGACCGCTTGCTCCGTCGCCACGGCAAAACGAAGCATCGTCTCCCGGCGGAACGGGTTCGGAAAGGCCGGCTCAACCACGAATCCCTCTGGGACGGCCTGCACCGTCACCTCGGCGCTGTAAGCGAAGATGCCACTGGGATCGATTTGTCTGAGGCGAAACGTGAAAGGACTCCGGCCCGGATTCTCGACGCGAAACGTGTAGGATTGCTCCTGATCTGCCACCCCGGCCCCGTCCACCGTTCCGATAACCGAAAACGAGTCCTTCACCTTCTGCTCGACGTCGAACCGGATCTCCGGGCTGCCCCGGTCGGTGGTCCAACGCAGCAGCACGGCGTCTCCATCGAGGGCCGCATCGAACGACGTAATCTCGACGAGAAAAGGTGAGGAACAGGTAGTACTCAGGGGTATTCCGCAGATTGGGTCGGCGCCCAACGCGCGGAAGGAAGGCGTATCGGGGACGCAGAGGCCCGGCGCGTTATTGGTCAAAAAACAGGTATTGATGCCCGCCAGGGAGGTCGCGATGTCCAGCGAGAGCGGGCCGTCGAGGTTGTTGTCCGAGAACGAGAGCCAGATCAGATTGGGGAAGTTGTTCAGCGTGCCGGGTATCGCGCCGCTGAGGCTGTTGTTTTGCAGGTTGATAGAGACCAGATTTTTGAGATTACCTAGTTCTGGTGGGATAGCGTCTTCGAGAGCATTTGCTCCCAGGTTAAGATGTTGGAGCGTTTCCAGATTGCCCAGTTCGGGCGGTATGCTTCCGCTGAAATCGTTATTGCTCAGATCCAGTTCTTCGAGCGCGCTGAGGGTGCCCAGGCCTTTAGGGATGAAGCCGGATAGATCATTATCATCGAGATGCAAGATGCGAAGGTTGCTCAGTTTCGACAGTTGTTCAGGGATCACGCCGCGCAAGTTGTTGCGGCTCAGCTGGAGCACTTCCAATTCCGGTAAATTGCTCAGCACCGCCGGGATGTCGCCGCCGAGCTTGTTGAATTGCGATACGGCATCGCGGTTTTCGATGACCAGTTCTTTCAAGTTGGTGAGGAGGGATAGATCAGGAGGCAACGATCCGCCGACATTATTGCTGATGAGGGCAATCTTCGTCACAGGCCGCGGCCACTCGGTATCGGCGCACGTCACCCCGAACCAGTTGCAGGGTTGGTTCGTCCGTCCCCAGCCCTGGTTGTTGAACCAGGAGAGGCCTTCGGTTTCAAAGAAGAACTTTTCCAGAACCTCGCACTCGACTTCGGTGACCTGAAGTATATTTTTACACCCAACAAACTGTGCCCGGGCGAGCACAGGAAACAGGAGGGAGATGGCAAGCAGAAGGGAGAGCGGACCGATCTTGCGAAGCATGACCCGTCTCGGGCTAGGACGTGTGTTAAGAACAAACCCATAACGACCAAAACGACCCGCCGGATCCTGTCTCGGAGGGCAATTATGGGAACTCTACAGGTCTGTTATGTTTGGTGATTGATGATAAGTTGTTGGCTAAAGCGTTTTGTGATAGTGCTCGTTCCCACGGTCTCCGTGGGAATGCAGAACTGGACGCTCCTGCGTCCAAAGGGGAGACGCAGGAGCGTCTCGGATGGGCATTCCCACGCAGGAGCGTGGGAACGAGCAGCTCTTAAAAAACGCCCTGAATTCCGCCGAAGCCCCCCACCACGAAGCGCAACATGCACACTTTTTTTCACCAGATCGCCATTCCCTTGCTGATCACGGCGCTGGTCTCTTCCGGGCTTGCTTGCTCTACCGAGGCATTAGATCCGTCCGAAACGTCATCGATAAATCGGTCGGGAAACCGGATTGTTTTTACAGATGTGACGGCGGAAGCCGGGTTGGCGGCGTTTCGGCACGTCAACGGCGCTGCCGGCAACAAGTGGTATCCGGAGATGATGGGCTCCGGCGGCGGCTTTATCGATTACGACGGCGACGGCTGGCTCGACATCCTCCTGATGGGCGGCGGCTTCTGGGACGACCGCCGCGACCCCGGCTACAGCGCCCTCTGGCTCTACCGCAACAACGGCGACCCCGGATCAGGTCCGGGGCAGGCTCCCACCTTCACCCTCACCACCGACGAGGCCGGTCTCGGCAAAGTTGAAGCCTACACAATCGGCCTCTCGGTAGCCGACTATGACAACGACGGCGACCAGGATTTCCTCCTGACGAACCTCAACGAAAACATGCTCTTTCGCAACGAAGGCGGCGTTTTCACCGAGGTAGGCGCGGAGGCCGGGCTCTCAGACCACGACGAATGGAGCAGTTCGGCATTGTTTTTCGATGCTGATCGCGATGGATGGCTCGATCTCTACGTCGGCAATTACGTGCCGTGGTCGCCAGAGACCGACAAGTTTTGCCCGCCGGGCGGCACCGTCAAGCTCTACTGCATTCCGGCCAACTACGACGGCATCCCCAGCCGTTTCTATCACAATGAAGGCCCCGGATCGGGTCCGGGGCAGGCTCCCAGGTTCACCGATAAAACCGGGGAAGCCGGTTTCCTGCCCGCGCTCGGCAAATCGCTCGGCGTCGTCGAACTCGATTTCGATAACGATGGATGGTCGGACGTAGCCGTGGCCAACGACGGCGAGGGCGATTTGCTCTACCACAACAACGGCGACGGGACGTTCACCGAAAAGGGGATGATCAGCGGCTTTGCCTTCAGCGAACACGGCGAAGCGCGCGCCGGGATGGGCATCGACGCCGGGGTCGTTGACAGCAGCGGGCTGACGTCCATCTTCGTCGGTAATTTTTCTGAAGAGATGGCGGGCGTCTACCGGCACGGGGGCAGCGGCCTGTTCACGGATCGGGCTGCCGCTTCGAGAATCGGCCATGCCAGCATGCTCACGCTCACCTTCGGCCTCGTCCTCTTCGACGTCGATCTCGACACCGACCTCGATATGTTTGCCGCCAACGGCCACGTCTACCCGGATCGCCTCGTCGATCAGGACAAGATCACCTTTCGCCAGCGCGCCCAACTCTATCTGAACCGGGGCGACGGTCACTTCGACGAATTCATCCCCGAAGACGGCCCGCTAACCCGGACGATGGTTGCCCGCGCCGCTGCCTACGCCGACTACGACCGCGACGGCGACCTCGATATCTTGATTACCGAAAACGACGGCCCGGCGCACCTGTGGCGCAATGACATCGAAGGCGCGCGCTATCTCCGGGTAGTCCTGGCAAGCCGCGAGGGCAACCGCGAAGCCCTGGGCGCCCGCGTGGTGGCGAGCGTCGGCGGATTACAGATGGAACGCCGCATCCGGACCGGGTCGAGTTATCTGGCGCAATCGGAAAAAGTAGCCACCTTCGGCCTGGGCAAGGCCGCGCGTGTCGATTCTCTGGTGATCTACTGGCCGAGCGGTCACGTAGATCGCTTCGTGGACGTCGAAAGCAATCAGGAATTACGCATTGAAGAAGGGACGGGCGCGTTGTGAGCCTGGGAGTCGGGGATTTGTGAGGTTATCTTGTGAGATACATGAGTCATCCCGTTTTTTAAGCCCCGTAGGGGCGTCCTGTTTGTAGCAAAAAAATCTCAAAAAACAACAAGCTCCGTAGGAGCGGCCTGTTCAAAAGAATCCGCTCTTACTCATGTCGCGGATCTGGTTTCCGACAAATCCGCGACTATCCGCTCAATGCCTTTGGGAATCTTCGATTCAGAAATCCTCGATTCCGCGCGGTAATACCAGAGCGCCTCCCCGGCGTGATCGACGATCAGCAGCATCCCGAACGCCATCCCAAAACGCATGTCGCCGACGCGCGCCCGGCGGGGGCTGAAGAGGATCAGGCCGGGCTCTTGTTCGGCGATTTTATTGATTGTCACGTTGATCGGCGGAAAGGTCTCGCGATCCGCTGGCACGTTCGGAGGCCGAAACGACAGCGCCTCCTCGAATTCAGTCGTCTCCCCGTTCTCATCAGTAATCGAAACGCGCGCGTCGTGGTCTCGTCCTGGCCGAAAGCCGAACGTTTTCCCGGTTCGCCAACCGTCTTTACCGAATAAACGTGTAGGTGTACTTGAGCAAGATCGTTCGATTATTCGTCACCGGAAGCGTCACGAGGCCGCCGTAGCGGTCGGTGTTCCAGCCTTCGTTGTAGACGATCCACAGGTCGTTGCCTTCCTTGAAGTTGTACCGAAAGCGCATGTTGGCTGAGAGCGCGTCGGCAGCGGTGTTGTATTGGAGGAAGGTCTGCACCGACGCCCGCGTGTTAAAACTGACCTGCGCCCGGACGCGCGCCAGATGCACGTAAAAATCCTCATCCCGATCCGGAAAACGAACACGGTTGAACTGATACGCCGCCCCTAATTCGAGCGCCCGCGACACATTCCACGTAGGCTCAAGCGCTGCTTCGACGTTCCAGCCGTCGAAGAAAGAACCCACAGTCAGGCCGGCATCGGTGCGGAACAGCGTGCCGTCGCGCATCCGATATTCTCCAGCCAACTCGAAGAATTCGTAGCGTCCCGCCGGAACGCTGGTGTCTTCGGGGAAGGAAAGCGGCTCCAGCAGGTCTTCGATCCGCGCTCGCAATTCAAACTCGTACTCATCGCCCGATTTCATCTCGATATCCCAGCTATGCCAGAAGTTGGCCGTTTCTATCGATCCGTCGGTGTTTCGAAAATAGATAAACGACAGGAGGCCGGGCCGGATGAGCCGGATGGGCGAGTCGGCGCCGGCAAACCAGCCGTAGGCCAGCCGGAGGAAGGGCTCGGTAAAATCACGACGCGAGACGAAGCCGATGCCGGGGTTGAAATCGGGGCCGGACCACGTGGTGGCTACCGCATAGCCAAACCCAACCTGGCCCCGCTTTTCGAACCACACGCGCGCCAGTCCCGACGCCGTCGGGCTTGAATCGAGATCCTCGTCGATGGAGTGCGCCCATTTCACCTGGAGGTATTCCTGATCGCCGACCCGGATGTTGCTGTCGAAACCGTAGGCAAAATTATAGGAGCCGTCTACGTCGATGCGACTGGTGAGCATGCCGCCGATGTACGAGTTCGGGTTGAAGACCTGCCGCCGCAGCCGGAACACGCCGAAGTTTTCAGAAGCCAACGGCTGGTGTTTGGCCGTCTGCATGTTGATCAGCCCCACATCCCAGACGCCCACCCGCCCGACCAGGCGCGCGCCCCCGATGATCGGCACGCTTTCCCCTTTATACAACCCGATCTGCCGGCTGTTGAAAAGCCGGTCGAACGGCCCCTGCGTGCGAAACTCGAAGATGCTGGCGCGCTCCTGAAAAAATCTGCGTTTTTCGGGGAAAAACAGCGATAATCGCGTCAGGTTAACCTGCTGATCGTCAGCTTCGACCTGGGCAAAATCGGTGTTGGCCGTAAGATCCATCGTCAGGTTGCTGGTGACGTTTAACTTCACGTCGCCGCCGATTTCGCCGACGTAATCATCCTCCATCTCGTAGGCAGTTTCAGCCTCATTGAGCCGGGCCTGCTGGCCGAAACCACCGAGGCTATACGGGGTGATGTAGACGGGGCGCTGGCTGTAGACGTCCTCAAGCACCACTTTCCGGGCCTGCGAGGGTTTGGCAAAGCCCATATTCCAGTTCGGCGGGATGGTCGGAAAGACGTGCCGTTCGTTCTTGCGAGCGATGAACCGGTAGACGGTCATCCCCATGACGACCTCGCCGGTTTTGTCTTGAAAGCCGAGGCTGGAATACGGAATCCGCATCTCGGCAAACCAGCCCTCGTCGGTCTTTTGCGTCGCTGCGTCCCAGAACGTGTTCCAACTCAGATTGATGACCCGGTCAAACGGATCGCCGCCGCCGCCTTCGAGATCATTCGAGACGGCCATGTCGAGCCGGACGCCGTTGGGCGTCGTCGAAAACCAGAGTGCCGATTCGTTGTCGTTAAACGTGTCGATGATCAGCCCCATCGTATCGTCGCCGCTGTAGCCGTCGCGATAGCGCGAATTGGCGCGGATGGCCTGTGGTTCCGAATCAAAAAAGCGCCCGGACACATAGAGATATTCGTCGTCATACGCCACGCGGATTTCGGTGCGTTCGGTCATTTCGCCGTCAAAAACCGGCTCGTACATCGTCAGCGGCATCGGCGCAATGGCTTCCCAGGCCTCCTCTTCAACCCACCCGTCGAGGTCGATAGCGCTATTGAGACGCGTAAGGCTCATCGGGTTTTGTTGCCCGTCGAGGACGCTCATCTGGGCGATTGCGAAGGGGGGCGCCCATCCGCCTAAACACATCGCAATGGCGATGCAAAAAAGGAGCTTTATTTGGGTCGTCGATGGCATAAGCGCATCAGCAACGTTTCGAAAAACACATTCAAAAGAATCTGCCGTATCCGCGTTGAACAGGTCGTCCCTACGGGGCTTATTATTAGGAAAGGGCTGGTTTCTACAAACAGGACGCCCCTACGGGGCTATATAATACGAGATGATTCATGTCCATACCACTGCCCGGTGATTACTTCGTCAGTCGCCGTCGGCTCGTGTCTTCGCCGGGCGGGGCCGGAAAACAGCAACACCCGATTAAATAATTACCTCCCGTCTTCGTGGATCGCCAGCCTGATCTCGATCAGATCGACGACGCGCACCCACGGGCCCACCAACGTCTCCTCCGGCGCGCGTTCTTCATCATCCGGCGAGGTGGAGGAGCAGCCCGTGAGCAGGCAGGCCATCAGGAGCAAGAGTATCCAGCTACGCATACGTCTTAACCCAGTTACTCGACAGGTTCCACGGTGAAGGTCGCGACCGTTTCCTGGCTTTCTTTGTAGCCATATCGGATGGCCTTAGCGCGGATAGTGGTAGTCTCCTGGACTGTGATAGGGCCGGCGTACAATTTCCAGTGCGGGTCATCCCTGGTTTCCATCGTATAGGCTATCGAGGCGCCTTGCGTGGGGCTGTACATCGCCAGGACGACGGACCCGGTAAAGGCGCCGCCGCTGGCGCCGGGTTTGACGGTGCCGCCGGGTTCAAAGATCGTCGCCATGCTGGCGCGGGGGAAGATAGCCGGGGCCGCCGTTTCGGGCTGCACGCCGCCCGGCCAGCCCTGCTCGACCATGTCTGGCTCCGAGACCGGGCCGAGGTCGTTGATGTCTACCATCCACTGGTCGAGCACCTCTTGCATCTGCGCCAGGCGGTCTTGGTGCGCCGGGTCGCGGGCGAGGTTGTTGATCTCGTGGGGGTCGGCGTCGAGGTCGTAAAGCTCGTGTACCGGGCGGGTCGTGCGGAACCACAATTTTTGTGGGCCTTCGAGCTTACCCTCGGCATCGAGCCTGAACATCTCCTGCATCGTCGGCATCACGTTGGCGTAGGCCATCCAGAGCACGTAAGGTTTTTCCGGATAGTAATTGCGGATGTATTTGTAGCGTTTGTCGCGCGCGGCGCGGACCATGTCGTACTGCTCGTCGAAGCGGTCGCGGGCGGCGAAGATGTAGTCGTGGGGCGGTTTGTCGTTTTGAAAAGGGCCGAGGAAGGCGCGGCCCTGCATGTGGACCGGCGGCTCGACGCCCGCCAGCGAAAGCACCGTCGGTGCCAGATCGACAAAGCTGACGAGTTGATCGTCCAGGCCGGCCTCCTGGCCGGGGATGTGGACGATCAGCGGGACGTGCAGGCCGGAGTCGTAGACCCATCGTTTGTGACGCGGCAGGCCGTCGCCGTGGTCGCTCCAGAAGAAGACGATGGTGTTGTCCGCTAGCCCGTCTTCTTCGAGTTGTTGGAGGATCTCGCCCACCTGCGCATCCATCCGGGCGATGTTGTCATACTGCTGGGCGATGTCGCGCCGCACGACGGGCGTATCGGGGTAATACGGCGGGACGGAGACGGCCTCTGGATCGGTGACTAGCGGCGGCGGGGCAGGATGTGCCGCGTTTTCGGGTAAGCCCATCGCGCGGAAGGCGGCTTTAGGATCCGGCCAGATGCGGCTCTCGTGCGTCGTGATGAAGTTGAAAACGGCGAAAAAAGGCTGATCCGGGTCGGGCCGGTTGCGCCAGTGGGCCGTCCCGCTCGATTCATCCCAGGCCGTGACAGGCGTCTCGAACTGGTAGTCTTCTTTGACGTTGTTCGTGGTGTAATAGCCCGCCGCGCGGAGGTATTCGGTAAACGTCTTCACGTAATGCGGTGGCACCGCCGAATAGGCCGTCGGCGGCGGGGCGAACGGCGCTCCGGAGAGCGTCCGCATATGATGCCCGCCAATCGACGACTGGTGCATGCCCGTGATGATGGCCGAGCGGTTGGGCGAGCAGACGCCGGCAGCCGTAAAAGCGCGGGTGTAGCGGATCCCCCGGCTGGCTAGCTGGTCGATGTTGGGCGTACGCGCCACCGGATCGCCGTAGGCGCCGACGCGTGGCCCCATGTCTTCGGCAGAGACCCAGACGATGTTGGGCTGGTTCTGTAAGAGCAGCGGTAGTTCCTGGGAGAGCGTTGACGGCGCGGTTCCGTTGGTGGGGCTGCACGCGGGCAGCAGGGTCAGACAGATCAGGAGGAACGCCGGGGTGAGGGGGTGAAGGCGCATAGGATCGCGTGTTACGTGAACAGGAGGCGAGGATCCGGCGGTACCGGCAACGAGGCATCGGTCCGTTCGATGGGCACGCCCTGGTAGGTGAGCACGATCTGGCTGAAGAGATCGCGCATGCCGGGCTTGCTCCGATCTATCAAAAACGCATCGAGGAGATCGGCGGCGGTGGACTTCAACAGGATCATGGCGCCGTTCTGCCGGGCAAACATAGACTGCGCGATTTGCCCGTTCTTATCGACGCTGCCGTAATAGCCCTCCAGGCTCAGCATGCCGGATACCGAAGCATAGAGGCCGATCCACGCTCGCAGAATTTTGCGTTCCTCATCGTCTTCGCCAAAAAGCCGCATCGCCGCCGCCAGCGCGTCGATGGTGGCGACTGTTTCCTGCGAACCCTGAAGCCGTTGGCGGGCCGCCAGCCGGTTCAGGCCGTTATCTTCGAGGAAGTTGCCGCCGAGGTTGGGGCCGGCAGAATAGATCCCCGGCAGCCGGTCAGCGAGCGCCGCGTCCAGATACGAAAAGAGGACGTTATACAACGCATTTTTCATGGATGAGGACAGCGCGCCGGGGTCTAACCCCAGGAGGGCGTGGAAGTATTGGAAGGCGCTTCCGTTGCGAGCCAGCGGGCTTTGAAGGGAGACACCGCCCGTCGTGGAGGCGGCATGCTCGCTGGTTAATGTGTTCTGGTTATCGATCATTGCCTGCCAGACGTCCAGCCCCACCTGCGGATCTGCGATGTCGTCGGTGCCGCCGATGAAATAGCTGAGCACGAACGCCGCGCCTTCATAATAGCTGCCGAAGAGCAGGTTGAAAGCCGTCTCATCGACCCCCCGGATGCCGGCATCGACGACGGTGGGTAAAAAGTCCTGAGCGCGGGCCAGGAGATCGTTATAGCCCACTTTTTGCTTATCGAGAAAAGCCAGCGCTTTTTGTTCTATCGATGTACCCTTGAACGCCTGCGCAGCCATCGCCACGCGCGCCGAAAGCATGGCGTTGTGAATCACCCAGTACTCGCGGCTCGCCGGCTCCGTGCCGGCTTCGGAGTCATTGAAGACCAGCCTCGGCAGGAGATTCCGGTAATTGCGGGGCGGGGCCTCGTTGATTTGGGCCGCCAGCAGGTGATCGAGCATCGTCTCGGCGGTGGCCGACGCCGCGTTTCCCTGGTCGATCAGATATTGTAAGCGGAAGGCGATGGAGGCCGGATCGGTCTCCCCGACAGCCTGCCCATCGATCACCGCGCTACAGGGAAACTGCGTTTTCGCATCGACGCCGGCGTTGTAGTACGCGGCATTGAAAGCAATGAAATCGTCTTCGTCGATCTGGGAGAGGTCGGCAAACGGATCTACAACTTCATCCCCCACATTGTCGCAGGCCGTGATGCCCAGAGCCAGGAGGCCGCCGGCGGTCGATTGCAGGAATCCTCTTCGCGTCCAGAGGGGCCGGGTCGAAGGGTTTCGAGGGATCTGTCCCCTTACATTGGCATGCTTCATGAGAGGTGCGCGGCGGTTCATGATGGCGGGTTGCTGAAGGGGTGGAGATTCAACGGCGGGGCGGCGAAAAAGTGTCTTTTTGGAAAAAAAGGCCGCATGGCAGAAGTTAAAGACCGCGCTTTTCGTACAAGATGGTTACACCGGGCGCATCGCCGGAGACGGGCGTTTCGGTCTCATCACCCCCCGGCCATCGCACCACGACGCTCGCGGCTCGTTTCGCTGGATCACGCCCCAACACCAGCGTCCACGACGACTGCGACCAGTAGCCCGACCCTGCCGTCACCAGCCGCGCCGGCCCCATCGATCCGTCGTCATACCGCACCCGGACGATGCTGCCGATGCCGGCGCTGTTGCCTGCCGGGCCGGACAGGCTCACCCTCAGGCCTGCTGCTGCCCGCGTGTTGCGGTATAGCTTCGTCTCGGCTCCGTTTTGCGTGACGGCCAGGTCCACGCGTCCGTCGTCGTCGAAGTCGGCCACGGCGGCGGCGCGACCTTCGCCGTAGACTTTGATGCCTGTCTCCATGCCCGTCGCTGCCGAAAAGCCGCCTGCGCCGTCGCCGCGCAGCCACAGCCCGCGCCCGCCGTCCATGCGGGGCGTGTCCATCGGCAGGGCGAAGAAATTCTGGCTGATGAACACGTCATCGCGCCCGTCACCGTCGAAATCGGCCACGGCGGCGGCGAAAGCGGGGGCAAGTTGGGCTTCCCACGGGAGCGCCGCCGCCTCGAAGCGCCTCGCGCCGGTTTCGTCTGATCGATTCAAGAAAACCCTGTGCGCGAGCGTCGCGGCGTCGCGGTGAGACGCCTGATCGAATCGAGGACCGATGAGGGCGGGCAGCGTCGCGGTGGCGAAGCGATGGTGCGAGGGCATCCGGGCGCGGATGTAGGGCAGGGCGAAGGAGAGAGGCGCGAAGCCGCGATCCGGGACGTAATCAGCCAAATCAGGCTCAAAATGGGCTTCAATCGGATCCGGCAGCCCGTTGGCGTCGAAGTCGCCGTAGTAGAGACGGAGCGGGTGCGTCGCATCGTCGAAGCGCCCGTGCCGGGTGTTCCAGCCCCAGTTCGTCGCCACGATGTCGAGGCGTCCATCTGTGTCGAAATCGCCGAGGGCGATGCCATTCCACCATCCGGAAAAACGGTCGAGGCCCACCGCCGTCGTCCGGTTGTCGAAGCGCCCGGCGCCGTCGTTTTCAAAATACCGTAAGGGGCTCCATTCGGCGGCCAGGATCAGATCGGCGTCGCCGTCTGCATCGAGATCGCCGAAGATGGCGCCTGAGACCAGGCCGGCTTCGACCAGCGGTGCACTCCGGGCTTCGTCATAAAAAAACCGCCCCTGGTCGTTGCGATAGAAACGCGACGTTGCCGGTTCCGGATACCGGCCCGGCACCACGCGGCCTCCGGCAAAAAGGTCGAGGTCGTCGTCGCCGTCGATGTCGGCCAGCGCCAGCGGCCCGATGCTGGAGGGGCCGAACGGCAGGCGGTCTACTGGCTGAATGCGGCCCTGGGCGCTTGCCTCGTAAACGTCGATCCACGACGAATCGCCGGGCGAGGCTTCGTAGTTCGAGGCCGCCACGAAAACGAGCGCGCCGCCCTCAGGCCGGGGCATCGCCACGATACCGGCCCGGTCACCGGCAGGCTCGTCATTGCTCGCCGGAACAGCCAGCGGGCTGAAACGACCGGATCCGTCATTGCGAAAGGCCGCCGGGTGCTCGCCGCCACCGCTGCCGATAAGGAGGTCGTCGTCGCCGTCGAGATCAACCCACGCGAGAGCCGGGCCGAGGCGGCTCAACTGCCGGGGCAAGAGCGGCTGCCGTTCGTAGTCGTCGAAAGGCGTTTCGGGATGTTGATGACCCAGCGCGATTTCTTCAAAAAACGGCTCCGGCGGTGCTGTTGAAGCCGGAGACGCAGCGTTTTTCGCCCCGGCTTCGTCGATCTCATACATCCGGTTCGGCTTTGCGCCTTCGACGACGCTGCGCTGCCCGCTACGCCATTGCACCTCGATTCGCAGCGAATCGGCATCCGCCGCGAAAGCATAAACTGGATCGCTGCCGGAGAGATATTGCCCGCCGCTGACGACCTCCTTGATTTGATCGACCGCGCCGCCGGTTACGTGAATCACCGCGCCGATGCCCTGCGTGTTGGGCGCTTCGCCGCGCAGTCGCACCGCCAGACGCGGCGCCGAGGCATCGTTTCGGTACAATCCCGCCACATAATTCAATCGATTGACCACCGCATCGAGGTCGCCGTCGTGGTCGAAGTCGGCGAAGGCGAGGCCGTGCGAGACGTCGCGTTCGTCTCCGAAGCCCCAGCCGTCGGGCATTTCCTCAAACGTTAAATTGCTCTGATTGCGGAAGGCGATGTTTTTGAGATGGAGATCCGGGAAATCGAGCAGAAGCTGGCGGAAGTTTTCGGGATCGCGCAGCATCCGCGTCCGCCTCATTTCCTGCTGCTGCGCGTCGGCATCCTGCACGTCGAAGAGGTGGCCGGTGGTGATGAGCAAATCCTCAAACCCATCGAGATCGACGTCCAAAAACAGGCCCGACCACGACCACTCCGACGCCTCGACGCCGCTGGCCGACGCCGCCTCGGCGTACGTGCCGTCGCCCCGGTTCCAAAACAGCATATTCTGCACGGCCTGCGGGCGATTGTCGATCTCGCCGATGCGCGTGGGCATGGGCAGCGTCAGCCCCACCTGCGTCTGCCGCCGGGCGTGATCGCGGCTGAGCATGTCCGTCATAAAAAAGTCGAGCCGCCCATCCCGGTCGATGTCCGAAAAGTCGACGGACATGGTCGAGAGGCTGGTTTTTCGGAGCGCCAGGCGCGGCGCCGCCCGGAACCGGCCCTGGCCGTCGCCGAGCCAGATGAGGTCGGGACTTTCGAAGTCGTTGCAGACGTAGAGGTCCGGCAGCCCGTCGCCGTTGATGTCCTGAAAACGAGCCGTCAGCGCCCAGTTGGCCGGTGCTTCGGCGAGCGGCTCGCCGTCTTCGTCGAGGAAGGCGCCGCCGGTGAAATCGACGGGCGTGAATCGGCCTGCGCCGTCGTTCAAATAAAAACGATCCGGCTCGGCGTATTCGAGACGCAGCAGCCGCGTGCCTTCAATGCGAACGACATAATGCGCCTCGAACTCCGGTGCCACCCTGTATTCATCGCCCTCTTGAATGACCGTCCGTTCGAAGACCCTTAGCTGCGGCGGGTAGATGTCGTTGACGGACCGGGTTTTGTAATTGCCGACGTACAGATCGAGGTCGCCGTCGCCATCGACGTCGGCGAGGGCCATCGTGGTGCTGCCTGCGCGAGCGGCCAATCCCACCTCATCTGTCCTTTCGGTGAAACGCCCCGATCCATCATTGAAAAACGCCGCATTCGGCCCGCCCATGGCCGTCGTGAGCAGGTCGAGGTCGCCGTCGCCGTCGAGGTCGGCCAGGACGGCGCCCGTCGAGAAACGGTCCGGCGCCGCCACGCCTGTGCTGTCGGTGATGTCCACAAAACGCCAGCCGCCGAGGTTGCGGTAGAGCACGTTGGGGCCGTCGATGCGGGCAAAGTAGATATCTGCCCAGCCGTCGCCGTCCACGTCGCCCACGGCCACGCCGGAGCCGTTCATGGTATGGCGGTTGGCGAGGAGGCTTTCGCGGGTGAGATTGTTGACGAAGTCTAAGCCCGTTTGCGTAGCCGGCAATCGTGTGAACCCTGCGCCTTTGCCGGAAACACGCAGTTCAGCCCATCGATAGCCATCCTCTTCCTGCCAGACCAGTTCTGGGTCAGAAGTGCATCCCACGAGCATCGCTCCGAGGAAGGCAGCCAGTACGACGGTGAGGTTGTTCATGAAATCGGCAGCTAGCAAAGAGCAAACGACCCAAGATACTCGAAAACGCTGCAACTCGACATCGTGATTTTTTGATTAGAGGCAGCCGATTCACTAACTTCCGCAAACAGTATATAACAAGAAAAGAAAACATAAGAATCGCGCTGCCGCGCGGGAGGGCATCATGGGATCTGCACAGCTGCCTCGCATCTACTTCACCGGCTACCAGTACTGGAATCCAAACACCGTCAACAACAACGACTACGGGAGTTCTGAACCTTACGGAATCAACACCTGGGATCCTCCCCAGGCCGATTTCAACTATGATTACCTGGAGAGCCAGGGAGTCCAGACGGACCCGCAGATTCCGCCCTTCTTGCGCAAGAACATACACTACGAACCACCGAGCCGCCAGTTGCCGCCGGCCGAGTGGGGCCTCTACGGGGGGCAGGAGTGTGGATTCGTCACGGAGACCGCGCCTGTCATCAACAACCCGCTCTTCTCAAAGCCGCCGAACAGCAACACGTTGACGACGGGCTACACCGACACCGGCGGCAACTATGGCAAGGATGATCCATGGATCGGCCAACCCATGCAACTCAACGCGTCGGGTTCCGAAGCGAAGCTCGTCGACGTCAATCCGATGTCGTTCTGGAGTTCGCAGGTTTTCTTTGACACGTTTGTTCTGGGAACCGCCGACGGGTTCAGCGCGACGCCTGTGGCCCGCATGCATTCGCGCCTCATCAGCACGGCCAAGCGCAACTACAACTCGACGAATGATCTGGTGATCGCGGCTGAGTTCGGCGCTATGTTCCAGAGCTGCTTCGACCACCATTCGATCAACCCTCAAGGGCAAAGTGGACGAATATGGGAGCAGTTCCAGGCGGGGTTCGATAGCGGTGCCGCCGGGTTGATGTTGCGCTACACCGCCTATGCGACGCTCTATTTTCAGGGATCCGTCTTCAACGGCATGCCTCCCGGCAACCGCTACCCGATGCTCGATAAGCTGGGAGAGCTTTACGAACAGTACGCGGCCAATCCCAACCTCCCGCGGCCGGTGAGCCGGGCCTACAGCCGCGTCGCCGGCTGGATCGGCCTCTGGATGCCCGGCGAACTGGTGAGTATACCGGGTGGTCGTTTCCTGATTCCTTTCCCCCAGGGAGCCGCAGACGGAAAGCAAGCCATCGCGGTGACGCCGAGCAACCTCGAGCCGAACCAGTACGAGAAACCACCCCAACTACCGCCCAACACGGACGCTCCGATCCATGCCCCGCAGCCTCTCGGACCGGCTTACGTCGAGGCGGCGACCGATCCCAGCGGCAATCCTACCCGCCTCACCCTCGACCTGGGCAACACCTTCCCCGAGCGTGACAGCAGTGGTGTCAAAGCCCTTTTCGGCACCGCCCAACTGGGGCTCGAACTGAGTGATGGGACCGTCAAATGGGTGCCGCAAAACGTGTCCTACGATCAGGCAAAGTATGAGCAGTTTGGTGGGCTTGTCGACCTGCCGTGTGGCGGGATTACCGCGTCGGATCTGGTCGGCGGAACCTTCTTCCTCCAGGTCGACAGTGGACAGCAAGGAAGCACCCAACCCGTCCGCGCGCTGGTCGAGACCTTCTCCACGTCTCAGACCGACACGCGCGGGATGTACGCCGAGCAGCCGAACCCGAACTTCTCGGACGGCGACGCTGCGAATCCCGGACCGGGTATGCCGTCCACTGCCCCGACATGCGAACTGCAGGTGCGCTTCAAAGGCTGGGCGCCCCAGGACTTCCCCTTGGATCCGAAGCCTCAGATGAAGCTCGAATGGCAGGCGCTTGATTACCAGTTGAATCCGTACGCGCCCGGCGAATTGCCGATCGACATTTTGTACAAGAATCCGTCCGGTAGCTTCGTGCCGTTCCAGGGTGCGATCGATGTGCCGGGCGATGGCTCGGTCGAGGTCCAGATCGTCTCTAAAGGTACTGCCATCCCCAACCTGATCTTCCTGCCCTACAGCACCCAGGAAGGCACCTATTCGGGTGCTCCCTTCTTGCCCCCGGTAGGCATCGGGTCGTCCTACTACACGGTCATCAAGTGCCTGTCTTGGTACAACAGCATAGCGGACTGGTTCGACCGTTTCGTGGCGCTGAACCCGCCGGTCGACACGGTGAACCAGATCGTCTGGGACCTTGTTTTCAGAACCTACTTTCTGGGGTTCCCGACGATGGACTGGATCAAAAATCCGCAGGTCTTCTGCCAGTACGCGAAAGACATCCACCGCGTGACGGATCCGGAGCTATTCGACGGGGCAAGCTACATGCCGGTGACGCGCACCTGGGCGGCCGGGCAGCGCCACATCATGAATAGCTATGTGGCCTACCTCGCTCAAATGGGTCCCAACCCCTGCGACAAGGAAACAGCCGCAGTGATCGCCGCGACGCCCCTCGATATACCGCAGCCGGAGGGTCTGGTCGAAGCACGATCTGAGAGCCCAACCGGCGAGACGTTGGGGCACGGCTAGCCGTCGCCGCGATAAATCTACGACTCCTCCGCCTCATCGCTGGCCTGCGTCGTGGGCGGATCGAGCGACAGGCCGAGGTTGACGTCGAGGTCAGGGAGGGCTTGTTGCAGGCTTTGGACGCCGGCTTCGGTAACGTCGGTTTGCCAGAGGTAGAGCGCTTTCAACTCTGGCAGATCGGTTAGATGTTGCAGCCCTTCGTCGGTGATGGCGGTGCCGTAGAGGTTGAGGTATTCGAGGAACTGCAAGCCTTTCAGGTGCGCCAGCCCGGCATCGGTGACGCGGGTTTGTTCGAGGTGAAGGCGGGTGAGGTTTTCCAGGCGCGAGACCGCCTCCAGCGTTGTATCGCTGGCTTCCGTCCGGCCCAGGTCGAGCCAGGCCACCTGAGCCGTCACAGCCTGGAGGGCGCCGGCCAGATTATCGCCTGCACACGCTGCCGGATTGGTGCAGCGGACTTGCAGGAACGGCTCCTCCTCGGCCAGCGGCGTCACCGAAACGCCCACCGCGCGCAACGCCTCGATGTCTGTCGAATCGGCGGGCGAGACGTCGAGGGCGAAGATGCCGGTGCGGATTTCGTCGAGGCCGTAGCCGTCGAGGATGGTCTGGACGGTGGGCGTCACCTCGGCCTCGGCCAGCGTCTGCTCGAACGACGCGCCCTGGTCGATCCACCACCGGATCAACTCGGCTTCGGCGATGGTCAGTTGCGGGCGGCCTTCGGGCGGCATGTGATCTTCGTGCGCCAGCGGAAGCCAGATGCGCTGGATCAGCACACTTTCTTCCGACCGTCCTGAAACCACTGCCGGGCCGTCGTCGCCGCCTTCGAGGAGGCCTTCCTGGGTGTCGAGCAGGAGGCCGCCTTTCGTTTTATTGGGATTGTGGCAGGCCACGCAGCGGTCGTCGAGGATGGGTTGGATGAGGGCGGCGTAGGTGGTGGCTTCTTCAGGATTTTCGAGCGCCAGGCGTCCGAGGTCTTCTTTGTCGGGCAGCCCGGCGAGGTTGCGCAGGGCGTCGGGCATGTAGCGTGTCTGATAGCCCTCGCCGTGGGTCAGTTCGCCGCCGAGGTGGCCGGCCAGGGCGACGGCCAGAAACAGCCCCGCCAGCACCGCCGCGAACCCGCGCCGCTGGTTCTGGGTCTCCCGGTGCGTCTGGTTTCGGGTGCGTTCTTTGAGCCAGTAGGCCCCCGCCGCGAGCACGGCGATGAGGACGCCGAGGCGTTTGTGCCAGGTGAGCGTCCAATCGTCATAGCCGCCGCCTTGCGCCAGGTACAATCCTGCGAAGGCCGCCAGAATCGCGCCCCAGGCTCCGACGAACAGCACCGCCGAGACGGCCTTGCTGTACGAGCCGAATCGGCCCGACCGCGTCAGGATCTCCAGCAGCACAGCCACCAGCAAGATACCGATGGGCAAATGCACTAGCGCGGGATGGAACCGCCCCAGGAACAGGTCGAAATCAGTGGGGCTGCCGCTGCCGGTCGTAAGCAGCATCACAAACAAGATCAGCAGCCCGACGATCAGGCTAAAAAGGGCTTTTTTCATGTTGATAGCGAGTGGCGAGTGGGGAAGGGCGAGTGGGGTACAGGGAAAGAAATCCCCACATCCCATTGGCTACTTCCCATTCGCAATTAAGCCAGAATTTCCCGAACCACCTTGCCGTGGACGTCCGTCAGGCGGAAGGCGCGGCCCTGGAACGGGTAGGTGAGGCGCTCGTGGTCGAAGCCGAGCAGGTGCAGGATGGTGGCCTGCAAATCGTGAATATGAACGCGCCCGCTGACGCCGGTGTAGCCGATCTCGTCGGTCTCGCCGTGGGTGATGCCGGCTTTGACGCCGCCGCCGGCTATCCATATCGTAAAGACGTCGCTGTGATGATCGCGCCCGACGTAGGGGTTGTCGAGGCCGGTGCGGTTTTCGAGCATCGGCGTGCGCCCGAACTCGCCGCCCCAGACGACGAGCGTCTCGTCGAGCAGGCCGCGTTGTTTGAGGTCTTTGAGCAGCGCCGTCACCGGGCGGTCAGTTTCGTGGCATCGGTCGAGGAAGCCGGCGTTGAGCGCTTCGCTGGCGCCCGCGCCGTGCGAATCCCATCCCCAGTGAAAAAGCTGGACGAACCGCACGCCGCGCTCGACGAGCCGCCGCGCCAAAAGGCAGTTGTTGGCAAACGACGTCTCGCCCGGCGCAGTGCCGTACATCGTGTGAATATAATCGGGTTCATCGTTGATGTCCATGGCTTCGGGCACCGATGTTTGCATCCGGAATGCCATCTCGTACTGGGCGATGCGGGTGAGGATTTCAGGATCGCCCACTTCCTGATGCTGATGCGCGTTGATCCGGTTGATGGCCTCGATGCTGCGGCGGCGCAGATCGCGCGAGAGGCCGTCCGGATCGGAGAGAAAGAGCACCGGATCGCCCTTCGAACGGCACTGCACGCCCTGATAAACCGTAGGCAAAAAGCCGCTGCCATAGACGCTGGCGCCCGCGTCCGGGGCGACGCCGCCGGAGAGCAGCACCACGAACGCCGGCAGGTTCTCATTCTCCGTCCCCAACCCGTAGGTCACCCACGATCCCATGCTCGGACGCCCCAGCCGCGCGCTGCCCGTGTGGACGAGCAACTGCGCCGGCGCATGGTTGAACTCGTCGGTATACATCGCCTTGAGAAACGCCACGTCGTCGACCATGGTGGCGAGGTGGGGCAGGTGGTTCGAGACCCAGGCGCCGGATTGGCCGTGCTGCCGGAACGTAGCCTGCGGCCCGAGCATCTTAGGCACGCCCCGGATGAAAGCAAACCGCTTGCCTTCGAGCAACGAATCCGGACAACGCTCGCCGTCGAGCCGCGCCAGCGTCGGCTTGTAGTCGAACAGTTCGAGTTGCGACGGGGCGCCGGCCATGTGTAGAAAGATGACCCGTTTGGCCTTCGGCGCGAAATGCGGTGGATGCAACGCCAGCGGATCGGTAACGTCGCGTTGCATCGCGCGCCGCACCGCCGTGTCGGGCGTCGGAGCGCATCCGGCCAGCGAGGCCAGCGCCATCGCGCCGAGACCGGTCGTACACGTTCGCAAAAAATGCCGGCGCGTGACGTGGCGAAGGTGCGCTTGGTTAGCTTCTTCGTGTAGGTTCATGGTTGGCAACGGTTGAAAACCATTGTGTGGGAGCGTGAGCGTTTATGATAGTTGATTACTTACGTCGATAATGGCACAACCGGAAAGTCCCCCTTTGAAGGGGGTGCCCCGACGAAGGAGGGGCGGGGGATGTTCGCGCGGCTTGCTGAAACGGTTTTTGTAAGCCGCGCCAACATCCCCCTGCGGCCTGCTGCACATTCGTTTGCTGGCCGCTGTCCCCCTTCGAAGGGAGAATTTCGTTGTTGACGTGTTAGTTAGGGGCATTTGCTTCTCATTCCTTCATAACAAACCCATCCAGGTTCAATATCGCATTCGCCACCACCGTCAGCGCGGCGAGTTCGGGGTTGGTGGATTGGCCTGTCATCGCGGCGGCGTCATCCGGGGACGAGGCGTAGTGTTGGGCAGCTTCGTCGTAGAGGGTACGGAGCGGGAATAGCGTTTCGGCGGAAGGATCGCGGGCGAGGGCGAGTTTGTAGCCCGTCGTGAGCCAGTCCTCTACAGGGACGGGGTCGTCTCCGATGGCTGTTTCATCGAGCATGCGGCGGGCGAGGGCCTGGGCGGCTTCGACGAAGGCAGGGTCGTTGAGCGTCACGAGGGCTTGCAGCGGCGTGTTAGTGCGCACGCGACGCGAGACACAAAACTCACGACTCGGACTGTCGAACGTCACCATCGATGGATAGGGGACGGTGCGGCGCCAGTAGGTGTAGAGGCCGCGCCGGTAGCGATCCTGGCCGTCGCTCGTCTGCCATCGAGCGCCGCTGTAGGGGTTTTGCCAGAGGCCCGGCGGCTGCGGCGGCATCACGCTGGGGCCGAACATCTCATCGCTGAGCAGGCCGCTGACGGCCAACGCCTGATCGCGGATCTGCTCGGCAGCGAGGCGGAAACGCGGCCCGCGCGCCAGCAGCCGGTTCCTCGGATCACGCTCCAGCACCTCCGGCGTCACCGACGACGCCTGCTGGTACGTGGCCGACGTGACGATCTGTTTGAGCAACGCCTTCACGCTCCACTGATGCTCATGCATAAACTGAAGCGCCAGCCAGTCCAGCAATTCCGGATGCGACGGCGGCAGGCCCCGCGTCCCAAAATCCTCCAGCGTCTCGACGATCCCGATGCCGAAGAGTTGCTCCCAGAAACGATTGACCATCACCCGCGCCGTCAGCGGATGATCGGGGCTGACGAGCCATTGCGACAGGCCGAGGCGGTTGCGTGGCGCGTCGTCGGGCAGGGGGGGCATCGACGCAGGCACGCCGGGCTCCACGGCCTCGGTACGCAGCAGAAAGTTGCCGCGTTCGAAGACGTGTGTCGTGCGGCGTTGCGTGGGCGGCACCTCCTTCATCACCGGCGTCAAGATCGGTTTGATGTCGCGGAGGGCGATCTGTTTGGCGCGGCGTTCCTGGCGTAGCGCATCCATCTGCTCGTCCTCCACGATCTCGGCATAAATGTACCGAATGTGGGCTCGCTGCGCATCATCGCGCTCGGCTTCGGGCGTCTGGGCGATGCGCCGCACTTCATTCTGCCGCGTCCCCAAGACTTTCCCGACCACCTGCGGATCGTCCAGTTGCCCTTCCCAGGCGCGGCGGGCTTCCTCCATCTCCGGCGTCGAGGCGATTTCAATCATCCGCTTTTCGATGGCTTCGATCTCATCGAGCAACGCCAGCCCTTCAGCCTCATTGCCCTCCGGAAACAGCGGCAACGTGGGCCGTTCGTTGTCTTGATCCCAGTCGGCGGTGTTGTTGAAGAAGGCGAACGAGGCATAGTAGTCTTCGTGGCGAAACGGATCGTAGGGATGCCCGTGGCATTGCGTGCAGGCGAACGACGTGCCCTGCCACACCTCCCAGGTGGTGTTGACCCGGTCGATGACGGCGGCCACGCGAAACTCCTCGTCGTCGGTGCCACCCTCGGTGTTGGTCATCGTGTTGCGATGGAATGCCGTGGCGATAAGCTGCGCCTCCGTCGGATCGGGCAGCAGGTCGCCCGCGAGTTGTTCGATGGTGAACTGGTCGAAGGGCATATCCTGATTGAACGCGTCGATGACCCAGTCGCGAAAGCGCCAGATGGTGCGGGGGATGTCTTTTTCGTAGCCTTTCGAGTCGGCGTAGCGGGCCAGGTCGAGCCACATGGCCGCCCATCGTTCGCCATAACGCGGCGAAGCCAGCAGGCTATCGACAAACGTCTCATACCTTGCAGAGGATGAATCGTCACACACCGATGCTACCTGTTCCGGCGTCGGCGGCAGGCCGATGAGGTCGAGGCTGACGCGGCGCACCAGCGTCGGGCAATCGGCGCGCGGCGACGGGGCGAGGTTTTCCTGGTCGAGCCGGGCCAGGATGAAATAGTCGAGGCCGTTCCGAGGCCAGGCGGGGTCGGAGACGGCGGGGCGTTCGGGTTCGGTGGGAGAGACGTAGGCCCAGTGATCCGCCCACGGCGCGCCCTGAGCAATCCAACGCCGGAATTTGCTGATTTCCTCGGCGTTGAGTGGCGGCCCTTCCTGCGGCATCCGCTCGTCCGGATCGTGATGACTGACGCGCCTGAGCAGTTCGCTCGTGCCGGGATTACCGGGCACGACGGCCTGCTTCCCGGATTCCGCCGGCTGCATGGCATCGACGCGGAAGAGCAGGCTCAGATCGCCCTGCCGCTTGATGCCGCCGTGGCACACCACGCAGCGCTCGTTCAAGATGGGGCGGATGTCGTGGTTGAAATCGACTTCATCGCCATCGGCACAGCCCACCCAGAGCATCGCCAGGAGCGCCGCGAGAAGTCCGGTTGTCTGGAGGATTCGTTTTGGCATTGGTGCGTTTGCTTCTTTAACACTTTCAGAACCACCACTTACAGATTTAACTCGTTCCCACGCTCCTGCGTGGGAATGCAGCCTGGGGCGCTCCTGCGTTCCCCTTTGCGACGCAGGGGCGTCGCGGTTCTACACTCCCACGGAGGACCGTGGGAGCGAGCAAGTATGGAGGTTACTGGACGTGACTTCACGCCAGCACCGCCTCAACCACCTCGCCATGGACGTCCGTCAGGCGGAAGCGGCGGCCCTGGTGCTTGAAGGTAAGCCGTTCGTGATCGATCCCCAACAGGTACATCAGCGTCGCCTGGAAGTTGTGTACGTGCACCGGGTCGCGGACGACGTTGTAGCCGAATTCGTCGGTTTCGCCGTAGGAAAAACCTTTTTTGACGCCGCCGCCGGTCATCCAGATCGTAAAACAGCGCGGGTGATGATCGCGCCCGTAGTCGTCGGCGGTGAGGCGGCCCTGGCAGTAGTTGGTGCGCCCGAACTCGCCGCCCCAGATGACGAGCGTGTCGTCGAGCATACCGCGTTGTTTGAGATCGAGCACGAGCGCCGCCGAAGCCTGGTCGGTTTCTTTGCATTGCTGCCGGATGCCGCCGGGCAGGCCGCCGTGATGATCCCAGCCCTGATGATAAAGCTGGATAAACTTGACGTCGCGCTCCGCCAGACGACGCGCCAGCAGGCAGTTGGCGGCGTAGGTGCCGGGTTCACGGGCAGCGTTGCCGTAGAGGTCGAAGATGTAATCGGGCTCGTCGGAGAGATCCATCACTTCGGGCACCGAGGTCTGCATCCGGTAGGCCATCTCATACTGGGCGATGCGCGATTCGATCTCCGGGTCGCCGAGGGCTTCGTGTTGCAGTGTGTGGAGATCGTTGAGGCGGTCGAGCATTTTACGGCGGCTGCCTGCCGAGACGCCGTCGGGGTTGTTCAGATACAGGACCGGGTCTTTGCCGGACCGAAACTGCACGCCCTGGTGAAGCGAGGGCAGGAAGCCGTTGCCCCAGAGGCGCGAATACAGCGGCTGCCCGCCTTTGTCTTTGGTGATCAGCACGACGAAGGCCGGCAGGTTTTCGTTGTCACTCCCCAGCCCATAGCTCAACCAGGATCCAATGCTGGGCCGCCCCGCGATCTGCGAGCCGGTCTGAAAAAAGGTGATGGCCGGATCGTGGTTGATGGCCTCGGTGTGCATCGACTTGATGAGGCACAACTCATCGACGATCCGCGCGGTGTAGGGCAGCAGGTCGCTGACCCAGGCGCCGCTCTGGCCGTGCTGGACGAACGGGAAGATCGAACGGGCCAGCGGTAAGGAATTCTGAAATCCGGTCATGCTCGTCAGCCGCTGCCCTTTGCGCACCGAGTCGGGCAGTTCTTCGCCGTGCATTGTATCGAGCAGCGGCTTATAGTCGAACAACTCCATCTGCGACGGCCCGCCGCTCTGAAACAGGTAGATCACGCGCTTGACCTTCGGCACGAAATGGGTCCGTTTCAGAATGCCTTTGATGCGATCATCGCCCGCTATCGGCCCGGCAGCACCGGAGACGAGGCCGGGATTGAGCAGCGTCGCCAACGCCGCGCCGCCCAGGCCCATCCCCAGCCGACTCAGGAAGTCCCGGCGGCTGTGCATCGTCGTATAGTTGTGGCACTCGTGCATGGGTTTGGGATTCGGGATGCAGGATGCGGGATTGGGGATGCCGAATTCGGTTTTTTAGAGCTTATCCGGGAATAAATTCCACACTTTGCTCGCTCCCACGGTCCTCCGTGGGAGTGTAGGGCTGCGACGCTCCTGCGTCGCCCTTCCAAAATGTTTTGGTGTCGATTCTCGGACGCAGGAGCGTCCGGTTCTGCATTCCCACGCAGGAGCGTGGGAACGAGATATCTGGTAGTTTTATCATTTTCTCCTCTCGTTCTTAGCGTTTCCCATCTCACAGCCCGGATCTCGCATCTCGCATCTCACATCCCGCATCTCGTATCCCCTATCCCGCATCCCTATCGCTTGATCACCGCTTCGTCGAAGTTCATCACCGTGTTGGCGAGGATGGTGGAGGCGGCCAATTCGGTGGCATCCAGGCGGGTGTCCCAGGGGGATTCACCGGTTTCCAGCAAGGCGAGGGCGCCGGCGCGGTCTTGCGAAAACGCCTCTTTTTGCTCCTGATACAACGCCTTGAGCACGTCCACCTCCTCCGGCCTGGGCAGGCGGCTGGTGAGCAGGCGGAAGGCAAAAGCGATCCGGGAATCCACCGTGTCGCCGCCTTCGGTGAGCATCCGCTCGGCGATCTTGCGCGAGGCTTCGACGAACTGCGGATCGTTCAGGAGCACGAGCGCCTGCATGGGCGTGCTCGTGCGCTGGCGGCGCATCACGCACCGATTGCGCTCCGCCGCGTCGAACGTGATCATCGACGGCGGCGGCGAGGTGCGTTTCCAGTACGTATACAGGCTGCGGCGATACAGGCTCTCGCCGGTGTCCTGGACGTATCGCGCGCCGGATTTTTCCTCCCAGAGCCCCGCCGGCTGATACGGCTTCACGCTCGGCCCGCCGACTTTACGGACGAGCGATCCGCCGGCGGCCAGCGCGTGGTCGCGGATCATCTCGGCGGAGAGGCGGAGGCTGGAGCCGCGCGCGAGCAACTGGTTTTGCGGATCGCGCGCCATCAGATCGGGCGAGGCCGTTGAAGCCTGCCGGTACGTGGCCGAGGTGACGATCAGCCGTTGCATCGCCTTGATATCCCACCCCGATTCGACGAAGACGCCAGCCAGCCAGTCGAGCAATTGCGGATGCGTCGGCAGCGCGCCCTGATTGCCGAAGTCTTCAGCCGTCGTCACGATCCCGGCGCCGAAGTACAGTTGCCAGAACCGGTTCACCGCCACGCGGGCCGTCAGTGGGTTTTGTGGATCCGTCAGCCATTGGGCCAGACCCAGGCGGTTTTTCGGAAGATCATCGGGGAAGGGCATGATCTGCTCCGGCGTGCCCGGCTCAACCTGCTCGCCCTTGTTGTCATACTGGCCGCGCAGGAGCACGTGGCTGATCCGGGGCGTCGCCATCTCCTGCATCACCATGATTTCGGGCGCCGGCGCGATGGTCTCGTTCTGCATTCGACGGAGGGCGCGAAGTTCATCCTGCAACCGGGCATAATCGGGGCGATGATGGGCCAGATAATACGCGAAGAGGCTCTCGCGCTCGGCCTCCGTCGGGTTCGTTTTTTTCAACAATGCCGGCAACGGATCGACGCCGCTGAGTTGCGCCACCTCGATAGCCGTCAACGCCCGGTCGAACACCTGGAAGTCATCGATGAGGCCGTCTTTAAAGCCGGTGTCCCGGAACCGATACCCCATCGTCAGCTTGACATCGACCCGCTCGTAGGTGATGTTTTTAAAAAGGTTATCGCGCGCGACATCAACCGCCGCCGGCTTGCCATCGACGTACACCGTCACGCCGCCGGCCCGGCTCGACCCGTCGTACGTCATCGCCACATGCACCCATTCGTTGAGCGGCAGCCCGTCCCGCGTGATCACCCGAATCGCATTCTGCGGCCACATATGCGTCAGCCCGGCGACGAGTCTGTCATGTTGCATCGACAGTTCGTAGCCCCGGCTGCCGGCGTCGAGCGCTGCCTGCGTGCGGTGGACGAGCACGTTCCATTCCTCCCACTGCGTCGCCTTCATCCAGAGGCTCAGGCTGAACGGATCGGCACGGGTGAAGACGCCGACATCGTCAAACTGAAGCCCATTCTCGCCGTCAAACTGCATGGCGTTGCCAGCGTGGCCGGGGGCGATCTGGGGCTCATAGACGGTCGTGCCGGGCCGGTCGGGGCGGATGCGGTTGCGGATTTTTCCGTTGTTGATTTCCTCGAAGTCATAACCGGCCGCGAGGCCGCGCGTCGGGGTGGGAGGGAAGGCGGCGGCGTTTTGTTGCGAAAGCCATGCGTCGAAGTCAGGGCGGGCGCCGTTGGCGAGGGTTTTTAATTCCTGCTCTTTTGCGGTGATTTGCTCCTTTAAATCGCCGAGCGCGCGGGTGGTCTCTTCTTCCAAAAGAAGCAATGCGGGCACCGGCACGGCGTCGGTGAAATGCGAAGTCTGGCCGGATTCGTCGATGTTGTTAAAGAAACTGAAGAACTGGTAGAATTCTTTTTGCGAGATGGGGTCGTACTTGTGATCGTGGCAGCGAGCGCATTCCATCGTCAGGCCCAGAAACGCCGTCGCCGTGGTCTGGGTGCGGTCGGCGACGTATTCGACGCGGAATTCTTCTTCGATGCTGCCGCCTTCTTCGGTTTGCATGTGATTGCGGTTGAAGGCGGTAGCGAGGCGCTGGGTGTTCGTGGCATTCGGCAGCAAATCCCCCGCCAGTTGCCACGTGGCGAAGTCGTCGAACGGGAGGTTTTTGTTGAAAGCCTGGATGACCCAGTCGCGCCAGGGCCACATGCGGCGCTCGCGGTCGGCCTGATAGCCGTGGGTGTCGGCGTAGCGCGCCACGTCCATCCATTCCGCCGCCATCCGCTCACCGTACGCCTCCGACGCCAGTAGCCTATCAATCACTTTTTCGTAGGCATCAGGGCTGTCATCAGCCAGAAACGCGTCGATTTCCGCAATCGTGGGCGGCAGGCCCGTCAGGTCAAAAGTGACGCGGCGGATCAGGGTCTCTTTCGAGGCTTCTTCGGACGGATTCAGCCCCTCGCGTTCGAGCCGGGCCAGGACGAAGTGGTCGATCCCATTGCGCGGCCAGGCGGCGTCTTCAACCGGCGGCTGGTCTGGTTTTTCCGGCGAAATAAACGACCAGTGCGGTTTCCACTCGGCGCCCTGTTCGATCCACCGGGTGATCAACGCTTTCTCGTATTCCGAAAGCGTGAGGTTCGACTCCGGCGGCGGCATCATAAATTCCGGATCATCCGAAATGATGCGTTCGAAAATTTTGCTCCGGCCCAGGCTGCCCGGCACGACAGCGCGCCCGCCGGATTCCAACATTGCGTTCTTTGCGCCGTCTTCCGTATAAAGCCGCAGATTCGCTTTTCGAGCATTCTCATCCGGCCCGTGGCAGGTGTAACAACGATCCGAAAGCAGCGGCTTGACGTGAAAATTATAATCCACCCGCTCCGGCAACGACGCCTCGGCAGCCGGATCGATCTGCCCCTGGCCGCAGCCAAGCAGTAGTAGGCAGGCGAGGGCAAGGCAGAATGCCCCCGTAGAGACGTTACATGTAACGTCTCTACCGACGGTTCGCGATGTTTGTCGGCAATTCACTACGCAATAAGGTCGTGGATGACTTCGCCGTGGACGTCGGTGAGGCGGTAGCGGCGGCCCTGGTGTTTGTACGTCAGCCGCTCGTGTTCGATGCCGAGCAGGTAGAGCATCGTCGCCTGGAAATCGTGGACGTGGACGGGGTTTTCGGCGATGTTATAGCCGAATTCGTCCGTAGCACCGTAAGTCAGGCCGGGTTTGACACCGCCGCCGGCCATCCAGATCGAGAAGCAGCGCGGGTGGTGGTCGCGTCCGTAGTTGGTCTCTGTCAGCGTGCCCTGCGAGTAGTTGGTGCGCCCGAACTCGCCGCCCCAGATGACGAGCGTGTCATCGAGCAGACCGCGCTGTTTCAGATCCGTCACCAGCGCTGCCGAGGCCTGGTCGGTGTCTCTGCACTGGAGGGCGATGTCGCGCGGCAGGTCGCCGTGCTGATCCCAGCCCATGTGATAGAGTTGGATGAACCGCACGTCGCGCTCCGCCAGCCGCCGCGCCAGCAGGCAGTTGGCGGCGTATGTGCCGGGGGTGCGCGCGTCTTCGCCGTAGAGGTCGAAGGTAGATTGCGGTTCGTCGGAGAGATCCGTCACCTCCGGCACCGAGGTTTGCATCCGGTAGGCCATCTCATACTGGGCGATGCGAGAATGGATTTCCGGATCCCCGGACGTCTCGAAGCGCATCGCGTTGAGATCAGCCAGGTGGCGCAGCATCCGTCGCCGGTCCACCGATTCGAGGCCGGGCGGGTTGTTGAGATAAAGCACCGGATCTTTGCCGGATCGAAACTGCACGCCTTGATGCAGCGCCGCGAGGAAGCCGTTGCCCCACAGCCGTGAATAGATCGGTTGAGGCCGTATCAGGCCGCGCGAGAGCAAGACGCAGAAAGTCGGCAGGTTTTCGTTGGAACTGCCGAGGCCGTAGCTGAGCCACGCGCCCATGCTGGGCCGCCCCGGCTGCTGCGAGCCGGTCTGGAAAAACGTGATGGCCGGGTCGTGGTTGATGGCTTCGGTGTACATCGACCGGACGATGCAGAGGTCGTCGGCGATCTGCGCGGTGTAGGGCAGCAGTTCGCTGATCCACGCGCCGCTCTGGCCGTGCTGGTTGAAGGCGTACATCGAGGGCGCCAGCGGCAGCGTTTTCTGAAAAGCCGTCATGCCGGTCAGCCGTTGCCCCATGCGCACCGACGGCGGCAGATCCTCGCCTCGCCGCTGTTCGAGCACCGGCTTGTAATCGAACAACTCGAACTGCGACGGCCCGCCGCTCTGAAAAAGATAGATAACGCGCCGGGCTTTCGGCACGCGGTGCGGCGCCCCCAGCACGCCCCGAAACGCCGACTCCGCCGCTGGCTCTGCCCTGCCGCTCGTGCAGCCGACACCCAGCAACGACGCCAGCGCCGCCCCGCCGATCCCCAGGCTGAGCCTGGAGAAAAAATGCCGGCGGTTCATCTGGCAACCGTATTCGAAGAGTTCGTCTTCCATGACGTTTTGGATTTGCGTTTTTTAGATTTGGATTTTGGATTGTTCATTTGAGGCACCCAATCCAAAATCGCAAATCCAAAATCCAAAATTCTACCTTTCTGATACAAACCTCAGATCACCGAAACTTCGCCTCATCCAGATTCATCACCGTATTCGTGACGACCGTCAACGCCGCCAGTTCGATGGCGTCGAGGGCGGGATTGGAGGGGCTGGCGCCGACGTGGATCAGCGCCTCGGCGCGATCCGGATGTTGACGAAAATGGTCGGATTGTTCGGTGTGGAGGGTTTGCAGGCTGGCGATTTCGGCAGCTTTCGGCGCGCGGGAAGTCAGGGCGCGGAAGGCCAGGGCGATTCGTGATTCCGGGTCGGGCGTGTCGCCGGTGAGCAGGTTTTCGGCCAGCACACGGGCGGCTTCGACGTACTGCGGGTCGTTGAGCAAGATCAGCGATTGCAAGGGGGTGCTGGTGGTCTGTCGTTCGACGGTGCAGACGGCCCGCTCGGCGGCGTCGAAGGTCAGCATCGCCGGAGGCGGAATCGTGCGTTTCCAGTACGTATAGAGGCTGCGCCGGTAGAGTTCGGCGCTGCGTCCGGGGCGGTATTTGTTTTCGCCGATCTGGTTTGCCAGCGCTTTCCACACACCGGCAGGCTGGTAAGGCCGCACGGGCGGCCCGCCGACCTCCAGCACGAGCAGCCCGCTGACGACCAGGGCATTGTCGCGCATCATCTCTGCCGAGAGCCGTTCGTTCGGGCCGCGCGCGAAGTACACATTATCCGGATCGCGAGCCAGCAAGGCGGGCGTGAGCGTGGCTGCCTGCCGGTACGTGGCCGACATCACGATCCGTTTTTGCATCGCCTTAATATCCCACCCCGATTCCATGAACGTCACCGCCAGCCAGTCGAGCAACTCCGGGTGCGTAGGCAGCGCGCCCTGGTTGCCGAAATCTTCGGGGGTATGCACGAGCCCTTCGCCAAAATACATCAACCAGAACCGATTAACCGCCACACGCGCGGTGAGCGGATTTTTCTCGTGCATCAGCCATCGAGCCAATCCCAGGCGATTGCGCGGGTAGTCTTGCGGGAAGGGCAGCACCTCAGAGATTGTGCCCGGCCCCACCGAATCGACGGGCGCATCGTAGGCGCCGCGGGCCAGCACGAACGTCGGGCGCGGCGTCTCCATCTCTTCCATGATCATCACCGACGGCAGCACCATGTAGCTGCGGCGCAGGCTGTCGAGTTGGGCGAGACGGCGTTGATAGGCGGGATTGTGAGCGCGGAGATAGTAGGCATAGAGATCCCGCTGCCCGGCTGTTTCAAGCGGATCGTTTCCGGCGAGGTGTTGCACTTCCAGCGGGCTCAGCGCGCGGTTATAGATCCGCACTTCGTCAATCGCCCCGCCTTCGAAGCCCTGGATGTCATCCCGGATTCTCATCCGATGCGTCCAGTTGCCTGCCAGGAAGTCGTTGCCGTTGAGGATGCTGTTTCGATCTAATCCATCTTGTTGAACCGAAACGCGTTGCGCCGCGCCGTTAATGTAAAGCATGAAGCCGCCGGCCCGGCCCGATCCGTCATACGTCACAAAGACGTGCGTCCACGCCTCAGCAGGCACTACCTGCGCCGCCGTGACCTGGACGTGGTGCTCGTCGTCGTGAATCAGCCGGGCGCTGAGCTGGTTTTGCGGCGTGAGGATGAGGTCGTAACCGCCGCGTTTCTGCTCGCCGTTGCGCTTCGAAAAAAGCCCGGTATCTTTGGTTCGTCGTTCTGAGGGCGGGTTGATCCAGCCGCCGAAGGAGAACGCGCTGTACCAGTCGAAATCGCCGTCGTCGCCGAGGTTGAGGAAGTTGACGCCGTCGAATTGAAGGGCATTGCCGGTTTTTCCGGGGACGACGCGCAGGGTGTCCAATTCGTCTTCGAGGCCGGTGTTGGCTCTGCCGGGTGTGGCTGGATCGGCTTCGTCCGGCGTAGCCAGCCCTTCCAGGGCGTCGAGGCGGTGATGAGCGAGCAGGCCGCGTTGGAGGGCCTCGTCGAGGTCGAGGGTTGCGCGGGCCTCGGCCAGCCAGGGTTCGAAAGCGTCGTCGATGGTGGTTTCTTGTTGATTTTTCGCCGTTTCTGCCGCTTCGATGGCTTCGTTCGTGCGGGCGATGCGGGCTTTGAGGGTGCTATCTTGCACCGGCATCGACGGGGTCGGAGCGAGGTCGAAATAGCTGATCTGCGCGCTTTCTTCGATGCCGTTGAAGAACGCGAACATCTGGTAATATTCCCGCTGCAAAATGGGATCGAACTTGTGATCGTGGCAGCGGGCGCATTCCATCGTCAGGCCCAGAAAAGCCGTGGCGGTGGTGTTGGTCCGGTCGGCGACGTATTCGGTGAGATACTCTTCGGGCACCACGCCGCCCTCCTGCGTGATGGCGTGGTTGCGGTTGAAGCCCGTCGCCAGTTTTTGCTGATAGGTGGCTTCCGGCAGCAGGTCACCGGCGAGTTGCCAGGTCACGAATTGGTCGTAGGGCATGTTGTCGTTGAATGCCTGCACGACCCAGTCGCGCCAGGGCCACATCGTGCGGGGGCGGTCGTCCTGGTAGCCGTGGGTGTCGGCATAGCGGGCCACGTCGAGCCAGACCGAGGCCATCCGCTCGCCATAATGCGGCGAGGCCAGCAGACGCTCAACCACCTTCTCGTAGGCGTCGGGACTGTCGTCATCCAGAAACGCGTCGATCTCGTCGAGCGCCGGCGGCAGGCCCGTCAGGTCGAACGTCACGCGGCGGATGAGTTTCTCTTTCGTCGCCTCAGGCGAGGGCGTCAGGCCGGCTTTTTCCATCCGGCTGAGCACGTAGTAATCGAGGTTGTTTTGCGGCCAATCGGCGTTTTTTACCGGCGGACGCTCCGGCTTTTCGGGGGGGATGAAGGCCCAGTGCGGCTTCCAATCGGCGCCCTGTTCGATCCACCGCCGGAGGGTTTTGATCTCGCTCTCGGTGAGCGAGAGGTTCGATTCCGGCGGCGGCATCACGCTTTTAGGATCCGTCGCGGTAATGTGGCGGATGAGTTTGCTGGCCTGCGGATCGCCGGGCACGATGATGAAGCGCGTCGAATCCTCGCGGCTGGCGGCCAGGGCACCGTCGCGGGTGTCGAGCCGCAACTCGGCTTTGCGGGCGTTGTCGTCGGGGCCGTGGCATTTGTAACAACGATCCGAGAGAATCGGCTTGACATGAAAGTTGTAATCCACCTGATCGGGCACGGCGCCACTCATTGCCAAATCTGCTCTTTCCTGACCACAGCCGAATATCAACAGGCAGGCCAGGATGAGGTAGAATAGTTTTCCCCCAGATAGCTGTGTGTGAGCAGGGTCGTTAAATTCTCTGAAAAGCTCGGTCGAAGCGTCCCCTCTTCCTCGATGGGAGAGGGACAGGGTGAGGGTGATCTGCGACGAGCGCAGCGTCTGAAGGCCGTTTTTCCCCCTCGCCCTAACCCTCTCCCGCCGAGGGAGAGGGGACACACGGCTCGCCTTCGGCTTCGCCGGGACAGAACCCGGCAGCCCAGCCTTCGCAAAAAGGCGTTTTTGCTCGATATGCGTGTCGATGCGATTCACAGATCTGGAGCTAGGCGAGGAGGGCTTCGACAACCTCACCGTGGACGTCGGTGAGGCGGTAGCGACGGCCCTGATGTTTGAAAGTCAGCCGCTCGTGATCGATCCCCAACAGATACATCAGTGTCGCCTGGAAGTTGTGGATGTGAACCGGATCGCGGGCGATGTTGTAGCCGAGTTCGTCGGTCTCGCCGTAAGAAAAGCCTTTTTTGACGCCGCCGCCGGCCATCCAGATCGTAAAACAGCGCGGGTGGTGGTCGCGCCCGAAGTTGTCGTCGGTGAGGCGACCTTGCGAATAGTTGGTGCGCCCGAACTCGCCGCCCCAGATGACAAGCGTGTCGTCGAGCAGGCCGCGTTGTTTGAGATCCAGGACGAGTGCTGCCGAGGCCTGATCGGTCTCTTTGGCCTGTCGCTGGATGTCTTTGGGCAGGTTGCCGTGTTGATCCCATCCCTGATGATAAAGCTGGATGAAGCGCACGCCGCGTTCGGCCAGACGACGCGCCAGCAGGCAGTTGGCGGCGAAGGTGCCGGGCTCGCGGGCATCCTCGCCGTAAAGATCGACGATGTAATCAGGCTCGTCGGAGAGATCCATCACTTCGGGCACGGAGGTCTGCATCCGATAGGCCATCTCGTACTGGGCGATTTTGGCCTGGATCTCCGGATCTTCGAGGGCATCGTACTGGAGATCGTTCAATTCCCGGAGATAATCCATGTGGCGCCGCCGGTCGTCGTCGGTGATGCCGGGCGGGTTGCTCAGGTAGAGGACCGGGTCTTTTCCGGCGCGAAACTGCACGCCCTGATGCCGCGACGGCAGGAAGCCGTTGCCCCACAGCCGGGCGTAAAGCGGCTGCCCCATCTTGTCTTTCGTCACCAGCACGACGAAGGCCGGCAGGTTTTCATTCTCCGAGCCCAGCCCGTAGCTCAACCACGACCCCATCGACGGGCGCCCCGGTTGCTGCGAGCCGCTCTGGATGAACGTCACCGCCGGGTCGTGGTTGATCGCCTCGGTGTACATCGACTTGACGAAGCACAACTCATCGACGATCTGCGCGGTGTAGGGCATCAGTTCGCTCACCCAGGCGCCGCTCTGGCCGTGCTGTGCAAACGCAAACGGCGAGCCGACCATCGGAAACGTCTTCTGCCCGGCGGTCATCCCCGTCAGCCGCTGCATCCCACGCACCGACGGCGGCAATTCCTCGCCATGCCGTTGCATCAAGAGCGGCTTATGATCGAACAAATCGAGTTGCGACGGCGCCCCGCTCTGAAGCAGGTAGATGACGCGCCTGACCTTCGGCGGAAAATGCGGCACACCGAGCACCCCTTTGTCCGGATCGTCGCCGAGACGCGCCACCTTCCCCAACACGTCGAACGGGTTCATCAACGACGCGACCGTAGCCGCCCCGAGGCCCAGCGTCGTGCGCGAGAGGAAGTCGCGGCGGGTGTAGTGGGGGGTGTAGTTCTGGCACATGGTTTCGGGGGTCGGGATGCTGGATACTGGTTTCTGGATACTGGATGCGTGTTATTGGGGGCTTTGGTGGGATTGGCGGACTGTGTTGAGGAAACGGTTTAGTTTGCGCCCCAGCGTATTGCTGCGGCTGTGGAGGTCTTCGTACAAGGATTGATCTTTGAGCGATTCCGTTTCGAACAACGTTTCTAGATGATCAATAGTCTCATCTAATGAGGCTTGTGCATATACGAGGTGGCGAATGAAGTCATTCTTGTATATTCGTCTCCCATATCCCTCAACAATATTAGATTTAACTGATTTGACAGACCGCCTGATTTGACTTCCCTCCTCAAACATCTCAAACTTGGGCAGCTTCGTCAAGGTCGTCTTGTGGATATCGATGACCAACGTTCTCGACAGTTGCCAGATTTCCAGCTTCTTGTAGCTCATGGTTTCCTCCGTTCGTTTTAGCTGTTCCTCATCTCGCATCCCGTATCCCGTATCCCGAAACCCGCATCTCGAAACCCGATCACCGCTTGGTATACGCCTCGTCGTGGTTGATCAGCAGGCTGGCGACCATGGCGAGGGCAGCGGTTTCGGTTTTGTCGAGCGTGGGGTCGCGGGTGTAGTCGCCGACGGTGAGGAGGGAGTCGGCGCTGGTTGGGGTGGAGGAGAAGTTGCGGTGTTCGTCCTGGTAGAGGCGGGTCAGGAGGGCTACTTCGGTGGAAGTCGGGCGGCGTCCGGTGGTCAGGCGGAAGCCGTAGGCGATCTGCGTTTGCAACGTATCGCCTCCTTCTTTTTGCATCCGTTCGGCCAGGATGCGCGCGGCTTCGACGTATTGCGGGTCGTTCATCAAGACCAGGGCCTGGAGCGGCGTGTTGGTGTTTTGCCGCCGCACCATACACGTCGTGCGGTCCGGTGCGTCGAAGACGGTCATTGACGGTGGGGGCGAGGTGCGGCGGATGAACGTGTAGAGGCTCCGGCGGTAGAGGCTTTCGCCTTCGTCCTGTTTGTAATTCAGGAGCGCCGCCGAGAAGTTGCCTTTCTCGATCCAGAGGCCCGGCGGCTGGTACGGCTTGACGCTGGGGCCGCCGACCTTGTGAACGAGCAGGCCGCTCGACGCCAGCGCGTTGTCGCGGATCATCTCTGCCGGGAGCCGGTAGCGCGGGCCGCGCGCCAGCAACGCGTTCGACGGATCGCGCGCCAGCAAATCCGGCTCGGCTTTGCTCGTCTGCCGGTACGTCGCCGACGTGACGATCAGCTTCTGCAACGCCTTGACATCCCAGCCCGACGCCACGAACGTCGTGGCCAGCCAGTCGAGCAGGGCGGGGTGAGACGGCAACGAACCCTGGCTGCCGAAGTCCTGCGGCGTGCTGACGAGCCCTTTGCCGAAATATAGCTGCCAGTATCGATTGACCGTCACGCGGGCCGTCAGCGGGTGGTCGTCGCGGAGGAGCCACCGGGCCAGACCGAGGCGGTTGGGCGGCAGCTCGTCCGGAAAGTCGCCCAACTGACCGGGCACGCCGGGCTCGACCTGCTCGCCGGGGCGGTCGTAGAGACCCCGGTCGAGCACGTAGTTGGGGCGGGGGGTCTCCATCTCTTCCATCACCATCACCTCAGGTACTTCGGCGATGAGGGCTTGCTCGGCTTCGCGGGCGCGTTTCAGATCAGCCAGAAGACGCTGGTATTCGGCGTCGCGATGATGGAGGTAGTCTTCGAGCGCGTGATCGTCTTGAGCCGGCGTAGCGGGCGCATCGTCGTCGAAGAGGCGGGCGGCTTCGGGGACGGTGAGCATCCGGTCGTAAAGGCGGATGTCGTCCATGCTGCCGGTGAAGATGCCGTCGTCGCCGCCGAAGGCGCGGTAGCTGCGCGCCACGCGGAGGGCGCGTTTCTGCGGCTCGTAATGGTGATCGACGGGCAGGATGCTCTTGTAGAGCTTGTCGTGCTCGACGACCACCGGCGCCTGTTTGCCATCGATGAACAGCCGCAGGCCGGCGGCTTTGCTGGAGCCGTCGTACGTCAACACGACGTGCGTCCAGGTCTTGAGCGGGACGGTCGCCTGCGTCCGCACGTGAAGGAGGTTGTGCGGCAGGGCGTGGGTCAGGCGCGCGGCGACGTGGTTGAGGCTGTCGAGGTAGACCTCCCAGCCGCGCCAGTAGGTGTTTTTGTGATGGGCATTGCCCATGATCTCGGCATAGGCGCCCTCGGCTTCAGGCCGGATCCAGACGCTCACCGAAAACGGATCGGTGCGTTCGAAATGGCCGGCGTCTTCGAGGAAAAGGTTGTCGTAATCGTTGTCGAAATGGAAGGCCTGATCGCGAGGGCCGGGCACCGTCTCCGGCTCGCCGGTGACCCGCGCCGGGGTGGCCGGGCGCGCGTGATTGGGCGTTTTTTCATCTCCCAACTCATCGAGCGGGTAATGCGCCGCGAGGCCTTTCGACAGCGTAGACGCCGCGCTTGTCTCGCCGCGATGCAGCCCGGCTTCGGCCACTTCAGCCCGGCGCGCGGCCAGCTTTGCCTCCTGCTCGGTGATGGTTGCACGCGCCTCCGTGAGCGCCTCCTCCTCGTCGGCCTTGAGCAACATCAACACCGGCCCGGCGTTGCCGTCGTCGCCCGTCATGCCGAGTTCGTTGACGTTGTTGAAAAAAGAGGCAAGCTGAAAGTATTCCTTCTGCGAGATCGGGTCGAATTTGTGATCGTGGCAGCGGGCGCATTCCATCGTCAGGCCCAGGAAAGCCCGCGCCGTGGTGTTGGTCCGGTCAGCGACGTATTCGACGCGGTATTCCTCGTCGATGACGCCGCCTTCTGCCGTCATCTGATGATTGCGGTTGAAGCCCGTCGCCAGCTTTTGCTCGATGGTGGCGTCCGGCAGCAAATCGCCCGCCAGTTGCCAGGTGACGAACTGGTCGAAGGGCATGTTTTCGTTGAAGGCCTGGATGACCCAGTCGCGCCAGGGCCACATCATGCGGATGCCGTCAGCGTGGTAGCCGTGGCTGTCGGCATAGCGGGCCACGTCCATCCATTCCGCGGCCATCCGCTCGCCGTAGGCCTCCGAGGCCATCAGCCTATCGACCACTTTTTCATAGGCATCAGGACGGTCGTCGGCCAGAAAAGCATCCATCTCCGCAATCGTCGGCGGCAATCCCGTCAGGTCGAACGTCACGCGGCGGAGGAGGCGTTCTTTTTCGGCCTCCGGCGACGGCGCAAGGCCTTCACGCTCCACCCGCGCCAGCACGAAATCGTCGAGGGCATTGCGCGCCCAGACCGTGTTTTTGACGACGGGCACGTCCGGCTTTTCGGGCGGAATAAACGCCCAGTGCGGTTTCCAGCGGGCGCCCTGATCAATCCAGCGCGCGATGAGCGCCTTCTCGTAGTCTGAGAGGACGAGGTTGGACTCCGGCGGCGGCATCACCACGTCCGGATCGTCCGAGGCGATGCGTTGGAAGACCTGGCTGCGGCGCAGGCTGCCCGGCACGATGGCGCGACCACCCGACTCCAGTTTTGCCTTCTTCGCGCCGTCTTCGGTGTAGAGCCGAAGGCCGGCCTGGCGGGCGTTGTCGTCCGGGCCGTGGCAGGTGTAGCAGCGGTCTGAGAGCAGCGGTTTGATGTGGTGATTGTAATCGACCTGCTCCGGCAGCCGCGCCAGAATCTCCGGGTCCGTCGTGACGGCGGGGCCGCAGCCGGCCAGCGTCCAGAGCGCGGCAGCCAGGGGGATCAGCAGAAAGGGTGGGGGCTGGGGATGCATGGCGGGCGCTGTCTATCCTCGAAAGATCTTGAAAAAATAATAACCAGCGTGTTGAATAGGAAAAAACGGATGGATTTAGCCTGTGATAATTATGTTTGGAAACGATTCCAAAAGCCCTGATTTGTTATGAGGTTGCTTGAAATAGAACGCGGATGACGCGGATTAGGCGGATGGTCGCGGATTTTTTGATGTCATATCCGCGACCATCCGCCCGATCCGCGTCATCCGCGTTCCATTCTCGTTATATCATTTGATCAGAACCGTCCGCACTGGCAGAAAAGGAGTCAATCCTGTATTCTATGGCGACTTCAGGCCCAATCCGAAGACCCATGAATGCGAACAAGCTTACTCGCAGAGCCTTTACCAAACGCATCGCTACCCTCACCAGCGCGGCCTTTTTGACGCCGGGATTTACCGTGAACATCATCAGCAAACCCACGTTGAGCGACGAAGTTATCGGCCACGGCGACTTCCGCTATCGCGTCCACAAAGAGTGGGGCAACCTCGATCCGAGCCGGACGCCGGTCAACAACTGCCACGAGATGGTGCAGGATGCCAGAGGCCGCCTCATCATGATTGGCGACGAAGTAAAAAACAACATCCTCATCTACGACAAATCGGGTAAACTGCTCGATACGTGGGGTACGGAGTTTCCCTACGGCCACGGCCTGACGCTCTGGGATGCCAGCGGCGAAGAGTTCCTCTTTATCTGCGACAACGGCTTCGACGGCAACCCGCAGGTCGTCAAAACCACGCTCGACGGGCGCGTGCTCCTGCGCCTGCCCAACCCCAGAGACTTCGGCGAATACACCGAGGACGATCGCTATCATCCCACCGAAACCGCCGTCGGCCCCAACGGCGACATTTACGTGGCCGACGGCTACGGCTCTCAATACATCCTGCAATTCTCGAAAGACGGCGAGTTCATCCGCAAGTTCGGCGGGCGCGGCGACGAAGACCACCAGTTCCAGACCGCCCACGGCGTCACGCTCGACACCCGCGACGCCGACAACCCGACGCTGCTGTGCACCTCGCGCGCCCACAACGCCTTCAAACGCTACAGCCTCGACGGCGAATACCTCTCGACGATTTTCCTCCCCGGCGCTTTCGTCTGCCGCGCCGTCATCGACGACGACATGCTCTACTCGGGCGTCTGCTGGTCGCGTCTCAAATACCTCAACCGCACGCCCAATTCCGGCTTCGTCACCATCCTCGATAGCGAAGGCATCGTCGTCTCCAACCCCGGCGGCACCACCCCCGAATACCGCGACGGCGAACTGCAACTCATGCTCCAGCAACAATCGCTCTTCCACCACTGCCACGACGTCTGCGTAGACGACGACAAAAACCTCTACGTCTGCCAGTGGAACGCAGAAAAGACGTATCCGATTAAGCTGGAACGGGTGTGAGGGATGACGGAATGTAGAACCGCAAGCAGGAAACCTTTTGGATGGGCTGATCTCTAATTAGGGTGAAAACGGTACGCAACAGGCGGTTAGCGCTATGGAAACGATTGAGTTTACTGCAACGATCAAGGGTGGCGTCATCGAAATCCCTGAGGAGTATAGGGACCGCCTGAACCCGTCGGTTCGCGTCATTGTCTTCAATGAAGAAGAGGATCAAAAGGCAGACATTATCGGCCAATTGCTAGAGCATCCCTTGAAAGTGAAAGACTTCCGGCCTCTTTCCAGAGAAGACGCCCATGCTCGCAAGTAACCCCGTCTCGTGTTTTATCGATTCGAACATCTGGCTCTACGCCTTCATCGAGAATAGGAGTGAATTAAGCAACTCAATGTCAAGCTACTATGGTTTCAACGCGACAACCATGAGCGGAATATCGTCAGGTACCCTGAAAATCCACGATCTATGGCTCAAAACGAATCCTTTAGAACGCGTCTCCTGCGGTGGCGCTTCAACTTCTTTCCGGCCTACCGGCGTACCGGGGCGCGTCTTACTTTCCTGACCGACGACTGGCGCGAAGTACACATCGCCCTGCCGCTCAACTGGAAGACACGCAATTACGTCGGGACCATCTTTGGCGGAAGCATCTACGGAGCCGTCGATCCCATCTACGTGGTGATGTTCATTCGCCTGCTCGGCCCGGGTTACATCGTGTGGGATAAAGCGGCGCATATCGAGTATAAGCGTCCGGGGCGCTCGACCCTTTTTGCGAAGATCAAGATCGATCAGGAAGAACTTGAGACGATTCGTTCGCGGCTCGACGAAGAAAAATCGCTTGACCGGCAGTACCGCGTTGAGGTTGTGGATGAAGCAGGGAAGATCTGCGCGGTTGTAGAGAAAGTATTGTATTTTCGGAAGAAGCGAGCGTGAGTAGAAAACGGTATCATCGATTCGGCGCGGATGTTGATCACAGTCTGGCTCTGTGATGGACGGTGCCTCCGTTTTTTGTATCATGCCACCGAAGAAGAGATCGAGGCGAAGCGGCAGTGACGTTTTTGATACAGACACCAACGGGAGGTTGCGATGACTCAGTTTAAGCACGGCGCGTTTATCCTCTGTGCGCTTTTCATCCCTGCGCTGAGCTTTGCGCAACAGGGCGTCGTCCTCGAAGGGCGGACGATGGCGAGCGCGATCCTCGGCGAGGACGTTCGCTATACCATCTATCTGCCTTCGGACTACGAGACGTCGGAGCGCTACTATCCCATCGTCTATCTCCTCCACGGCTACACCGACGACGACACCGGCTGGCTTCAGTTCGGCGAGGCCAACCGCATCGCCGATAACGCCATCGCCAGCGGCGACATCCCGCCCATGATCATCGTCATGCCCGACGGCAAGGTGAGCTGGTACATCAACGATCATCAGAACAAAGTGCGCTGGGAGGATATGTTCGTCGATGAGTTTATGCCCTACATCGAAGGCAAATATCGAGTCCGCAAAAAGAAAGAATTTCGCGGCATCGCCGGGCTTTCGATGGGGGGCTACGGCTCGCTGGTGCTGGCGATGCGCAACCCTGACCTCTTCGCCGCCGTCGCTGCTTTCAGCAGTGGGATTTTTACGGACAAGCAGATGCAAGAAACATCGCAAGAGGATTACGACAACTTTTGGGGACCTTTGTATGGCGGCGCCGGACTCCAGGGCAGCGCCCGCCACACCGACCACTGGCGTCAACACTCGGTGCTCGACCTCGTCAAAAACACCCCCGCCGACGAGCTAAAAAAACTCCGCTATTACATCGACTGCGGCGACGACGACTTCCTCGCCGTCGGCAATGCGACGCTGCACATCCTCATGACTGAAAAGGAGATCCCCCACGAATACCGCGTCCGCGACGGCGCCCACACGTGGTCGTACTGGCGAACCGGCTTACCCGTCGGGCTGAAGTTTATCGGCGAGAGTTTCCACCGATAAGGACGAGAGAGTTTTCGACTTGTATGGGCGCTCTGTAGCGGTAGAAAGGGAGAGAGGGGGAGAGGGTGAAAGGGAGAGTAAAAAATCCCCCTGTCACCCTCTCTCCCTTTCCCCCTTTCTGCCATCCTCAAGCCAGCACCGCCTCAACCACCTCGCCGTGCACGTCCGTCAGGCGATAGCGGCGGCCCTGGAATTTGTAGGTGAACCGCTCGTGATCGACGCCGAGCAGGTGCAGGAGCGTGGCCTGGAAGTCGTGTACGTGGACCGGATCGCGGGCGATGTTGTAGCCGAATTCGTCGGTCTCGCCGTAGGAGAAACCTTTTTTGACGCCGCCGCCGGTCATCCAGATGGTAAAACAGCGGGGGTGATGGTCGCGGCCATAGTTGTCCATGGTAAGCTTGCCCTGCGAGTAGTTGGTGCGCCCGAACTCGCCGCCCCAGATGACGAGCGTGTCGTCGAGCAGGCCGCGTTGTTTGAGATCCAGGACGAGCGCTGCCGAGGGCTGGTCGGTGTCTCTGGCGAGTTTGCTGATGTCTTTGGGCAGGTTGCCGTGCTGATCCCAGCCCTGATGGTAGAGTTGGATGAACTTGACATCGCGCTCCGCCAGCCGCCGTGCCAGCAAGCAGTTGGCGGCGAAGGTGCCGGGGATGCGCGCCTGCTCGCCGTAGAGGTCGAAGATATAGTCCGGCTCGCTGCTGAGATCCATCATTTCGGGCACCGAGGTTTGCATCCGGTAGGCCATCTCATACTGCGCGATGCGCGAGTCGATCTCCGGGTCCATCACCCGCTCGTGCTGGCGGCGGTGCATGTCCTTGAGATACGTCAGCATCCGGCGGCGGCTGGTGGATTTCAGGCCGGGCGGGTCGTTGAGGTAGAGCACAGGATCTTTACCGGCGCGGAACTGCACGCCCTGATGCAACGACGGCAGGAAGCCGTTGCCCCAGAGGCGCGAATAGAGCGGCTGGCCGTAGTCGGTGCTGCGCGAGAGCAAGACGGTGAAAGCTGGCAGGTTTTCGTTGTCGGTGCCGAGGCCGTAGCTGATCCACGAGCCCATGCTGGGGCGGCCCGTCTGCTGCGAACCGGTCTGGAAAAACGTGATGGCCGGGTCGTGGTTGATGGCCTCGGTGTGCATCGACTTGATGAAGCACAGTTCATCGGCGACCTGGGCGGTGTAGGGGAGGAGGCTGCTCATCCAGGCGCCGCTCTGGCCGTGCCGGTTGAAGCCGAACTGCGAGCCGGCCAGCGGCAACGAGGTCTGATGTGCCGTCATGCCGGTCAACCGCTGCCCTTTGCGGACGGATTCGGGCAGTTCTTCGCCGTTCATCGTTTTTAAGAGCGGCTTGTAATCGAACAGATCCAACTGCGAGGGGCCGCCGCTTTGAAACAGGTAGATCACCCGCCTGACTTTGGGCACGAAGTGAAGTTTGCCCAGGACGCCGTTGCGGTCTTTGTCGGGATCTCTGGCTGCCCAGGCCGGAAGCGGATTGAGCATCGTCGCCAACGCCGCCGCGCCGAGGCCGAGGCTGCTGCGCGAGAGGAAATGCCGGCGCGTGCAGAGGTATTTGACGTCGTCGAGTTCGTTCATGGTTTTTTGGTTTCTGGTTTCGCGTTTCTGGTTTCTTGATTGGGTGATCTGGCTTGGCAGGCTTGATAGATCGTCTCAAGCACGACCGGGAGATCTTTTGTGACTTCGCTGTTCCAGAAGCGCAAAACCTGGAAGTCGGCCTCAGCCAAGGCGGCATCGCGTATTGCGTCGGCAGCCCGGCCTTTTTTCGTAGCATGCCCGCTGCCGTCCAATTCGACGACAACTTTGGTTTCGAAGCAGACGAAATCTACCACATAGCTCCCCAGCGGCACCTGGCGACGGAACTTAAAGTCGCCCAACTGTCTGTCCCGCAGGTGACGCCAGAGGAGGCGTTCGTACTTGGTCGAACGCTTCCGGAGTGTTCTGGCTATGGGTGTCAGTGGGTGTTTCATGGTTGATGTTGTTAGGCCCCCTCACCCTGTCCCTCTCCCTCGACGGGAGAGGGACAGGGTGAGGGTGATTTGGGTGATTCAGCAAGGTCCAAACCCACAACCTCCCATCATCGCTTAATCACCGCCTCGTCGAAGTTCATGATGGTGTTGGCTACCACCGTCAGCGCGGCGACCTGCGACGGGTCGAGGCGTTCGTCGCGCGGGTACTCACCGACGCCGAGCAAGGCCAGCGCGCCGGAACGGTCGGCGGCGAAGGTTGCGAGTTCCTGTTCGTAAAGATCCGTCAGGAGCGTCATCTCGTGGGCGAGGGGGGGGCGGCTTGTCAGCAGGCGGAAGGCGAAGGTGAGGTGGTCGGCGAGTGTCTCGCCGCCTTCGCGAAGCATCCGCTCGGCCAAAAGGCGCGCGGCCTCGACGTACTGCGGGTCGTTGAGCAAGACCAGGGCCTGGAGCGGCGTGCTCGTGTTCTGCCGCCGGACCGTGCAAAAGTTGCGTTCCGAGGCATCGAAACTCATCATCGATGGCGGCGGGCTGGTCCGTTTCCAGATCGTATACATGCTCCGGCGATAGAGCTTGTCGCCGTGATCCTGTTCGTATTCAGTCACGTTGCGCGTCGCCAGTTCCTTCCAGAGGCCGGGTGGCTGATACGGTTTGACAGGCGGCCCGCCGATCTGGCGAACCAACAGCCCACTGACGGCCAGCGCGTTGTCCCGAATCATCTCTGCCGGCAGGCGATAGCTCGGCCCGCGCGCCAGCAGCGTGTTATCGGGATCCCGTTCCAGCAAGTCCGGCCCGGCCACCGACGATTGCCGGTAGGTGGCCGACATCACGATCCGCTTCTGCAAGGCTTTCACATCCCAACCCGATTCCACGAACGTCGTCGCCAGCCAGTCGAGCAGCAGCGGATGGCTCGGCAGCGCGCCCTGGTTGCCGAAGTCTTCCGTCGTCACGGCGAGGCCTTTGCCGAAGTAGAGTTGCCAGTAGCGGTTGACCGTCACGCGGGCCGGCAGCGGGTTGCGCGGATCCATCAACCACCGGGCCAGCCCCAGGCGGTTTTGTGGCAAATCAGCCGAAAAATCCATCACTGAAGCCGGTGTGGCCGGCTCGACGCGTTCACGGGGGGCGTCGTAGGCACCGCGATACAACAGGTGCGTCGGGCGCGGTTCCGGCAGATCCTTCATCACCATCACCTCCGGCAACGCCGAGATCACGTCGTTCGCCTCGTCCCGAAGCCGGGTCAACGTCTCAAAATCCCGCTGCGGGGCGACGGCGGCGACGTAATAATCCCGCAAAGCGGTCTTCTGAGCGGCATTTCGGGCGGAAGACGGAACGGCCAGGATAGCGCCGAGGGGATCGTCTGTGCCGTGGAGCGCGGATACCTCCAGCGATGTCAGCCGGCGGTCGAAAATCTTGAATTCGTCCACCATCACGCTGTCCATCTTCGGCAGGTTGGGTCCGATGAAACCGATGCGCAGGTTGCTCGCCTCGCCCCAGTTCGTCTCCTCGCCGGTGAACGGATCGATAGCGTAGAGGATGGTTTGCTTGAGGTTATCGACCGTGGTTTTCGCGGCCATCGGTTGGCCGTTGAGGAAGAGCTTGAGCCCCGCCGCCCGGCTCGATCCGTCGTACGTCATCACGAGGTGGTTCCACTGGCCGGCGGGGACGCGGTCCGTCGTCTCGATCTCAATCGAGTTATCGGGGAAGACATGGTTGAGGTTGGCGGCGAGGGTGCCGTCTTCGCGCAGCGTGCAGAGGTAGCCGCGCAGGCCGTTGAACAGCCCGCCCGTCTTGCTGAAGAGCGTCCCGTTGATGCCCTCGGCGAGGGTGTTGAACCAGAGGCTGATCGTGAAGGGCTCGTTGCGTTCGAAATAGTAGACGTCCGGCCCCATGTCGAGCCAGCCGTCGCCGCGCAGCAGCATCGCCTCGTCGAAGCGGCCCGGCACGGCGCGCGGCAGCTTGTCGATATCGCCCCAGAAAAAGCCTTTTTTTGAGGGGTTTACGCGATTTTCGAGGTCGTGCAGGTCGTCGTTTTTGGTGAATCCATCGAGCGGATAGTGCCCGATCAAGCCTTGGGGTGCGATGCGCGTGGAGGCCTGCCCGGCGTCGAGGCGTTGGAGCCATTGCGCAAAGCCTTCGTCGAAAGCCGGATTGTCGAGGCGGGTTTGGGCCTCGTATTGGCGGATCTGCTCTTGCAGCGGCCCGAGTTTCTGCTGCGCCTCCTCGTCCATTAAAATGACCGTCGGGCTGGCTTCGCCGGAATAGGGGATGTTGCCGAATTCGTTGACGCTGTTGAAGAAGGCGAAAAGCTGGTAATACTCTTTCTGCGAGAGGGCGTCGAACTTGTGATCGTGGCAGCGGGCGCAGCGCACCGTCAGGCCGAGAAACGCTTTGCCGAAAGTCTCGGTGCGGTCGGCCACGTAATCGACGCGGAATTCTTCGGGGACGATGCCGCCTTCCTGGCTCTGGAGGTGGTTGCGGTTGAAGCCCGTCGCCAGCTTTTGCTCGTGCGTGGCGTCGGGCATCAGATCGCCGGCCAGTTGCCACGTGACGAACTCGTCGAACGGCTGGTTTTTGTTGAATGCCTCGATGACCCAGTCGCGCCAGGGCCACATATTGCGCATGCCGTCGTCCTGATAGCCGTGGCTGTCGGCATAGCGCGCCACGTCGAGCCATTCGGCCGCCATCCGCTCGCCGTACGCGTCCGACGCTAAAAGTCTATCGACGACCTTTTCGTAGGCGTCGGCGCTCTCGTCCGCCAGGAACGCGTCGATCTCCTCAATCGTCGGCGGCAGGCCCGTCAGATCGAAAGAAACGCGGCGGATCAACGTTTCTTTCGAGGCTTCATCAGACGGTTTCAGCCCCTCCCGTGCGAGCCGTGCCAGGACGAAATGGTCGATGCCGTTACGCGGCCAGGCGGCGTCTTCGACATCAGGCAACGCCGGTTTTTCCGGCGGAATGAGCGACCAGTGCGGTTTATACGCCGCGCCTTGCTCGATCCATTTGAGGATCGTCGCGATCTCGTCGGGCGCGATGGTCAGGTTCGACTCCGGCGGCGGCATCTGGTACGCGGGGTCGTCCGAGACCAGCCGGTGGAAGATTTCGCTCTTGCTCAGATTACCCGGCACGAGGGCGTATTTCCGCGCGCTCTCGGTGAGCCGGGCGAACGCGCCTTCTTCGGTGTCGAGGCGGAGATCAGCTTTGCGGGCGTTATTGTCTGGCCCGTGGCACGTAAAGCAGCGGTCCGAGAGGATCGGCTTAATGTGCAGGTTGAAGTCGATCTTTTCGGGAAGTTGCTGCTCGGCCTCGGCCACGGCCTCCGGTTTATCGGGGCCGCAGCTTACCAGAAAGAGCAGGCCGCAGAGGGCCGGGAGCCAGAAGGGGGTTGACGCGCGCATCGCCTGGGGTGAGGTGGTGGATGATCCTCGAAATATAATGGATTTGCGCGTCCGAGGTTTAATGCCGGGCAGTTAAAGTGTCGCAATCTTTGATCTTTGGAAGCTGTTTCGATCAAGGTGGGAGGGTGGGGCTGTGCGTTACCGGGCGTCCTTTCTTTTATAATTTGCGTCGTTTCAGCAACGCGCTGTAGGCTTTTTTCAGGGGGCCGGTCAGGTTATTATTGGCCCCATAGAATTTGAAGGCAACCTCCGCCTTAGAGCGAACAATATATACCTTTTCAGCCGTTTCTGAGGTAGGATCCTCTTTTAATTCAAGGGTGGTTTCGCTCAGCACGCCGATTATGTCTTTCATGTACTTTGAAGCGGTGATGGGGTCTCGGTGGAGGTCGGATTCCGGGACCTGCTTTAAGCTCAAACCCTGCCCGTGAATGAATTTGATCAACACATAATGTAAGTCGTTTCTTAAATCCTCACGCGTATAATTTTTATAGCCTTCTCGGATACGCGCCGTGTTGATCCAGGCTTTTGCTACTCGATCCAACGTGCAGTTTATGAATTGTGCACTCCCGAATCCTTCACACCGTACGGGCGGGGTTCCTCCGATGAATTGACACCTGATGAACTTCGTAGCGGTGTCGAACATGCAATTACCCCACGTAACATGTTCAAATCTACAGTCCTCAAAGGTAATATCTCTAAAATCGAAGCGTCCGATGGGGCCGAAAAAATATAAATGTTTAATCGAATGGCCCGTAGAAAGACGGACGAGCAGCTTGGTCCGGTCCAGACGGATGGCGCCCAGGGGATAGACCCGCCCTACGGCCATCAAGGCAAGTGTTGCTGCAAAAAGACGACCTTTGTAAGGAAATTGGTGAGCATAACGCTGCGTCTCGGGGCCCGTTTCGGGGACGATAGACATGGCATCGATAAGTTGATCAATTTTTTCTAAGGCTTGCTCTTGGGGCTTTTTCATGACCAAGTCAATAATCATAGCGATGAGATCTTGCCGCGGTCCTGCTTCTATTTCCAACTGGTTGACAAAGTTGTATAAATCGTGGTCGTCCAGGTCAATCATGTGTTTGGCCAGCAGGGCAATTTCGATCTGTTCTTGCGAGAAACCCCAGAGATCGTTGTGCGGGTTTCTGAAAAGCAAAGGATGGTTTTTCAGTTTTTCGATGGTCTCGTCCATCGTGTTTTCATCTAAGTCTGGCCGAACCGTGTGAATACACACTTCCAGCAAGAGCCTGCTGGGCTCTGTTCCCTGGGCAGCGTCGTAGGCAAAGTGTTGCATCACGCTGAGTTGCTGATCTGGCGTGAGGGGTAGCTCATGCCGCAACACGTCGCGTTCGCAGAGCGCTTCCATGAGCCAGAGCAGGCCATGGGCGCCTTTCGTGACGCGGATCGGTTCATCGCCTTCGGCCAGAGCGGCGATCAAATGTAGCACGAATCCCCGGCCAGCCAGCTCCGGGTTGTTCTGGTGAATCGTGTTAAAGATCTTGACCGCTGCATTGACCCGTTTGGGCTGTTGAAGGCGGCGCTCAAAGTAGTCTCTGGCATGCGCCAGATCGAAGGGTAAGATTCTATATTCGATGGACCCTGTACGGTCCATAAAGCTTTTTACTTCATCGCCCGAAAGAATGATACGCCAGAAGGACGTTCTTGACGTGAGCAGTATTCTGGCTCCTGTTTCGCGGGCTAAGTCGGACAAGGCCATCAGCACGTCCATCGGCTGGACGGAACCCCGGTTGCGCAGGATGTACTCGTCGAAGCCATCGAAAACGATGCGAAAAAGATCGGCTTTCAGGGTAGCTCTGATGAAATCATTCTCATTGCCGGCGATCCAGTTTATCGGGGCATCGAAGTGATGGAAGGAATGAACAATCGTTTTCCATATAGACTTGAGATGCGCCAGCGACATGGCGTTCCATTGCGACGAATCTACGATGATCGGGACCAGATCCTTCCGGAGACGTGGTATTTCGGTTACGAGATGCCGGCTCAAATAGGTTTTTCCCTGCCCGGGCTCGGCCAGGACGATGCCGAGGGCGCCTTCATCGGGTCGAGGTCCATTCTCTTCATCGAGAAGCAACGACAGCAGCGGGTTGGTGTCTGAGACCTGTGCCTCAGACTCCGTCTTGATTCGCGGATCTATGTAATACGTCGGGGTTAGTTCATCGATCCTCACGATGTAGGCGTGTAGTTCCTCATCTATGAAGGTACGCAGAAACTCTTTCGTGGTCCAGAATCCTTTGGTTTTGCCTTTAAACAGGTCGATGTGCGCAGAGTGGCGCTGATTTAACGAAGGCGGATAGACGACGTAGAGTTTATCAAAATCTAGTTCCTCCTCTATTTCCTCAGCAAGGGTTTGCAGGTCGCTCTTCGTCGCGTCGGAATGCAGATAAAGCACCCGAAAAGGATAGGTCGATACGTGCACTTTATGATAGCCTGCGAAAAATTCCCACCGGCTTTCATCTTTTTTTTTACCGGAAGCAGGGAGATCAATGGTTGTCGAAGGTGTATTGCTTATCAGCCGGGCAATATCATTGAACGTAATCCTTTCTCGTTCCATAGATGGTCCCCCTTTATGTTGTTAAGAGATGTTTAGGATCTATACTTAATAGCTCCATCGGACGTTTCCGGGCATTCGATTAATCCCTGGTTTTTCAGCGCTTGCAGATAACTGTGCAGATCAGGATCAGAGGCAGCCGGCGATTTTGAGGCCTTTAATTGCTGTCTAACCTCTTCGTGGCTTAACGCCTGATCGGTGTTGGAAAGAACGTTGAGAATATCCTGTTCGGCCTGGCTTATGCGCTGTAGTCTCAACGATTCATCGGCTATCTCTACGGCCGACTCCCGTGCTACCTCCATCTTTTTATGAAGAAGTTTCATCTGGTTCTCGACGGTGGTTTTAAGACGGTGCTGTTGCTGATCACCTGCTTCGTCTATCTCATTGAGCACTTCATTGAGCAAGGTATCCTTTGCTGTTTCTAGCTGTCTTTCCAGATCTTCAAAGCTGACGTTAAGGTTTTGTTTTTGCCCAATCGCCGCATCTAAAGTTCGGTCAAAGATCTTATTCACCTGCATCTGTATAATGTTCAGCGTGTTCTCAGTTGCTTTCTGAAGATTTGTACCCCGTGTATAAAAATGAAAGGAGGCATAGACGCCAAACGCAGTCAGGGCCAGGGCCACCAGGGAAAGAATGATGGCAAATGTATCGGTATCGAGGGTCATGGATCTGTGTTAGTAATGATGTTTACGTTTGATATGACGCGCTTCTGTTTTTGACAGTCCCTGTTACAATATAGCATATTTCGTTAAAAAAAGTATGAGATATAAATAACGGTTTCTTTCCGCAAAGCGTTTTAAAGTATTGAGATAACGCTTCGGGCCGTCACGGCACCTTCTCGAACCACACCCTGCGCGAGCGGCCGTTGGAAGCCTCGAAGCCGGTGATCCGGCGGGCGGTGTCGCGGACGAAGTGGACCTCCGCCATGAACCAGTGCGTCGTCGAGAACGTGTCGGTGAAAGAGGGCATGAGGCGGGCGTCGTTGAGGCGGTGGTGGTCGAGCGTCAGTGCGCCGTCTTTGATGACGAGGATGTACGACGTTTCGAGTTCTTTGCTGTAGAAATCGCCCTGGAACGAGGCCAGTTCGTCCCGGCTCGGCCTGAACGGCTCGACGCGGGGCGCGTGGATGCCTCGGTATTCGATGTGCCTGACACGGCCCTGGTCATCGCGTTTGAACGTGATGGACGCGCCGTAAGCCTCGACGAAAAACTCGGACTCCGACACCGGCGTCATCGGGAATCGTCCCTCGCGGGTGGCCTGTGTCTTCAGCGCGTCGCCGTCGCGGGTGATGGTCGCCAGCCAGCCCGGGCCGAGGCGGTACATCCCCACGTACTCGTCCAAAACGGCAGGATCGATGGCGACGGGCTCCGGCGCAGGATCGGTGGCTTCTGCCGATTCCATCACGTCGCCCAGGTAGATTTCGGCGACTTCCCGGGCTCTGGCCGTCGGGTTGAACGTGCCGACGTTGGCCAGGACGATGACGGCGAAATCCTGATCAGGAAAGCGCAGAAGGACGGTTCGAAACCCGGCCCACGAACCGCCATGCGAAACTGTCTTCAACCCCCGATACGTCCCGATGCTCTGTCCGAAGGCGTAGGCGATGGTCTCGCCGTTGTTGAGCACGCCCTGCTGATGCACCTGCTCAAGGACGGCTTCGCCGCCGACGCGTCCATCCCGAAAATTCTGCACCCACTTCACCAGATCGTCCACCGACGTAAAAAGCGAACTCGACCCCAGCGCCGTCAGCCCATTGCCAACCCGCCTGAACCCGCCGCCGAAGGGCGAGTAGGCATACGCCCGGTTCATGACCACCTCCTCGTGATCGTCGTGGAAGTGCGTGTGAACCATGCCGAGGGGTTTGAAGAGGTGTGCGTCGGTCCATTTTCGAAACGATTGCCCCGTCACGCGGGCGACGACCTCGGCCAGGAGGTTATAGCCGGTGTTTGAATACGAATATTCCGCGCCGGGTTCGAAGTTGAGCTTTTTTTGATGACGCGCCATCGTCAAGATCTGCTCGAACGAGATCACATCCTCCATCTGCCAGCCGCCCATGGCCAGCGTGCCCGGCCAGTCGCGCAGGCCGCTGGTATGATGCACGAGGTGGCGGATCGTGATCGTCGGGCCGAAATCGGGCATTTCGGGGAGGTATTGGCGCGCGTCGTCGTCGAGCGAGAGCTTGCCCTGCTCGGCCAGCATCGCGATGGCATAGGCGCAAAATTGCTTCGACACCGACGCAATGTCGAAGACGGTCGCCGGGGTGATGGGGATGTCGTAGTCGAGGTTTGCCATGCCGTAGCCGCGCTTGTACACCACTTCACCGCCTTGCACGACGGCCAGCGCCGCGCCGGGCGAGCCGGGCCGGTTCCACTGCGCAAACACCGCATCGACCTGCGCGATGAGCGTATCAGCAGGCTGGGCAAAGGCTGGCGTTGTGCTCAAAATGAGCAACAGGGCGAAGGCTGCGTTTCGTTTCAGCATGACCGTTTTTGTTGTTTGTGTGGGAGGGATTCTGATTTTGGATTGCTTTCTTGAAAAACCCAATCCAAAATCCAAACACACATAATTCCAGGGATCAAAAAGGCTCCACGCAAGCCCTCTACCGCTTCTCAAACCAGACATTCCGCACCCGGCTGTTCGAGACGCGGAAGCCGGTAATCCTACCGTCGGCGCGAGCGAACTTCAGGTTTTGGAGGAACCAGGAGTCGCTGGAGAACGCGTCGGTGTCGGAGGGTGTCAGCGGGATGGGTTCGTAGCGGCGGTGGCGGGCGGTCAGGCGGCCTTTTTCGATGGCGAGGTGGTAGGTAGCGTCGACTTCTTCGCTGTAGTATTCGCCGGAAAACTCGGCCAGGCGTTCGGGGGGATCGACCAGATACACGTCGGCGACTTTGTAGGCCATTTCGGCGGGGTTGAATTCCTCCCAGTTGCCCAGGACGATGACCGCGAGGCCGTCGTTGGGGAAGCGGACGAGGTGGGTTTTGAAGCCGCGATGCGAGCCGCCGTGGCTGACCCGCCGGTGCCCCTTATACTGCCCGATGCTCTGGCCGAAGGCATAGCTGAGCGTGTCGCCTTTGTTGAGCCGTCCGCGCTGGTGGACCTGTTCGAGCACCGCCGCCTCGCCGACGCGTCCGTGGTCGAAATTCATCGCCCAGCGCGCGAGGTCTTCTGCCGTCGTATAGAGGCCGCTGGCGCCAACGCTGGCATAGTTGACCACTTGTTTTTTATACGTTTCTCCATCCTTGTAATACCCCTGCGCCCGGTTCTTGATGATGCTCTGATAGTCGTCGCGAAAGTGCGAATGCGCCATGCCGAGCGGTTCAAACATATTTTCAGAAGTCCATTCCCGAAACGATTGGCCCGTGACGCGTTCGACGATCTCGGCCATGAGGGTGTAGCCGGTGTTGCAATAGACATATTCCTCGCCCGGATCGAAGTTGAGTTCCTTTTGACGATAGGCCAGGTCGAGGATGGTCTCCTTCGTGATCACGTCATCCATGTGATAGCCGGCCATCGCCAGCAGGCCGAATTCGTCGCGCAGGCCGCTGGTGTGGTGAATCAGGTGGCGGATGGTGATTTTTTTACCGTAATCGGGCAGTTCGGGCACGTGTTTTCGGACGTCGTCGTTGAGCGAGATTTTGCCCTGATCGGCCAGCATCGCCAGGGCGAAGGCGGTGAACTGCTTCGACACCGACGCCACCAGGAAAACGGTTTTGGGCGTGATGGGGAGGCCGTATTCGAGGTTGGCGCTGCCGTAGCCGCGCTGATAGACGATTTCGCCGTCGCGCGCGACAGCCACCGCTGCGCCGGGCGTATCGGGCTTATCCCACGATGCAAAAAGCGCATCGACCCGCACGGCAAGCGAGTCATCGGCGGCCTGAGCGGCTGTCAGGCGTGGCGCGAGCAAGAGCGCCAAACCGAGCAGCAGTGCGGCGATCCAGGGTTTTCGTTGAAGCATGGTCGATTTTGGATTTTAGATTTGGGATTTTGGATTGTTTTCTTGCAGCCAATCCAAAATCCAAAATCCAGCATCTAAAATCCACATGGACCATCAACCCCCCGCATCGTCGGATTCTCCCATGATGGCGCCGCGCTACATGGAGATCCCCACGTTCATGCGGACGCCGCTCGTCAGCGATCTCTCCACGGTCGATATTGCGATGGTGGGGGTTCCGTACGACGGGGCGGTCACCAACAGGCCGGGGGCGCGGCACGGCCCGCGCGAGATCCGCAACGCCTCCAGCATGATGCGCTCGATCCATCCCACCACGCGGATCGATCCCTTGGTGGCCCGGTCGGGCTCGTTCACATCGACGCGCATACCGACACGTGGGATGAATTCATGGGCAGCACATTCAGCCACGGCGCACCCTTCCGCCGCGCCGTCGAAGAAAACCTGCTCGACCCAACTCGGACCGTGCAGATCGGCATTCGCGGCGCACAAAACTCGACCGAAGGGTGGGATTATTCCCACGAAACCGGCATGCGCGTCCTTTTTATGGACGAATGCATCCGCCTCGGTCTCGACGCCGTGATCGCCGAAGCGCGCCGCGTCGTAGGGGAGGGGCCGGCCTATCTCTCGTTCGACATCGACAGCCTCGATCCTGCCTTTGCCCCCGGCACCGGCACGCCGGAGGTCGGCGGCTTCACGACAGCGGAGGCGCTGGTGCTGCTGCGCGGCATGCGCGGCCTTAACCTGATCGGAGGCGACGTGGTGGAAGTCGCCCCCCCGTACGATCCAAGCGGCATCACGGCGCTGGCCGGCGCGACGATGATGTACGAGATCCTCTGCCTGCTCGCTGAGGCGGTTGCTGTTAGGGAATAGCCAGTGGGATGTGGCGAGTGGGGATTTTGGGGAAAGGGTGAAAGGGGGAAAGGGAGAGAGGGGGAGAGGGAGAGAGGGGGAGAGGGAGAAGGGGAAAAAGAAAAAAGAAAACGCGACGTTAGCCGGTGGGCCGTCATCAAAAAAGCACAACCCCGAAAGCCCAAGAAAACCCTCCAGGCTTCCCAAGTTTGAATGATCGAGAAACAGTATTTTGTTCACCCCGCCCTGCCCAACGAGCTAGCTCAATGAGGTCAACCATGCACACCTCCCACCTTCTGAAGACCCCCGTCCGATACCTGATCCTGGCAAGCCTCACCCTCTGCCTCTTCAGCACATCCGCCTTCGGCCAGGACGACGACGGCGTGCTGCGTATCATCGCCTTCGGCGCGCACCCCGACGACTGCGAAGTCCGCGCCTCCGGCGTGGCCGCGATGTGGGCGAAGATGGGGCACAAAGTCAAGTTCGTCTCCGTCACCAACGGCGACATCGGCCACTATGCCATGGCCGGCGGGCCGCTGGCCATCACCCGGACCAAAGAAGTCGAAGCCTGCGGCGAAATCCTGGGCATCGAAGAGTCCGTCGTGCTCGACAACCACGACGGCGAGTTGATGCCGACGCTCGAAAACCGCAAAAAAATCGCCCGCCTCATCCGCGATTGGCAGGCCGACATCGTCCTGACGCCCCGGCCTAACGATTACCACCCCGACCATCGCTACACGGCCATCCTGGTGCAAGACGCCGCCTTCATGGTCACGGTGCCTTACTTCACCCCAGACACGCCGCGCATCGAGAAAAATCCGGTTTTTCTGTATTATTACGACCGTTTTCAGAAACCCTATCCCTTCGATCCGGACATCGCCGTGAGCATCGACGGGGAGGCCGGGGCGCAAAAGTATGAGTGCATGGCCGCGCTGCGCTCGCAGTTCTCCGACTGGAATGCATGGCACGCCGGCTACCTCGATCAGGTGCCCAAAGATGAGGAAGGCCGCAAAGCCTTCATCGCCGAGATGTTCCAGCGACGCGACGCTGCCGTCGCCGATAAATATCGCGATTTGCTCATCTCGCTCTACGGCGAAGAACGAGGCCGCGTCATCAAGCATGCCGAGGCTTTCGAAGTCTCCGAATACGGCAGCCAGCCGTCGATGGAGCAGTTGAAAAAGCTTTTCCCGTTTTTTGAATAATGCGTCCGATTGTCCAAATATCGCTCGATATCGTCGATCTTGACGAGGCGCTGGAGACGGCGGCGATGGCGCTGCGGGCCGGGGTAGACTGGCTCGAAGCCGGCACGCCGCTGATTCTGGCTGAGGGCATGCACGGCGTTCGGGCGCTTCGTGAGCGTTTTCCGGAGACGCCCATCGTCGCCGATCTCAAGACGATGGACGGCGGCTGGCTCGAAGCTGAACTGATGGCGAAGGCAGGCGCGACGCACGTCGTCGTGATGGCGCGGGCGCACGAAGAGACCATCAAGTGTGTCGTGCAGGCCGGCCAGGACTTCGGCGTCCGTGTGATGGGCGATAACCTGGCCTGTGAAGACATGGTAGCCGGCGCCAAACGCCTCGAAGATCTCGGTTGCGACTATGTGATCCACCACGTCGGCTACGACGAGCGGCGCGGTCTGGCTGCCCGGGGCAAGCCCAAACCCAGCCCCCTGGATCAACTTCGAGCCGTCGTCGAAGCCGTCTCCGTGCCCGTGCAGGCCGTCGGTGGGTTGACGCTCGAACAGGCCATCCACACACCCGAATACGGCGCCCCGCTGGTCGTCCTCGGCGCTCCGCTCACCATCGACGCCGACGCCTTCAAAACCGCCTCCGGCGACGTCGAGAGTTCGCTACGGTTGATTTGTGAGAAAGTGCATGCGTATGGGGATTTTAGATAGGGGAAGCACTTTTCAACCTTCTCAGGAAATCTGATTTTTACCGCAAAGGACGCAGAGAAGGCGCGGGGGACACAGAGACTTTGCGATCTCTGCGCCTTCTTTGCGAACTTTGCGGTTAAATCAATCCAAACTCAGATTTACACAACCTTCTGGAGCGTCGCGATGGCTAAAAAGGAGCGAAAGGCGGAGAAAGGCTGCTCCATTTGCAAAGGCATTCCGGAGTATAAATTTGTGGAGACCCTGCACACGGACGAGCGATTGCCCGAGGAAGTAGACCAACTCCTGGTGATCGGGGGCTACGGGCTGTATGGGTGTGAACAGGTTAGAAAATGCCCGGAATGCGGCACCTTTTATAGTTTCTTACACGACCATGACTCGGAATCGGGCGTCGGCTACGGGTATACGGATGAAGCCATCCAACGGCTTACGCCCGAAAAAGCTCTCGATTTAATCGAAAAGACACTCAAAACGTCGAAGCATGACGTAGCTTACTGGGACGAGAAACGCAAAAAGAAAGGCGAGATTATCCCACCTTTTCTGGATAAGATGAGGGCAGAGGTGGGTTTGCTTGAGACCGAACGCGATGCCTTACGGAAGACCCTTGGTCTATCATGAAAGAACCTGCCGTCGTCAACTATGCCCCTGCCGCCGATTGCGTAGCGATCCGCGCGTTGGATCGGCCTGTGATTTCGGAGGATGATGTGTTGTTGGAGGTGGGCGCGGTGGCGGTCTGCGGCTCGGATTTGCATCAGTGGATGGGCACGCATAGCTGGCCGGTCAACTATCCGGTGGTGCTCGGCCATGAGTTTGCCGGCACCGTCGTGGCCACCGGCGGGCGCGTGCGGGGTTTTTCGGAAGGAGACCGCGTCGTTAGCGAGACGGCAGCCGTCATCGACCCGGACTCGCCGATGACGCGGCGGGGTCTGTATAACCTCGATGCCTCGCGCAAAGGCTTCGGCTACGGCGTCGATGGCGCGATGACGCGGTTCGTCCGGACGCCGGCGCGTTGCCTGCACCGGCTGCCCGATCATCTAACTTTTGACCGCGCCGCGCTCACCGAGCCGTGCTCGGTGGCCTACAACGCCGTCGTCAACAACGCCGACGTGCAGCCGGGCCACCGCGTCGTGGTGCTGGGGCCGGGGCCGATAGGCATTCTCTGCGGCGTCATGGCGTCGTTGCAAGGCGCCTCGGTGGCCGTCGTCGGGCTCGAACGAGACCGGGCGCGGCTCGCCGTGGCGGAGCAGTACGGCTTTGCCACCATCGTGGGCGATCCCACGGACTGGGCGCGAGCTTCCGACGACCTCGGCGCCGACGGCGTCATCGACGCAGCGGGCGTTTCGGCCACGTTAAAGATGGCGCTCGACCTTGTCCGCCCGGCAGGATGGATCTGCAAAGTAGGGTGGGGGCCGGAGCCGCTCGGCTTTTCGCTCGATCCGTTGGTGCAGAAAAACGTCACACTGCGCGGCAGCTTCAGCCACAACTGGCCGGTCTGGGAAGCCGTCCTCGGCCTGCTCGCCTCAGGACGGCTCGACGTAGCGCCCGTCATCGGCGGCACCTGGCCGCTCGAACACTGGCGCGACGCCTTCGAAACCATGCACGCCGGGCAGATCGTCAAGGCGGTGCTGAGGCCGTGATTTGGTTTTGAGTCATGGGTCATGAGTCATGGGGAAAGACACTCATGACCCATGACTCGTGACTCATGACCTGTATAACCTGACCACAAAGCACCGAACGTCTAACCGTCACCAACCCAACAGAATGCTACAAGACAAAGCCATCATCATCACCGGCAGCGCTACCGGAATCGGGCGCGCGATAGCGCGGCGCTGCGTGGCCGAAGGCGCCCGTGTGCTGATCCACGACCGCGAAGAAAGCGCGCGGCTGGTTGTCGAAGAACTGGCGCCTCACGCCGCCCTGTATCTGGACGACCTGACCGATCCGGACGCGCCGACCCGCATCATCGAGGCGGGTGTCAACGCGTTCGGGCGCCTCGACGGTCTGGTCAACAACGCGGCCTTCATCCCCCGATCAGACATCCGGACCACCGACACGGCGCTTTTCGACACGGTGATGGCCATCAACGTCCGCGCGCCACTGCTGCTGATTCAGGCCGCGTTGCCGCACCTGGAAGCTTCGAAAGGATGCGTGCTCAACATCGGCTCGGTCAACGCCTATTGCGGCGAGCCGCCCTTGCTGGCCTACAGCATCTCGAAGGGCGCCCTGATGACCCTGTCTCGCAACCTCGGCGACGCCCTGCATTTCTACCACGGGGTGCGCGTCAATCAGATCAATCCCGGCTGGGTGCTCACCGAAAACGAATACCGCAGGAAGGTCGAAGAAAACTTGCCGGAAGGGTGGCCCGATCACCTGCCCCGCGCCGTAAACCCGTCGGGCCGGCTGATCCAACCGGAGACCATCGCAGCGGCCAGCATCTACTGGCTCAGCGATGCTTCGCGCCCTATCAGCGGCTCGGTGGTCGAGTTAGAGCAATACCCCATCATCGGTCGAAATCCGCCCAAAGAGGTTACTAATTAAAAATGAAGTGAATGATTTTATATTTCAACTTGTTGAAATATAAAAATGGTCTTTAAAACTCGCTGCTATGCCTAAACTCGCCGTTTTTCCCAAGGCTTTTATGGATGCGTTGTGCATCGACGGATCGATGACGCTGCGCCAGTGGATCGATCTGGCGGCGACGCTCGACGTGGACGGGATGGAGTTTTACGGCGGCTTTCTCGATTTGAAAGAGAAGTCCGGCTGGCCCACCTACCGCCGGATGCTCGAAGACGCCGGGCTGGCGATGCCTATGTTGTGTTGCTCGCCGGATTTCTGCCATCCCGATCCGGCCTTTCGCCAGGAGCAGATCGACCGGGAGAAGCATTGGATTGACATGACGGCGGCGCTGGGCGGGCAGTATTGCCGGGTGCTATCGGGCCAGCGCCGTCCGGAGATGAGCCGCGAGGAAGGGCTCAAGGTGGTCGCCGCGTCGATCGAGGCGTGCCTGGAGTATGCCGCCGGGGCCGGCATCACACTGATTCTCGAAAATCATTACAAAGACAATTACTGGACCTATCCTGAGTTCGCCCAACACATGGAGGTCTTCTGCGATCTCGTCGCCCGCATCGACGCGCCTCACTTCGGCGTGAACTACGATCCGTCGAATGCCTTCCTGGCCGGCGACGATCCGTTGGAGCTGCTGCGCCGTGTCAAACATCGCGTGGTAACGATGCACGCCTCGGATCGGTATCTGAAGGAGGGCACGCTCGACGATCTGCGCAAGGAAGAAACCGTCGAGGGGTACGCCGCTCGCCTGGCGCACGGCGAAATCGGCAAAGGCTTGAATGATTACGATGCCATCTTTCAGGAATTGCACGACGTTGGCTTCGACGGCTGGATCAGCATCGAAGACGGCGTCGAAGGGATGGATCAACTGGCGCGAAGCGTAGCCTTCCTGCGGGAGAAAATCGCTCGGTACTGGCCGTAAATGGAAGCTGTTATCCTTCGCCCTAATCGATCAGCCATCCCACATCTCGTATCCCGAATCGCGTATCCAATCGATCCTATTATGTCTGAAGATCAGCGCCCATCGACCGGTCGAGCCCCGGAAAAACCGGCGACCCGGATTGCCGTCCTCCCCTTTGCCAATGCGAGCAACGATCCTGAGCAAGATTACTTCGGGGAAGGGCTGGCAGCGGAGATTCTGATTTGTCTGGCTCGCGTCCCCGGCCTTCATCTCGTGGCTCGCTCTTCCGTTTGTGTCCTGAACCAGGAAGAACATGAGGTCGGCGACATCGGCAGGCTGCTCCACGCCACGGCGGTTTTACATGGCGCCGTTCGGCTGGAAGACGATCACCTCGAAATCACGGTAAACCTCGTCGATGTGGCATCGGAGGGTACGCTGTGGTCGGGCCGGTACGAGCGCGCGTTGCAGGACGTCTTCGTCGTGCTTGATGAAATTGCTGCCGGAGTGGCGGGCGCGTTTGAGGCAAAAGCCGAACGGGTGCGCAACATCCAGAGCATCCAGACCAGCGACGTCGAGGCGTACGATTATTACCTGCGCGGTCGTGAGTTTTTCTATCAATACAGCCGGCATGGCGTCGAGGAGGCGCTGGCCATGTTTCAGGAGGCCATCGCCCTCGATGAGGCGTATGCGCTGGCGTATTGCGGGCTTGCCGATTGCTACTCGTATCTGTATATGTACGTCGAGAGCACCGATGTCAACATGGCCGAAGCCGGCTCGGCCAGCGGCAAAGCGCTCGCTCTGGATCCGTTGCTGGCCGAAGCCCACGCGGCGGGTGGCGTGGCGTTGTCGCTCAGTCGAAGCTTCGAGGCGTCAGAGGCGGCCTTTGAGCGGGCTATCGAACTCGATCCGCAGCTTTTCGAGGCGCGCTATTTCTATGGACGGGTGTGTTTCGTCCAGGGTAAGCTGGAGAAGGCCATCGACCTCTTCGAGGAGGCGCACCGGGTGCGGCCTGAGGACTATCAGCCGCTATTGCTTACCGGGCAAATCCATGATACCCTCCAACAGCCGGAGCAGGCTGCAGCGGTGCGTCGCCGGGGCATCGCCGTGGTTGAGCAGCATCTGAAGCTCAATCCAGAGGATACGCGGGCGTTGTACATGGGCGCTAACGGCCTGGTGGCTCTGGGGGAATCGGAGAAAGGCCTGGAATGGCTGGAACGCGCCCTCGCGCTGGAGTCTGACGATGCCATGTTGCTCTACAACGCCGGCTGTATCTACGCGCTGCTTCACCGCGACGACGACGCGTTGACATGCCTGGAACGGTCGGTCGAAGCCGGCGTGACGCAGCGGGAATGGTATGAACACGACAGCAACCTCGACAGCGTGCGCGCCCATCCCCGGTTTCAGGCGTTGCTGGCGGGGATGGAGTAAGGGTTGGGGGTTTTGGATTTTGGATTTGCGATTTTGGATTGGGTGCATTCTGATAGCTTCTAAACCATCCCAATGGCAGCGGCATCTAAGATAAAAGTGATCTCGTTGCTCTGAAGCCAGACCCCCGGAACGATGGCATTTTTCAAGGAAAAAACGAGTTTGACGGCTTTTTTGGCCCTGGGCGTTCTGCTCGTCGTCGCGGTGTTTGCAGGATGGAGTGAATCGGAACCGGCTGCCGAAGCAGGGGCGCTCATCGTCACGAAACCGATGCAGACGGCGCGGGCGGCGCATACAGCAACCCTGCTCTACGACGGCACGGTCTTGATTACCGGCGGCTTTGTCAGAGACCGGGAAAGCGATCCTTTTGCCGGCGCCGAACGCTACGACCCTGAGCGCGGCGTTTTTATCAAAGCGGGCGCGATGACGACGGGGCGGCAGTCACACTCGGCCACGTTATTGCGCGATGGACGCGTGCTGATCGCAGGTGGCTACGACGGCTCCTATCTCGCCAGCGCCGAACTCTACGACCCGGCTACCGGCACTTTCACCGCGACCGAAAACATGACCGCCGGGCGCATCGGGCACCGGGCGACCCTGCTCGCTGATGGCAAGGTGCTCATCACCGGAGGCGCTACAACGGGCATGAAGCACGTGGCCACGGCCGAACTCTATGACCCCGCCACGGACCAGTTTACGCCGGCAGGCGCCATGACGACGCCCCGGATCAGCCACACCCAGACGTTGCTGGTAGACGGTTCGGTGCTGATCACCGGCGGATCGTCTGGCCGCCGCCGGGGACCAACCGCCGAGGCTGAGATTTTTGATCCGCTCACAGGCGCTTTTCGTCCTGCCGGCGCGATGACCACGGCGCGGTACAAACACGCTGCGGTGTTGATGGAAGACGAACGCGTGCTGGTCGTTGCCGGCTCGAATGAAGGCGACTTCCACGGGCGCTACGACACCGCCGAGATCTTCGACCCGGCCACCGGCACTTTTTCAGAGACGTCGCACCTCAACAGTGCCCGTTTCAAACTGCGCACCGCCGTCACCCTGTTGACCGACGGCAAGGTGCTCGTGGCCGGCGGATCTGAAATGCTCGAAGTCTACGATCCCGAAACCGAACGCTTCACCCCGGTCGCGAACCAGTTCGATGCAGCCCGTTTCTTTTCGACGGCCACCTTGCTTCAGGACGGGCGTGTGCTGATCACCGGCGGCTACGATGAACGGATTCAGAGCACGGCTAAAGCCTGGATCTATAAGCCTTAAGTAGATTTAATTGAAGTGATACTTTATACTAAATCTGGCCTGTTGCAGGCCTTCGGTGATGAAACGGTCTACCGATCCGGGCGTCAGGCCGTCCCAGCCGCTGAACCAAAGGAATCAAGCAAGAGCCCCGGCTACGATCCGCCCTTTACATGATTCTTGCCAAATCGCACCGTGCGTGCGTCTTCCTCCTGGCCGGTATTCGAGGTCAGCAAATCATAGAGTTCAGGCCGACGGGCTTTGAGCCAGCGGCGCCCGGATGATAACGGTTGAACACGCGCATCGAGATCGGCCGCCACCATGGCGTCGGCGGCTTGCCAGGTTTCGGCAAGGATCTCGCCGTAGGGATCGAGGATCATGGCGTTGCCGGTACGTACTTCGCCGTCGTCGTAGCCGACGCCGTTGCTGAAGACGACGAACAGGCCGTTGTCGTGGGCGCGGGCCGGAAGCCATCGCATCAGCCAGGCCCGGCCTTTGGACCCCTTGAATTCGGCTTCGATGGCGTCGGGGTTTTTGTGGCGATTATGCCAGAGTTCCGGGTCGATCAACCCCATCGCGCGAGGGCTTCGGGAATGGCAGCCGCCTGTCTGATGCGGCGCCAGAAGCACTTCGGCGCCCATCAACGCCGCGATGCGGGCGTTTTCGATGAGGTTATTGTCATAGCAAATCAGGATGCCCATGCGGCAGCCGTGGGGTGTGTCGAAGACGGTGTATTCGTTGCCGGAGGCGATGTGTTCGCTGATAAAACAGTGCAATTTGCGATGGCAGGCCGTCCGCCCGTCTGGCATCGCGACGACGTAGGCGTTGTAGAGCGTGCCGTCGTCGTCGCGCTCGATGAGGCCGGCGCCGATGGTCAGGGCGTGGTCGGCGGAGAGGTTTAGCAAGGCTTGTGTAGACGGCCCGCCGGGCACTGGCTCGGCCAGGGCGTCGATGGCTTCGCGGGAGAGGGTGCGTACGTGCCAGTAGCCGGTGAGGCACATCTCAGGAAAAGCAATGACATCGACGTGTTGCGCGGCGGCGTCTTGGACGAAGGCGCGGACGGTTTCCAGATTCGCTGCTTTATCGCCCGGCGCATGCTGGAATTGTACGGCAGCGGCGCGGATATTTCGCATGAATCGATGGTTCTGGGTTTCGAAATTCACTGTAAACAACGGTAAATATCGCGTGCCCGGCGGCGTGCTACAACGTACGCTTGCTGATTACACATGATCTTGGTTAATTGCAAGTCCCTGACGAAAAAGACGATACGCGCACAACGCCCTCCCGCCGTCATGAATCGCTCCATCATCGCTCTGGCCGTTTTTGGTACGGTCCTCGCCTTCGGTCTCGCATCGCAGCCGGCGGCGGCGCAGCAGGGCAAGGCGTCTGCGCCGGAGGTGCATGCCGACGGGCGGGTGACGGTGAGCCTGAAGGCGCCGCGAGCCGGCAAGGTCGATCTCTTTTCGCTCGAACTCGTGCCGGTCATCGATACGATGCGCGTGGTCATGACGATGGAGGCCGATAGCGTCTGGCGGGCCACCGTGGGGCCGTTGCCGCCCGGCATCTATGACTACTGGTTCGAACTCGACGGCCTCGGCATCACCGATCCGCTGGGGCGCAATGCCTTCGGCCATAACCGGGGCAGCCGCGATTATTTTGAAGTGCCCGGCCCGGAAGGGGCGCCCCGGCACGATGAACGCCGCGACGTGCCGGCGGGCGCCTTGACCATCCACTGGTATGCCTCAGACGCCACCGGGACGAGGCGGCGGCTGCACGTCTACACGCCGCCGGGCTACCTCGAACAGCCGGATCGGACCTACCCGGTGCTCTACCTGCTCCACGGCGCCGGCGACAACGACGCGCACTGGTTCAAACTCGGACGCGCCCACGTGATTCTCGACAACCTGATCGCCGACAGCGCCGCCGTGCCGATGGTCGTCGTCATGCCCGATGGCATTCCCGAGGTGCAGTCCGAAGGAGACGGCATGGAATACTGGCGACAGGTCAACGACGCCTTTACCGCAGATTTTCTGGGCGATGTGATGCCTTTCGTCGAGGCGCGCTACCGGGTGCGCGCAGACCGCGAAGGACGCGCCATCGCCGGTCTTTCGCTGGGCGGCGGCCAGACGATGCGGATCGGGCTGAGCAACCCGGATCATTTTGCCTGGATCGGCGCTTTCAGCAGCGCCACGTTCTGGCTCGGCCCCGTCCTCGATCAACTCGCCGAAAACCCCGAACAGGTGAACGAGCAACTCAGGCTCTTCTGGATCGCCATCGGCAAAGACGATTTTATGCTGGCGCCGCATACGATGGTCGTCCAGCGGCTCGGTGCGCTCGGCATCAACCATGAATATCACGAGACCGAGGGCTATCATATGTGGAGCGTGTGGCGCGATTACCTCGCCAAATTTGCCCCTCGATTATGGCAATGATGCAACGTTTATATCGATCTCTCTTCCTCGTCGCTGCGTGGGTTGTTGCCATCGGGATGGCAACTCCGCAGGCACACGCGCAGCCGGTGCTCAGCAGCGAGGCCGAGGCTGCCATCGCGCGTTTTGCCGCGCAGATCGAAAGCGACGTGCAGGCCGATAGCATCGGTAGCATCGCCGCCGCTGTGGTGGACGGCAACCGCGTCGTCTGGGCCGAAGCCTTCGGTTGGGCCGATCGGGAACGGCAGATTCCTGCTATCCCAGAGACGATCTATCGCACCGGATCGATCTCCAAATCCATCACTGCTGTAGCGCTGGTCCAACTCGTCGAAGCCGGCGTGCTGGGCCTGGACGACCCCGTCGCGCGCTATTTTCCGGAGATCAACCAGCTTGCCGATTCGCTCAAACGAACGCCGCACATCACGTTCCGGCATTTAGCCAGCCACACCGCCGGCCTCATCCGCGAACCCGAACTGCCCGGTGCTGCCGCCGGACCCATCGCGACGTGGGAAAGTCAGATCATCGCCTCGATTCCCACGACGTCGTTCAAGACGGCGCCGGGGGCTGTGTATTCATATTCGAATATCGGATTCGGCATGCTGGGGCTGGCGCTGTCTCGCGCTGCCGGGCAACCGTTCATGGATCTGGTCCACGCCCGCATCTTCGAGCCGCTGGGCATGACCAGCAGCACCTTCATCCTGACGCCGGAGATGGAGCAGCGGATGTCGGTCGGCTATCTCAACTGGGGCGATTCCATCGATACGGACCTGCCGGCCCTGGAGCACACCGGACGCGGCTACAAAGTGCCCAACGGCGGCGTCTATTCGACTGTGGGCGATCTCGCAATGTTTATCGCCGGGCAGACCGGCGCGTCCTCCGCGGCCATTCTCTCGCCCGAAAGCCGCGCCGCGATGCACCGCATTCAGACGCCGGGTTCGAATACGCGAGGGTATGGATTGGGCTTTTCCGTCCGGCTGGATGAGGCCGGGCATTGGGTCGTCGGCCACGGCGGGAGTGTCGCCGGGTATACCGCCTATCTTTGTTTCGACCCGGAGACACAACTCGGCGTGGTCTTGCTGCGCAACTACAACCGGGGGCGCACCAACCTGGGCCGGAGCGCTACCGGGCTGCTGGCGGATCTGGTCAAATCGAAGTAGTGTTTTAGTGTTCTGGTGTTATGGTGTTTGAGCACCGCCCGGCCCTAAAGAGCCGGGCTCAGGGCTCAAGGACGCCTTCGGCGCCCTCAAACAGGCCCATCGGGCCTTCAACAATGAGCCCGGTGGTTCACCGCCGGGCGGGCTCGTTACTAAAACACCATAACACTCAAACACGAATCCTCACCTGAATCAACGATGCTAAAAACCTGCAAGCTGCTCGTCCCGGCCCTTCTGCTCATGGTTTTCCTGGGCGGATGCACGACCACGCCCGATGCCGAGGCCGACCTGATCCTGACGAACGGGCGCGTCTACACCTTCACCTGGAACGATCCCGCCTCGGATGGCACACCGGCGTCCGGGGCGCCCTATCAGGACGGCGTCTGGCGCCCTGATGCGGGGGCTGTGGCCGTTCGGGGCGACGAAATCCTCTTCGTGGGAAGCAACGCTGAGGCCGAGGCTTTTCGGGGTGATCAAACCCGCGTCATCGACGTGCAGGGGGGCACTATCCTTCCGGGGCTGGTGGATTCACACACGCACGTCGCCGGGCTGGGGGCCAACCTGGAACGGGTCGATCTGTTGGACGTGCAGACCGAGGCGGAAGCCGTCGCGCGCGTCGCGGCGCGGGCTGCCGAGACGCCGCCGGGCGAATGGATCGTCGGCTGGGGATGGGATGAAGGCGCCTGGGCCAATCGATACCCGGATATGCAACTGCTGACCGAACGCGTGCCCGATCACCCGGCAGTAATGCGCAGCCTCCACGGTTTTGCCGTCTGGGGTAATCGCCTGGCTTTCGAGCAAGCGGGCATCACGGCGGATACGCAAGCCCCCGTCGGCGGCGAGATCCGCAAAGACGCCGCCGGCAATCCCACCGGACTGCTCCTGAACAACGCCACCGACCTGCTCACTGGCGCCATTCCGCCCCCCGGCCCCGACCAGTACAAAGCGCAGGTTTTGGCTGGATTGCAGGAGATGGCCCGATCTGGCTACGTGGCGGTTCATGAAGCCGGCGTCCCCACGAACCTCTACGCCGCCCTCGAAGCGCTGGAGGCCGAAGGCGCCTTGCCGGTGCGTGTCTATGTGATGCTCAGCGCCAGCGACGAAGACCTCCTGCGCGCCTGGCTTGACCGCGGCCCCGACACCTCGGGCGACGGCATGTTGATGACGCGGTCCGTCAAAGCCTACTACGACGGCGCCCTCGGCTCGCGCGGCGCCCGACTGCTCGATGATTACAGCGACCAACCCGGCCACCGGGGCGTCAGCGGCGAAAACTACGGGTTCAACGAAGCCCTCGTGGCCGACATGATCCGGGCAGGCTTCCAGGTCGGCATCCACGCCATCGGCGATGCCGGCAACCGCGAGACGCTCACTTTTCTTGAAAACGTCCTTGCCACCGATGCCGGGGCGAAGGCTCTACGCCATCGCATCGAACATGCCCAGGTCGTCCATCCGGACGATTTTGCGCGGTTTCAGCAGTCCGGGATCATCGCTTCGATGGAGCCGCCGCATGCGGTGGAGGATAAGACCTGGGCCGAAGACCGTCTCGGACCCGAACGTGTCCAGGGGGCCTATGCGTGGCGCACGTTCCGCGAGACCGGCGTGCGTCTTATTTTCAATTCCGACCTCGCCGGTTCGGATCACAACATCTTTTACGGCCTTCATGCGGCAATCACACGCCGGAGCAAAGATTTGCAGCCCGAAGGTGGCTGGTATCCGGAACAGAATATGACGCCCGAAGAAGCGGTACGCGCCTACACGGTTTGGCCGGCTTTCGCGGCGTTTCTCGAAGAAAATACAGGCATTCTGGCGCCCGGTCGATGGGCTGATCTGACCGTCTTGAGCATCGATCCACTCGTGACGGGCGCCGAAGAACCAGCCCGGCTTTTTGACGGAACGGTTCAACTGACGGTGGTGGGAGGGAAGGTGGTCTACGAGGCGGAGGAGTGACGGCAATACCCTCTGAAATGTACAAAAAAAATCGGATCTACGGAAGCTGATTTAATGACCGACTACACCATCGCGCTCATCACCGACGTCTTTTTTGACGATCCCGGCGGAGATCGACTCCGGGCTCGTCTGGGCGAGGCGAAACGGCAGGGGGCCGATCTGGCTGTGTTGCCGGAGTTGCCGCTCAACCCGTGGTCGCCCGCGCGGAAGACGCCGGTGGCAGATGATGCTGAGCCGCCGGAGGGAGCCTGCCATCAGCGTCAGGCTGCCGCTGCCGCCGAGGCCGGCGTTGCGCTTTTGGGCGGCGCCATCATCCAGGATCCCGCCACGAGGCGGCGGCACAACACGGCGCTGTTGTTCGATGCTGCCGGGACGTTCGTGGCGGCGTATCGAAAGCTCCATTTACCGGAAGAAGAGGGATTCTGGGAAACCAGCCATTACGAGCCGGGCTGCGAGGCACCGCGTGTCATCCACGGGATCGGTCCGGCGGTGGGGATTCAGATCTGCTCAGACGGCAACCGGCCCGTCGGCGCGCAACTCCTGGCCGCGCAGGGTGTCGAAATCATCCTCGCGCCGCGCGCCACGCCCCATTCGACCTATCCGCGCTGGCGGCTGGTCTATCAGGCTCTGGCCGTCACGAGCGCCGCCTACGTTGTTTCCGTAAATCGCCCAAAACCCGAATTCGATGTGCCCATTGGCGGGCCGTCGCTGGTCGTCGGCCCCGACGGGCGGGTGATTTTGGAAACCGAAGCCCCCGTGGCCGTCATCCCGCTCGATATATCGATGGTGGGCCGGATGCGAAAGGAGTACCCCGGCTACATGCCCTTCCCGGCATCGGTCTATGCCGAGGCGTGGCAACGGCTGGGAGGGTGATTTTGGATTTTAGATTTTGGATTTTGGATTGGGTGGCTTCCGATCCATTTTTAATAACCGAAAAAGCCGCGCCGGTTGGAAAAGGCGCGGCTTTTTCGATTGAGATGACGGTGCCCAATCAGACCAATCCAAAATCTAAAATCCAAAATCCAAAATCACCCTCCGTTTCCCTATTTTCTTGCATCTACCTCTCCGGATGATTCATCCTCCGAAAACGCCTCCAAACCCCTACTCCCATGCGCCGACGCGTCCCGATCTCGATCCCTGGCTGGATGATCGTGCTGATGATCATCAGCCCCTTCGCGCTCTACGCCCAGCAAACCGAATCCTACGACTATCATCAACCCACCGAGATGGTGGTCAATTTAGGGCGGCAGGCGTTGATGATTTGCAACGGATTGTTCGTCTCGGATCGAATGATCGAGCAGATCTACGAGCAAGAGTTGAAGCTCAACCGGATGCCCGTGTTGCCGCCGTCGATGGTTACGATTGACAAGGAGAGGCAGGCGGTGGCCGTGGGCGGAGGCGGCAACAGCCCGTATCCGGCGATGCGCGCAGCCTTCCGCGAAGGGCTCGGCTGCATCGTGATGCCGCCCGACCAGACCTTCGCCGACATCGACGAGCTGCCGATGCTGAAGATGGACCCGCCGCGGGGCGATCCGGCCACGATCCCCTGGCCCGACGGCGACCTCGTCCCCGACAAACCCCAGGCGTCTTACATCGATCAAGCCGCGCTCGACGCTGCCGCCGAGTGGGCGTTCGACCGCGAGGGGCACGGCGCTCATCGGTCGGAGGTCACGCTCAGCCTGCTCGTCGTTCACAACGGCGACATCATCCTGGAACGCTATGCCCCCGGCGTTGATATGACGACGCGGACGCGCACGTGGTCTACGGCCAAAAGCATCGCCGTCACGCTGATCGGCATTCTGGCGAACCGGGGCAAGCTCGATCTCGATGCGCCGCTGCCGTTCGACGACTGGGGACCCTGGCGTGGGATGCCTGCGCCCGAAGACGATCCGCGCCGGCAGATCACCCTGCGCGATGCGCTGCATATGTCGAGTGGCCTTTATCCGGTCGATAACCGGCGATGCAGCGTCATCGGTTCGTGCCTGAGTTATTTCGCGGGCGAAAGCGCCGTCCGGGGCGCGCTTGATCGGGGTCTGGTTCGCGAACCCGGCATCCATTGGGATTACGAGAACTACGACACCATCCTCGGCGTCTATGCCCTCAAAGCGGCTATCGGCGACGAGCAGGCGTATCTCGAATTTCCCCGCCGCGCGCTTTTCGACAAGATCGGCATGCGCAACACGCTGCCCGGCGTCGATCGTTTCGGGGATTATGTGATGAGCAGCCAGATCTACACCAACGCCCGCGACCTGGCACGCATGGGCCTGCTCTACCTCAACAACGGCCAGTGGAACGGCGAGCAACTCCTGCATCCGGATTGGATCGAGTTCGTCCGCACGCCCGCGCCTTCGACCCGTGAGCGGGGGCGGTTCTACGGCGGCCAGTGGTGGCTCGTCCCCGATGACCGGACGGACATCCCGGCGGATGCCTACTCGACTGCCGGCCACCGGGGTCAGTTCACCGTCGTCGTGCCGTCGTACGATCTGGTCATCGTCCGGCGCGGGCTCGACTGGCTGCCGGGCCAACACCGCTTTTCGCAATGGGACCTGACGCGCGAAATCCTGAAAGCCTTCCCCAACCGCCCCTGGGGCGAAAAACCCAGGCCCGCCGCCGTCGAGGGTTCGGAGCGTTGATTTTTTCTTCGAATTGAATGTGCCGGCACCCCGGTAGAGACGTTACATGTAACGTCTCTACAAACGGTTGGGAAGATAAAAAAGCCCGAAAACCATGAAAAAAGCCCCCATTTCCCCGATTTTGATGTTTTTCCTGATGACCGGCACGCTGCCCCTGGCCGCCCAGCCTGCCTCAGAGGCTGTGCAGGATGCCAAGGATTTTGTGGCGACCTCGATTGACGCGCGCGGAGAGGCCTACGCCGGCATCGCCCGGCAGATCTGGGAGTGGGCGGAGGTGGGGTATCAGGAGAGCCAGAGTGCAGTCTTGCTCCAGGCCGAGCTTGAGCAGGCAGGTTTCAGCATTGAGGCCGGGGTGGCCGGCATCCCGACGGCCTTCGTCGCCAGCTATGGGCAGGGCGGGCCGGTGATCGGGATTCTGGCTGAGTATGATGCGCTGCCGGGTCTGTCGCAAGAAGCCTTGCCTGAGCGCCGGGCAAAGATCAAAGACGGCGCCGGGCATGGATGCGGGCATCACCTCTTCGGCACCGCCTCCACCGCCGCTGCCATCGCCGTCAAAGACTGGCTGGCCGAGACCGGGCGGGCAGGCACGATCCGGCTCTACGGCACGCCCGCCGAAGAAGGCGGTGCCGGCAAAGTCTACATGGTCCGCGAAGGTCTCTTCAACGACGTCGACGTGGTGTTGCACTGGCACCCATCGGACCGTAACGACGCCAGCCCGGCCACCAGCCTCGCCAATCGGTCGGCCAAGTTTCGCTTTCACGGCATCTCGACCCACGCCGCCGGGGCGCCGGAGCGCGGGCGGTCGGCGCTCGACGGGGTGGAGGCCATGAACCTGATGGTTAACATGCTGCGCGAGCACGTCCCGTCCGACACGCGCATCCACTACGTGATCACGCGGGGCGGCTTTGCGCCCAACGTCGTGCCCGACTTCGCCGAGGTCTATTACTACGTGCGTCATCCCAGCGCCGCAACGCTCGAAGGCATCTGGGAGCGGGTCGTCAAGGCGGCGGAAGGCGCGGCGTTGGGCACCGGCACCAAGATGACGCACGAGATCATCCACGGCATTCACAGCGTGTTGCCCAACGAATCGCTCGCTAAATTGGTAGACGCCAACCTGCGACGCGTCGGTGGGGTGTCCTATTCGGCGGAAGAAATCGCCTTCGCCCAGGCCATCCGCTCGACACTGGGTAGTCCGAGCCTGCCGCTTGGCTCTGAACAAACGATCCAGCCCTATCATCCCCGAACCACCAAAGGCTCCACCGACGTCGGCGACGTAAGCTGGATGGTGCCTACCGCCGGGCTCGGCGCGGCTACCTGGGTGCCCGGCACCTCGGCGCATAGCTGGCAGGCCGTCGCTGCCGGCGGCATGAGCATCGGGGCGAAGGGGATGCAAGTGGCCGCCAAGACCCTCGCCATGACAGCCGTAGATCTTTTCACCGATCCGGTTCACATCGAAGCTGCCCACGCCGAGTTCTACGACCGGCGCGGCCCCGAATTCGAATACCGCGCCCTCCTCGGCGACCGCCCGCCGCCGCTGGATTATCGGAAGTAGGATGCGGGATTCTGGATACGGGATGCGGGATTCTGGATGTCGGATAGAAAAGTGAAACGTGTTTCCCATTCGTCATTTTCAGCTTGTTTTCAACGGCTTTCTATTTCAAAGCTTAATTCGCATTATCAGCATTCGCATTATCAGCCATCCAGCATCGAGCATCCCGCATCCAGAATCCCGTATCTCGCATCCCGTATCAGCTATCCGTTATCATTATTTTCGAGAGGTGACACAATATTGTCACACGCCGTCGTTAGCTTGCGGATGGGGGGCATCACAAACCATCATCCAACGGTGAAAATCATGACGGCCAACGATATCCTGACCGAACTCGAAGCCCTCGGCAGCGCGCAGACGCGCAAGATTTACAAACGCCACGGCGTCGGCGGCGACCAGTACGGCGTCAGTTATGCCAACCTGAAGACGCTCAAGAAAAAGATCAAAACCAATCACGAGGCGGCACTGGACCTCTGGGACAGCGGCAACCACGACGCCCGCATCCTCGCCGCCATGATCGCCGATCCGAAGCAGGCCGACGAAGCCTTGCTCGACGCCTGGTCCGACGACCTGAGCAATTACGTTCTCACCGATGCCTTTACGGGATTTGCCGCCAGGACGGCCTTTGCCCGGCAGAAGGTAGAAGCGTGGAACGACTCAGACAATGAATGGAAAGGGCAGGCCGCCTGGGGTCTCCTCGCCTCGCTGGCGATGAAAGCCGATGCCACGCCCGATGATTTCTTCGAACCCTACCTGGCGATCATCGCAAAAAACATCCACACCCGCCCAAACCGCGTCCGCTATTCGATGAACAACGCCCTGATCGCCATCGGCGCGCGCAGCGATGCGTTGGAAGAAAAGGCCATCGCCATCGCCGAGCAGATCGGCACGGTGGACGTGGATCACGGCGAGACGGGGTGTAAAACGCCTGATGCCGCGTCGTACATCCGCAAGACACGCGAGCGGCAGCGGGCGAAGGCGCGCAAGAGGTGAGGGGGTGATCTGGTTTAGATGAACACAGCCGGGGAGACGTTGAACCGTGCTGCGAGGTCGCGGATCTGGTCTACTTCAAGCTCTTGGTAGCCTTGCAGGATGGCAGAAACGGTTTGTTCAGGACCGATCTCTGGTAGATCAGACGCAGTCAAGCCATGCTCTTCCATCAAGAAATGGAGGATCTCTCCACCTCTACATTCAGGCATTGGATAGTGCTCTTGCTCATAAGCGTGCATCACGGTACCCAGTGTATCTAGCAAGCCGTACAGGGGATGATTTTCATTGGCGCCTACCTCATCCAATAAGCTGTTGAGGCGCTCAACGGCCTGGGTGTATTCGCGCTCATCGAGAATAGTCAGCATCGGACGGATCACGGCCCAATGCTGCTGGAGGTCTTTAGGGATGCCATTCATGATTTCCAGTTTCCCCTGGTTTTAAGCTGGCAAAGTCCTCAACCCTCCCGATAAAAAAACTTCCGCACCAGCCGTTCCGGCGGCGGTGGGGTGGCGACGGTGCCGATCCAGGCGAAGAGGAGGGAGGCAGCGAAGCCCCAGATGAGCGGATCGAAGCCGAGGGGGCGAACGGGTGAGGTGCCGCCGTAGAGGACGAAACCTGCGATGTAGAGCGCCAGATAGGCCAGAAAACCACCGATCATCGACGCGAGGGCGCCGGTTTTGTTGAAACGGGGCCAGTAGAGTGCCAGCGTCATCGGTCCCAGGAAGGCCACAGCCAGCCCGCCGCCGGTGAAGACGATGATGTACTGGAGAAACTGAGGCGGATAGAGTGCCCCGCCGGTGGCGACGATGCCGATGACCAGCGTGCAGGCATAGCTCATCCGCTTGATCGTCCGCTCGCTGGCCTGCGGGTTGACGTTCTGCTGGTACACATCGCGCACCACCGACGACGAGATCATTAGCATGAAGCTATCGACGGTGGACATGGCGGCGGCGAAGGGGGCGGCGATGAGCAGGCCGGCCAACCACGGCACATGCGCGCCGTCGGAGAGCAGAAAGGCCATCACCGGCATGATGCGGTCGGGAGTTTGATCGAGGCCCGGCGCCAGCACACGTGCGCAGCAGAAGATGATGACCAGGGGAAAGTAGATCAGCGCGAAATACACCGAGAGCGAGGCGATGGCGCGTTTCAGCGTGGCGGCGCTGTCGAAAGCCATCAGGCGGATCATGTTGCCGGGTTGCCCGGTGCCCGAAAGCGCCCAGAACACAAAGAACGAGACCGCTAATCCCAGTGGCAGGAAGCCGTCGGCCTCCGTCGCGCTCGGCCCCGGCGCCGTCACGTAGACGCCCTTTCGGCCTGCGCCGTGGACGTACTCCGCCATCGCCACGAGGCGCGGCTGCACCCGCGCGGGCAAGGGCGGTGGAGCGCCGGTTTCGAACCGGCCCAGCATATCAGCGATCTCCTGTGGCGTGGTGATCTCAACGGCTTTGATGGCTGCCGACCGGGTGTCGCCGGGCGCGATGAGGGCGGGTTGGTTGATGCGGAAAAGCCGGAGCGCGCTGGTCGTCTCATCCGCCAGCGTGAACCACGTGTCGGAGGGGATGCGGTGGCCGGTGGCGGGAGCCGGAATAGGGGTTTCGAAGACGACTTCGCCGAGGCGCGGCGGGGTCATCTGGGCCAGCCGCTGGGTGGCCGCCGGCAGACCGCCTACTTGCGCCAGCGCCAGCACCAGCATCACCAATACCCCGACGATCATCACAAAGCCTTGCAGCACGTCGGTCCATACGACGGCCCGGAAGCCGCCGAAGGTGGTGTAGAGGACCACCAGCACGGCGAAGAGCAGGAGGCCCAACACGTACTCGGCGCTGACGCCGCCGGGCATCAACCCACCTGCGACGCTGGCCAGGCCCATCGCTGCACGCTGGTAAAGGGCCGCCTCGCCCAGGAGTTGCTCCATGATCAGCGTGGCGAGCGTGAACTGCGGAATCAGGTAGATCGTCAGCATGAAGGCCATCAGCAGCGTGCTGATCAGGGCCAGGGCCTTGCTCTCGAACCGCTCGCGCAGCACGTCGGGGACGGTGATGGCGCCGGTCTTGCGCGCCACCTGATTGAGGCGTTTGCCCAGCAGCCCCATGCCGCACAGCGGGAAGATCATGTAGCTGGCAATCCACAGCGCGAGCACCCAGCCGTGGGCGTAGATGAGCGAGGGGAAGCCGGCGAACGACCCGGCGGAAGCACTCGTGGCGCCGAAGGTCAGGGCCAGCGCCACCATGCCCAGCCCCCGGCTGCCCAGGAAATATTCGCTCAAAAAGGCCTTTTTCGACAGCACCCGGTGGGCGAACCACGCCAGCGCAAACACCACCAGCGTGTAGAGGAGGAACATCACCAGAGCCGGGTTCGCGCCGTCAGCCATGAGATGCCTCGTCGTCCTCATCCGCGCCGAGGTCGTCGTCGGCGATGTAAGACAGGCCGAACCACACGCTGAAGAGCGTCGCGGCGATCCACGGCACCAGCACCCCCCAGAACACCCAACCCGGCATCCCCAGTATGATGGATACCTCCTCATACGCCACGCCGTAACCGGCCACCGCGCTGTAGCCGACCGTCCAGATCAGACAGACCGCCCACGCCATCAGAATAAGCCACGCCTCACGCCGGGCGTTCAGAAAGACGGGGTCGAAACGAGAGGCTTCTGGAGGTGAATCAGGTTCTGCCATCGGTTTTTATGAGTGTTTTAGTGTTATGGTTTTATAGTGTTTTAGTGTTTTAGAAGAGAATAACTAAAACACCATAACACTGAAACACTAACTCTCTTTCAACTCAAGAATCAACTCCGTCTCCGTCGTCGAGCCCAGCGGCAGTTGCGCCATGCCGACGGCGGAACGCGCGCCCACCCCGGCGTCGCCGAAGACATCGCGTAAAAGCTTCGAGGCGCCGTTGATAACCACATGCTGCTCCGTGAAATCCAGATCGCTATTGACGTAGCCAGTCAGGCGGATGACACGGGCGATGCGGTCGAGCGAGCCGACGGCGTGGTGGGCCATGCGCAGGTTATTGGCTGCACACAAAGCGGCAGCTTTCTGCGCCTCCTCCACACTGATGTCCGAAGGGACTTTGCCTTCGTATTGCAACTCCCCGCCGTCGGTAGGCACGGCGCCGGAGACATAGACCGTCCTGCCCATGACGACGACGGTTTTATAGATCGCAGCCGGTTCTGGCTTCGGGCCTAGCGGATAGCCTAACGCTTCAAGCCTTTCTTCTGGGGTGCTCATGGGTTTGGTTGTGTTTATGCAGGCTGGTTGAGTGGTTTTTTTGGATTGTCATGGGTCATGAGTGTTTTTCCCCCACCCATGACTCATGACCCGTGACCGACGCCAGTCTTAAAAAGGCACAACGATCAAGATTATCTCACTTCTCCGGCAAAGCCGCCCTGAAAAACCGAAGCCAGTTGCCGTGGAAGATGGCTTCGATGTCTTCTTGCGAATAACCCCGGTCAGAGAGGAGGCCGGTGAGTTTTTGCAGGTCGGTGATGGTGTCGAGATCGCGCGGGGTCTGGTCGGCGCCGAAGCCGCCGTCGAGGTCGCTGCCGAGGGCGGCGTGGCGGGTGGTTCCGGCGATCTGGCAGACGTGGTCGATGTGATCGGCGACGGCATCGAGGCCGACGACCTCGGGCGAGGTTTCGCCGCGTACCCAGCCGGGATAAAGCATCCACCCATCCATCGCCGCGCCGATGACAGCGTCTCGGTCGATGAGTTGTTTGATCTGGGCGTCGGTGAGCTGGCGGTCGCCCGGCACGAGGGCGCGGCAGTTGTGATGGCTTGCCAGCACCGGCCCGTCGAACACGTCGAGCGCCTGCGCCATGCTCTCGTCGCACAGGTGCGTCACGTCGAGGGCGATGCCGAGGCGGGCGAACTGGCGCAGGAGATCGGCGCCTTTGTCGCTCAGCGGGCCTACGACGCCGGTGCCGAAGGCGTAGTGGCCCTGTCCATAGTGCGTCAGCCCGGCGGCGCGCAGCCCGTCATCCCACCAACTCTCGGCATGCTCCAGCGAGACGATGGGGTCGCAGCCTTCCATGCTGAGGATGATGCCCAGGGGCGTCTCCGTGTCGGGTTGAAGCCATGCGTGCCAGTGGTCGTCGAGGTCGGCGGCGGTGCGGAGGATGCGGAGGTGGCCCTGGCGTTCGAGCAGCCGGTAATAGGCCAGTTGCCCCTGCGCAGCCGTGTAGGCGATAGCCTGGTTGGCGTAGTCCAGATCGGTGCGGTTGTAGGCAGGCTTGGGCTCCTGGGCCGGGCCGCCGCGTGCCAGCACCGTCGCCACGCAAACGGCCACGCCGGCATGTCGTAGTTCGGGCAGGGTAGTTGTGCAGTGGCCGCGCGCGTTCAGGTCGGTCATGTGCGCCTCGCGGCGTCGTAGCTCCGCCACCGACAGCGTCAGGTCGCGGTTGAACGAGGCGGCGTTCCAGGCCAGATCGAGGTGGGCGTCGATGATGGGTATCATGCTGCGAATATAGAGCGTTTTTCATTTGAAATCAGTTGAGAATTGTATGGGGGTGTGGGAGTATGGGAGTGTGGGAGGGTCTTGATGCAAAAGTGTTACATTGGTTTGGTGGCAAACTGAGAAAATAAACCAGCAAATGCGCATTCTCGTCACTGGAACGTCCGGCCAACTCGGCGCCGCCATCGCGGCTGATCTTTCTACCGACCACGAGGTGGTGGGTGTGGATATCGTCGGGGGGGCGCATACAACGCATCGCGGCAGCATCACAGACCGGGCTTTTGTTTTTTCGATGATGGATGGCGTGGAGGCCGTGGTTCACACGGCGTCGCTCCATGCGCCGCACGTGCCAAATCACTCTCGTTCGCTTTTCGTCGATGTCAACGTCAAGGGCACCGTGCATCTGTTGGAAGCTGCCGTAAAAAACGGCGCCGGGCGTTTCGTCTACACGAGCACGACCTCGCTTTATGGCCGGGCGATGGAACCGAAAGACCGTGCTGTCTGGGTCACCGAATCGCTGACGCCCGAGCCGCGCGACGTCTACGACATCACGAAGATCGCCGCTGAACAACTCTGCCGGGATATCGCCGGCAAGACGGCGCTTTCGTGCCTCAGCCTCCGCGTCTCCCGATTTTTCACCGAGCCGCCGGAGAAGATGGCGCTGTACCGGCTCTATCGGGGCGTAGACGTCCGCGACGTGGTCATGGCGCACCGGCTGGCTCTCTTCGCCGACGTGCCGGAGTATGAGGTGTTCAACATCTCCGCCCAATCGCCTTTTTCCAAGGACGACACCGAAGAGTTGCTGCACGATGCCCCGGCGGTGCTCCGGCGGCGCGTCCCAATGCTGGAGGCGGCGTTTGCACACCGGGGATGGACGCTGCCCGCATCCATCGACCGCATCTACGCCATCGACAAGGCCGTCCAACACCTTGGCTATCAGCCGCGTTATGATTTCGAAGCGTTCCTGAACGAATTCTAAGTGCAGGGAATGGCCAGTGGGATGTGGCCAGTGGGGATTTTGGGAAAGGGAGAGAGGGGAAAGGGAGAATCGGAAACAGAAAAGCCGACCTTAGCCGGTGGGCCGCCCGGAACGGAGCGCAGGCACGCGAAAAAGGAAAATTTGCTGTTTGAGTGAGGCGTAGCCGAGCGCGTTTCAAAGTTGAGCGCGTGCCGTAAAGACGTTACATGTAACGTCTTTACGCGGCCCAGCGGGTAGCGTCTTGATCTTTTGGTCCGGAGCCTGCCCCGGACCACGATCCGGGGATCCGGGGGATCAAGCCAAAAGGACAAACAAACGCGATCATACCGCCACGCCGGGATAAGATGTATCCATCAATATCTCTGTCACAGTACCAAGGACGCACTGACATTCATAAGGTATCACGGCGTGGTCGATCCACCCGTAAAAAAGCCGGCGCGTTCGAGCAGGACAAAAGGCGGGCGAAACGCGGTCGATTCGACGTAGCCCGAACCCCAAAAGCCAAACCCGTTTTCCACATTCGAAAACGTGCCCGGCTCGACGAGAAACTCGGGGTCGAACGCCCCGATGGGCGAGACCCAACCCTCATCGCCGACGTGGACGCGGAGTAGGATCTCTTTCAAATCGATGATTTCTGTGGTCAGTTCATCATCTTCGTCAAAAACCTGAAAGATCACCTGATAATCTGCGATGAGGTCGATTTCCAGAAGCCATCCGCCGGCTTGTTTGGTGGGACGGCCTCGATAGTTGAAGGTGATGGGGTTGAAGATGGGCGTGCTGCCGCCTTCACGAAGCCCGACGACGACGTATTCCACGTCGATGCGGGGCAGGGTCGGGGGATCGCCGTGGATGAAAACAGGCATCAGGGCCTCGCGAACCCTGTTGGTCGCCGGCTCCAGCACCTCTAGCGTCACCGGCGGCGGAATCGTCGTCACAGCCGAGGCCGTCGCGCCGTCGGAGCGGGTGATGTCGAGGCGGTAGGTTTCGCCGGGTTGGGCCGGGAACGCCGCCCAGTAGACGTGCCGGTAATCGCCGTCCGGGAGTTGAATGACCGAGTCTCGCCACGCCCGTGTCTCGCCGGTTTGCATCAGCGTGGTCGTCACCGTGGCGTCGATGGGCTCTGGACGAATCAGTCGAATTTCGCTTTGAATCTCAAAAACCCGCACCGCGTGCGTATCGGCTTTCGGGTTGATCAGGCCGTACACCGTAAAGGGCCGGTCGGTCCCCAGTTGAACGTTGACACCCTCTTCGCAACCAAGGGTGAGGAGAGTGAGGAGGCAGGCGAGGAAGGCTGGCTGTAGGACGGGGCGTTTTGGATTTTGGATTTTGGATTTTGGATTTTGGATTGTTGATCTGGAGGAAAGTAAATAATCCGATGAAGCTGCGACGGTTGGAGGCGCTTCAGCTTCTTCGGCTGGGAAAACGGTTTTGGACGAGACCAATCCAAAATCCAAAATCCAAAATCCAAAATTATCCACTCTCATCAATCCACCTCAATTTTAATCCCCACAGTGGGGACGAACGGGAGCTGGTCGCTGCGTTCGGTCGTGAAAATATCCAGCGCGAAGAGGTTGCGGCGGTCGTAGAGGTTGATGGCGCCGGCTTGCAGGGTCAGGGTGAACGTGTCGTACTCAAACCGTCGTTCCGCCGACACGTCGAGCCGGTGGTACGTCGGGAGGGTGCCCTGGAAGGGACGTTCGTAGATCACCCGTTGCTCGTCGGGGACGTTGAAGAGGTCTTGCACGCCGTTGAGCAATACGAAGCCGTCGAAACCAAAGACGCGGTTGAAAGGCCGCCCGGAGCCGAAATTCCACCGGACGCTCAGGTCTACGCCGCCGAGCGTGGTGCTGGCGAGCACGTTGAGTTGATGGCGCCGGTCGTGGGGCGGGCGGAATTTAAGCCGTTCGTCGCCGTACCAGAGCGCGAGGGCGGCTTGCTTGGCTTCGTATTCGACCGATGAGAGGCCGTAATTGACGTAGCCGTAGAACCGGGGACGCCGCACCTCCAGGCGCAGGTCGAGGCCGGCCACCTCGCCGTCGGCGCGTTGCAGGCGGCTCGTAAAGCGCGGAAACGCCGTCCATTCGGCGATGAAAAGGTTGCGCAGGCGTTTGTAGAAACCCTCCGCCGCCACTTCGAGCCAGGGCGTGGGGCTGACGCGATAGCCCAGCACCAGGTGCGTCGCTTTCGAGAGGTCTTCGATGGGCGCGCTGCGCCAGGCGGTAAAGACGTTGGTGGCGTCGCGCCGGTCGTTGAGGCCGAAGATCTCCTGATGATACAGGCCCGCCGCTGCGCTGACCTCGTGGCGTCCTTTCTGCCAGATCACCCGCAGGCGCGGCTCGACGAACGCCGCTTCATCCTGGTTGGGGAAGAGCTGCCCGATCACCGTCATGCGGGCGCGCAGGTTGTCGGTGATGTAAAAGTCGGGTTCGATGTAAATGCCGGCTTTGTGGCGTCGGCTGAAGCCAAATTCCACATTTTGATAGACGCCGCCGAGCAGCGACGTCACCTGCGGCACGCGCCAGAATAACCCCCATTTCCACTCCGCTTCCTGGAAGAAATTGGTCATATTGACGGCGTAATTGAGCCCCTTGACCTCCGTCCAGCGCACGGGCTGATCGCGCGGCCCCAACTCGCTGCGCATGTGCGAGAACGACAACATCACTTCGGCGATGAACGGCAACTGACGAGGCAGCACCACGTAGCGCAGCCCGACGGCGGTGTTCTGCCAGCGCACCTCTTCCAGGATCCGGTCTTCAGATTCCTGCCCCAGCGTGCCCCGGTCGTACGTGTGCAACGCGCTGACCGAGAGCTGGCTGTTGCGGCTGATGACAGCATGGATCTTACCAAACGCATCGCCGAAGGTATACGGCATATCCTGATCGACGTACTGCTGCGCGGCCTGCTCGATGACCGACTGGCGGAACGAGCCGATGAACGAAACGCGGTCGCGCGCCAGCGGCCCTTCGAGACGCGCGCCGCTGACGAACGGCGCCACCGAGACGGCGCTGGCATACCCGCGCTTATTGCCGTTGCGCGATTGCACGTCGATGACCGAAGAGATCCGCCCGCTGTACGGCCCGCCGTAGCCTGCCGTGTAGACGTCGGCCTGGCGCAGGATGTCCGAGGGGAAGGCCGAATAGAAGCCGAGGATGTGATAGGGCTGATGGACGTACATCCCGTCGATCAGCGCCATGTTGTGCGAGGGTTCGCCGCCCCGAATGAAAAGCTGCCCGCCCCGGTCACCGAGCGAGATCACGCCCGGCAACGCCGTCAGAAACGAAACCAGATCGCCCGAAACATCCGGCGTGGGGATCAACTCGATATCTTTCGGGCGGACGATTTGCAGCCCCGCCGTCACCCTGGCCGCCCCGGTCTCCGGCGCCGCCTCCACGACCACCTCCCCGAGTTCCTCTTCGTCAGCTGCGAGGGTGATGTTCACCGTGCGTCGCTCGCTCGCTGCCAGCCTCAGTGTATCGGTAAATGTTTGAAAGCCGATGAACGAGGCGCGCAGCACGTATCGCCCCGGCGGGATGCGTGTGATGCTGTAGATGCCGTCGGCGTCGGTAGCCGCCCCGCGCAAGTCGCCGCCGGCATTTTCGAGCACGACGTTGACGCCCAGCAACGCCTCGCCGTTCGCGGCATCGGTCACAAAACCCCGCACCGTCGCAGTCTGGGCATGGGCGTGCTGAAGACCCACCAGACCTGCGAGGACGAACAAAGCCAGGGCTAACCTGCCAAAGCGGGCACACAAAGACATGCGGTGGGCGTGTTTGTGGGAAGCGGTGTTTCGGAAGTATAGGAGGAGAGGGGGTATAGATCCAAACACCAGGGCACCCCGCCAATAACGTGTACCTCGAAGACTAGTGAAAGGCTATTTTATTTTTTCACGAGGTGAAAAAATAAAAAACTGGAATGTCTCGATTTGTAGGATCGCGACGCTCCTGCGTCGCCCTTGCTCTTCCGAGACGCTCCTGCCTCGATTCTCAGACGCAGGAGCGTCCGGTTCTGCATTCCCACGCAGGAGCGTGGGAACGAGCTAATGACAATCAAGGAATGAGGATATCCCTTTAAATATTAACGTATCGAATCGGGTTCTGGTTATATTTTGGAAAATAGTTGCGGACTGTTTTGTGAACATATTTATCGCGAATGGCCGGCTCAGCAATCGTCCCCACAAATTCCCATCGTGGTTTGTCCGGATCGTGAGCGCTGTCTCTGGTCATGAAAGTTGAGCCTGCCGGAAACCACGCTTTCACTTCATAGACTTCTTTAACGACGCCCTCGTAAATCGCGAACGCATACCGTACTTGTTCGCGTTTCGGGCCCAACACCCACATGCCCCGAGTTGCGTCATACAATTCAACCGGCGACATGCCGTATCGATAGAGTTGATTGATACGGATGAGAAGGGAAGGCTCGGTAATGGTTGCTTCTTTCTGATGGTAGAGTGCGGTTATGTCCTCTGTACTCATACGACCATGGATCCCGGCACGCCAGCCCCGAACCTGATTGGACAGATTCGTCTTGCCTAATAGATCGATGACGGCGGCTTCGACGCGTTTTGCCGTTTGGTCCGTTTCGAGTCCGTGAATCAGGATTTCTATCTTCGGTTCTTTGTCGCGCTGGCGGATGTCATGAATCCGGGCCGTTTTCTCCGACTCGGATGTATCCTTGAGATGATCGAATGCTCTGTTTCCCCGGCCTTTGCCTACGTAGAACACCTCCTCCGTATCCGGGTCGAGATACAGATAGACGTAGTATTGAAGCTTCTGTATAACTTCTGGAGGAAAGAGCATCTTAAAAACCTAGTGCGCTGGGAATCTGAAAGATACAGAAATACCCGAAAACGAGGAATGCCACGAGCAGGCCCAGGCCGAAGATCCAGTGCGGGCGGATGACTTCGCGGGCTTCTTCGTTGAACATTTGCGGCAGCACGATATAGAGACCCAGGCCTACCCAGAGCGCTTGCAGCGGCGTCAGCAGCAGGCCGTCGAGGATGGCGCCTAGCTGGACGAGGAAGACAGGCCGCAGCCCCAGCGTGAAGACGATCACCATGTTGGTGAGGAGGAAGAAAACCAGGAAGATGCGAAACTGCATTTTCCAGCCGAAACGCTGGCGGAAGGCCGGGATGCAGATGCGGAAGGCGTCGGCCAGCAGGCGCGGCCAGCCGGCGAGTTGGCCGATCTGCGTGGCAATCAGCGCCGCCGCGCCGCCGAGGATGAACAAGAAGCCGCCCACCGAGCCCCATTGCGTCGAGAAGAGCGTCGAGAGTTCGAGCGCTACGTCGGGGCCTTCGGGGGCTTTTTGCGCGGCGCCCAGCACGCCGGCGCCGGCAATCAAAAAGCAAATCGTCACCACCACGCCGATGACCATCGCCAGCGTGGCGTCGGCGTAGACGACGCGGCACCAGCCTTTGAGGCGTTCGGCGTCCAGGCGCGTGAGGCGGCGCAGCTTAGAGACGTCGGCGCGGTGGCCGAAACCGACGCCCTCGGCAGCGCCGTAGCCGGCGCCCATCACCCAGTAGGTGTACCAGACCTGGCTGGCAAAGCCGCCCGCGCTCCAGCCCAACAGCGGTAGGATCTCCGACCACGGGTTTTCATCCACGCCCAGGTCGATAGCCCAGGCAGGCACCTCCGGCGTGCTCGGGATCAGCCCTTGCACAAACGTCGAAAAACCCGGAAAAACATGCACCGACACGTAAAGCACGCCCAGCACGATGATCACCACAAAAAAGCTCATCACAATCTTGAGCACGTCGAATCCGCCCGACCAGACCACGCCGACGGCAAAGATCGTCACGAGCCAGCCGCCGACGTACGGCGAGACGGGCAGCAACGTGCTGACGAAGATGCCTGCCGCCGATGCCAGCGATCCTATCGAGATAGCCGCCGTGGCGATCTGTGCCAGCAGCACGATCCACACCGCCCAGTGCGCCGGCCCCGGTATCCGGTCGAACATATCGATCATGCCCTCGCCGGTGCATACCGTGTAGCGCGCGCCGCTCATCCCAATCCAGTATTTCAGGAAGATCCCGGCGCCGATAGCCCACATCACCGCCGTGCCCAGAATGGCGCCGGTGCGGGTTGCCAGAATCACCTCGCCGGAGCCGATGTACTCGGCGCACCACACCAACGCCGGCCCGACCATCAACAAGATCGCGATGCCGGTGGGTGGTTTGGAGATGGATGGGTCTTGGATGGAGGGGGGCTGTTCGGCCATGATCGAGGGGTTTTTACCAGGAATGTGCTCGGGCGCGTCTGAAGAGTCCCGTAGGGACGACCTGTTTGTAGAAATCAGCTTTCTTTTTTGATGCCGGACAGTGCTACAAACAGGACGCCCCTACGGGGCTTCTTCCGCAAATCAGGATGGCGCTTGCGCTTGTGCGCGCGTCAGCTTAACTAATACGGTCGATTAGCGCAAATATGGGGAAGCAAAATGATCTCAACCCAACAGACCCGCCGCGATTTCTTGAAAGCGGTGGGCGCCGGCGCCGTAGCCCTGGCTCTGCCCGGATGCCGCTCCGCCGCCGAGCAGCAAGCCCAGACGCAACCCGCCGCCCAGGTTGGCCTCCAACTCTGGACGCTTCGCAAGGAGATCGAACAAGACATGGCCGGCACGCTGCGCCGCGTCGCCGAAATGGGCTATGCCGGCGTCGAAACCGCCTTTTTTCCGGAAGACGTGACCCTCGGACAGGCCGGTAAACTCCTGCGAGACCTCGGCCTGCCCGTTTGCGCCGCCCACGTCGAGATTCCCGTGGGCGAGCACCGAGACGTCATGCTGGCAACAGCCGAGGCGTACGACTGCGACCTCATGGTCTGGCACGGCTGGCCCGAAGACGAGCGCTATCAGACCATCGACGGCATCAAGCGACTGGCGGAGATCTACAACGAAGCCTTCGCTTTCGCCCAGTCGAACGGGTTGCGCTTCGGGTTGCATAATCACTGGTGGGAGTTTCAGGAGATCGCCGAAGGCGGCTATCCGTTTTATCTGATCAAAGAGATGCTGGAGCCGGAGATCTTTTTCGAGATCGACACCTACTGGACGAAGGTGGCCGGGTTGGATCCGGCGCAGGTCGTCGGCGATTTTGGGAGGCAGGCTCCGTTATTGCATATCAAAGACGCCACCGTACTGGATACCGAAGGGCCGATGGTGGCGGTAGGGCAGGGTCTGCAGGACTTTCCCGCCATCGCCCGGGCCGCAAACGGCGCGACGCAGTGGATGATTGTGGAGTTGGATGTCTGCGAGACGGATATGTTAGAAGCCGTCGCCCAGAGCTATCGATACCTGACGGAAAACAGGCTGGCGCGGGGCAGGGTGTGACGGTCTGAAGACGGCGCTACCGGTCAGCCTCCCGGTTTTTTCTTTTGGATTATGAATTTTGACACGCCACCCCTGATAAAGGCACTCCATGTCGGTATATCACAAGCCTTACCGAATGCGACCGTCAAAATTCATCGAGGCAGGTGAAGACTTCGCGGTAGAACTCAGGGTGCGATTGCCAGGTCTGGCCCGTGACCACCTTGTCGTCGCGCACGGCCTGGCGGGTGTCCCAGGTGCCTCCGCAGGCTTCCACCTCGAAGCGCACGTGCTCGTAACACGTCAACGTGCGGCCTTCGACGATGCCGGCGCTGATGAGGATCTGGATGCCGTGGCAGATGGCGAAGATCCATTTGCCGGCAGCCTGAAACGCCTGCACGATAGCGATCACGCGGGGGTCGTGGCGAAGATATTCAGGCGCGCGCCCGCCCAGTATCAGCACGGCGTCGTAGTCGTCCACCTCGACGTCATCGAAGGCGAGGTCGGCGTCCTGGAGGTAGCCGGGGCGTTCGATATAGGTGTCCCAGCCCGGCTCGAAGTCGTGGATGACCAGATTGAGGCGTTTTTTGTGCGGCGCGGCCATCACCGGCGTATATCCGGCTTCGCGAAAACGATGGCGGGCGTAGAGGGCTTCGTAGCTTTCCCCGGCATCGCCGGTGATGAGCAGGATTTTTTTCGACATGGGCGGGTTGTGGGATGCTGGATACGGGATGCGGGATGCAGGATAATTCCACATCGGATGATGGTAGAATAAACAACACGCATCAAAATCGCATTCACGACAGGGTAATTCTCACCTTGACTGTACACCGCGATATCGACATATTTTAGATCGCGAGCCTTCTCCCTCCACCGACTCTTGCCCCCGCTATGACTAAGCACTTGCCCGCGTTCCTCTTGCTCGGCGTTGCCCTCATCGCTATGCCGAGCCGCGCTCAGGACGGCCCGGCGCGGACTATCACCAACATCACCGGCGATCTCTATCAATTCCAAAACGGCGGCCACCGGGCGGTTTTTCTGGTGACGCCCGACGGCATCATCGCCTCCGATCCCATCAACCGGGACGCGGCCACCTGGCTCAAAAACGAGCTACAGCAGCGCTTCGGCGTGCCGGTCCGCTACGTCGTCTACAGCCACGACCACGCCGACCACATCGGCGGCGGTGAGGTTTTCGACGACGAGGCCGTCGTGGTGGCGCACGAAAAGGCGAAAGCGACTATCCTCGGCGAAAAACGCCCCACAGCGGTGCCCGAAGTCACCTTTTCCGACCGGATGACCATCGAACTCGGCGGCAAAACGGTCGATCTCGTCTACGTAGGACGCGGGCATTCGGACAACACGCTCGTCATGCATTTCCCGGCAGAACGCGCCGTCTTCGCCGTCGATTTCATTTCCGTCAAGCGCATGCCGTACCGCGACCTGGCTGATTCCTATTTCCCCGATTGGATCGACGCTGTCCGGGTGGTCGAAACCCTCGACTTCGACATCCTGATTCCCGGCCACGGCCCCCTCGGCACAAAAGCCGACGCTGCGGAACACCGGCAGTACCTGGAGGCGCTCTACGAGGCTGTTCTGGCTGCCGCCCGCGCGGGCCAATCGCTGGATCAGATGAAGCAGACGATCAAGCTGGACGCGTTTAAACACCTCGGTCAATACGAGGCGTGGCTGCCGATGAACATCGAGGGTGTCTACAAGCAAGTCAGCCTGCACCGGCGGGGGAATTGATTTTTTGAAAGGGAGAGAGGGGGAGAGGGCGAAAGGGGGATTTTTTCCTCACCCTCTCACCCTTTCTCCCTCTCACCCTTTCGTATCACCGCGCCGTCACGCGCAGCGTGCCTCGCATCGTCGTGGCGTGGCCGGGGAAGGTGCAGACGAAGGTGTAGGTGCCCGGCTCCGTCGGGGCGGTGAAGTAGATGGTCTCGGCGGTTTCGGGTTCGAGCAGGGCGGTGTGGAACAGCACGGCGTCTGAATCCGGCACGTAGCTCATCTCGTGGCCTTGCAGGCCCAGGCGCAGGGCGTCCATCGCCACGTCGTCTTCGGTGCCGGGGGTGGTGATGACGAGGTTGTGCAGCATGTCGTCGTCGTTGTTGAAGACCAGCGCGACGCGGCTGCCGGCGACGACATCGATGGCGTCGGTGTCGAACTTCAGGCTGGGTTCTGTGGCGATGGTGACGGTCACGTCCGGGCCGCCAGTCCAGGCGGCGGGCATCGTCGTCTGGCGTTTGGGCTGCGGCGTGGCAGACGCGATGGCGGTTTTGGCTCGTTGTGGATTGCCAGACGTAGCCATGCCCGCGAGGTTGAGCGATTCGCCCTCAGGAATGCGGTTAAGGGTGTAATAAGCCACGTCGTGGAGCAGGGGTAGGCCGTCTGCCGAGCGCACGCCGGGCATCTTGAGTTCGTGGATGTAGCCCTCACGCAGGCCGTCGATCACCAGCCGGGCTTTCATCCCATCGTCCGACACCATCACGCCGCGAATACGGCCTTCTTCCTGGTTGATGGGCGGGCTGCCGTAGGTCGAGTGGTATTTATAGATGAAGCCCGTCACCGCGTACGCCGCCGGATTGCCTGCCGCCTGCCGGTCTACCGGCTTCGTGAATTCCAACTCGAAGCCGTCGGGCATCGCGCGCATCGTCTTGACTTCGAACGGCATTTTGCCCGTCCACACGAGGCGTTGCAGGCCGAAAGGCGCTTTGCCGGTGGAGGCCCAGCCCCGGTTCGTCATCCCCACGTACAACGATCCATCGACGCCCCAGGCCATCCGCAGCACCCCCGACGCGAAGCCCTCTCGGAACGGAAACGCTGCGCCCTGATAGACGCCGTCGATCTTTTCGAGGAAGACACGGGCGATCTTGCTGTGGCCCTGGTCTCCCACGAGCAGTTGCCCGGCAAACGGCCCGAAGGCGCCCCTGGTGGAGTCGGGTAGGATGTCTGAGGTGGAGATACCCAGGATGGTGTGCGGAAACCAGACAGCCGGCGGCTTCAGGGCGGGCACGTCTTTCGCCACCTCGAAGAGCGGCTCGCCGGTGTCGGGGATGTCTTCGGGCTTGAGCGTCAGCGTCGAGCCGGGCAGGTGGCTCCACCGAAGCCCGGCAGGATTGCCCACGAAATCGCCGGTTTCGACGTGGGTGATGTAGCCAGAGCCGACCCAGTCGCCCTGGTTTTCGGCGTAGAAAAGCTCGCCGTCGGTGTTAAGGCCGAAGCCGGCGGGCGAGCGCATTCCGGAAGCCACGGGCGTCATCTGGCCGTCGGGGGTGATGGCGAGCGTCCAGCCGCGCCAGGGCGAGAGGCTGGCGCCGTAGCCGACCCACGCCAGGTTGAGCGTCACGAGCATCGCGCCGTCGCGGCGGAAGACGGGGCCGTAGGAATATTCGTGATAATTGCCTTCGAGCGGCCACGCGTAGACGGTCTCGTAGCGGTCAGCGCGGCCGTCGCCGTTGCGGTCGGTCAGGCGGGTGAGTTCGCTGCGTTGCGCGGTGTAGAGCGCGCCGTCGCGGTAGGCCAGGCCGAGGGCTTCGTGCAAGCCGTGGGCAAACCGGCTGAAATGCGGGCGCCCGCCGCCGTCCATCGCCGGGTTTTCGACGAGCCACACCTCGCCACGCCGCGTCGAGACGGCCAGCCGTCCATCCGGCATCACGGCCAGCCCGCCCACTTCGAGCACCACGCCTTCCGGGATGGGGAGGGTGATCATCTTGTAATAATCATCCTCCACCGGCACCGTCTGCGCGTGGACGGTTGCTGTGACGAGGAGCAAGCCTAAAAAGAGAGACAGCGATCTCATAAGCAAAACCATTTTCATTATGAATTTTGACACGCGACGTTGCCCGGTGCAAGGCCATCAGGACCAGCAGACCCTCGATCCCCGCAACCTGTCAAAATTCATCACCAAATAACAGAGTATGACAACTTCGCTTCCCCATCCTCAAACCGAACCGGCACGAGCAATTCCTGACCGTCTTCTGTAGTCCGAATGACCGGCTGCGCGTCGCCCACGTCATCGACGTGGATGTAGTAGGTGGGGCCGTCGATGAGGTAGGTTCGATCAGCCAGGCGGCGTGTGCCGGCCTCGGCGATCTCGCGGATCGTAGTGCCGGAAGCCATCCGAAGCCAGAGCGAGGCCGGCGCTTGTTCAGCGCGAAGCGTCAGATGCCGCGTTAGCAGCCGAGCCTCCTCGCCCGGATCGAGGCGGTCTTCGACGGCGACGTCGCCCAGGATGTATCGAAACACCGGCCTGCCGTGCTCGTCGAGGTCGTAGCCCAGGAAGCGGTACGGCGCAGCGTGATCGACCGAGTCTGGCCACGGCGCGTCTGCCTCGTCCAGAAAAGCCAGTGGCGATTGGCCGGAGAGCGTGACGACGCTGCCCTGCGGCACGGCAAGCTGATCCTGCCCCCGGCTGTGCCACATCGGCGTGGCATCGAGGAACGGGCCTTTCCAGACATGCAGCAGACCGGCCTGGTTCAGGTCGAAGCTGTAGTGGATGCCGTCGGGTTCGCCCACCGAGACGGTATGCGTCCGCTTCGTGCCGCGATGGTCGATGAAGCTGCGCAAGATCACCGGCTCGTGCTCCGGCTCGACCAGGATAGCCCCGATGGGCGACGGCTCCGGCAGCGACCCCGGCGCGTTGAGCGTGTGCAACGGCGTATCCGGCCCTTCGACGTAAAGCGCCACCGTCGGCGCGTGCCACCGGCGGTTTTTGAAAAAAGTCAAGGTGAATGGATGCGTGCCCACGTCGAGGGTTATATCGCCCGACGCTTCACGAAGCTTTCCGTCATGCACCAGCGCCGTCTGCCCGCCGATGGTCAGCTGACCGCCGCCGATGTGTTTGTCCTGAAAATGCGGATCGCCGGTGATCCAGTCGAGGGCGAAGGTGAAGCGGTGAACGCCCGCCGAGGGCACCTGAAGCGTGCCGTCGAACGTCACCAGAAACGTGTCGGGGTTGGTGCCCACGTTGCCGGTCAGGCCTGCCACACGGCCTTCTGAAGAGGGGAAGATGCCGGTGAGATCGGGGATATCTTCGAAGCCGCCTTCGTAGAAGCGGTAGTCCAGCGAATCCAGCGCGACGCGGTCCGGGATGTAGCGTTTGTAGCGGATATTGCGAAACGCCACCGGCCCGTGGTCGCCCTGGATCATCAACGGCCCCATCGGCTGCTCGTCGTCGAAGCCGGCAGCGCGCGTCGGGCCGGTCACTTCGACGTTTTCGTGGATCACCACGCCGTTGTGTTCGACCCTTGCGAAGCGGGCATTGGCGATTTTGTTGCCGTCGGCGTCGAAGCGGGGGGCGTGGAAGATGATCTTGTAATGCTGCCACAGGCCGGGCGCGCGGCTGGCGTTGAACCGGGGCGGATGGCCTTCGAAGCCGCGTTGTCCCTCCGGACGGCTGTCGTCCCATCGTTCGTAGATGCCGCCGCAATCGCTGTATCGGGGATGCTGCACGCCCCAGCTATCGAGCAGTTGCACCTCGTACCGCCCCTGCAAATAAATGCCCGAATTCGAGCCTTGCGGCATCATAAAGTCGAGTTCCAGTTCGATGTCGCCGTGCTCCCAGGTGGTAAAAAGGTTGTCGTTAGCGTCTTCGGTGACCAGATTGACCAGCACGCCCGTACCTGGCTTCGCCTCAAGCGACCATCGCTGGACGGGATCGCTGAACACCTCGCCCGCGATCTGCCAGTTAACCGCCGCGCCGCGAAAAGCGCGCATCGATTCGAGCGACAGTTCGGTGAGCGGCAGCCGGTCCTGGGCGAGGGCGGGGGGCACAATCCAAAAGTGAAAGAGGAGGATGAAGACGAGGGTGGCTCGGTGCATGGGCGGTGGGGGCTTGGATGAGCAGCGTAGCCCAAAGGATAAGAAATGCTTAGCTCCCTTTCATCTCGATTCTTGGGGAGCAGCGTGTTTTGACGGGCAAGGTGTAGCAAAAGAAGGAGCTGCCGGTCATTCGCCGGTAAGATGCCGTAATGATTTTGGCGCTTCGGGGAAGTACAGGTTTTCGAGATGGTCAGCCTGATCCTGCCCGTCCTTTATCTCGTCGCGGAGCTGATAGTATTGCTTGATCCAGTCTCCAATGATGCTCATCACAAATTTGGATCTGATGGATCTGCGTCTCACACTGTAAAATATGGATTTAAGATACGCTACGAAGTACTCCGCCCGTTGGCGGTGTCCACTTGCGTCATACTCATCGAGGTTGAGCAGGGCTTCAATGATCTCCTTTTTCAACGCCGGATTGAACTGCGCCGCCCGAACGTTCATGCTGAACCGAGAGATCTCCATCGACGTAAAAAATGTCTCGAACATGCGTTGCCCTTCGGCGGACCGAAGGGCTTTACGCATCTCTAGATTCTGGATGAACAGAAGGCTAGCCGTAGCGACGGCCACCAAGAAAGCGCCTACTTCGAAGTCCAGGTTCATGGCGTATCGGACCCATTTTTAGACCCCCGTTCCCGGCAGCTGCAAGATCTTGATTCGGTCGCCCTCATACGAGATAATGCCCAGCTTCTCGTCCACCGGATAATTATTTTTGCGTTTGAGGCGGATGATGCCGTGCTTCTTCGAAATATGGACCACCGAAGTGACCATGTTCTGCGCGATATCCCTCGCGAGGGTCTGATCCCAATTGACGAGTACACCGGCGATCGCGAGCCGATAAAAATACTCTTTAAGGATGCGCAGGAACTGATGGATGATCTCGGGCGGCTCCTTCACGTCTAAGACCCCGATACCAAAAATCACTGCGCGATGAAGCGGCCCCCGGCTTTGCTGCTCCACATGCCGCCGAATGAGAAACAGCGTCTCGCTGGCCGACAGGTTGCGTGCGTCGATAAAGGCGATCCGGTTATAAAACTCGGAAAACCGCTCTCGCACGTATTCTTCGCCGAACCGGTAGCTCACCAGCAACACGCGTTTTTCGCGTCTGGCCTCCAGGCATGCTCTGAGATAGTTGCCGACCAGATTGGTCTTTCCGGTGCCGGGCTTTCCATCGAGTACCAGGGTATCGCCATACTTGAGGCCGGGCGTTCCATGGTTCCCCAGGGCGTAGTCGAACGCCTCGACGTTAAAGCAGGCTGCTTGTTGGCGGCCCAGGACGTGACGCAGAGGCCGGGCACCGTCTTCCAACGACTTCAGCGAGGGAATGACTTTGATGCCCTGGTTCTCGATGATGTATTCGTGGAGCCCGCGATGCGCCCCCGATTTGGCCTTGACGACCTCCATGTGCGTGACCATGTCGGTGCTGTTGGGCAGTGCCCGTTTGCTCATGCAGATGGCAAAGTCTGCCTCATTCTCGGCCCGCCGCTCATCTGTGCTGCTCTGAATCAGGATCAGGCCGGCGGTACGGCTCCGCACTTCCTTGATGAGGCTGCGAAACGCATGGGGTTTCTCTTCGGGCATCTCGATCAGGTCGCTGCCGTCAATCACCACGACGATCGAGCACGACAGATTACACAGCCGCATCTGCTCGATGTCGCGATGGATACGGTTGCGGGTTTTCTCCAGCGTGATGTCCGGCGCGTCGCGGGCAGAGATAATCACGAGGGATTTCTCAAAAACCCGCTCGTTGAGCTTCCAGCCGACGACCTGGGGTTCGAGACCCGGGTTGAACCTCAGAAAGCGTTTCTTGAGGTCGATACCGTGCTGGTTGAGGGTATAATAGAGACACGCGACGCGTTCATGCCGGAGCAACTCGGCCAGCAGTTGAACGACCAGGAGCGTTTTACCCGTGCCGGCCCCACCCCCTACGGTGAGGGTGGTGCCGTGGGTAGGGTCGAACAAGATCCCGCCACCCGTGACGTACTTGATCCCGGGCTCACCCGTAGCAAGACGAAAGGGGGAATGCCCGGTCTTCAGCGTTTTGCGCTCCTCAGGGTCCAGGATGCGGGTCCAGGTGCATCCGTAATCGGTACTGACGAACGAGCCTGCGTCTGCGATGATGGTGAAGTGCGCCTGGCTGCAAGCTTCCAGGCGTGCTTCGAGTTTGCTCAGCTTCTCGGACGGGCTCAGGTCGGCGTCGATGACATAATCATCGAGGCGTAGAAGGCCGGGAAGTTGGGCAATCGCCTCTAGCGATACAGTTTCTTCGGCCATGACACTACCTCCAAATGTAGAAGTGATGCCCATGCGGAATCGGTAGCGAAATTTAAAACATCGACGATAATATTGTCAAGAAGAAAAAATACTAAAAGCGAAAAAATCGCTAATGAGGAAAAAATTTCCAAATAAAGGGGATACGCGTCCTGAAGCCCTTTGTGACATTGGATGATATTCTTTTTTTCATCAATTGCGGTTTTTTCGCTATTGCAATATATTCCTTACATTACATACATAAGCTTTTCTGCGTGTATCCTTACTAGAACGTAAGAGAAACCCTGCTGAGAGGTTCTTTTTTTACGTCACGCTGGTGAAGCACCATGCTGTTGTCCTTCCCACCAAACGTATATTTCCCATGGATTCCCATCCTGATCCAGGAGTTCTTCAGTGGCAGATCAAGTCGTTATTAGTAAAGAATGAGATGAAACTGAAGGATTTGTCCGCAGAAACAGGTCTGAGTCAATCGTATTTGAGCGACCTGGTTCGTGGCAATCGTGGTACCAAGCGTCCTTCTCTGGCAACCATTCTTTCTTTATCGAAAGCATTTGGCGTTGCGCCGGAAGAACTGATGACGGTTCCACCCCACATAAAGGGGACCTTCCGGAAGCTCCCTGATGTCCTCGAAGGGGTGCCGAAAGAGCACATTTTGTCGCTTCTGAGTAATGATCCGAATACAGGAGAAGTGTTGATAAAGACTCTGGGTAAGCTTGCCCAGCTTTATAGCTTACGCGAAGAAGATATTAACCATGCCATGCGGCGCATCTATCAGCAAGAACACTTTAAAAAGCTCCAAAAGAAGGATCCCTCCACACCTCTTCGTAAGATCGAGAACGCCGCCAGGGAGTACCTGGAGAAATTAAGCACTTTTGGATGGACACCTGAGCAGGGCATTGAAAACCACGAAATATTACGCGACTACATAATCAAGGAATGGAAGTTTCAGATCGACGAAACCACGCTGGGCCAGACGGAGGAGTTTGCCAAGATTAAAACCGTCTATCTTGGCGGGAAAAAGCCCCGGCTGCTCGTCAACCCCAACCTCACGCCGGAGCAGAGGGCGATGATCTGGGCACGAGAGATCGGTTTTTTTGCGCTGGGGATCGTAAACAAGGGTACCATGATCTATCCTGCGCCTCGGCGTGGATCGTTTGAAGAGTTAATGTATGCCTTTCAGGCAACATATTTTGCCAGTGCGCTTCTGATGCCGAGAGAGACGTTCATGGAGAATCTGAACGCTGTTTTTTCGGCAAAAACGTGGAATCCGGAGCAGTTTCTTTCGTGTGGATATGGGCATCGCCCCGGTCTTTTTTGCCATCGTATCACGTCGGTCTTGAGTGAGCTTGGCTTTGATGAATACTCCTTCTTTCGCTATGCCTACAACCTACAAGAGCAGGGTGCCGAAACAAAGTCAGGACATGTGCTCACGTCTACTCCCAGGATTACAGACGCCTTGAATTTCACGAGTTTTCCCGACGTACAGCGGTTGGGTGCAGGCGAAGATCGGTGCCGTTTATGGGGAGGCGCGCAGGCCATAGGAAAGTGGATAGACCGCTATGGCACGGACCTGGATAAGAATAAGGATAAATTGTTTGTCCACGTTCAAAAATCGCTAACGACCGGATTGAAGTATCCGAAGGATAAAGCCCCTTGTTTTCTCGTCATTTCGGTTGCGTATCCCTCGTCAGGAAGGCTTTCGGCGGTAAGCATTGCACTGCGGATGGATGCTGATCCGGCGTTCGAGCAAAAAGTGGCGTTTCTTGGTGACCCTCAGATAGAACCTGCCGGTGGGGACGCGGTGGAGGTGGCGTTGTCATGTCAACGGTGTGCAAATATGACGTGCGCTGTCCGTGTGGGTGAGCCTCGCATTCTTTGGAGTTATGAAAAGCGACACCGGCAGGAAGAACTTCTAAAAAATCTTGAGGAAAAGATCAGCAAAGAGGTTTCGTAAAGCCAGTCTATGGTCTGGGTGAGAACGGCTCTAGAGCATCACGCCCTCAGAACCTGTTTGGTAAGTATTCTGGGGCATCGCAGGACCAAAAAGTCCTCGTGCTCGCCTGCCAGCCTACTTTCCAAACAGATTCTCAAACCTTGAGAATCGCATCGCCAACCGTCACGATGCCGGCCTGGATGACTTTGGCGTAGATGCCTCGCAGATGCAGCGATTTGCCGACGGGGGTATTCACGAAGCGCACCGCGTCCTGCCCGAATCGTTGCGCGTATTTTTTACAGCCGTTGTGCGGCACCGCCGTGATTTCGAGAATCGTGGTGCCTATCGCAATACGCTGGCCGGGTGGGAGGTTGTCGTCGCTCAGGTCGAGGTCTACGTAGAGCTGGTCGCCGGCCAGGGGGCGGCGGCTCTCGTCTGGGGAGATCAACGCCATAAAACGCGCATTGGTGAGCGTGACCTGGACGTCGGGGTTGGGATTTTTATCACGCCGAGGCGTCCAGCTACCCCCGGCCCAGGCATCGCCGTGGACGCCGCCTTCGGGGCTCAACTCGGCCTGCTGAAGCACCGCGCGTTCGTTTTCCGCCGGGCGGATCACGATGGCCTTGAGCACGCCGTGGTCTCTGGGTGATTGGCGGACCGCCGGCAGGCCGGCTTCAATTTCTTCGATGGTCAAATGGGGGATTGTGGAGGTTTCCATGGGCGTCGCGTGGTTGAGGGCTTTCCGGAGAACGTACTTCGTAGTGCGTACTGCGTCGTATTTTTGACAATCCTACGCACTACGCAGTACGAACTACGCCAAAGATACGAAGCCACACGCGACAAGGTTGTATTAAGCAGATTCTTTTTTCAACGTCGCGATATCCTCGATCAGCCGCTCGACGTCCAGGGGCAGCGTGCCGTTGTAGACGCCCCGGATGCGCCGGTGTTGATCGATCAGGAAGAAGTTTTCAGAATGCAGGATGTTGTCTTCGGCGAGGTCGGCTTCGAGGTCGGCGAAATAGGCCTCGCGGGCCAGCGCATAGACGGCTTCGCGGGAGCCCGTCACCAGATGCCATTTGCCGCTGATGACGTTGTTGACCGTCGCGTAGTTTTGCAAGACGGGCACGGTGTCGGTTTCTGGCATGACGGTGTGCGAGAGCAACAACACCGCATCGTCATCCCGATAGGTTTCCTGAATTTTCGCCAGGTTCGTCCGCATCGTCGGGCAGATAGCAGCGCAGTGGACGAAGAAAAAGTTGGCGACGTAAATCTTCCCCTCAAAATCTGCCTCCGTCACCCTCTCTCCATCCTGATCAACAAACGAAAAATCGCCAACCCGATGAATCGAAGCATAGTCATCGGACGATTCCGCGATCCACTCCGGCGTCATCGCAGCATTCCGGTAAAACGGCAGGTCGATAGTCGCTTGCCGGTTATCCCGGCAGCCCATCAACAGCAAGCCAGCCAGCAACCAACATCCCATCAGGATGCTTTTAAAAGTGTGTACGCGCGTCATAGCCCTTTTATGATTTTTGACAGTGAACAGGTAGCGGAAAGCGAAGCAATGCGGATGCACCAGGACGGCCAGCCAAAGCCCGCCGTTAAAAATCATAACCCGCAAGGTTTGGAGCCGATCAGGCCGAAGCGCCGCCCGTCTTTGATGACGTAGTTGGCTTTGATCGTGCCGTCTTCGTTCCACATCCGCTGAAGCCCGGCTTCTTTGCCGTTTTCATAGTTGAAATCGCGATAGAGCGATCCATCCGAAAACCAGTTGCGGGCCGTGCCTTCGTGCATATCGTTCTTAAAGTGATAGACGAACTTAAGCGATCCATCTTCCCACCAGCCGGTATGCACGCCTTCTTTTTTGCCGTCCTGATACGTGCGTTCGAACATCACCGCGCCGCCGGGATACCAGCCCCTGGCCAGGCCGCGCGCTTTGCCTTCGTAATAGGGCGTGATGCTCTTCGTCGAGCCGTCGTCGTAGCGCGCGACGAGCCGCCCGGAGAAGGGCTTTTCGCCCCGGTAGAGGAGGCCTCCGGCGCGGCGCAGGGCGGCATCGTCGCTGAGGATCTCTACGTCCGGGATGCCTACTGGGACTTGCAGCGCCGGGGGACGCAGCACGGCCACACCGGCGCCGGCAAGCCACAGGAGGAGCAGGAGAAGGTCGAGGGGGAGGCGGTTACGGGTTTTCATTTCAGGCCTCATGATTTATGCTTCGTCTAAACGTTTTAACTTATTTTGGATTTTAGATTTTGGATTGGGCGTTCGCCGAGCAGTTTTCTCCATCGAAAAAGTTGGAGCGATCCTGACCGTCTCGGCTTCACTGGCTGATGGATTGGGTGGAAGTAAGCAATCCAAAATCTAAAATCCAAAATGCTATTGCGAGACCGTTCCTGCCGTGCCGAAGAAGCCGCTGCCGTTGATGTAGGGGTCTTCGGCGGTGATGTGATAGTGGTAGATGCCGTTGGGATAGTCTGCCGTCGCGCCGAAGTGGCCGTGGTAGGCGTCGAGGTCGGCGTTGGTGACGGCCTGGCCGTTTTCTTCAGGGCCGTAGACCGGGAACCCGTCGAGCAGGAAGCCGACGAGCGATTCCGGGCCGTTGGTGAGCGTCAGGAAGAGCGGCTCGATGTGGTAGTGATAGACGCCCGTCTGCTGCGGATGGCCGTTGTACTGGTCGAACGAGTCGATCTCGCGGGTCAACGGCTGGCTGGGGCCGGCGTACTGGTTGAAGATCGCCACGCCGTTGACGGCGATGCCGATGGCGCCCAGCGGCGTCGCTTCTTTGTTAGCCGCTTCGGACGGGTTGAGCGGGATGCGGAAAGTGAAATTCTGCTCGTTAATCCGGTTCGGATTGAGTTGAAAACGGGTGTTATCGCCGTTGTAGGCTTCGTAGCGACCATCCGTCGTCGAGAAATACGGGCTGTTGTGGTTGGGCACGCCGTTGGATTTGAGCACGACGAAGTTGCCCTCCACGTAGACTTCCACGTCGTCGGTGTAGTGGGCGAAGACAGCCGGCAGGTCCGTGTTCGTGCCGGGCGTGGTCGTCGTGCCCGGCTCGTTGGTGTCGGTCTCGTCGAGGGCTGAAGTGGCCGAGTCGCACGAGATCATCACGATGGGATTGATCAAAAAGAGCAACAGGAAAAAGGGGGCTCCACGGTTCATGGTAAACCTCCGTAGGATTGGTTTCGGTGTTCGATGTTTCCAACCTACGGGCGAGTTGTTCAGAAAGTGTTTAGAAGGTTTGTGGATTTGATGTACGGTTCAACGATATCGAGGTAGGGTTTTTTTAATCAGATTTCGAACTCTTTTTTCAGAGAATCCTGGCAATCCTGCCGTTTGAGCAAACTGCACTACGCAATACGAAGTACGCAGTAAAGCAAAGTGGCATCTGATCCGGCATCGTCGTAGGTTGGAGCGCTTTTCCCCAGGAACTGAAAGCTCCAGGCTCATGCGTGCTCTTTTTCGTCTTCTGCTTGTGATGCTGCTGGCCGAGGCTGGTTTGCTTGTTGCGCCCATTCAAGCCCAGGACCGGACGCTGCCCCGGCTCGACGACGCGACGCCTCGCAACGTCGTCTTCATCCTCACCGACGATCACCGCTACGACGTGATGGGCTACCTCGGCCATCCTTTTGCCGAGACGCCCAGCCTCGATGCGCTGGCGCGCGGCGGTGTCCATTTCAACAACGCGTTCGTCACGACGTCGCTGTGCTCGCCCAGCCGGGCGTCGATCCTGACGGGGCAGTACATGCACAACCACGGCGTCATCGACAACGGACCGCCTACGCGGGACGACAACATTTTCTTCCCCGAATACCTCCAGCACGCCGGTTACGCCACCGCTTTCATCGGCAAATGGCACATGGGCGGCGGCACCGACGAGCCCAAACCCGGCTTCGACCGATGGGTCAGCTTCCGGGGGCAGGGCCGTTACTACCCGCCTGCCGACGGCAACTGGTCGCTCAACGTGGATGGCGCGCGGGTGCCGCAACGCGGCTACATCACCGACGACCTGACCGGCTACGCCGTCGATTGGCTCGACACGCTCGATCCCGATCAGCCGTTCTTTCTCTACCTCTCGCACAAAGGCATCCACGACAACTTCTCGCCTGCCGAACGCCACCTCGGTCGCTACGACGAGGAGCCTTTCCCGGAGCCGCCGACGATGGCCGTTCGCCCGTTCAACCAGGCCGGCAAACCCCGCTGGACGCGCGACCAGCGCAATAGCTGGCACGGCGTCGATTTCCCCTATCACAACCAGCGCCACCCGGACGTCGAGGTGCTCTACCGCCGCTACTGCGAAGCCTTGCTCTCGATTGACGAGAGTGTGGGGCGGGTGGTGAAATGGCTCGAAGAAAATAACCAGCTCGCCAACACGCTCATCGTCTACATGGGCGACAACGGCTTTGCCTGGGGCGAGCATGGCCTGATCGACAAACGCACGGCCTACGAGGCGTCGATGCGGGTGCCGATGATCGCTTTTGCGCCCGGCCTGCTGGCCCCGGGCACCACCGTCGACGGCATGGTCGCCAACATCGACATCGGGCCGACGGTGCTCGAAGCGGCGGGGCTGGCCGCGCCGGATCACATGGACGGGCGCAGTTTCCTGCCGCTGGCTTCCGGCAACCTCGATCCGGGCCAGTGGCGGCAAGAATTGCTCTACGAATACTTCTGGGAAATCGCTTTCCCGCAGACGCCCACCATGTTTGCGCTGCGCACCGAGGAGTTCAAATTCATCGAATACTACGGCATCTGGGACGCCGACGAACTCTACAACCTCCAGGACGACCCCATCGAACGCACCAACCTATTCTACGATGAAGCCCATCAAGAAACCGTCAAGCAGATGCGCGAACGCCTGCACGCGGTGATGCAGGAGACGGGCGTGACGGCCATCCCGCTGCGGCCCAAATGGGGCGGCGGCCTCAACCTCCGCCTCCGCGACGGCGCCCAACCCGCCGCGTTCCCGCCCGAAATGATCCGCAAGAAGAATCCGAGGGAGTAGGGGAAGAACGCCCTGCACCGTGTATTAGCCCCGACCGAAAGGTATTTCCGTAAAAAGGGCAGCACATGGTTGGGAGGGTCGTCGATACGTATCGCATTGAGGAAGTGCTGGGCGCCGGAGGGATGGGCGTCGTCTACAAAGCCGTCGATACATCGCTGGACAAGACGGTGGCGTTGAAGGTGATGAATCCCCGGCTGCTCGAAGATGATCGGTTTTTGCGGCGCTTCAGAGCGGAAGCGCTGGCGTTAGGCCGTTTGCACCATCCGCATATCGTCACGGTCTTCGCCTTTCGGCAGGTGGAGCCTTTTCTCGTGATCGTCACCGAATATGTGAAAGGGGGGACGCTCACTGGGTTGATCAAGCGATGCGGCCCGGTATCCTGGCAGACGGCGGCGCCTATCATGCGGCAATCCCTGAGCGCCATAGCCTACGCGCATCGCCGGCACATCATCCATCGCGACATCAAGCCGGGGAATATTCTGCTGACTCGGACGGGCGCGGTGAAAGTGACTGATTTCGGGCTGGCGAAGATTCAGGGGCCCTCTGCCGGTAGCCTGGGTGCCACCAGCGCCGAGTTTGCGGCAGGCACACTCTGTTACATGCCACCCGAACAGCTTGAGGGGCTCGCCAACGTCGATCAGCGCGGCGACGTGTATGCGCTCGGTATGACGTTCTACGAGATGCTGGCCGGGCGAACCCCGTTCGCCGGGTTGGGCTCCAGTTTCGCTATTCAGAAAGCCATCGACGCCCACGATTTTCCATCACTCGATCAACTCAACAAAGACGTCCCGGCGCCGCTCGTCCAGATCGTTTCGAAAGCGATTGAACGCGAGCCGGAAGACCGGTATCCCTCGGCGGATGCGATGTTGGCCGCCCTGGACGCGTGGGCGTGTGAAGCGGGATCGGCAGCGGATGCCGGGCACGGTTTTTCGCCGGGATTGTCAGCGCGCGCCGGATTGGGGAAGCACAAACATCCGAAGACAGAACTGCCCCGCGCGATCACGGAGACGCAGCATCCCGACGCCAGGCACGCGCCACGAGGTCGCCGGTGGCGGTTCGCGCCGGGGCAGATGCGCTTAGTAGCGTCCGTGATGGGCGTCGTGCTTCTGGTCAGTCTGATGCTGACGCAAGACGGCCAGCATCCCGCAGAGCCGCCCGTCACAACGTCAGTTTTGCCAGCGGGATCAGGGGGGGCGAAACGGCAGGGGCCACCCATCAGGCAGGAAGCGGCCCCGCTGCCGGAAGAAGCGCCTGAAAACCGAGCCGAAGCGCCGGCAACACCTCCTGCGATTCAACCGCTAGACGTAGACCATCATCCTGATACGCAGCCGTCAACCGAGCTTTCCGAAGCGATGCCTGCCGTGATGGCGCTGGCCTCGCTCGACGAAACCGATGATGCAGCCGAGGAAGCCCTGTATCTTGTTGACATACTCCCGCAACCGCCCGTTTCGCCGGACACCTCCACCTCAAGGGCCGCGCTGCACCGGACGGAGGAAGGCGATACGCTCGCCCAGGGTGTGCTGAGAATAAAGCCGATTCCCTGGGGCAATGTTTATGTGGATGGAGAGCCACAGGCCTATGAAATCGACTACTGGTATACCCTGAGCCTGCCCGCTCATAGCCATCGCATCACCGTCCGTAATCCCGTTTTAGACAGGATATGGACATCCGACGTGATCCTCGCACCGGGCGACACCCAGGACGTAGCCATCGATTTTATGGCGCGCGTCGAGGTGAACGTGGCGGCGAAGGATGTCGAAGGCCGTCCTATCTCCGGGGAGATCTACGTCGATGGCATCGCCACCGGAGACTGGTCTCCGATGAAAATCAAGGTTTATCCGGGGCGTCACCGCATCGAGGTGCGGGCGGCAGGATATACCCAGACAGAGGTGCGAGAAGTCAGCGGAACGGCGTCGCAGGTTCTCAAGAACCCGGTTCAATTCGATCTGAGCCCTGAGGCGCGGATCGTCCACGCCATCTTGAAGAGGATCGCTGAAGAGTAATTCGGATCGAGAACCACAAACTCCTAAACACGTGCTCCCATGAAAAACCGAAAAGTACACCGCAGCCGCCGGGGTATCATCTCCCCGGCGAAGCGCCTGCTCTTGTTGATAGCGCCCCTGCTGTGCCTGGCCGTCGCGCCAGTTGCCGTTCAGGCGCAGGCATCTTGCGAAGAGTCCGTGACCACGGCACGGCAATTATACAACGACGCGCGCTTTGACGAGGCCATTGCGCTGCTCCATCGTTGCCTTGAGCAGGGTGCTTTTTCAGAAAGCGAACAACCGCAGGTCTATACGCTCCTGAGTATGCTCTGCTTTGCCAATCGGGAAGAGGCCGACGCCCGGCAAGCTATCCGGGTTCTCTTATCCCTCAACCCCGCGTATCAACCGGATCCGATACGCGCCCAGCCTTCGTATCGGGCGTTGGTAGAAGACGTCAGGAGCGAGCTACAACCCGCGCTGCCGGCGGTTGCTACCTCGCCGGTGGCAGCCGCTGCAAACGACCGGAAAGAGCGCCGGGGTTTGAAGAAATGGCTCTACCTCGGCGGGGGCGCTGTTCTGACGGGTGCTGCTTTTCTCCTGATCGGTGCCGCCGGCCAATCGAACCAGGGAGGCGGCTCCAACCCGCCGCCGCCGGGTCAGCCGCCGCGCCCGCCGGGCGGATCGTGAGAGGGTGATCTGAAGCTCTTTTTTGGAATTCAGGGATCAAAGGGCCACTTTCCTTTTGCGTGAGGAATTGGCCCTGAATTGTTTTTGCGGCCTATCTTAACAAGTTCTGAACATCTTTTATTTATGTTTATGGGCGTCAGCCGGTTTGTATGGCTGGCATTACCCCCACAAACTTTCCCCCGGCTCTCAATTTGTCGCGGGGGTCGAACGCCTCGCCGAGCTTCTCGTGCAACTCAGAACGTACGGAGAGCTGCCCCGCTCGCGGCCAGCGATGAGGACGTGAATTGAGGACTGACGTCAGGGTGATGCTGTGGCTCATACCATCTTAGTCGTCGATGACAATGCCAGCGTGCGGGTGCTGCTGATGGAGTACCTCGCCGAACAGGGGTATCGCGTGGTCACGGCGCCGGATGGGCGGCAGGCGCTCTTCGTCGCCCGCCAGGAACACCCCGATCTCATCCTGCTCGACATCATGATGCCGGAGATGGGCGGCTTCGATTTCATCCGGGTCTATCGCCGGGAGGCCGACGTGCCCATCATCTTACTGACGGCCAAACTCGAAGAGACGGACAAGGTCGTCGGGCTGGAACTGGGGGCGGATGATTATGTGACCAAGCCGTTCGGGATGCACGAGTTGGTAGCACGCATCCGTGCTGTGCTCCGGCGGGTAGGCAAGGAGACGCGCCCCGCCGACGTGGTCCGTGCCGCCGGCGTCGTGCTCGACCGAAGCCGCCGCCTGGTGCAAGTCGAGGGCCGTTCGGTAAACCTTACGCCGTCCGAGTTTGAGCTCCTCGCCATCCTGATGGCTGCGCCCGGACGGGTCTTCTCACGGGCCGACCTGTTGTGTCAGTTACAGGGCTATGCCATGGAGGGCGTCAAGCGCACCGTTGACGTCCACATCCGTAACCTGCGCGCGAAGATCGAGCCTGACCCACGCCATCCGAAGTACGTAGAGACGGTCTTCGGGGTGGGGTATCGATTTGCCTCGGAGTGAATGTGCTCGCGATGCTTGTGTCATGTGCTCGCGATGCTTATGTCATTGGGCTCCCTTCGGTCGCCGTCAGTTGCGCCTTCGGCGCGTCATTTATTGTCATGGGTTGAACAAGACAATGAATGACAACTAATGACGGTGAGCGCAGCGAGCCAATTGACGAGAACGAAGTGAGCCAATGACAGGGAGCGAAGCGACCTCATGACCTGCTTGAAAACCAACATCACGTGCTTCATATTCTAAAGAGGTTAGCAAACGAAGCCATCCCATGCGTTCGCTCACAATAAAATTGACTCTGGCTTTTCTGCTCGTGTGCGTGCTCGAAGCTGTTCTTGTGGGCGTATTGACCCGACAGGTGACGGTTCGGGAGTTCCAACGCTTTCTTCGAGAAGAGGCCGCCGCCCATTTGATTGAAGAAGCCGTCGCGCATTACCAGGAGTTCGGTACCTGGGAGGGGATTCATGAAGCAATGCAACCCCCGGTGCGAAAGCAGAAGGGACGCTTGCCCCAGCCCAAACGCCCACCCCCCTCGAAGCCACGCCCGCCGGTACAGGGGGGGATGCCCGGTCAGAAAGATCCCGGATTCTTGCCGCCTGTTTATCCGCTGCCGCCCTTTGCCATGGTCGATCAGGAGCGGCGGGTCTTGCTGCCGTCCGGCCAATATCGCGTTGGCGACGAGGTGCCCGAAGCGAGTTTGGCAGGTGGGCTTCCTGTCGTCGCCAACGGCGAGGTCGTTGGGACGTTGATTGTTACCGAAGCAGCGCAACAGCTGCAGCCGCGCGAGAGGCGTTTTCTGGAGCGTTCCAGCAGTGCCCTTCGCTACGCCGCTGCCGGTGCGGTGCTCATCGCCCTGCTGATCAGCTTGTTCTTTGCGCGTACCTTCACCCGTCCCCTGCGCCAGTTGACAGCCGCCACCCGTGCGATGGCGCGTGGAGACCTTAAGCAGCAGGTGCCGGTGCGATCCCAGGACGAATTGGGCGCCCTGATCGCTGCGTTCAACCAGATGAGCGCCGATCTGGCCGAGGCCAACGCCCTCCGCCGCCAGATGACCGCCGACATCGCCCACGACTTACGCACGCCGCTGACGGTGCTGTCGGGCTATCTCGAAGCGTTGCGCGACGGCGCCCTGCCGCCGAGCACCGAACGCTTCGAGACGATGTATGCCGAAGCGGCCCACCTCAACCGCCTCGTCGAAGACCTGCGAACGCTCTCGCTGGCCGATGCCGGCGAGTTGGCGTTGCATCGAAGCGCCGTGGCTCCTGCCGATCTGATGGCGCGGGCGGTTTTTTCATTTGCCCGCAAAGCCCAGGAAAAAAACATCGATCTCTCGGTGGAGGCCGCGCCTGACCTGCCCACCATCGAGGTCGATTTCGAGCGGATGGTGCAGGTGTTGGGCAATCTGGTCAGCAATGCGTTGCGTTTTACGCCGGCGGGTGGGCAGATCCGGCTGGGCGCTTTCCGCGATCGGCAGGCGGTGTGTCTGTTCGTGCAGGATACCGGCGTGGGCATCCCCGCCGAGGCCCTGCCGCGCATCTTCAGACGCTTCTATCGCGTCGATTCGTCGCGTCCTCAGGATCAGGGCGAGTCGGGGCTCGGCTTAGCCATCGCCCGGTCTATCGTCGAGGCGCACGGCGGGGTGATATGGGCGGACAGCGAGGAAGGGCAGGGGACGACCTTTACGATCTCGCTGCCTGCCGGCGGTCGATGATTTTGGATTTTGGATTGGGGATTTTGGATTGGATTGCGTCATCGGTTTTCTGAAAAAATGGGAGGGGTTTCAGGCGTGGATTATTTGCATTGGGGAGGGGGTAAGCTGTAGAATAGTGGCTTCTGATTAACCGTAAAGGGCGCTGAGAAGGCGCAGAGGCCGCAAAGCACTCTGCGATCTCTGCGCCTTCTTTGCGATCTCTGCGGTTAAACAAAGAAACTAATGAAAACCCTGACGCTTTCGGTCTTGTTGCCAGTCCTCCTCAGCCTGCTGTTCTCCGGCACGCGGTCCATCGAGCCTCCAAGGCAGGATCATCCCAACATCGTACTCATCATGACCGACGATCAGGGATGGGGCGACATCCACTCGCACGGCAACCCGAAGCTCGATACGCCGGTGATGGACCGGCTGGCGCAAGACGGCGCGCGGTTCGAGCGGTTCTTCGTCAGCCCCGTCTGTGCCCCGACACGGGCGAGCCTGCTGACGGGTCGATATTTCTTACGCACGGGCACGCACGGCGTCACGCGGGCCTACGAGACCATGCGCAGCGAGGAGGTCACTCTTGCCGAGGCGTTGAAGCAGGCTGGCTACGCCACCGGCCTCTTCGGCAAGTGGCACAACGGCGCGCACTATCCCCACGACCCCAACGGCCAGGGCTTCGACGAATTTCTGGGCTTCAGCGCCGGGCACTGGAATAATTATTTCGACACGCACCTGATCCACAACGGCAAACGCGTCGAGACCGAGGGCTACATCAACGACGTGCTCACCGATGCGGCGATGGCTTTTATCGATCAGCACAAAGACGGCCCCTTTTTCGTCTACCTGCCCTACAACACGCCGCATTCGCCGTTCCAGGTGCCCGATCAATACTTCAACAAATACCGCGAACGCGGCTTCGACCATAAAAACGCCTCCGTCTACGGCATGGTCGAAAACCTCGACGATAACCTCGGACGGCTCTTCGACCGGCTCGACGCGCTCGGCCTCCGCAACGACACCATCGTCTTGTTTCTGACCGACAACGGCCCCAATGGGGGCGACCGCTACAACGGTGACATGCGAGGCGCCAAGGGCAGCGTCCACGAAGGCGGCGTGCGCGTGCCGCTGTTCATCCGCTGGCCCGGCCACCTCGAAGCAGGCCGCGTCATACGCCCCATCGCCCAGCACATCGACCTGTTTCCGACGCTCATCGATCTGGCGGGAGTGCCGATGCCGGAGACGCTGCCGCTCGACGGCGTAAGCCTGACGCCGTTGCTTAACGGCGACGCTGCCGGTTGGCCGGAGCGCACGCTGTTCACCTCCTGGGGCCGCCAGGCCGGCATGCAGCCGACGCCAGGGGCCGCGCGCACCTCGCGGTGGCGGGCCGTCAACACGGGCGAAGGCTGGGAACTCTACGACATGCTCAACGACCCCGGCCAGCACGCCGACGTCGCTGATATCTATCCCGAAGTCACCGAGCATCTGGCGTCGGCCTACGCCGCCTGGTTCGCCGACGTCACGCGGGACGGCTTCGATCCGATCCCCACGCCGCTTGGTCATGCAGAGAGGATGGAGGTGGAGCTTCCCGGTCACGAAGCCTACCTGCACCCCGCGCCGGGTCAGGGCATCAGTTATGTAGGGCGCAGCGGCTGGGCCAACGACTGGGTGACCAACTGGACTTCCACCGACGCCTACCCGTCCTGGCCCGTCGACGTCGTGCAGCGCGGACGGTATGAACTGACGCTGCTCTACACCTGCGCCGAAGCCGACACCGGCGCCCGCTTCCGCATCGAAATAGGAGGGCAGCACCTCGAAGGACGCGTCACCGAAGCCCACAACCCACCCTACAATTTCAGCCCAGATCGGGTCTTACGGGGCGAGGTCTACGAGAAACCCTGGAAGCCGCTGACGCTCGGCACCGTCACGCTGGAACGAGGGCGAACCGACCTGACCATCAAGGCAATTTCGATGGCCGGAGACCGGATGATGGATGTCAAGGCCGTCCGCGCGCGGCGCGTGGAGTGATCGGGGGGCTGCCGGAGAACTTTGTAAAGCCGAATTTTATACGGTGAACTGGTCATTCCTCCGCAGAATGAGGGAATAAAATCCTACTTTTGAAAATCTTCACACATAAAGGAAAAAAATACCCTCACACGAGCGCGAGGGACGCAACAAGTCTTGTGCTATAATCGTGTATCTATTCAAGTTGTGCATGTATCGCTGGTCGGAGTCTGTTGTCCTCTATAACCTGTTGATACCTGGGTCTTGTATCGACGAATCCCTCTACGCGACGATGAAGAACGTGCTCGTTATCCTCCTGGCTGTGGCAACCTTCCTGGTGGTGCTCACAGCTTTTTACATGCGGATTACCTCACAGATTAGCTACGACGAAGAGCTGACCGTCGAGGCCGAGGTAGACATGGAATTCGATGGGTCGCAAATGGGGGTCGGAGGTTCCGGGCTTATCGATCCGCCCTCGCGCGCTCCTGCCACGCCGCGTTCGCCCATTCAGAACCCCGTGCCCCGGAGCCTCAAAGCGTATATCGACGTCTATGGCTTTCCGAGAGCGTTCGTGGGGTATTCCGCCAGCGAGAAGATGATGTTTCTCGACATCACAGAACTGAATGAAAAAGTAGGGTACTTCGAAGTCGGGTATAAGACCACCGAATTCGGCAGCGGCACGCACATTGCGCGTGGCAAAGGCAAGCTCTACGTGGGCAGGGCCGTGTTGACGTTGCCGTTTGCAGAGTATACGATCAAAGTAAAGGAAGAAGGCCTCGTGGTGCTTGAAGCATCAGGGTGGCAAGACACGCCGTTCACTAAACTTGAAGCGAGGGAATGATGAAATCATTCATGGCGTTACTACTTTGCGGCATTCTCCTGGGAGGATGTTGCGCCAGCGAGAAAGAAAAAATTGAGTTCTTGCAACTCAGGATCGCGCAATTAGAACTGGATTCCACACGCGCTCACCGGACCATCGAACAGTTGGAAAGGCAAAAAGCCACGGCAGAACGCAACGTGGTGAAGCTGGAGGGAGATATCGAGTTCATGGTGGAGGAGTTCAGAAACCACATGAACGAAGAAGGCGTGACCCCCAGCACGATGGTCAATGAACCGCAACTGGTGAGTGTCTTTACGCGTGATCTGGCCAAGTGGGGGGGCAATACGCGCCGGCTGCGTCTGGACCTGACCCAGGCCGAACAAGAACTCGAAGAGTTTATGTCGGAGACGTGGGTGGTGGAGATGCGCAAGCGAAACGAAGGCCTTCAACAGGAAGCCGACCAGCTCCGGATGTCGAATTCGGAACTGAGCAGTAATTTACGCTACGTCCGGGGTGAACTGAACCGGGAAAAGGAAACCAATAAGCTCCTGAACGATCAGATCACCGAGGAGATAGAACAGCGGCAGGAGGCGGAAGATGAGACCCGAAAATACAAGCGGTACTGGTCTCAGGAGCGAGACCGCGCAGAGAGGTTGGAAGAGATCGCCAGTGTGGTTACCAACGGAAGTTGCATCGGCCAGGGGACCGTCAAAGAGCTTCAAAGGGATGGGATCTTAATAAACATAAACGAGCGCACCTTCAAAAAAGACGTTTTCCAGGTCTACTTTAGCGTTGATCATATGAGTTCCTGCGGGTCGAATTAATCGACATCAGCCACAGGGGCGGTCTCAAAATTGACGGCGAAGCTTACTCTGTTGTTTTCGGCAGAGAGGTAGAGTTTCGTTTCGTACACCGTTGCCTCATCTACGTGCACCGCCATCGTATAGTTGGCCGGCCAGGGCACCCGGAGCGTCGTCGGCGCTTCGGTGACGACGTAGTCGGCTACGTTGACGCGGGCGCCGGGCATCAGCGCGGTGATGGTGATTTCGGCCATGCCGCTTTCTGCGAGGACTGGACGGGCTTGTGCGTCGGAAGGAGGCACCGGCGTCCTGGCGGCCTGTCTCGCGCGGGCCGGCTCCGGCGATGCGGAGGCAACGGCCGGCGGGGCCGGGGCGCGCTGTGGTCTGGTTGCGGGCGCGACAGCCGCCGGTTCAGAAACGAGGGTGTCTACCGTGTTTTCCGACGGGCGGGATCCTTCGTTGTGCGGTGTCCCGTTCGAAGGAAAAGCAGGCGCGATATGCGCGCGGCTTCCGGAGTAGCCCGCGCGTTCATCCTCCAGGGGCGCTGTTTCGGCCAGCCAGCCATCTGGGGTCGTCTCCGGCGGCATCAGGAAGAAGATCCACAGGCCGAGGGCGGCCAGCATACACACGCAGAGCAGGCTGCCTATCAGGTAGAGCCGCCGTCGCCAGCGAAAAGGGAGGGGTGTTTTTAGGGGAGAGTTCATGGGGCATCAAAGGGGGCGAGGCGTCAGGGCTATCAGGTTGCCGCCCTGATGATCAGTTCGACGCGCCGGTTGCGTTGCCGGCCTTCTTCGGTATCATTCGTGGCGATAGGATCCGTCTCACCTTTTCCCGTCATCGACACCCGGTGGCTCGCTACGTTTTGCTGTTTGATGTAATTCGAGACCCTTTCGGCGCGTCGCTCGGACAAATTCTGGTTGTAGGCTTCCTCGCCGACGGCGTCGGTGTGCCCGATGACTTCCACCTGGGTGCCGGGGTATTTGCGCATGCTTTCGGCGAAGAAGTCCAGGCTTTTGAGCGCCGCATCGCTTAGTTCAGCCGAGTCGAACGCGAAGAGCACGGCCTGGAAAAACGTGATGCGGATGCCCTCCGGAATGCGCTCTACTTCGGCATCCGAGAGGTTTTGGGACAACTCCAGGGCCTGAGCATCCATCTGCTTTTCCATAGCCGAGCGCGGATCTTCCTCCACGATTACCTCTTTAGATCCCCCGCAGGCCGAAAGAATCAGCATCCCCAGACAGGCAACGAGCGTCAAACGGTAGGAAAAGACAAAGCCAGACATGGCCGGTATCGGTGAGTCAAGGTGAGATCAGGCTTAAGTGAACGCGGTTCTGGTGGAAATCGCTATCGTGTATACACAACAACGTGCGGTAATGTGCAAGCGATTTTCACAAAAGCGTTACGTTACGATATCAGTATACTCAGAGGCTGTTTATTTTTATTCCTTCAGAAACACTCTTTTTGCAGTCTACAAATACACCGAGAGCCCAAACCGGACGGCGTCTGAACGCAGGCTCCACGAGTTGAGCGTCGTGGAGGGACGGCGTGAGTCTCCGGATAATTCCCGCGTCGTGTACGAGATCGACGTGCTGTATTCGGCCATCAGGCTGATGCTTTTGGCGGCAAACCACTCGACGCCCAGCGTGCCGATCAGTCCTAAGCTCCATTCCTCGGAAGACACGTCGGCGAGCACCTCCGGGTCTCCGCCGGGACCACGTTGCTCATCTCTCGTGCTGTCGTGAAAATACCTGCCGCGCAGTCCGGGGCCGGCGTACAGGTGGACAGGCCCCTTGCGCGTGGGATAAAAGAGATAGTGCCCGGTCAGCGCAATAAGCTGGTCATTGTCCTCCGTATGGTCGCCCGCTTCGTTTTCCATATCGAAAAAGTCCGCCTCTAACGACACGCCGAAGCGCCAGGCGCGGGTGGCCGAAGAGTGTTTCTTCACCGAGAGCGTCGAGCCTTCAAACGCGCCCAGCGTAAAGTTCTGGTTGATCTGAAATTGAAGCGCCCAGACGCCGGGCCGCAGGGCGGTTTCTTCGTCGTCTTCGCCGTCGTCCGATTGCGCGAAGCTCGTCGTTGCAGAGGCGGCAAAAAGGCTCATTAAAAGGACCATCCAGACGCAGATAGAAAGCGAACGGGCAAGTACTTCGCGGGGATGATTCATATCAGGTTTTCTTCAGGGTGGGATGGCAAAGAGAAAACGGTCCGCCTTATTCTTCATCCAATGCGCTCAACACACGGGCGGTATCTGCAACGCTGGTGAACGTCACCGCTGTTACGTCATAAATCAGGGGCTGTCTCCGGTCATAAAGCCAACGATCAATCAGCACCTCATGATCCGACAGCCAGGCCATGCCGGCGATGCCGCCTTCGTACTGCCCCTGGCCCCGCATCAAATCTCGATCTACTCGATAGCTGACCGAGTCTTTCAGGTTGGTTATCTGAAGAAAAAAGCGCTCGTCGAAGAACGAGATCCGCCCCTCGTCTTCACGAATCCGGATGATCTCTGCTTTGAGCGTCTGCCCCGGATTGACGGCCTCGCGATGGAGCTGCTCCTCAGGTTCGGATGGAGAGCACCCGGCGGCAACCAGGAGGAAGACTTAGAAGAAGATAGTTCGCATCATTTGGACCGGGCTTTACAGATCGTATGCGTCGCTTCGTGCAGCACCATCTCCAGGATCGACGGCTGGGCCAGCGCGCTCGTGACGCACATCGTCCCAACGACGAGCATGAGCACGTAGAGATAAGATCTTCGCATGGTGCCTCACTTGTATTCATGACCGTGCTCCTTGCACAACGCCATGACGGTTTCGTAGATGCCGCCCCTCCGCAGCGCCGCCCTGGAAAAATAAAGAGTGGGAATGCCCTGAGGTTGCAAGATGAGCCAGTCGCCCCGAATCTGCCAGGTGCCTAACAACGACCACGCGCATTGCGCCTGAATGTCCGCTCCCTTCACATACAAACCGTCGTTATCGACGGCATAGGTCATCTCATTCTGAAGGAAGGGATTCGTGAAATACGTGCTCCTCAGTCCTTTGGGGAGCAGGCGCGGAAAAAAGAGAGCGATCAGAAACAGCACAAGCAGACAAATACCCAGCAGGAAGGTGTAGGCCCAAAACAGGCACGCGATGGCAAGAAGGAGCAAGATACCTAGCTTTACAGCCCACCGGAGCGAGCCGGAAGTTTTTCGCTTTCCCAGCTTCATGTTCCAGATCTGCGTATACGCTTTATAGGATATCGCAAGCTCGTGACTATAGCTAAAGGGTTCCATCTATGTCTCAAGGGTAATGTTCACTGTAGTTGATCATACAGGATCCTTCGTGGAATCGATACCAAAAGTTGCCCCTCGTTGTACGATTTCCGACGAACGGTATACATTTTCCCTTCGATACGCTATCATTAAGCCCAATCTCCCACCTCCCCCGACCCCCACCGACGCCTATGAACGTTACGTTCACGCTTCTCGACTGGCTCTGGGTGGCGCTGTTTCTGCTGTTGATGATCGGAAGCGGCGTGCTCTTCTACCGCCTCGGCAAACGCTCTGAGTCTGACTTTTTCCTGGCCGGGCGCGGCCTGCCGTGGTGGCTGCCGGCCTCGTCGGTCTACGCCACGCACACCGCCACCGACACGCCGATGTGGATCACCGGCGTGATCTATCAACACGGGATGGCGGGCATCTGGTACACGTTTTTCTCGGCCTGGGCAGCCATCAGTTCGTTCGTCTCGACGCGCATTTTTCGACGGTCGCTGGCCTACACGCAGGCCGAGTGGAACGTGGTGCGGTTCACGGGTTTGGGCTCGGAGCTATTGCGCGGGTGGATGGCCGGCTGGCAGTTCTTCATGAACATGTTCGTGCTCGGCTGGGTGGGCATCGCCATGGGCAAGGTGTGCGAGTTTCTCTTCGGATGGCCGACGTGGATCGGGTTGATCTCGTTTTCGCTGGTCTGTGCCATCTACGTGCTGGCCGCCGGTTATTGGGGCGTGGTCATGGCCGATTTCCAGCAGGGCATCATCGCCTTCCTGGTCATCATGATCGTCTCGTTCTGGGGCATCTTCGTCGCCGGCGGCCCGACGGGGATCATCGATAAGCTGGCGGCGCTCGATATGATGGAGAGGATCAATCCGTTTGCCTTTACCGGCTGGTGGTCCGGCAGCTTCCCGGCGGCGTGGTTCGTGACGATGCTCATCATCGCGGTCCTCGGCGGCTTCGGCATGGGCACGAGCATCGACTGGTACGTGGAGGCGCAACGGATTCAGTCGGCCAAAAGCGTGCGCGACGCCAGCTACAGCATCTGGTGGGGCACGCTGCTGGGGCTGGTGCGCAACTCGGTGTGGGCCGTCTCTATCCTGGCTTTCTTCGTGCTCTTCCCCGGCATGACCGAGACGGCAGACTACGAGATGGGGTGGTTCCGCCTGGGCTTCGACTACCTGCCGGCGGGGATGCTCGGCTTTTTCTTCGCCGCCATCCTGGCCATCCACCTCTCGACGATCTCGTCGCACCTGAACCTGGGCGCGCTCTATGCCACGCGCGACCTCTACCAGCATTACGTCAACCCGAAAGCGGACGAGAAAAAACTCGTCCAGGTAGGCCGCATCTCGACGGTGATTCTGCTGCTGGGTTCGTTTTTTTACGGGTTGATGATGGAAGACATCACCTCGTGGCTGATCTTCGCGCTCTGGATCATGGCCGCCGGCATCTGGCTGCCTAACATCCTTCAGGTGATCTGGTGGCGGTTCAACGCCTGGGGCTACCTCTCGGCGTGGATCGCCAACCTGGGCTTTAGCTGGCTGGTGGTGTGGATCCTGCCGGAGCTAGGCGTGATCCCAGAACTGCTCGACTACCAGCAGTTCTGGCTGTTGATGCTCCTGGGCGCGCTGGTCTTCATCCCGGTGACGTACCTGACCAAACCCGAAAGCATGGATCATCTGGTCCACTACTACGTGATGTCGCGCCCGATAGGCTGGTGGGGGCCGGTCCGCCGCGAAGCCGAACGCCGCGGCCTGATCACCCCCGCAGGCGACCTCGCCGGCCTGGCCGCCGAACTGAGCAGGCCGGATGATGCAAAAAGGAAATAGGCAAATGGGCAAATGGGCAAATGAAGCAAAGAACAACCAAACACCATTTGCCATTTGCCATTTTAAAACCGCAATCCACAATCGACCATGCCTTTCATACGACGCACCTGGACGGCCATCGAGGCCGATGAGTGGACGAAAGAGGATTGGATCGCTATCATCCTCTCGCCGCTCAGTTACGTCCTGCTGACGCTCGGCGTGGCGTTGAGCCTGCTGTTGCTCTGGTACGGCTACGTGATGTTGATCGTCGGCATCATACTGACGGCAGTGCTGCACTGGGTCATCGACCCGAAGCTCAAGGCCATCTCGGCGGAGTACGAAAAGAAGCAGCAGGACTACCTCTACGAACTCGAAGAGAAAGTCCGCTGGAAACACTTTACCAGGGAGGAAGAATGAACCAGGGACTCGCCACCGTCATCGGCATGACCATCGCCTACGCCGCTTCTTTCCTCGGATTGATTCTGGCCTGGCGATCCTACAAAAAGCACCATAGCCAGGAGGAGGAAAAGCCATGATCGCCCTGATCGCCCTGCTCTTGCAGCAAGCCGCCCAACGCCCCGACAGCCCGTGGTGGGGCATCGTCGTGCCGGCGCTGATCTTCATCATCGCCTTCGCCGTCACGCTGATGCTCTACCGCCACTTCTCAAAAGAACACCACGGGTGATAATTTTCGATTTTGGATTTTCGATTTTGGATTGTTTACTTCAGACCAATCCCATAACTGAAAAAGTCGCGACGGCTGGAACCGCTGAAGCTTTTTCAATTGAGATGACGGTGCTGAATCAGACCAATCCAAAATCTAAAATCCAAAATTGAAACCCCGCCGCCGCGTCTTCGATGCCCACTTCCACATCGGCCCGTATGGGACGCAGGCGTTTGCAAAGCGAATCATCACGCCCATCCCCGAGGCCCTGAACCACGCCGAGGGCGATGACTGCGCGGCGTATCTGAAACGCTACGGCCTCCAGGGCGGCGTCATCGTGCCGACGTATCTCGAAGACCAGCGCACCGCGTTCGACTACAACCGTCTCCTGCTCGACGCCGTCGAACGGCACGCGGGGCTCTACGGCGGGCTGTGGGTCTCGCCCCTGCCGGAGGTCGAAGCGTTGCTCGACGAGGCGCTGGCGGCGTTGCCGCATCCGGGCGTCCGGGCGCTCAAGATCGCCTCGAACACGTGGCAGCCGTACAGCATCGCCCCGTTTAGCTGGCCGGCGCGCGTGCGGCGCAGCGTCCGGAGGATTCTGGAAGCCGCTGCGGCGCATTCGCTGGTCATCCACTTCCACACCGGCTACCTGCCCGGCGCCGACCCGTTGGAGTTCGATGCGTTTATGAAAGCCTACGGCAAGGCCGCCACGTATCAACTCGTGCACATGGGCGAGGCTATCGCGCCGGTTTTTAAGTTTGTGCCGCGTTTTATCGAATGGCTCGAAGCCGGCTACACGGTTTACACAGACACCTCGCTCGTGCCGGGCTTCGGCCCGCCGTGGCTGCTCAACGAACTCGACCGGCGCAACCTGGGCTTCGACCGCGTCCTCTTCGCTACCGATACGCCGTGGGGCCGCTTCCCGTCGGAATACTGGAAAATCGAAGGGCTCGACCTCGACGAGGCGGTGAAGGAGCAGCTTTTCTGGGAGAATGCCGCGCGGTTGTACGGGGTGTGATACCCGTTCTTTAAAATGGTTGTGCAAAGTACATCCCGTTCGCCGAACGGGATCGGAAAAGCAGCAGCCAGGAATTCATGACCACGCCTCCATTAATGATCCGCTTGCTCTTTTATCGATCTTCGATAACCCGGGTGCCGGCGAGGTGATCGTGGATGCACCGGAAGTCTTCGCGATAGATGAACAAGATATCGATCAGGCTGAAGAACGGAATGAAGCCCAGCAGCCCGATGACAAAATATCGCAAGAAGAAAGCGCGCCAGAAGCCCGGATTGCCCTCGTCCTCGTTGTTGACAATCTTGATCTTCATGATGCTTTTGCCGATGGTCCGGCCTTCGGCAGAGAGCAGGTATATTTGAAAGATTAAGAGAATGATCACGAGAGCGAAGGCCATGCCGACGCCGTTAATCGCCCCCAGCCCTGCCGCGACCCCGAAGGCGACGGTATCGATGATATACGCCAGGAGACGGTCGCCCCGGTGCGCCAGGGTTACGAGGCCTTCGTCGTCGTCGATGGTGGTCAGTTGCACGAGTTCGTCGAGGCCGCCGCGTTGGTTGGCTTCTTCTTCGGCAAAGGCCATCGTTTCGGGGTCGTGCGCGTCGTGTTCCTCGGTGATCATGCGCACGAGGTCGTCATCGCTCATAGCCTGAACGTGCTCTTTGGCCGCATCGGGCGAGTCGCTCATCGCTGCGCTTTGTCGTACGTTTTTGCTACGTTCCATGCGTACAATCGGGCCTGGACTATCCTCAAGGTTATAGGATGTGCCTTACTACGAAGCGCGGGCAGAACTTGTTCACGTACGTACGCGACTGCCCTGCGTTACAGGAAAGGCTGCTACCAACTCTGAAAAATCCGCCCGTCCCTGAAAAAAATCAGAAGCTGTTGAGGGGATCGGATCTTTGTTTCCGCTAAACACAATGAAGGGGGCAGAGATCAACGCCCCCCTTCCTACCCACAAACCCGGACCCGACCACTCAACTTGAAAGGTGATGCTGATGAAAGCCAAAGCGATTTTTCTCTCGTTAGCCGTCCTGGCGCCGCTGCATGTGGCGCGTGCCGCGATGCGGTTGTCTGTCTCGATGCTCAACAGCCGAGACCAGCTTGAGGAAAAGTTGAATGCAGGCGCGCTTGCAACAGATCAAACGGGCGTTGGAGCAGATGACCACACCCCACTGGCCATTCCCTATTCGCCATTCCCCATTGGCCATTCGCTCTAAAAAGAAGATCGCGTAAACAACGAAAAATGGTGTTTTAACCGGGAAATATAGTCCACAAATCCATCTATCTTTAAGGGATAGAAAAGCCCCCATGGTCTTTAACAAAACGGTGAGCGTCATGAAAAAGAGCTGCTGCTTTTTCCTCTTCGTTTTTGCCATCGGGGCTGTGCTCGTTCAGCCGATTTCTGCCCAGGAGAACGTGCTGGAGGCGCTTGAAGAGATCGCCGTCATCGACCAGAAAGTCATGGTGCCGATGCGCGACGGTGTTCGCCTGGCGACGGACATTTATCGGCCCAAGACGGATGAGCCGGTGCCCATCATCTTTTCGCGGACGCCCTACAACTTCAACGCCTGGCGCGACGGCGAGATGAGCACGCGCGCGTATCGCTCGGCGCTCGAAGCCGTCAAACGCGGTTATGCTTACGTCGTGCAGAACGAACGCGGGCGGTACTTCTCGGAGGGCGAGTGGGATATCCTCGGCACGCCGCTGACCGACGGCTACGACGCCTTCACCTGGATGGCCGAACAGCCGTGGTCTAACGGCAAGGTGGGCACACTGGGATGTTCTTCGACGGCGGAGTGGCAGATGGCCGTGGCGTCGCTCGATCATCCCGCCCTGGGAGCGCTCGTGCCGATGGGCTTCGGCGCAGGCGTCGGGCGCATCGGCGAGTGGTATGAGCAGGGCAACTGGTACCGGGGCGGCGCGCAGCAGATGCTCTTCACCTCGTGGCTCTACGGCGTCCAGAACGACGTCTCCCGGCCCATGCTCGATCCCAACATCTCGCAGGAGGATCGCATCCGCATCAGCCGCTCGTTCGACTTTGCGCCGGAGCGGCCTCGGGTCAACTGGACGGAGGCGTTCTGGCATCTGCCCGTCCAGGACATCATCAAAAATGTCGAGGGGCCGAAGGGGATTTACGAGAAGATGATCCGCCGCACACCCAACTCTCCGGCGTGGTACGAAGGCGGTCTTTATCACGACGACATGCCGTTCGGGGCGCCCAGCATGTGGTTCATGTCGTGGTACGACGTCTCGACCGGGCCGAACCTCGCGCTGTTCAACCACGTCCGCGAGAACGCCACGGATCCGGAGGTTGCCAATAACCAGTTTGCCGTCATCGCACCGACGACGCATTGCGGCTTCCGGCGGGCTACCGAAGAGACCATCGTCGGCGAGCGCAACGTCGGCGATGCGCGGCTCGACTACGACGCGCTCGTCTACGGCTGGTTCGATTACTGGCTCAAGGGCGAAGACAACGGCATCCTCGAAGAGATGCCGAAGGTGCAGTATTACACGATGGGCCTGGGCAAGTGGCAGTCGTCGGATACCTGGCCGCCGGAGGGCGCCGAGATGACGACCTATTACCTGACCAGCGGCGGCCACGCCAACAGCCTCTTCGGCGATGGCAAGCTCACTACGACCCCGCCCGGCCCAGACACCCCGCCCGACAACTTCACCTACGATCCGGCCAACCCGGTGACCTCCTACGGCGGCAACGTCTGCTGCACCGGCGGCGCCATCCAGGGCGGCGCCTTCGACCAGCGGAAGATGGAAACGCGGCACGACATCCTCGTCTACACCTCCGAGCCGCTCGAAGAGGGCATCGAAGTCAGCGGCACCATCGAGATCACCCTCTTCGTCTCGACCGACGTCAAAGACACCGACTTCACGGTGAAGCTGCTCGATGTGTATCCCGACGGACGGGCCTATAATCTCGACGAGACGATCCAGCGGGCGCGGTATCGCGAGGGCTACGACAAGGAGGTTTTCATGGAAGAAGGGAAGGTCTACGAGATTCCCGTCAGCCCGATGTCTACGAGCAACTATTTTGCGCCGGGGCATCGCATCCGGATCGAGGTGTCGAGCAGCAACTTTCCCCGGTTCACGCGCAACTTGAACACGGGTGGCAACAACTACGACGAGACCGAAGGCATCGTCGCGCGCCAGACGGTGCATCACACGGCGGCCTATCCGTCGCAGATCCGCCTGCCGGTCGTCAAGCGGGCGAGCGGGACGCGGTGAGGGGTTTAGCAGGCGATCCTGCGTGAAAATGATGTTTTCGAGGCGGGCTCTTCGGGCGACCGAAGGCGCAGGTCATTGGTCATTACGCTCCCTCCGCCTTCCTCCCGCCTTCGCGGGAGAACCAGGGGGTCGCTGTAACTCCTGGACGTGCCCGTCCATCCCATAATTTTTAGCGCCGTAGGCGCGACCTGTTTGTAGCTCAAAACCTGAAAAAACAAATAGCTCCGTAGGAGCGACCTGTTCAGAGAGGATCAGGCAGTTTCTTTTGAACAGGCCGCTCCTACGGAGCTAGTCGAGAAAAGGAGCAATTTGCTACAAACAGGACGCCCCTCCGGGGCCAGGCAGATCAACTTTCGCTATCGGGCCAATTCCCCAGCAAATCCCAGCACAACCACAGCGTACGCGGGACGTGGAAGCAGCCTTTGTAGGGGCCGCCTTTGAACCGGTGCGTCACATGGCTTTCGCGGTCGAGGTAGCCGTACCATTCGCCGTGGTCGGGGTCTACGAAGTGGTCGAAAATGTAGCGGTCTACCTGTTCGAAAGCGGCCCAGTCGGACGCCTCGCCGGTGAGGGTGTAGTCGAGCAGGTGGGCATAGAGGGCTTCGCAGTGCGGCCACCACAGCTTCATCGACCAGTCGAGGGGGAGCGGCGAGTAGCCCTCGGCGTCGAGGAAATAGTAGAGGCCCCCGTGCTCGTCGTCCCAGCCGTTGCGGTAGGACCAGCGGACCATGTCGAGGGCGAGCTGCCGCAGGTCGTCGCGCTGGAGGCGGCGTGCCCAGTGTTGCAAGAACCACCCGGCTTCGATGGCGTGACCCGGATTGAGCAGGCGCCCGGTGGAGCCGTCGAGGCGGCTGCCGTCGGGCGCGACGGTCTCGTAGACTTTTTGGGTATCGGCGTGGACGTGCAGCTTCACGCGCTGGAAGCACTCGTCCATCTCGATCTGGTAAAGATGGTAATCTTCGCCGGCCACTTCTTCGATCAGGTTGAGCAGGATCATCGGCACGGCCAGTATCTGAGACGGGGGGACGCCTTCGAATGCCTCGCGGCCCACCTTCGTCCAATCGTAGGCCCAGGAAAAGATCTTTTCGAGGCTTTTCTCGGCTTCCCGCGATAGCCGGGCATCGTCTGTGGCGCGGGCATATTCGGCCAGGGCCATCACATAGAAGCATTCGGTGAAAATTTTACGTTGTTGATAGACCGGCTTGCCGTCGGCGGTCAGTGTGAAATAGACGCGTCCGTCCGACCTCGCGGCGTGTTTGCGGAGAAAATCGATGCCGAGGCGGGCCATCTCCAGCCATTCCGGCTTTTGCTCGACAGCCCGGTATAGTTTGCTGAACATCCAGGCTTGCCGGCCCAGGAGCCAGATGTACTTGGTGGTGTCGTAGACGGCGCCGTCGCGGTCGAGGCAGTTGAAATAGCCGCCGTGCTTGCGGTCGGGTGAGTGGCGTTCCCAGAAAGGTAGCACCCGTTCGAAGAGTTCGTGTTCGTACTTTCGGCGGTAGCGGTCGCGGGTGGCGGCATCGGCGGTGGATTCGGAAAGTTGGGGCATGGGGTGGGGGATGTTGGATGCGGGATACGGGATGCGGGATACGAGATAAAGGATGTTCGATGAGGATAGAGGTAGTCACGTTGATTGATGGGATTTTTTGAATGTCGAGTACCGAACAAGGATTTTAGAATGTCGCAGGACCTGACAAAACACTCGACATTCGGAAATCGATATTCGGAAATCGATATTCAAAACCCTCAATCCATCAGATCAACGCTATACTATCCCGCATCCCGAATCCCATATCTCGAATCTCGCATCTAAACCAAGGTGCGAATCAGCGACCAATAAGCTATCTTCTGCTCACCCCAAACTCAACCCCCACCGTTATGCAACAGGGACGACGCGATTTTCTCCGTCAATCGGCGCTCGCAGCAGCCGGCGCCCTGGGCCTCGGCCTCACGACCCCGTCTCACGCTGCCGAACCCGTCGCCGCGCCCCGACGCCCGAACCCCATCGGCGTCTCGACCTATTCGTTCTGGCGTTTCAACGGGCCGAAAGAGAACTATTCCATCGAATCGTGCATCGATCAGGCCGCCGCAATGGGCTTCGACGGGGTCGAGATCCTGCACGTGCAGATGACCTCGGAAGAGCCCGGCTATCTCCAAAACCTGAAACGACGCGCCTTCGCCAACGGCCTCGACCTGATGGGCTTTTCGACCCATCAAGGCTTCGTCTATCCCGACAAAGAGGAGCGCCAGCGTAACATCAACCGGACGATCCACCAGATCGAACTCTGCTACGAACTCGGCATCCCCACGATGCGCCTCAACACCGGGCGCTGGGGCACTACGAAGTCGTTCGACGCCCTGATGGCCAACCGGGGCATCGAACCGGCGCTCGACGGCTACACCGACGAGGAGGGCTTCGTCTGGGTGATCGATTCGATTGAACGATGCCTGCCCAAAGCCGAACAATGCGGCGTGGTGCTCGGCCTTGAAAATCACTGGGGCCTCGGACGCACCCCCGAAGGCGTCCTACGCATCGTCGAAGCCATCGAATCGCCCTGGCTCCAGGTGACGCTCGATACGGGCAACTTCCTCGAAGACCCCTATGACAAACTCGAAATGCTCGCCTCGCGCGCGATCCTGATGCAGGCCAAAACCTACTACGGCGGCGGCAAATGGTACACCCTCGACCTCGACTACGACCGCATCGCCGCGATCATGCGCAAGCACAACTTCAACGGCTACGTCTCGCTCGAATTCGAAGGCAAAGAAGACGAGAAAACGGCGATTCCGAAGAGTCTGGCATTGCTGAGGAAGGCGTTTAGATAGGGAAAAGTCACTGGTCATTGGTCACTGGTGGAGGAGAAAAACACCAGTGACCAATGACAGCGAGCGCCAGCGAGCGTAATGACCAGTGACCGACGCCAACGATCAAGCGAGGCACGACCTCAAAGAATACCCCACCGATACCACGTGGCAACCCCATGAAAGCCGCCCAATACACCGCGCCTGGACAAATCGACTTGATTGAGGTGCCCGAGCCTGACGGCGCCGAGGGCTTGGTGCTCCTGCGGACGGACAAAGTGACCATCTGCGGCAGCGACCTCCATTTTTTGCACGACAGCCCGGCGGAAAAGTATCCCTGGATGCCGGGGCAATCGGGGCACGAATGCATCGGCGTGGTGGAAGAGGCCAGGGGGCCGGTGTTGCCACGCGGCGGGCGGATGCTGGTGCTGCCGCCGCAGTTCGACGCGTTTATGGAATATCAGGCCGTCGAGCCGCAACATCTTATCCCGTTGCCGGAGGGCATCGAGCCGGAACACGGCCTGCTGGGGCAGCAACTGGGGACGGTGCTCTTCTGTTGCCGGAAGCTGAAGAATGTGTTGGATAAAAATGTCGTCGTGGTGGGCCAGGGGCCAGCGGGGTTGCTCTTCACGACGATGCTCTACCGGATGGGCGCGCGGCAGGTCATCGGCCTCGACCTCGTCGATCATCGGTTGGCGATAGCGCGCCGCATGGGCGCGGCGCACACGTTCAACGTCGAGCAGGTCGATGTGGTGGAGGCGGTGGAGAATCTGACGGAGGGACGCATGGCCGACGTGGTGGTAGAGGCCGTCGGCAAGGCCGAGACGATCAATCTGAGTGTCGAACTGGTGCGGGAAGGCGGCGAGATCGCAATTTTCGGGGTGCCCAAAAAAGAGATCTTGCCGATAGCCATGGAGAAGTACCTGCGGCGCAACCTGACGATGGTCACGTCGGCGTATGCGCAGCGTGAGCCGGGCCTGTGTTCGTTTCGACTGGCGCTCGACCTCATCGCGCAGGGCCGGGTGGATCTCTCGCTGTTCATCTCGCATCGCCTGCCCTTTGATCGGATCCGCGAAGCCTTCGACCTGGCCGAGACCAAACGCGACGGGGCGGTGAAAGTGCTCCTCGATTTTGATCTTCCGGGAGGATAAGTGTTTGAGTGTTATGGTGTTATAGTGTTTGCGTTTGGGGAACTAAAACACCATAATACTCAAACACTATAACACGTCCTTACGTCGTTGCCATTTCAACCTGGAAGCATGGTGCTGAGCTATTAAGAAGCGATTCCAACAATACATCCTCCCCGGCATCATCTTCCAGTCGGTGTTGATCGGCGGGGCGTATGCGACGGGGCGCGAGATCGTCGAGTACGGCGCCAAGTACGGGGCGATGGGCGTCTGGAGCATCGTGGCCATCGGCGCGGGTTTTTCGTTGATAGCGGCGCTGGCTTACGAGTTTGCGCGGATCAAACGGGTCTACGACTACAAAGGCTTTGTAAGAGGCCTCATCGGTCCGCTCTGGCCGCTCTTCGACGTGGTTTACGTCATGATGGTCATCGTCACGATAGCGGTGGTCAGCGCGGCCTCGGGGCGGGTGGTCGAAGAGGTGATCGGGTGGTCCTACTGGGTCGGTGTAGGGCTGGTGATCGTGGTCGTCGGCGCCTTGATGGCCGGCGGGCGGCATCTCATCGAACGCTTCAAGACGGTCGGCTCGGTGCTGCTTTATGGCGGATTTTTCGTTTTCGCCGCGTTGGTGTTGTCGCAGACGTGGGGCAGCGTCGAAGCCGTCTTTGCGCGGGGAGACACGAGCTACATCGAATCGGTCTCGCTCTGGCCGGTGGTCTTCACCGGCATCCTCTACGTGGGCTATAACCTGGGCGTGATGCCGTCTACGCTCTTCGTGCTCGATTATCAGACGACGCGGCGGCAGACGATCTGGGCCGGGATCATCTCCGGCGCGCTCGGCACGGCGCCGTTCATCCTCACCTACCTGGCCGTGATGGGTTCGTACCCGGACGCCGAAGTGCTCGATGCGCCGGTTCCGTGGCTGGTGATGCTGGGCAAAGCGGGCGGGCCGGTGCTCGTGGGCATCTACGCCGTAGTGATTATCTGGACGCTCATCGAGACCAGCACCGGCATGATCCACGCCGTCATTCATCGCATCGATGCCAACCTCGAAGACGTGGGGCGGGCAGCGCTGACGCCGCTTCAGGCCGGGGGGCTGACCGTCACGGTGCTCATCGTAGCGGCCATCCTCTCCCGCGTCGGCCTCATCGCGCTCGTGGCGAAAGGCTACGGCGCGATGGCGTATCTCTTCCTGGCCCTGTTCGCCCTGCCGCTCTTAACCATCGGCGTCGTGCATATCGTACGCGGATGGCGTAAGGAGTAATTGCTGGATGCTTTCGGCAGACCAAAAAGAAAAACGCAACCCAACGGTAAAGCCGCTTTCGTTGGATTGCGTTTTCGGTATGGGAAACTCAGAGCGGATGCCTATATCGGCTCGACATCCTGGGCTTGCAAGCCTTTCTGGCCCTGCGCCACGGTGAATTCAACGCGTTGGTTATCTTCGAGAGTGCGGAAGCCGGCGACTCTGATTTCGGTGTGATGGACGAAGACATCGCCCTGGCCGTTATCGCGTTGTATAAAGCCATAGCCTTTTTCGGGGTTGAACCACTTGACGGTGCCTGTTTCGCGTTCATCCATGATCGGGTGCCTCTTTGCCAATGGGGATAGGGGGTGTCCGAAATATAGGATAGTCGGGTTACAAAACCGAATTTTGAATACCTTTGCCAGGGCGTGTGGCGCTATAGGGCGCGATGCGTAGACGCTAACAGGCTCTATTGAGAAAAGCTATGAAGGGCACGATTTACACCCGCTCGATCTGTTTTCTCGCTGCCGGTTTCCTTGTGGGGATCGGCGTTTTGGCCGTGCAGGCGCAGCCGTCGATGGAGCAGTTGCTGGAGCCGTTTCGCTGGCGTAACATCGGGCCGGCCAACATGATGGGACGCATCTCCTGCCTCGACGGCTACGACGCCGACTGGCGCGTGCAACTCATCGGCGCGGCCTCCGGCGGTGTCTGGAAAACCACCAACGGCGGCATCACCTTCACGCCCATCTTCGACCGCTACGGCAGCCAGTCTATCGGCGATGTGGCCTTTTTTCAGCCCGACACCAGCATCATCTGGGTCGGCACGGGCGAGGCGACCAACCGCAACAGCGTGGGGTGGGGCGACGGCGTCTATAAATCCTTCGACGGCGGCAAGACGTTTCAACACATGGGCCTGCGCGAGACGTATCAAATCTCTGAAATCGCCACGCATCCGACCGATTCGAACATCGTCTACGTGGCTGCCGTCGGCCATTTGTTTGCGTATACCGGCGAGCGCGGCCTCTTCAAAACCACCGATGGCGGCAAAACGTGGCAAAAACTCAAGGGCGGCCTGCCGGACGACGGGCGCACCGGCGCGACGGTCGTCGTGCTTCATCCGGAGAACCCGGACATCGTCTTTGCCGGCATGTACGAGCGCCGTCGCCAGCCCTACCACATGCAGAGCGGCGGCCCCAACGGCGGTCTCTTTCAATCGACCGACGGTGGGAAGTCGTGGCGCAAACTCAAGGGCGGCCTGCCCACCGGCGACACCGGCCAGATAGACATCGACATCCACCTCAAAAATCCGGACGTGATGGTGGCCTACGTCGAGGCCGATGAGAATTTGCCGAAGGGCGTCCCCGGCGGCGGCATCTACCGCTCCGACGACGGCGGCGCGTCGTGGACGTTTCAGCTCAAACACTTCTCGCGGCCTACCTACCACGGGCGCATCCGCATCCACCCCCACGACGACAGCCTCATTTACATCGTCTCGCGCGAATTTCAGTATTCGACCGACGGCGGCAAGACGTACGAAGACGGTCATCCCTGGCGAACCGACGGCGGCGACGACCACGACCTCTGGATCTCGCCCCAGAACGGCGACGTGATGCTGATGGCGACGGATCAGGGCGCGCGCATGACCCTCGACGGCGGCGCGTCGGTGCTGTCGTTAAACAACATGGCGATCGGGCAATATTACGCCATCGGGGTGGATATGCGCGATCCGTACTGGGTCTACGGCGGGCTGCAAGACAACGGCGGCTGGGCCATCCCTTCGAACAGCCGCGACCCCGCCGGCATCCTCACCGACCACGTCACCGTCGTCAACGGCGGCGACGGCTTTCACATGCAGGTCGATCCGACAGACTGGCGGACCGTCTACACGACCTCGCACGTCGGCTTTTTCGGGCGGATGAACCGGGAGACGAACGCCCATCACGTCATCACGCCGCGCCCGCAAACCATCGTCAATTTTTACGACGTCTACCAGCGCGATTTCGGCGAACGGCAGATCGATTACACAATCAACCCCGGCGACTACTGGACCTTCAGCGACGTCCCCGATCCGAGCATCAACGGCGCGAGCCTGCCACCGCAGTTTCGGTTTAACTGGAACTCGCCCCTGGTGCTCTCGCCCAACAACCCGCGCACGATTTACGTGGGCGGCAACTACCTCTTCAAATCGGTCGATCAGGGTGAGACGTGGCGGATTATCAGCCCGGACCTGACGAAAAACGACCCGGCCACGCGCAACCCGATGAACAGCGGCGGCCTGACAAAAGATGTCACTGGCGCCGAAAATCATCATACCATCTACACGGTCGATGAATCGCCCCTGAACCCGGCGGTGCTCTGGGCCGGCACCGACGACGGCTACGTGCAGGTGAGCCGCGACGGCGGCGCGACGTGGATCAACGTGAGCGCCAACATCCCCGGCATGCCCGGCGGCATCTGGGTCAGCCGCGTCGAAGCCTCGAAATTCGACGAAGCCACCGCCTACGTCACCCTCGACGGCCACTGGATCGGCGATACGAATCCCTACGTCTACAAAACCACCGATTACGGCGCGACGTGGCGGGATCTGGCGCAGACGATCCCCCGCGAGACGCCGGGCAACAGCGTCTACACGATTGTCGAAGATCACGTCAACCCCAACCTGCTTTTCATCGGCACCGAGTTCGGCTGTTTCGTGTCGATAGACGGCGGCTTCAACTGGCACAAATTCATGAACAACCTGCCGCCGGTGGCCGTCCACGACCTCGTCATCCACCCGCGCACCGGCGACCTCGTGGCCGGCACCCACGGTCGCAGCATCTGGATAGCCGACGACCTGGCGCCGCTGCGGCAATGGACGCGGGAGATCCTCGACCAGGACGTGCATCTCTTCGACAATCCCATCGCTACCAAATGGCGCAATTTTCGCAAGGGACGCATCCAGACGCATTTCTTGTTTCGGGGCGAGAATCCGCCGGAGGGCGCGGCCATCCATTTTTATCTAAAAGACGCCCCGCCGCAAGACACCGTTCAGATTCAGATTGCCGATCCGTTCAACCGGCGTACTAAGACGCTGGAGGTGCCGGCCCACGCAGGCATCAACACGGCGCGATGGGACATGAAGCTGCTGCCCAGCGGCGAAGAAATCAAAGCGTATCGCGATGCGCTGCGGTATATGGCGGATGAGATCGAGCACGTCCTCGAACGCTTCGATGACCCCGAAGTGCTCTTCCACATGCACCGCGATTTGGTGGCGCCGCACCGCGCACCCAACCTGTATGAAGGCGCCGACTATCCTGACCTCGACGACCCGCGTGAATTGCTACTTCGGCATCTCCGGTACACACGAGGGCACATCAACCGGAGGAAGACGCTCCAGGGGCTGACACACGCACGCCGTCATCTCCTGGCCTACAGCCCGGTCGTTGGAGATCGGGCGTATTTCGGTTTTTACGGGGAACAACTCACCGAAATCGAAGCCCGCGCCGGGGTGTATCGTGTGGCTTTGACGGTGGGCGCCGACGCTTATCTCGGCGTGGTGTCGGTGCGGGAGGATCCGATTTTGGAACAAGGGCGGAATTGAGGATTTGGGTGTTTATTAGCTAATCTGAGAATAACTCCGTAGTCGCTATGGCTGTCGTCGAAACACGGTATGAACACGTTGTACTGGATGAGTCCCGGCGACCTATCATCGCCGGGACCATGATGAAAGTGATCGAGTTGGTGCTCGGTAAGATTGCTTATGGATGGAGTCCTGAAGAACTTCACTTCCAATATCCACACCTAACTCTGGGGCAAATCCATTCCGCTTTAGCCTATTACTGGGATCATCAGGAAGCGATGGATCAAGCCATTGAAGAGAGTCTTAAAGAAGCGGATCAACTTCGCGCATCGGCTGGACAGACCCGGCTTCAGGCGAAGCTTAAAGCGAAGGGGCTGATCTGATGCCCATCGCGCTCTACATGGATCATCATGTTCCACGCGCAATCACGCATGGGCTTCGTCTGCGTGGCGTGGATGTGCTTACGGCATTTGAGGATGAAGCGCATCGCCTGGAAGATCCTGATTTGTTAGACCGTGCAGGCGTTTTAGGCCGCGTCCTTTTCACACAAGACAATGATTTGCTCAGGGAAGCCACCCGCCGGCAAAGAGAAGGTATTCCGTTTAGCGGGGTGATCTTTGCTCATCAATTGCGCATCTCGATCGGGCAATGTATCCGAGACTTGGAAGTGATCGCCAAGGTTGCAGAACCGGAAGATCTGAGAAATACCGTTCAATATTTACCCCTTTGATGAAGTTTTAGATGGATCTAAAAACATGACCAGCGTTTCGACGAAGCGGTCTACGTCCTCGTGGTTGTTGTAGCAATGCACCGAAACACGGATGCCCTGCCCGCGCGCGGCGACGAAGATGTCTTGCGCCTTGAGTTCGTCCACCACCTGTTTGGGATGCTCGACACGCAGCATGGTGATGCCGGATTGGTGCGCCGGATTTTTGGTTGAAAGGATCGTCACCCCGTGCTCATCCAGACGCCGGTGCAGGTAGGCTGTCAGCGTTTGAACCCGCGCTTCGATACGCTCGCGACCGATCTCCTCAAAAAGCCGCAACGCGCCGCCGAGGGCGAAGATGCCGGGAAAAAGCGGATGGCCGAGTTCGAGCGCCGTCGTGTGCGCGGCAAGGTCGAGCCGGTCATTGCGCAAGACATAGGGCTCGCGGGCGCTGCGCCACCCCGCCATCGGCAAGGCTCTGCCGGCGAGGTGCTCTTTGCGGATATACAAAACGGCAATGCCATAACCGGCGGTGGCCCATTTGTAGCCGCTAAAGACCAGCACGTCGATCTGTTGCCGCCGCACGTCGATAGGAAAAACGCCGATGCCCTGCGTGGCGTCCACGATGAAGGTGAGGCCGCGCGAATGGCAGAGGCGGCCCAGCGCTTCCAGGTCGATCCGAAAGCCCGTGCGGTATTGCACCGTGCTCGTCACCAGATACCGGCTTTGCGGGTCGATGGCCTCGGCCATTGTTTTCAGCGAGACGCTGCCGTCGGCGTTGGTTGGGATGAAACGGACGGGGTGGTTGTGCTGGAGCCAGGGCAGTGTATCGGAGGGAAACTCATCTTCGGTGGTGAGCACGCCGCCATGGTCGTCGAAGAGGTGGGCGGCGAGGTTGAGACCGAGCGAGGCATTCGGCAGAAAGGCGATTTCGTCGGGATCGGCGTTGAGGAAGCGGGCGGTTTGGTGCCGCACCTGTTCGGCGCGGTCGCACCATTCGTCCCAGAGCACGTCGGCCTGGGTGTGTGCTTCGTCATAATAGCGCCGCGCCGCCTCCGCCGCATACGCCGACATCACACCGCCGCTGGCCGTGTTGAGGTAGGTATACCGCTCGACGGCGGGGAAGAGCTTGCGGATCGCTTGCCAATCAATTTGACTCATCCTTTGCGGTTTTGTAAAAAATTGTGCATGCTATGCGGATTGTGTGGGAAGGGGGACATTTTGGATTTTAGATTTTGGATTTTGGATTGGTCTCATGAGGCACCCAATCCAAAATCCCCAATCCAAAATCCAAAATTCGGATCTCTCCTACACCAAAATACAAACGCTCTACCATCCAACCACACAACCAATGCCCAACATTCTTCGAAAACAAGAATACGACGTGTGCATCGTCGGCTCAGGAGCAGGAGGGGGGATGGCAGCTAAGGTCCTCGCCGACGCCGGGGCCAGGGTGGTGATGCTCGAAGCCGGGCCGCTGTGGTACTCCGAGACCCACAGCGCCATGTTTCAGTGGAACTACAACTCGCCGCGCCGGGGCGCCGCCACGCCCGAAAAACACTGGGGCGAGTTCGACGGCACCATCGGCGGTTGGACCATCGAGGGTGAGCCGTACACCCACGCCGAGGGTACCGAGTGGGACTGGTTCCGCGCGCGTAACCTCGGCGGGCGCACCAACCACTGGGGCCGCATCTCCCTGCGCTTCGGCCCGGACGACTTCAAACGCCGCAGCATCGACGGCCTGGGCGACGACTGGCCCATCGGCTACGACGACGTCAGCCCGTACTACGACAAGGTGGAGCGCCTCATCGGCATCTTCGGCACCAACGAAGGCATTTACAACGAACCCGACGGTATCTTCATGCCCCCGCCCAGGCCTCGGTGCTACGAGCTGCTCATGAAAAAGGCCTGCGAGAAGGTCGGCGTTCCCGTCATTCCCTCGCGTCTTTCCATCATTACCCAGCAGCACAACGGGCGCCCGGCCTGCCACTACTGCGGCCAATGCGGGCGCGGATGTACCACCAACTCGAACTTCTCATCGCCGTCGGTCCTGATCCGCCCCGCCGAAGGCACCGGCAACCTGACGGTCATCCCGAACGCGATGGCACGGGAAGTTTTGACCGATGAGAACGGTCTGGCGACGGGCGTCTCATACGTCAACAAGGAAGATCGACAGGAATATCAGGTGGAGGCGCGCATCGTTGTTTTGGCCGCCAGCGCGTGCGAATCGGCGCGGCTGTTGCTCAACTCGAAGTCGCCGCGTCATCCCAACGGCCTGGCCAACGAGAGCGACACCGTAGGCCGGTATCTCACCGACTCGACCGGCACGTCGGTGTCTGCGCTCGTGCCGCACCTGATGCACGGCATCCCGCACAACGAAGACGGCGTCGGCGGCATGCACCTCTACGCGCCGTGGTGGCTCGACAACAAAAAGCTGGACTTCGCGCGCGGCTATCACTTCGAATTCTGGGGCGGGCGCGACATGCCGGGCTACGGCTTCATGAGCGGCATCCACAAACTCAACGGACGCAAGTCAGGCGAAAACGGCGCTGACCGGCCCAACGGCGGGGGCGGCTACGGCCAGCAACTCAAGGACGACTACCGCCGCCTCTACGGCTCCATCGTAGGTTTATCGGGACGCGGCGAGATGATCGCCCGCCGCGAAAACCGTTGTGAGATCGATCCGGATGTGGTGGATCAATACGGCATCCCGGTGCTGCGTTTCAACGTGACGTGGAGCGATCAGGAATACTTGCAGGTCAAGCACATGCAGGAGACGGCGCGGGAGGTCCTCACGGCGATGGGCGGCGAACTGCTCGATCCGATGCCGGGCAAAGAGGACGGCTACGGCATCCTGGCGCCCGGGCGGATCATCCACGAGGGCGGCACCACGCGCATGGGCCACGACCGCCGCAGCAGCGTGCTCAACGCCCACTGCCAGGCCCACGACGTCAAAAACCTCTTCGTCGCCGACGGCGGCCCTCTCGTCTCGCAGGCCCACAAAAACCTCACATGGACGATCCTGGCTCTGTCGTGGCGCACAGCAGATTACATCGTCGATCAACGAAATAAAGGGAATTTGTGACCATGAACCGACGCGAATCTCTCAAACTGGTAGCAGCCACTCCGTTTGCCGCAGGCTTCACCTGGACGCAGGCCGACGTGGTGATGGCGCAAGAGCAGACGCAGCGCATCAAAGGCGAGGTGTTTGCCGCCGAGTTCTTCACCGACCACGAATACGAAACCGTCCGGATCCTGGTCGATCTGATCATCCCCGCCGACGACCGCTCCGGCAGCGCCACCGACGCCGGTGTGCCCGAGTTCATGGATTTTATGATGATCGACCAACCCGCTCTCCAACAGCCGATGCGCGGCGGCCTCGCCTGGCTCGATCACCACAGCCGCAAACGCTTCGAAAAGTCGTTCAAAGACTGCGACGCCACCCAACGCCGCGCCGTCCTCGACGAGATCGCCTACCCGGAGATCGCCGATCCGGCGGTGAGCCAGGGCGTCGCCTTCTTCAACAGCTTCCGCGACCTGACGGCCTCCGGCTTCTGGTCGAGCAAGATGGGCGTCGATGACCTGCAATACATCGGCAACACCTTCGTCCCCGAATGGACCGGCTGCCCGCCAGAGGTGCTCGACAGGCTGGGGGTGAGTTATGATGAATAGCGAGTGGGGAGCTGTTTCAAGATAAGGATTTTCTTGAGTTTTAAATCGATAAGTCTTATGTATGTAGTGGATGAGCAAACACGCCGATGTAAACCGATTAGGAGGTGACGCCATGGGTTACCAGGACGACTTTCTCAATGGGTTAAAGGATGGGGAAAAGGCCGATTATTACAACAAACCTCCAGGGTTGTTTGGACGTACTTTTCAGGAACCAGATGGGACCGTTGAGCGGCATGGAAACAGATATGATTTTTATGATAAGCCTCCGGGACTGTTCGGACGCACTTTCCAAGAGCCGGATAGAACAATGATTAAGTCTGATTCGTCTTCCGGGGGCGGAGTAGTTGGATTTATCATCTTGCTTATTATCCTGGCCGCACTCTTCGGATAAGAGATTTGACGACATCGGAGGTTTGTTAGCTGTTTATGACTGAATTCTTAGTGGGCTGGAAGATGACTTCCAGTTTAGGTCGGCATCATTGCCCTTGCCTTTCCACCAAAAACTCCCGCAGCCCGCTAAGGTCGTCGGCGTTGAGGTAGTCTACGCCCGCATCGTAGAGCAGGCGCCAGACGGCGGGGTTGTCTGAGGTAGCCCAGAAGCGGATTTTGCGGCCCTGCGCGTGTGCTTTGTTGACCGTGTCGGCCAGACGTGTTATGACTTTTTCAGGCGGCTCGCCCTTTCCCAGCCAGCGGGCGAAGGTGAACCAGTTGTCGCTGATGAGGGGGATGAATGTCGTCGGAGAATGCAGGTCGAGGTCTTCGAGGCGACCGTCGTAGGCGGCGTAGCGGATGGACTGGGCGGTCATCGTGGCGCGGGGGCGGTTGCCGGAGATGATGGCCGTGACTGGGCCTTGGTCCATGGTTTCGCCGGAGTAGATGGTCAGGATGTCGGCGTACTGGCGGAGGACGCGGTGGAGCACTTCATACGTGGTCACGGCTTCCGATTTGATGTCGATCAGGAGGGTGACCGAGGGGCCGTCGGGGTAGACGCTGCCGTCGTTTCGCTGGATGCGGCGGCGCAGCGGGTCGAGGTAAAGGGCTTGCAGGGTGCGGCCCGGCTTCGTGTCTTCGAGGTCGTGCGCCACGAGCAGTTCGCCGTCTACGAGGTGGATGTCGGCTTCGACGCTGCAAAAGCCGTGAGCGAGCGCGTCGAAGAGCGGGCGCGTGTGCTCGTAGTCGTTGTGGGCGTGGGCGCGTGGCAGCGGCTCCTGGGCGTGCGCCGAGGCGGCTATCAAGCAGGCGAGGGCCAGGAGGCCAGCAGCGCGGTAAATCTGTGGAAACGGCGATTTCATGGGTCGGTGTGATCTGATTCGCGGCGCAAAGTTGTTTCTATCTATGAGGCATCCCACTACGACCTACTTGGTGTTGAGCAACAAGTTCTCGCCATATGATCGGTTTTTTGGCGATTGGCGCGGTGATTTACACCGGCGCTTTCCTTTACGTACGCTTCGTGTATTTCAAGAAACCCGCCGTCGAAGCCGCGAATCAAGCCGCCTCTCGCAGCGGATTCTCCGCAAAGGCGGCAACGCCTGCGTCCGCATCGCGCGCGCCGTGTATCTTCATCTCCTACCGCCGCAGCGACAGCGCCGACGTAACAGGCCGCATCGACGACCGTCTCGTGCAACGCTTTGGTCGCGAAACCACGTTCAAAGATGTCAATTCCATCCCGCTGGGCATCGACTTCCGCCAGCATATCGACAGCGTCATCGGCCAATGCGACGTCTTGCTCGCCGTCATCGGCGACGACTGGCTGGACATCACCAACGACGACGGCCAACGCCGCCTCGACGATCCGAACGATTACGTTCGCTACGAGATCGAATCGGCGCTCCAGCGAGACATTCTGGTCGTGCCGCTCCTCGTCGAAGGCACCCCGATGCCCGTAGCCGAAGATCTGCCTGCCACCCTAAAAAATCTGGCCTTCCGCAATGCCCTCTCCATCAGACCAGACCCCGATTTTCACGTCGATATGGACCGGCTGATTGAGGAGTTGATTGGGGGAAAGGGAGAGAGGGGGAAAGGGTGAGAGGGAGAAGGGGAAAAAGAACAGAAGAAACCTGAAAGAAAGCACATCTTTCGATTACCTTCTATCTTTCCAGGACGATGACCCATGCACTGCCTTGTCATACCCATGCCGTTTCACCCCAACCGCCTTTTCCTCCCAGCGTTAAGCCTGCTCATCACAGCGCTCATCCTGATAGGATGCGCCGAAGCCGACCCCAACGCCGTACGCGAAACCGCCGATTCCTGGCAACTCGGACCGTTCGAAAAATATGAGGGCAATCCCATCATCGCCCCGCAGGGCCAGACCTGGGAAGCCAAAGACGTCTTCAACCCGGCAGCCTGGACCGACGGCGAGACCGTCTGGATGCTCTACCGCGCTGAAGACACCACCGGCGTCGGAAAATGGAACGGCACTTCGCGCATCGGCCTCGCCTCCAGCAGCGACGGCGTCCAGTTCGACCGCGAGCCGGATCCGGTGCTCGAACCCACCGAAGACTGGGAGATCCCCGGCGGTTGCGAAGATCCGCGCGTCGTCAAAGTAAATGATACGTTTTACCTCACCTACACCGCCTACGACGGCAAGACCGCGCGGCTGGCGCTGGCCTCGTCCAACGACCTCCGCGCCTGGACTAAACACGGCCTCGTTTTTCCCGAACGCGGCTGGACCAAATCCGGCGCCATCCTGACCACACCCGTCGATAGCGTCTACTGGATGTATTTCGGCGACACCAACATCTGGGCGGCCCATTCGACTGATTTGATCCAATGGACGGTGGTCGAGGAGCCCGTGCTGCGCCCCCGGCCCGGCTATTTCGACAGCCGCCTCGTCGAGCCCGGACCGCAGCCGCTGTTGACCGACGACGGCATCCTGATGCTCTACAACGCCGCCGACAGCGCCCTCGTCTACGCCGCCGGCCAGGCGCTCTTCGACCCGGCGGATCCGACTAAACTTCTCGCCCGCTCCGAGACGCCTTTCATGACGCCGACCACCGTACTCGAACAGACCGGGCAGGTCGCCAACGTGGTTTTTATCCAGGGCCTCGTCGATTTTAAAGACCAGTGGTTCCTGTATTTCGGCATGGGCGATTCGGGCATCGGCGTGGCGACGCTTTCATCGACGGGCGACTAAATAAGCATAAGTCTTGCCCGGTTGGCCGGACGGTCATGGGACATGAGTCATGGGTCATGAGTGAGAAACCCGTGACCCATGACTCATGACGGCCAGAAACAGCAAAGCGAGCAGGACTTCTTTCGGCGTAATTAGCAAAAGGGAAAGGGCTATGGCGAAGTTTTTCCGATTTGTGTTCATCGTGCTGCTGGGGTGGAGCGGTGTATCGCCTGCCCTGGCGCAGCAAAGCGGCGAGCAGCGGGAGGTGTCGTTCACGCATCCGGGGCGGGTGGCAGATTCACCGGAGCACGTGCTGGAACGCCGCTTCGAGCAGCGACGACAAGCGATAGTCCGAAAGTCATTCGCCGCGAACCCCGCCGTCGCGGCTAACGAGGCGGACTCGCTGGCCCTGGTCGCGCTCTTTAACGCTACCGGCGGCGCAGGGTGGACGGATAAATCGAACTGGTTGACCGGCCCCGTCGTGGAATGGTTCGGCGTGACGATCAACGAGGACGGGCGCGTCACGGAGGTCGATCTGCGGGAAAACAGGCTGGTCGGTCTGATCCCGGCGGAACTGGCTGATTTGACGGAACTCGAAGGTCTGCTGCTCGCCGATAATACGCTCTTCGGCTTCATCCCGGAGGCTGTCACGACGCTGGCGCGCTTAAAAACGCTGAGCCTGTGGGGCAACGTCCTGGGCGGCCCGCTTCCGGCAGCACTGGCGCAACAGGTCGAGCTAGAGAGTATCCTGGTTTTCAGTAATCAACTTACCGGCCCGATCCCACCGGAACTCGGCGACCTCCCCAACCTCAGACACCTCTGGCTCGACGCCAATCAATTCACCGGCTCGATCCCATCGGAACTGGCGAACCTGACGACGCTGGAGGAACTCTTCCTCGATTTCAACCAGCTTACCGGGCCGATTCCGCCGGAATTGGTTGATCTGGACAACCTGATTATTCTTTCGATTGGAGACAATCCCATCGGCGGAGAATTTCCGGTGGCGTTGACGGCGATGACCAACCTGGAGGATCTGTGGATTCCTCGCATTGGCATGACGGGGACGGTTCCGCTGGAACTGACAGGCATGACCAATCTCTCAACGTTGTTGCTCAACGGCAATCAGCTTACGGGCGAGATCCCCGAAGAACTGGCGTTACTGAATAATCTGACCCAACTACATCTCGCCGAAAACCTGTTGACAGGAACGATTCCGGAAAGCCTCGGCGCCATCCTTAATCTCAAGGAATTAGACCTCCGCGGCAACCAGCTCACCGGCTCGATCCCGCCGGAACTGGGTATCCTCGGCATCCTCGCAAAGCTCGATTTAGGATTCAATCGACTCACCGGCGAGATTCCGTTTACTTTTAGCAATTTGCAACGATTGCGAGACCTCTACCTCGACGGCAACCAGCTCACCGGCGACCTCACATTCGTGCTCGATCTGCCGCTGATGACCAACGTCTACCTCCGAGGCAATGCCTTTTCGGGCGATCTACCCCGGCTGGCACTCTTCTGGCAGATCCTGGCCGTCGGAGACCTGGGCGAGAACGAATTCACCGGAGCCATCCCTCCCTCAACGGGACAATTCAGGTTTATCGAAACGCTGCTGCTCGACGGCAACGCGTTGACGGGCGCCGTGCCGTCGGAGATGAATTCGCTTTCGACCCTGAGAATCCTGTCGCTCAGCAACAACCATCTTGACGCGTTGCCCGACCTTACGGGTATGACGGCGCTCGATTCGATGAACGTGGCGGAGAACAGGCTGACGTTCGAAGACATCGAACCCAACGTCTCGCTGGCTCGCAGGGCTCTCGTCTACGCGCCGCAAGACACCGTCGAGACGCTACTGACCCGCACGGCGGCAGCGCTGACCTTCTCGGTGGCGACCGGCGGGGCCAACAACCGCTATCAGTGGTACCGCGACGGCGTCGTTATTGACGGCGCGACGGCAGACACCCTGGTGGTGGATCCGGGCGCTGCCGTGGCCGCGTATCACTGCGAGATCACCAACACCGTAGCAACAGCACTCACGCTGACGAGCCGCCCGCTCCGCTCCGACGCCGTCGCCACCGACATCGAGGCCGCCCCGGATGCCGCCGGGACGCTTCCCGAACGCTTCGCGCTCTATCCCAACTATCCCAATCCCTTCAACCCAACTACGCGCATCGCCTTCGACGTCGCCGCGCCTTCGCGTGTTCGGCTGACCGTTTACGATGTTTTAGGCCGGGCCGTAGCCGTTTTGGTAGATCGACGGCTGCCTGCCGGACGGCATGAGGCTGCTTTCGAAACAGGCGATCTGCCGTCGGGGTTGTATGTGTATCGTATTGAAATGGATACTTTTAGCGCTGCCCGGACAATGATGCTGGTGCGGTGATGAGTGCGCTTTCTGGATCCGCTGCTACGCCTGCTGCGACAGCGAATCGTAATATTCATCCAGGTAAGCATCAACATTTGCCGATGATCCGTGCCGTAAATAAACGAAATACTCTGGGGGTGGGATGATCATTAACTGCTCAGCATGGCGATACGTCTGTTCTGATACGAAGACAAAATGATACATCTGGTCGGTAGCCGGTAGGCTGATGAACTGCTTCGATGAACCGCTCTGCTTCAATGCATCATTGATTACAGAGATGAGGTCGGGGTTAAAATAAGTCGTCTCTGCCGGGGTTTCGAATTCATAGTGGTCTCCTTTGTGTTCGAAGGAGACCTTGATGTGATGATCCACGTACTCATTTTGGATGTTCGTTGGATGAAAGACACCGTGTGTAGCTTCGGCAAGTAATACAAGGTGAGCATGATAGGAATCGGCTTCCGGATCGATACCGTGGATGCTCTCGCTATCGAAGGATACGACCGCGAGCGTCTCCCAGGCATAAACCGGATTATATAAAAAGGTCTCCCGAACGTCGTTCTCCAATTCGTCGTGATCCGCTTCCGGTAATTCCGATAGCCAACCGGATTCTTTTATCCGCTCCCAGTATTGGTCTGCCGTCATCCGGGTGACGTGGGCTTCGTATTTATCTTGCATCGTTGTGTCTCGTTTGGCCTATGAACATTTTGGTTAGTTGCCAGGCCAGGTTACCTGCCTTACTTCGACTCCTTCACTGCGTAAAGCCTCTATGATCTCTGGAGGTGTTTCCTCTAAGTCAGTAAAAGCATATTCGAGGGCGCGTTTTTTGTAACGCTCTTTGTGTTTTTGTACTTGCTTCAAGAGGCTATTTCGTGACCGCTCAACATTCTTCGGATCTCTGTAGTAACGGCTCTTCCAGTTATAATCCTTGACATCGATAACAGGTCCATTCTTGATTAGGATATCTCCTGCTTTTTTTCCGTCAATGACATCACCAACCTTCTCAATCTCGACACCCTGTTTCTTGAGACTTGCCGCATACCCGATTTCACTCAAGGCTCCCTGTGCTGTTGAATCGCCTGAAACAAGGTCGTCCAAGAGTCGATCAGCCCCTTCGATATCAGCAATTTCATCATACGTTCGTAGGATATCGTTGCCGACTTTATCGCCGTATTCCTGAAGGATCCACTTTCTGTTAGCTAAGACCTTATATTTTTGAATTTCCGGCGGCGGCATTTTCTCCTGAACCCTCGTGTTCGGGTCGGATTTCCTCGGACGCGGTCTGACATTTACGGAGCCGGGTTGTTCGAACTTGTGTTTGCCGCCCAGCATGCGGTTTATCTGTTCAGCGATCCAATTATTTACCTGGCGCTTCATATCTGCGAGCTTTCTGTACGCCGTGCCGGCGGCATCATAATACTTCCTGGCCCGCTCGATTATGGCATCTGCTTTTTTAGATGATAAAAGGCCCCATCGGTCGAGTTGACCAGCGTATTGTTCCGCCTTCTTCATCATCTCTTGTATGGATTTAAGCGCCCCATCGATTTTTTTGGCTGCTTCGTCTATCCATGTGCTCAAATTATTCTTCAGGTTCTTAAGCCACTGGTGGGCATTACCCTTGCCATAATAATTCAGGATACTGATCAGTTGCTCCCACAACCGTCTGATCTGTGCCGGGGTGAGGTCGCCGGCCTTCTTAAGGGCATCCTGGAGGAAACGAATAAGACCTCGGAGAACGCCTTTGACCACCGACCCCGCAGCCGGGACACAGCCGAGGGCGATGATAAACACGTTGAGCCAGAGCCAGACCTCGTAGTTCATCCCGAGCACGTCCGGATGCGTTGCCTGCTCCTCTTCGTCTTCGGAATAATACTCGATAATGTCTTTCAGGCCAGCGATGATGTCTCGGACGTCCAATGCCTGGTCCACGAGCGGGATAACGCCGAGCACCATGTTAACAGCAATCTGGCTGATCGATTGATCTTTGTTGAAGTCGCCCTGTACGGTTCCCCAGGTCCACTCGCCAATGTCGTCTAGCGCAGAGACGGCTGCTTCATAGGCCTCGCCTGCTAAGGTCGATATCGACGGCACAATGAGGGGTTTGTACGGCTCCGGATCGTGATCGAAATAATAGGAGAATTTCCTTACGTCTGCCGGTACATTGTCGATGTGGATAAATCCGTTAGCGTTGAGAACGCCGTCGTAGGCGAAAGGCGGTGATTGTGAGCGGATGTGAAAATCTGCACCTGCCACGGGAGACAGGTTACTGTCTAAATAAAGCAACTCGATCCAGGGAGTGGATATCTTCGCAGGAGGTTTGACCACGGAAGGTGGCGCTTCGACGGAGGCTTCGGATTGCCTTGATCCACCACCGCTTCTGAGAAGCACCGGGCTCCGGGCCATGCAGAGCCTGCCGTCGCAAAGCTGCCGGGCGGCTTGTTTCAGGATGTCATGGTCGTTCCATGTTTTAACGCTATGGCCCGATAGGGTCCGGGCCAACGCCGTACGCAAAGCGACCATGTTATACGGATCCGTCATGAACCGGCGCAGAAAGCCGAGGGCCGTGGTATAGTCGAACGAAATCGGATTGGCGCCGGGGGCGGGGTCGGACCATCCCCACAGCACGAAACGCTCCATCCCTCTGTACAAAAATCGGCTCATCATCAACACCAGAACTGATGCACGCGTTGTCAATAGCTATGTTGCAGACGTCGGGGGGCTCCCCCCATCATTTGTGTCAACCTTTGTTCTAATAATCGTACATTCCGATGTAAAATGCCAGGGCATTGTCAAGGCGGAATCGATTATGGATTCGTATATAGAGTACGCCCATAAACCGCGAAACGAGCCCCTACGCTCTGCAACTTGTTGATAAACGATGGCAGACTTGATTCAGTATGCCGTACACGACCGGGTGGCGACGGTGACGTTGAACCGCCCGGACAAACGCAATGCGCTCAGCAGCGCCCTGGTTACCACCCTGCGCGATGCCCTCGACGACGCCGCAGCCGACGACGACGCGCGGGTGGTCGTGCTCACCGGCGCCGGCAAGGCGTTCTCTGCCGGCGCCGACCTCGCCGCCCTCGAAGCGCTGCAAGAGGCCTCGGCCCTGGACAACCTCGCCGACTCGGAGCATCTGGCGGCGCTCTTCGAGCGAATCTACCTGCACCCGAAGCCCGTTATTGCAAAAGTCAATGGTCATGCTATCGCGGGTGGCTGCGGGCTGGCGGCGGTGTGCGACTTTTCCATCGCTGTCTCGAAGGCAAAGCTCGGTTTTACGGAGGTGCGCATCGGATTCGTGCCGGCCATCGTGATGGTCTTCGTGCTGCGCAAACTGGGCGAAGCTGCCGCGCGCGACCTGTTTTTACGCGGGGCGCTCATCCCCGCCGAAGACGCGGCAGCCATCGGCCTGATCACCCGCGCCGTGCCGCCGGAAACGCTCGACGAGGCGGTAGACGACCTCGCCCGTGAACTCGCCACGCAAACCAGCGCTTCGGCGGTGGCTTTAACCAAGAAGATGCTCGCGCAGGTGCCGGGCATGGGCTTTCGCGAAGCGCTCGCCTACGCCACCCAGATGAACGCTTTCGCCCGGAGCACGCCCGACTGCCAGGCCGGCATCGCCGCTTTCCTCAACAAAACGGATCCCCCGTGGCGGGCTTCGTAGTGTTTCAGTGTTATGGTGTTTTAGTGTTTTGGTGTTTTGGTGTTTTGTTTTGAGAGAGGACTAAAACACTGAAAAACTAAAACACTAAAACACTCAAACACCATCTCACCGATTACAATGCAAGACGCGATAGATGATAAAAACCGGCTTCCTCAGCCGTTCGACGAGACGTCCTGGTCGAAGGCGTTGAAGCCGGCGGCGCAGGCGCTCTGGCGATGGCATCTGAGTTTGAAGATGCCGTCGATGGAGGCGATGGTAGGGGCCGGCCGGCAGGTTTTTTTTGAGGAAGAAAGCGCTCGCGCAGAGGCTGGTCAGTCGTTGCGTGTTGTGCCGGAGCCTGTGGCCGAAGCCGCGTACGCTGTGTGTCGGGCGCATAAGCTTCCGCTGGCGTTGCTGGCCGAGCAGGTCAAGGCTTCCGCGCGTTTTACCGGGGCGATACAGTTCGATTCGTATACTGAACTGCAAGAATTCGTGCAGCAGTGGGCCGGCGCGCACGCGCGGCTGTTGGCGCGGCTGGCAGGCCAGACGGGCTCCTGGCAACTTCCGGCCATCGACGAACTGGCGCGGGCCTATTTCCTGACAGGCCGCCTCATCTATCTGCCCGACGACCTCGCCCGCGACCGTCTCTTCATCCCCCTCGACGAGATGCGCCATGCCAGCGTATCGATGGAGCAATTACGCGACGGGACCATCGACGAAGCCATGAAGCGCCTGTTCTGGAAACAGACCGTCCGGATCCGCGATGCTTTTGCGCAGGGGCAAAACCTGGCTAAAGATTTGTCGGGATGGCAACGGCGGGTCTTCAAACGATGGTGGCTCGGCGGCCTCTACGTCCTCGCCGACTTCGAACGTCGCCAGTACGATGTCTGGTCGAAGCCCGTCGTATTCTCGCCAGTCAAACGTCTTCAAGTGCGGATTCAGGCGCTGGTGGGCAAGACGAGTTTTCGGTAAGAGCCCATCTCTCTCACAAAACAAATTCGCGAAACCTGCAAATATCAGGGCAGGGTTCACTTTTGCTTAATGAGCTTCTCGACCTCGTCGTTCGAACTCACTTCGTAGACCATCCCCTTTTTGATGAAATACTTCCATTTAAGCTTGTCCGTCACGGCGATGTCTTCCGGCGTCGTGGAAAGCAACGCCTTCGTAACCTCCTTCTGACTCATGTTAGGGTGGAAGCGAGGATTGAAAAGAACCTCCTCCATCTCGTTGTTCGTCAGTGCCCCCTTTTCAACTTGCCGGTTGATTTCGTCGAAGTAGCCATACTGCACGAAGCCGCTGCAAATGAATGCGCTGGGCACCAACTGCTCCCTCTCATGGGCTTGTCCGACCGCTTCCGGAAACCCTCTGAAACGGGCTGATAGGCCGAACATGAATTTCCGAATGATCATCCTGGCAATCTGTAGGATCGTTCCCATATCATATTTCGCCTTGATGTGATTCAACATGCGTCCTCGGATGGCTTTGCGGATGTCTTTCCCTTGATCGCCAACAAACCAATCGCTTTCGAGTCGCTTGAAGCCCACGTCATACTCTTCGGCGTGATCGACGAGGTAGTAGTCCAGATTCGTAATGTCGACCCCGTCGCCGACCGATTCGATAATGAAGGTATGCTCAAACCCTTCTTTTTTATGAGGAATGACAAACACGAGTCCCGCGTGACTCCACAGGCTTTTCGTGCCCCACATGATCAGCTTAGAGAAGAACGCTTTTTTATGTCGTGAAAGCATCACGTCGGAGCGCTTGAGTACGTCTTCTCTTTCTAGAAATTCTTTCACGGGCATCGGGAAATTCGGGGCTTGCATGGCGTTACCTCTAGAGAAGTTGTTCGTGGTAGTGGTTATTTTCGGAACTGAATGCAGCACGACACGACAACATAATCAAGCCACCCTAAGAAAGCCAAACCGCATGACCACCTATCGCGACGCAGGCGTAGACATCGATGCCGGCGAAGAAACCGTACGCCGCATCAAGCCCATGGTGCGCAGCACCTTCACCCCCGGCGTCCTGGCCGACATCGGGGCCTTCGGCAGCTTTTTTGAACTCGACCTGAGCCGGTATCAACACCCCGTGCTGGTCTCGTCGGTCGATGGGGTGGGCACGAAGCTCAAGGTGGCTTTTCGGACGGACAAGCACGATACGGTGGGGCAGGACCTCGTCAACCACTGTGTCAACGACATCGCTGTCTGCGGCGCCGAACCGCTCTATTTTCTCGATTATTTTTCGACAGGAAAGCTCTATCCCGACGTGGCCGAGCAGATCGTGCGCGGCTTCACGACGGCCTGCCGCGAAAACGGCTGCGCGCTCATCGGCGGCGAAACCGCCGAGATGCCCGACCTCTACGACGCCGGTGAGTACGACCTGGCCGGCACCATCGTCGGCGTCGTCGAAAAGAGCGAGATTCTAGACGGCAGCCGCGTGGTCGAAGGCGACGTGTTGATCGGGTTGCCGTCTACCGGGCTGCACACCAACGGCTATTCGCTGGCCCGCAAAATCCTGTTCGCGCACTACACCGTAGACGACACCCCCACAGACCTCGGCGGCGAGACCCTCGGCGATGCGTTGTTACGGGTGCATCGATCCTATCTCAAATCCATCCGCGCGTTGCTCGACGCCGGGGCGGCGCACGCGTTCGTCCACGTCACCGGCGGGGGCATTCCCGGCAACACGGCCCGCGTCATCCCGGACGGTCTGGGCTTCGAGGTAGACTACAACGCGTGGCAACGCCCGGCGCTTTTTAACCTCATCCAACGCCTGGGGCAGGTGCCCGAAGAAGATATGCGCCGCACGTTTAATCTGGGCATCGGCCTCATCGCCGTTGTTTCGGCTTCGAGCGTGGAAGACGCGATGCGTGTTTTAGCGACGCAGGGCGAGCAGCCGGTCCGCATCGGGCAGGTGACGGGTTGAAAAAATTAGATATTATAGTGTTTTCGTATTATAATGTTTTGGTGTATTTCAGAAAAACCAAAACACTATAACACCATAACACTAAAATACTTAAAAACCTCCGTTTTGCTAAAATTCATGCCTTTTCATGAAACAAGAAGGTGTCCTTGATTAGTTTGAGTAGGACCAGAAATAAGGCAGCCTGCGGGCTGCTTTTCTATCTCCATCAATCCCCTTACCGACGATGTTATCGCTCGTAGTCATTCTTGTGTTGAGCTACCTGGCCGGGTCTATTCCTGGGAGCGTGTGGGTGGGCAAATGGCTCTACGGGATCGACGTGCGCAACCACGGCAGCGGCAATGCCGGCGCCACGAACGTCTTTCGCGTGTTGGGATGGAGAGCTGGCCTGCTGTCTGCCATCGTAGATCTGGGCAAAGGGCTATTCGCCGCCGGGATCATCGCCACGATCCGGCTCGACGATCTGCCTTCGGGCCTGGAATTCTGGCACATCGAGACCTTCGTCCGCCTGCTGGCCGGCATCGCCGCCATCGTCGGGCATATGTTTCCGGTCTGGGCCCGGTTCAAAGGCGGCAAAGGCGTCAACACCACTGCCGGGGTGCTCTTCGCCCTGACCCCGATCACCATGTGGATCGTCCTGGGTGTTTTTGTGCTCGTGCTGTTCTCCTCGCGCTATGTCTCGCTGGCTTCGATGAGCGCGGCGGTTTCGTTCCCGACGGCGGTGGCCATCCGGAAATACGTCTTCGGATACGACGCGCTCGACACGAGCATCCTCATCTTTGGGATTATCTTCGCCCTGGGCATCGTCATTGCCCATCGTGCCAACATCAAACGCCTGCTCAACGGCACCGAAAACCGGGTGCGTAAGTTTCGGCTGGCTCGCGGGATGCGCGGGCGCGGTGAGTTGTAAGCCGTTTGTTGCCTGGAAAAGATCGATTTGAGAGGGTTCCCGTGGCAACCACTATCGCGGTCTTAGGGGCGGGTAGCTGGGGCACAGCCCTGGCCGTGAGCCTGTCTGCAGGCGGGCACGACGTCACGTTATGGGCACGCCGGGCCGAGGCTGCCGAAGCCATGGCGCGGGACCGGCATAACCCCACGTATCTGCCGGACATCATCATCCCCGAGGCTGTCCACATCACCTCGAATCTCGAAGCGGCCGCCACCGGCAAAGCCCTCTGGCTCATCGCCACGCCGTCGCACGCCGTCCGCGCACTCGCGCAACGCCTGAAGCCCTACGCCACCGACAGCCTGATCGTCGTTTCCGTGGCTAAAGGGATCGAAAACGAGACGTTGTTGACGACCACCGAGGTGTTGGGCGAAGTGCTCTCGCCGCCGGTGCCGGCGGATCAAATCGGGGTGCTCTACGGACCCAGCCACGCCGAAGAGTTGGGCGCGGGCAAGCCCACCACGGTCGTCGCTGCCGCGCCGTCGATCCGGGTGGCCGAGCGCATCCAGTCGATTTTCATGTCGGGCACCTTGCGCGTCTACGTCAACGACGACGTGCGCGGTGTCGAGATTGGCGGGTCGGTTAAAAACGTGATGGCTATCGCCGCCGGCATGAGCGACGGCATCGGCTACGGCGATAACGCCAAGGCGGCCCTGATCACACGCGGCATGGCCGAGATCCAGCGGCTCGGCGTGGCGATGGGCGCGCGTCCTTCGACGTTCGCCGGGCTCACCGGCATCGGCGATCTGGTGGTCACCTGCACGAGCCGCCTCAGCCGAAACCGGTATCTGGGCGAGGAGATTGGCCGGGGTAAAAGCCTGGATGACGTGCAGGCCGAGATGCAAATGGTGGCCGAAGGCGTCCGGACGACCGCCTCGGTGCGGGCGCTGGCCCGGCGGTACAACATCGAAATGCCCATCACCGAAGCGGTCTACGCGATTCTCTTCGACGGCAAAAAGCCAGCCGACGCCGTGCGCGAGCTGATGACCCGCTCGGCCAAGCAAGAGGACTGGCTTCCTCATATTTTGGAGGATGAAGTATCTTGAGACGGCGCGGCAAAGATCAGAAAGGAGTTAAAACGTGAAACGTAAAACGCGAGGGTGCTTCGCTGAGACCTTTCTAAGGGCTCCCTCACGTTTACTTCGTCAAATCGGGCTTCGCCCGTAATCGTTATGAATTTTGACACGCCAACGCGGATCAGGGTGAGGCCTGTTGGGCTGGCTCAAGCCTTACCGAATTTGACAGTCAAAATTCATTAGAGCGTTTTCGCTTGCATACACCATCATGAACCTGCGGGAGCTTACCCAGCTCGTCACGCTGGGCGAGGGGCAACACCTCGAATTCAAAAAGCGCGTTCCCAGCCCGGAGCGCATCGCCAAAGAAGTGATCGCCTTTGCGAACACCAGCGGCGGGCGCTTGCTCCTGGGTATCGACGACGACGGCACGGTCGCCGGGGTTAAGGATGCCGCAGAGGAAGAGTATGCCCTTCAGGAGGCCCTGAGCAAGCATTCCGATCCGCCGGTTGATTTTAAGTCTGAACGCATCCAGATCACCAAGAAGCGCGACGTCATCGTGGTGGTGGTGCCGGTGAGCAAGCACAAACCGCATTTTCTGATCAATGGGGAGAACGGAGGACGCGCGGCCTACATCCGGATCGAAGACATGAGCGTCGAGGCCAGTCGCGAGGCTGTGCGCCTGATGCGCGCGCAGAAAACTCCCAAAGACGTCTTCTTCGAGTTTCGCGATAAAGAGCAGATTTTGATGCGCTACCTCGATCATTACGGACGGATCAGCGTGACGCAGTTCGCCACCCTCGCCGGCATCCCGCCCAAGGCGGCCTCGCAAACCCTCGTGCTGCTGACCCGCGCCAGGGTGCTCCAGCACCACGCCGATCCTCGCGAGGATTACTTCACGCTCGATTATAGCTTTCCGCGGAAATGATGCAAATAGGCAAATGGGCAAATAAGGCAAATGGGCAATCAAGCTTTTATTTGCCATTTGCCGATTTGCCATTTGCCCATTTCATCAAATACCACATATTTAAAACATATACAGAATGACACACCGTTGTCACTGCATTTTTCGTATATTCAGATCGAGTCGCGGAAGTACCACCGTTATTGCACGGCACAATGTCCCTGATAGAAACCATCCCTCTGCACGAGACAGCGCGTTCGCGGTATCTCAACTACGCATTATCCGTTATTACCAGCCGCGCGCTGCCCGACATCCGCGACGGCCTCAAACCCGTCCAGCGGCGCATCCTCTACGCCATGTTCGCCAGCCTGCGTCTTTACCCGGATGCCCGCTATCGCAAGAGCGCTACAATTGTAGGCGAATGTTTTATTAGAGATACGCTGGTAGCCACAGAAAATGGGCTTATTCCCATTCAGGAAATACGCCGAGGTAATCGGGTATATACCGAAACAGGCTTAAAACCTGTTACGGAACTGTATGAGATGCCTGAAAAAAACCTCCTGCGAATTACGTTGGACAATGGCTTGTCCAATACCGTTACATCGGAGCAACCCATAAGAGTGTTGAACGATGAGCTTGAGCTAGTATGGAAAGATGCGGAGGATCTTCGTACAGGTGATTGGGTCGTGCTCAAGAAAGCGGCCTGTTTTTCCGAAGTACCTGTGGAACTTGGTTCGTTCGGGGGCAAGCAAATATTTCTTGATGAGGAGGTCGGTTATATCCTGGGTGCCTTAGTGTCGGACGGGTGGGTCTCGGCTGACTATGGAACTAAGGGAATGATGCGCTTGGGATTCTGTTCATCTGACTTAGGTGTCATTGACAAGATTCGGCGTTGTTTCACATCGGTATTTGACTATACGCCGACACTTGAAGTAGCAAAGGAGAGCGTCTACGTTGTTCGTATTAATAATGCCGCCCTTAACCAGTTTTTCTCAGACCATTTCGAGCTTACGGCTTCGTTGACAGCCCATACCAAGTTCATTCCGCAAAAAGTGTTGCGGTCACCTGCTTCAGTGGTTCGCTCTTTTATCGCTGGGTTATTCGATGGCGATGGGTGTCTAGATGCGCGGCACGCCCGGGCACGCTATGTCTCGGTCTCGAAGCGGCTCATTGATCAGTTGCAAATATTGTTACAACATTTAGGAATTCTGGCTGGTCGGCATACACTTCGCCAGGAAAATCCTGATTGGGCACCTCTTCATTCCCTGGAGATTCATGGTCAATACGCGAAGAAGTTGATTCATCAAGTCAAGTTTGAGCGCGCAACTCTTAAAACACGGGCTGAGCTTATCCGCCCAATGAAGACATACCCTTCGTCATTGGAGCGGGTGCCTTTTGGTAGTAAGGTTGTTTTTACTGAGCTTTCGAATCATCATCTCGGCGGTGGCTGGTATGAGGATAGCACTGGCAATAAGTTTCGGCAAGGCATCGCATACCCTGAAGGCACCAAAATTCGATATTGTACTGAATTACACGAGAAGCCTCTAGCATTTTCGCAACTCGAAGATTGGGGCATTTTGGATAAGCTGGATCGGATTGGATCGTCTCTCTACGACACCTTGCAACACTTTATTGAGCACGACCTCTTTTTCGTCAAGGTGAAGGTTGTAGAGGCTGTTGCGCCGGAAAAAACATACGATTTACAAGTCGAGGAGGATCATAATTTTATCGCAAATGGAATGGTTGCTCATAATTGCATGGGCAAGTATCACCCGCACGGCGACACGGCCATCTACGACGCCATGGTCCGCATGGCGCAAGACTTCTCCCTGCGCGACCCGCTCGTAGACGGCCACGGCAACTTCGGCTCGCTCGACGGCGACCGCCCGGCGGCGATGCGCTACACCGAAGCGAAGCTCCGGGCGCTGGCGATGGAGATGCTCGTGGAACTCCGCCAGCAGACCGTCGAGTTTCGGCCCAACTTCGACGGGACGCTTTCGGAGCCGGTGGTCTTGCCGTCGCGCTTTCCCAACCTGCTCATCAACGGCGCTACCGGCATCGCCGTCGGCATGGCGACGAACATTCCGCCGCACAATCTCGGTGAGGTAGTCGATGCGAGTATTTACATGGTCGATGCCCGGCGTAAGCAGGTGAAGGAGGGCCGCAACGGCGACGGCTGGCCGGCGGTGCGTATCCAGACGCTCGTGAGCAAGTTCGTCAAAGGGCCGGATTTTCCGACGGGCGGGCGCATCCTCAACACCGAGGAAGAGCTTTTCGAGATTTACAAAAAGGGGGAGGGGGCGATCAACCTGCGCGGTGAGTACAAGAAAGAGGGCAAGTCGCGCATCATCGTCACGTCGATTCCTTACGCCGTCACCAAGGGCGATCTGGTCGAAAAAATCGCGGAACACATCGCCAAAGACCGGGTGCCGCAACTGACCGACATCCGCGACGAATCGACCGACACGGTGCGCATCGTGCTCGAACTTAAACGCGGCGCCAAAGCCGATGCCGCGATGGCGTATCTGTTCAAGCATACGCCCTTGCAGACGCGCTTCCATGTCAACCTGACCTGCCTCGTCCCGACCGACAACCCGCAGGTGGCCGCGCCCGAAAAGGTCGATCTGGCAACGGTTCTGCATCATTTTCTGGATTTCCGCCTCGACGTGGTCACGCGCCGGTTGCAGCACGAGTTGGCGCAGTTGGAGAAGCGGATCCACATCCTCGAAGGCTTCGAAAAAATCTTCGATGCCATCGACGAAGCCATCAAGATCATCCGGTCGTCGAAGGACAAGGCCGATTCGAGCCAGCGCCTGCGCCACCGCTTCCGCCTCGACGAAATCCAGGCCGACGCCATCCTGGAGACCAAGCTCTACAAGCTCTCGCAACTCGAAATCGAGGCGATTCGGGAGGAATTAGCGGCCAAGAAAAAGCGCGCCGCCGAAATCCGCAAGTTGCTCAAAGACGAAGCGGCGCGGTGGATGATCGTGCGCGATGAACTCAAGGCCATCAAACAGCAATACGCCACCGACCGCCGCAGCGACATCGCCGGGCCGGATGCGACGAAGTACGAGTATTCCGAAGAAGATTTCATCGTCGATGAAGACGCCTATGTCATCGTCACGCGCGACGGATGGGTCAAGCGCCAGCGGTCATACACCGAGATGGACAACATCCGCATCCGCGAAGGCGATGAGATCGGGTGGATCTTGCCGGGGCGGACGCGCAACACCGTGGCTTTCCTGAGCAACTTTGGCCGCGCCTACACCGTCCGCGTAGACGAACTCCCGAGCACCACCGGCTACGGCTCGCCCGTGCAAAAGCTCTTCGGTTTCACCGACAAAGAACGCGTCGTCGGCGTGATCTCTTTCGACAAGCGTGTGCTCCCCAAAGCCGTGCCAGATCCGGAACTCGAACCCGACCTCTTCAAACGCAACGGCGAGGTGAAGCAGGACAAAGCCGTTCCGTACCTCGTGGCGTTCTCTCGCAGCGGCATGGCCGTCCGCCTGACCATCGACGCCTACACCGATCCTTCGACCAAAAACGGGCGGCTCTTCATGCGCCCGGCCAAGGGCGACGAGGTGGTCGGCGCCGAGGTGGCCGGCGGCGATGAAAACGCGTGCCTCGCCTCACGCAAAGGCCACGTGCTGATCTTCCCGGTCAAGCAGATCCCGATCTTCAAGAGCGCTGCCAAAGGCGTCATCGCCATGCGCCTGGGCCACGACGACCGCGTCCTCGGCGCCACCGTCGCCACCGGCAAGCGCGACGGCCTCGTCGTCGAAACCAGCCGGGGCCGCCGCGAGACCGTGCGGACGACCAAGTTCGAGATCACCAACCGGGGCAACAAAGGCCGCCAGATCATCAAACGCGGCCACCTCGCCAAGGTCGTCATCAGCCCGATTGAGATTCGGCTGAATGGGACGAGGTGATGTCCTAACTAACCTGAGAGGTTTCTGATATGGAGACTGGTGGAAAAATCAAAGACACGGCTGACGCTGTGAAGGGGGTCATGGAGGCTGTTCCGGTCTATCAAGATGCACTACAGCCAGCAGTTATAGAACTCGGAAAGGCCTTAGAGACGATCGTCAAGACAGTACGCGTCGCACTGGCACCTCTAAGTGCTCTCGTTTGGAGCTATGACCGAATAGCAGAGTTTGTAGAAAGTCGTGTTGCAGCGAAGCTGAAAGACGTTCCTCCAGATAGAATAATTACTCCTCCTCCAAATGTCGCTGTTCCTGCTTTAGAAGCACTTAGATATACAGGTCACGACCAGATTTTGAGGGAGTTTTTTGCAAATCTTTTAGCAGTTTCTTTAGATGAATTGACGGTACGGAGAACCCATCCTGCGTTTGTTGAGATCATCAAACAATTATCGCCAGATGAGGCACGAATAATCAAACTTTTTGCTCGGCATGCAGAATTTCCGATTGTCAATCTTTGGTTACTTTCATTTGATGGAACCGAGCGTATCCTTGTCGCTAGGAACGTGTCTTTCTTGGGGATAGAGGCAGAGTGCCAACATCCGGGATTGGCATCTGGTTACATAGATAACTTGTGTAGACTTCGTATTGCAGAGGTGCTTGATAATCAGACATTTTCTGATCAAAGACTATACGAGTCGTTTTCTGAACACCCGGCTATTCTTTCGCATACGAACTCTCCGGATGGAAAGAGCGATGGCATATTCCGGATGGAAAAGATCGTTCTTTCGCGAACTGATTTTGGGCAGCAGTTTTGCTCGGCATGTGTGTCAGAAACGGAAACAACATTACCCACACTATCTCAAAGCACTCCTCAGAGCAAAACTTCTGCGGGGCCAATTGAAATAGGCACGCAGTGGGTGTTCTCATAATAGAAAAACGCCGTAGCCGACCTGCCCCCAAAACAACGAACAACCAACCACGGACAACGGACCAAAACAATGGCCGAAGTAGCAACCTATACCGGCAGAGACATTCAGGTGTTGGAAGGGCTGGAGCCTGTGCGCAAGCGGCCCGGCATGTACATCGGCGGCACGGGCAAGCCGGGGCTGCATCACCTGCTCTGGGAAGTCGTCGATAACGCCGTCGATGAGGCCACCAACGGCTATGCCTCTGGCATCGAGGTGACGTTGCACAAAGACGGCAAGAGCGTCACCGTCAGCGACAACGGGCGCGGCATTCCCGTCGATAAGCATCCGAAAAAGAAAGTGCCGGCGCTTCAGGTTATCCTGACGACGCTGCATTCGGGCGGTAAGTTCGACAACTCGAATTACATCACCTCCGGCGGGTTGCACGGCGTCGGCGCGTCGGTCGTCAATGCGCTTTCGTCCGAACTCGTGGCCACGGTCAAGCGCGACGGCAAGACGTTTCGGCAGAAGTATGCGCGGGGCAAGCCGAAGACCAAACTGGAGACGATCAGCAAAAGCACGCGCGGCACCGGCACCACCATCTTTTTCCGGCCCGATACCCAGATCTTCGAGACCGTCACATTCGATCCGGCATGGATTCAGGAGCAGCTTGAGATCAAGACGTACCTCAACCGCGCGTTGAAGATTGTCTTCAAGGATGAAGTCAACGGCAAACGGTACGAGTTTCATCACGAGGGCGGCATTTCCGAATATCTGGAAGAACTCGTCAAGCAAGCCGAGACGCGGACGGTTCACGCCGATATTTTCACGGTGTTGCAAGAGGAATTGCAAGACGGCGCCCGCATCGAGATCGCGCTTCAGTGGACCGAGGCGCCCAAGGAGAAAGTCAAGTCGTTCGTCAACGGCATCCCGACGCGCGACGGCGGCACGCACGAGCAGGGGTTCAAAGACGCCGTGCGCACGGCGGTGCGGGCCTACATGGATACGCACAACCTCTTGCCGCGCAACCTCGACATCTCCGCCGACGACATCCGCGAGGGCCTCATCGCCATCGTCAACCTGTTCATGGTCGATCCGCAGTTTCAGGGGCAGACCAAGGAGAAGCTCAACAACCCGTCGGCGCGGTCGCTCGTTTCGGGGGCGTTGCGCCTGGCCCTGGAGCAGTTCCTCAACAGCCACCCGACCACGGGCGACGCCATCGCTGCGCGGGTGATTCAGGCGGCCAAGGCGCGGCAGGCCAGCCGGGCGGCAGCGCGCTCGGTGCGGCGCAAAGCCAGCGTCAGCCATCGCCTCAACCTCCCCGGCAAACTCGCCGACTGCTCCTCGACCGATCCGGAAGAATGCGAGCTTTTCATCGTCGAGGGCGACTCGGCGGGCGGCTCGGCCAAGCAGGGGCGCGACCGCAAGTATCAGGCGGTGCTGCCGTTGCGAGGCAAGGTGCTCAACGCCGAGCAAGCCACGCTCAAACGCGTGCTCGACAACAAAGAACTCTCGAATGTCACGCAAGCCCTCGGCTGCGGCATCGGTGACCACCTCGACCTGCGCAAACTCCGCTATCACAAGATCATTCTGCTGATGGACGCCGACTCCGACGGTCACCACATCGCCACGCTGCTGTTGACGTTTTTCTATCGCTACATGAAGCCGCTCATCAACGAGGGTTTCGTCTACGTCGCCGAGCCGCCGCTCTACCGCCTCGACGCCGGCAAAGAGACCTTCTGGGCGCTCGACGACTCGGACAAAGACCGCATCATCCGCCGCCTTAAAAAGAAACGCCACAACATCAAGATCGACATCCAGCGTTTCAAGGGTCTCGGCGAGATGATGCCCGATACGCTCAAAAAAACCACCCTCGACCCCAAAAAACGGCGCCTTCTCCAGGTCACCATCCCCGACGGCGAGTTGACCGTCACCGAAAACACGATCAGCGATTTGATGGGCAAAGATGCCTCGGCCCGCTTCCGCTTCATCATGGAAAACGCAGCGGAGGTGGAGGAACTTGATGTGTAGCGTTTGAGTCGTTGATCTGCAAGTCGAACCTTAAACCACGTAGCAAAACCATGCCACTGAGTAAAGAGAATCAGCGTCATCTGAAGGATTGGATGATTCAGTACAATCGCGAAAGTTGTCCTGTTTGCGGATCTAAGAAGTGGGGAGGGTAGACAACAGCTACTCTTCCAGCTACATTCTATGCCGACGGATCTGTGAACTTGGATATTAGGCCAGGAAGGAATGTACAAATGACACCGATTATTCAGGTTGCTTGCATGAACTGCGGCTATATGTTTTTTGTATCGGCCAAGGTTCTAGGTATAGTCAAAAGTTGAGGCTCACTTTGGAATACAATGCCCTGCGTAGGAACTGAACGTCGAATAGCAGCTTATGATCAGAAGCCATCCCAATCATTCACGCCAAAACGGCTTCTTAGATGGAGGAGAGGATGACCATAACGCTGACGCCTGACATCGAGAATGCACTGGTTGAGCAGGCCAAGGAGCACGGAACCACGCCGGAGAAACTTGCGCTAGAAAGCTTGCGTGAGCGGTTTGTTGATCCTACCGAAGAAGGTGCTCCAATTGATGGAGCAGAGACGCTGGCTGATTACCTTGCTGACCATATTGGCGTCATTCATAGCAGTGAGCATGTTCCTGGTGGAGCGCGTATGTCGGAGAACACGGGTAAGAAGTTTGCTGAAGGCATGGTAGAGAAGAGACGGCGAGGTAAGCTGTGACCCTGACTGATGCTGGTCTGCTGGTGGCTCTTCTTGACGAGGACGACGCAAACCATGCAGCTTGCTTTGATACAGCCAGCGTTTACCTCCCGGCCCGCTGTTAACGACGTGGCCGTGCTTCACCGAAGCCATGTATCTGCTTGGTAAAGAGGGGGGCTTTCGCTATCAAGCCGAACTATGGAAACTTCAAGGATCGGGACGACTCGTTCTGTATGATTTGTTACCTGAAGATCTAGAGCGGATGGTCATACTTATGGCTAAGTATCAGGACACGCCGATGGATCTTGCTGATGCTTCACTAATCGCTGTCGCAGAACGTCTTTCCCTGCGTCGCATTTTCACGATTGACACTGACTTTTACGTTTACCGATTGTCCGACGGATCCACACTGGAAATCATCAGGTGAGAGTAATATCAACAGCATGCCTGAAACCGTCTAACAAAAGCGCCTGCTCACCGTGGTGGAGTATCTGAAAATGGCGCGTTTGGGTATCATCCGGCCAGACGAGCGTGTTGAACTGATCCACGGAGAGATTGTCGTAAAGCCTCTACAAGATCCGCCCGACGCAAACTGTATCCGCCGCCTCACCACACTTTTCAGCCGCCGAATCTTTGAACACGGTGGCGATGTTGCTGAGGTGAGCGTGCAACTTCCTATGGTGGCGTCGGAACACGATGCGCCTGAACCAGACGTAACGCTAATCTGGGCGGGCGATTACGCAGATCGACATCCGGAAGGCGGCGATGTTATTCTAGCCGTTGAGGTGTCTGTTACGACGTTGCGTTATGATCGAAAGAGGAACTGGATGTGTAAGCTTAGGGCGTACTGACATTCCTTACTCTGAACGTCAGTACGCTCTGGTTTAAGTAGCGCTGCACAGCAATTAGCGGGCTAATTGCCAAACACGCCAAAGCCGTAATAGCATGGATTAGTGCTGCACTCGTACATCGTAACCCGCAGGGTGAAAATACCCCCTTGTGCGACAGAAACATCTACGATGGGAGCATCATCCACTTCATCGTCTTGAGAGATCAGATTGCCATAGCCGTCATAGAGTTCCAGGTCCAGATCCTGGCAGTGTTCGTCACATACGCCCGCGAGCACGTAGGTGTGTCCCGTTTCCAGGGTAACAGCATAATCTTCATACGTTCTATGGCCGAGATGGCCGCCGTCTCTGAGGACTGGCGATAAACCCGCCGACGTAAACGTCATGGAAGCGTCGCCTAGCTGTTGGGCCACCTGCTGTTCATATTCATTTTGGTACTCGCCATAAAGACCAACGCCGTAATAACAGGGCGCTTGAATATCGCATTCGTACATCGTCACCTTAAGCGTGAAATCACCGCCGGTGGCGACGTTGACTTCCACGATGGGGGCATCATCGTCCGTATTGTCTTGAGAGATCAGGTTGCCGGAGCCGTCATACAGCTCCAGGTCCAGGTCCAGGCAGTCTTCGTCACAGACCCCCATGAGGAAGTAGGTGCGTCCGGCTTTGAGCGTGATCGTGTACGTCTCCGACTCTTGATGATCGAGCATATCGCCCTCCGTAAGAATCGGCATGAAGTTCCCTTCCATGAACCCCATGGCAGCCCCTTCTAGTTGTTCGAGCACCTGCTGTTCGTATGGGTTTTGGGCAACAGCCGAGCGGAGAGGCGCCACCGCGAGCAGTACGAATAGGAAGAGTGCCCGCGTCGTGTAGTGTGTCATGTTCTTGACCGGTTTGGTGAGGTAAGTTGCCAGGTAACGATGCCATCGTACGATGCAGCGTATGCTCAGGGCCGTGTCTCACGCATACGTCGATGAACCGTTGGCGAGGCGCAAGGTAAGTCTTTGAAAAGTAAAGCACAACGATAAGGCCGCGTCAATTTCGGAACAGGTCACAACTATCCACAACCCGCAGCCTGCTCGCATCGAATTTCGTATTTGACTCATACTATCGATGTTTCAGCGTGATGTTTTTATACCAGGCTTCGCTGGGCGGACCGCTATGAATCTGAACACAGATCTTGCCGGTCTGTTCGAGACTTTCATCGGGTTCGGTATAGTCTACGGTTTGCTCGTCGTTGATGGCGAGGCGCACCCGTCGGCCTTCGGCGTGGATGGTGTAGTGATTCCAGTGGTTCGGTTTGAGCACCCGGTCGATGACGTCGGGATCGGCACGGGCGAGCAGCCGGTTGCGTCGCGATTCATCGTAAAGGCTGCCCCACCAGCCGTCGCCGAGATCCGCCTGGTAGCCGATCACCTCGTGGTTGTCGGGGATACGCCGCGTGCGAATCTGCACCCCGGCATTGACGCCTTCGCCCATCAGTTTGAACGCTAAGCGCAGGGTGAAATCCGCATAATCTGCTTTCGTGCAGAGAAATTCGTTGCGTGGAACAGGCGCGTCGAGACGACCGGCTACGAGGGCGCCGTCTTCGATCCGAAACCAGTCCAGGTTGCCCTCCCATCCCTCAAACGTCTTGCCGTCGAAGAGGGCGACGGAGGTTAGGGGCTGGGCTATGCTTTGCAAAGACACGGCGGTGCTGCCGAGGCAGAAAAGCACGGCGAGCCGAACGACGGTAGTGGGCAGGGGAAACATGGCGTGTGTTGAAGAAGACCCAGATAAATAACGCGGCGTAAATATAAAAAATCAGCTTGTGCAAATTAAAACGGTCTTTTTTGCAATTTGAAACAGCACTAGGAAGAACGAGCCACTACGAGCGTTCCTGCCACCACCATCACCGCGCCCAGGACGCTAAAAACGCCGGGCACTTCGCTGAAGAAGAGGAAGCCCCAGATGCCGGCAAAAACGATCTGCACGTAGCTCATCGACAGTGCCCGGCCCGCTTTTTCGATATGCAAGCCCTTCGTCAGATAGACCTGCGCGATCTGGGTAAACACGCCGATGGCAAGCAGCATCAGCCATTCGAGCGGGGTAGGCCACAGCGCGTTGGGGATCATCAGCGGGATCGACGCGGGTGTGGCGACCAGCGGAAAGTAGAACACCACCACCAGATGATGCTCGGTCTCGCGCAGCTTGCGCACGGTCACGTAGGCCAGCGACGAAAACACGGCGCCGAGCACGGCTATCCCCACGGCGAACAAGTCGAGGCTGCCGGCGCTGGCGCCGAAGAGGAAGGACGGTTTCGCCACGAAGACCACGCCCGCCAGGCTTAAGAGGAGGCCCGTGATTTCGTGGCGATGCAGTCTTTCTTTCAAGAAGAGCGCTGCCATGAGGGCGGTAAAGGCCGGGCTGAGATAGACGATGACGGTGGTGTCTGCCAGAGGTAGCCTGGTGAGGGCGTAGAAAAAGCAAAGCAGCGCGACGAACCCCGCCAGACCGCGAAGCACGAGCAGGTCTTTCCGGGAACCCCAGGTGGCGAGCCCGGCCCGGCGCAGCATCCCGTAGCTGAGCACCAGGCCGACGACGCTGCGGGCCAGCACCAACTGTGCGCTGGGCAGGCGTTGACCGGCAATCTTGACCAGCAGCGCCATCAGGCTGAAGAAAAAAGCCGCCAGCACCATGTAGCGCAAGCCGGCAGCGATGCCGGGTGCCGGGGCGCCGCCGGAGGTGCTCATGAGGACGACCTGATCGTTGAAGACTTGACGAACATCGTAACAAAGGGGCCGTTAACTATTACATAAGGCTTTTTTCGTTGCTGCATCATCCAGGCTCGCTGCCATGAAAGACTTCTTCGAAGCACGGCGTCCCCAGCACGGGCTCACCTACGAGGCCTACCGGGCCGCGTGGGCCGAAAAAATACAACAACCTCTCAACGGGCTCGACAGAGTGAAGCGCCGCTACCTGTACTATGCGCGGTATAACAAAGAGCGCTCGGAGCGGGTGCATCAGGCGTATGAAGTGTCCGCGAATCTACGCGAAGCCGTCTCGAAGATCGATACGCCGCAACTCTGGATGGTGCTCACCGAAGATTGGTGCGGCGACTCGGCCTACAACCTGCCCATCCTGGTCGAAGCCGCGCGGCTTAATCCGTTGATCGACCTGCGTATTTTGCTTCGAGACGACAACCTCGACATCATGGATCAATATCTGACGGGGACGGCCCGCAGCATCCCGAAGCTCGTCGCTTTTTCTGAAGACGGGGCGGAACTCTTCCGGTGGGGACCGCGGCCTGCAGAGGCGCAACAAGTACGCGAGCGCCTCCTCGAAGAAGGCTTCAGCGGCGGCGAAGTCTCGAAAAAACTCATCGAATGGTACGACGAAGGCGGCTGGCACCTCGTTGACGACGAACTGACGCAGGTGCTCGCCCTGGCCGCGAATGAAGCGTGAAGATCGACAGGGAGAAAGGGAGAGAGGGAGCAGGTTGGTTTTTGCCCCGGCCCATCATCTCGTATCCCGCATCCCGAATCCCGTAACATCCGTTAATAACGAATCTATTGTAATTAAGTATCAGCAGATCCGTATGTCCATTGTATTTATCGGGGGAGAGTGCCTATCATGTATGCCGAGAAGCTGTGCCAGCTTGCTCCCCTCACGATGCAAAGAATACCCTTGTTGATATGTCTGATGTAAAGCAAACCTGGACGCGCGCCCACGACCTCGCGCTTATCTTTATCGCCCTGGCCTACGGAACGGACCAGGAACTGCATGAAGACGAACTGGCTACCATCACCGACGTCTTGCAACACTGGCGGGAGAATTTTCCCGCCGATCAGGTGCAGGACGTCGTCATGGAGGCCGTCGCGATCTTCATGGGAGACAATGCCGAACTGGAAGTGAAACGGTCGATGGAGTCGCTCAAGAAGCAACTCTCCAAGTCGAGCCGGCAGCGCGCGCTCGAAGACGTCGTCCGCATCGCCGAAGCCGACGGCGTTTTGCTCAGTTCCGAGTTGGACCTGATTCACCGGCTGGCCGAAGCCTGGGATATTCGCCCCGTCGGCGAGCAACTCCTCGAAAAGACCACCGCCACGGTCTCAAGTCAATCCGAGTGGAGCCTGCTGCACGACATCGGCCTGCTCTACATCGTCCTGGCTCACGGCAGCGACAACAAGATCACCGACGTGGAGATCAACGCGATGGTCGAGCGGATGAGCGACTGGCAGCCCGACATGACCGAGGATGCCATTCGCAAAGTGCTGCGGTCGGCGCTGGCTTTTTACTCGGAAGGCCCCGACCAGGAAGCGCTCACGCAGTCCGTCCAGTCGATCCGCGATATGATGCCGGTGATGCACCGCCTCGTGCTGCTCGACGACCTCGTCTACATCGCCCAGGCCGACGGGCCGATCAACGACAACGAACGCGAGATCATCGACAACCTGTCGCAATCCTGGGGCGTGAGCATCCGCGTCAACGGCGAAACGACGACTTGATCGAAAGGGAGAAGGGGAGAGAGGGAGAAAGGGTGAAAAAAGGATTCTCTCCCACGCATCCTTTCCCCCTCTCTCCCTTTCCAATTCAACCTCTACACACATCGCAGGAGGCGGCTTCCGAAGGAGGAACTGCCTAGCCCCCATCCCCCTCGTCCGGCTCGTCGGCATACCGGGGGAGGTCGCGGGGGGCGCCTTGCCAGCGGGGGGCTTCGTCGCCGCGCGGTGTGGTGTTCGCGTTTGTGTACATCCAACTATGGCCTCGTTGAAAGCCGGTGACAGAGATCGAGCCCCGGTTTATCGCCCGTTTGATGCGTTTCATGGCGATCTTGCGGATGAGCGCCCGGCTTGGCGGCAGCAGGCCCAGAAACCCGATCACGTCGGTCAGCACGCCGGGTGTGATGAGCAGCGCCCCGGCCAGCAGAATAATGACCCCGTCGAGCAATTCTTTACCCGGCAGGCCGCCCTCGGCCATCCGCTGATTCAGCCGCCGCCACACCGAAAGCCCTTCACGCCGCGCCAGCAAACTGCCGATAAAACCCGTCGCCAGGATCAACCCGATTGTCGGCCAGAACCCGATGAGCTTATCCACCTGCACCAACAACGCCAACTCGACGGCAGGCAGCAGGATGAACAGGGCGAAAAGGCGGAAAAGGAGTTTCACAGTCGGGGAGCGGTAATGAATTTTGGATTTTAGATTTTGGATTGTTCTCTGGAGGCACCCAATCCAAAATCTAAAATCCAAAATCCAAAATCAGACTACTGGTTGCCATCCTCCAACAGCCGGTTAATCAAATCGACGACGTTGACGTCGTCGGCTTCGGCGTTGAAGTTGGGGACGATGCGGTGGCGCAGCACCGGGATGGTCATCGCGCGGACGTCGTCGATGAGCGGCGTGAGGCGACCGTCGAGCGCGGCCAGGGCTTTCGCGCCGAGGATCAGGTATTGCGAGGCGCGCGGGCCGGCGCCGTAGCTGATATAATTGTTGACGAAGTCGGGCGCAGCCTCGCGTCCGGGGCGTGTCTTCGACACGAGCGAGACGGCATACTCGATCACGTTGTCGGCCACGGGAATCTGGCGGACGAACGCCTGATAGGTCAGCAGTTCCTCGTGCGCCATGGCTATTTCTACGGTCGCATCGCGGGCGCTCGTCGTTGAGCGGACGACCTCCACCTCCTGGTCAAACGACGGATAGTCGAGCCAGAGGTTGAGCATGAAGCGGTCGAGTTGGGCTTCGGGCAGGGGGTAGGTGCCTTCCTGCTCGATGGGGTTTTGCGTAGCCAGCACGAAGAACGGCTCATCGAGAATGAACGTTTGCCCGGCAGCGGTGACGTGATGCTCTTGCATGGCTTCGAGCAGCGCCGCCTGCGTCTTGGGCGGCGTGCGGTTGATCTCGTCGGCCAGCACCACGTTGGCAAAGACGGGCCCGTGGACAAACTTGAACGAGCGTTTGCCGGTCTGATGATCTTCTTCGATGATTTCGGTGCCGGTGATGTCGCTGGGCATCAGGTCCGGCGTAAACTGAATGCGGCTGAACTTCAGGTCGAGCGCCTGAGAGAGCGTGCGGATCAGGAGCGTCTTGGCCAGGCCGGGCACGCCCACGAGCAAGACGTGGCCGCGCGCCAGCAAACAAACCACGACCTGATTGATGATCTCGTCTTGCCCGACGATGACTTTAGCAATCTCAGCGCGCAGGCGTTTGTTGGCCTCGTGCAACGCGCCGAGCGTGGCCGGGTCGGTGATGGTGGGGTTCGGTTGCATTCAGTTTTTGGGTGGACGACTGGGCGTGGGAGAGGTTTGGTTTTGATTTTGGATTAGGTGCGTCCAAAAAGCAATCCAAAATCAAAAATCCAAAATCGTTAGAGGGGATAGTCAACGAGCAACGCGCTTATCAGTTGCGTCGTTGCGAGAGTGTGCCGCCGATGCCGGTTTGGCGCATCCGTTCCAGACCCTGGCCGCGCAGTTCTACGTAGACGTCTTCGCGCAAGAGGTCGAGCCAGCGACGCATCTCTTGCGTCCGCTTGGCTTGCAGCGCCAGTTGTTCGATCCGGGGATAATCCGTCTCGATATCGACGCGGTGCGGCGGCACGCGGCGTTGCAACAGCACGATGTGATACGCCCGGCTGCCATCGAGCAGATCGACCTCTTCCGGAAAACTGATCTCGTCCACCTCAAGCGTATCGGTGACCTGCTTCCACTTCTGGCCGAGCGCTTCGAGAAACAGATCCCGCTCGCCACTCGACGGATCGATCAGACGACCGCCGATCTCCGACGAGGTGGCTTCCTCCGAATGACGCCGCGCAATCAACTCGAAGGGCACGTTGTGGGTGATGATGGAATCGCGGAGCACGTTTAGAAATTCGATGGCTTCGGTGGGATCGGCTTTGCTATCGTCTACTTTGATGAGCACGTGGCTGAAGTCCACCACGTCGCCGCGTCGTGCGTTGACCCGCAGGATGTGATAGCCGAATTGCGACTTAAACGGCGTCGAGAGTTCGCCCAGTTCGATGCGCGAGGCCACGGCGGCAAACTCGGGCACGAGGTCGCCCAGGGCCATTTCGGCATACCGCCCGCCGTTGTTGACCGAGCCGACGTCTTCGGAATAGTTGGTGGCCATGGCTTCGAGCGTGCTCGTGCCGGTCATGATCGAGTCGCGGATCGTCGTGATGATCTCCAGGGCTTCGTCTTCGGCCTCCTGCGAGATCGTCGGATAGCGCACGATGTGCGAGACGCGGATGATCTCCGGCAGCGTCGGCAACGAGTCGGTCGGGAATTGCGAAAACCATTCGTTCACTTCAGACGGCGTCACCTTGATGGCGCGCATCTTCTGGCCCTGGAGTTGTTCGGCCAGGAGGCGTTCGCGGAAGTCGGTCCGGAGGTCGGCGCGGATCTGCACGAGGCTCTTGCCATAGATCTCTTCGATCCGGTCGACGCTGCCCACCTGCTGGGTCATCTGCGTGATCCGGTCGTTGAGCGCCTGATCGACTTGTTCTTCGCTGATGGTGATGTTGGTGTCGCGCTTGGCGTGTTCCGCCATCACCTTCTGATCGATGAGCTGATTGAGCGCTTCGGCCCAGAGTTCATCGGAATATTCCATCCGTTGCTGCTGGAGGATGCCCGTCACGAGGCCGTCGATGTCGGATTTGAGAATAATCTGATCGGCCACAATCGCGACGATCTCGTCGAGCACTTGCTCCTGCGCCTGCGCATGATGCACACTGAAGGAGACGACGACGGCCAGCAGCGCCGCCGTCAAAGCCGGTACACGACGAACCAGGGATGACGCTTTACGGGATAAACGCATAGAAAAAGTCTGGAAAGAGAACAACGACAGATCCGGAATCACAGGGAAGAACGCGCAACCGCGAGCGAATATTGTTCCGTAAAGCAGTGGTCAGGATCGTAGGGTGGATGGACGGTCGAAGCGCGTTGGTGAATGGGAGCGCGGCCTCATCGACCTACTGAATCACGAGCACTTCCCGTGACAGAGCTTCCGTCCTGAGCCGTTGAACCTGACGCTCATACATCTGTTTCCGCGCGTCAATGGTCAACTGACGCCTCACCTGATCTTCAATCCAGGACAGTTCCGGCAGCGTTCCGGCGGGCACGCGGTCGGTCAGGTGAAGCAGGTGCGTGAAGCCGTTGGATTCGATCAACGGAGCGGTTTGCCTGGGGCCGAGGCGGCTCAGACGCTCGCGCAGCAGCGGCTGTTCGACAAAAAGCTGGCTCTCCCGCACGTAGTTGATGGCTATCGACTGCGACAGCACCGGGTCGTGGGCGAAGCGCTCGGCCAGAATCATCCAGATCGAATCGGCGGTGGCGGGCGTGGCGCGTTGGAGCATCGCGCGCGCCTGCCGGGCCGAGTCGGCGTGCGGCGTAAACAGGTACCGCACCCGGACGAACGGCTCGCGCAGGCGCAACTGTTCTTTGTGGATCTCGAAGTAGGCGCGCATCTCCGCCGCGTTGGGTGGGTCTACCGCCTCATCGAACAGTTGAGAGACCAGCGCATCGATGAGCACGGCGCGTTCGCTCTCGGCCAGCCGGCGTTGCACTTCCTCGCGGGTGCGCAGGTTGCGCCGCAGCGATTCCTGATACAACAGTTCGTTGGTCACCCACTGATCGATAAACAGCCGCCGCGCTTCGGCAGAATCGAGGCTCGAAGGCAGGCTTCCCAGCGCGGCGTTGACTTCTTCCGGCATCAGATAGGCATCCCCGACGCGTGCTGCGAACGTCTCCGGAGGCTGCTGCTGCCCACAACCCGCTGCCAGCACCAGGCCGAAGCCCAGCACGATGATCGACAACCGGTGTGCGCGTGTTTGGGACATTTTTTTGGGAAGAGGGAGAGCGGGAAAGGGAGAAAGGGGGAGAGGGAGAAAGGGAGATTTTTGAATATCGAATATCGAATTGTGAATGTCGAATATCGAAGGATCTGACCGAACCTTCAACATTCTAAATTCCTTGTTCGATATTCTTGAAATTCTCCCTTTCCCCCTCTCTCCTGCTCGCTACTCCTTCGAGGTCGTCATCGAGAGGGAGGTGGAAGACGGGGGCTCGGAGAACGCATTCTGGAGGCGTTCGGGGAAGGTGCGCGCGCGATACAGGCGCCGCAACCGTTCGACCATCCGATCTTCGAGCACCTTCTGATAGTCGTTGACGACTTCGGCGCGGGCTTCCTCCAACGTTTTAGGACGAGCCGGTTCAATCCCGTCGTTGAAAAGCACGATGTAGCCCGTACGGTAGGGAATCGCTTCGGTGTGCGCGCCCTCGGCCAGATCCACAGCCTGATCATAGACCGAGTTGGTCGGGCCGGCTACCAGAATCGTATCCAGGAGGACTTCCTGCAGGGAGTCGCGGGCGACGTAGGCGTGCAACTCCGTCCACGAGAGGCCGTTTTCGACCCGCGTCACGGCGTCTTGCAGGAGCGAGTCGGAATAGCTGTAGATCTCGATGATGCGGGATCGATCCGGGAACTGGTAGTTGTCTTTGTGGGCCTGGTAGTAGGCTTCGAGGCCCGACGAATCCTCGGCGGCTGCCGTCCAGACGGAGTCTTCCATGAGCTTGAAGAGCACCAGCCCATCGCGAAATTCTTCCATGATCAGCCGGAAGTCTTCATCCCGCGTCTCTAACAAGGCCGCCTCGTGCGAGATCGCCGCCTGATCGAGAAAAACATCCGCTATTTCGACCAGTTGATCCTGCTTGGTCTGCATGTTGCGGATGAGGTATTCCGGATTCTTGGCGAACTCGGCAAGCTGGCCGTAGGTGTAGGTCGAGTCGCCGAGGGTAGCCACGGGGATGGCGCGCACCGAGTCGGAAGCGGTGGCAGTGCGCACAGCGGTGAGCACACGCTGGGGGTCTTCCTCACCGATGATGCCCAGCAAGGCCGTCGTATCGATCGTCGCCACATAGCGGGCGCGGGATTCTTTGGCCAGCCCCATCTCGGCCTGGCGCAGGCGCGGCAGGCGCGAGGCCGTCTGCTTCAACGCATCATATTCCTCTTCAAACGTGCCCAGGACCTTCCGTTCGGTGATCTTGAGCAGGTGAAAGCCATACTGGCTGATGACGATGTCGGAGATTTTGTCGATTTCCTCCATCGCGAAAGCGGCTTCGCGGAAAGCGGCATCGACGTTGGTGTTATCGTAGCGCAGGTAGCCCAGGTCGCCGCCTCGGGTGGCGCTGTTACGCTCTTCCGAAAACTCCATGGCCAGCTTGTCGAAGTCTTCGCCGTCATCGAGCCGCGTCTTCAGGCCCTGAATGCGTTCTCTGGCCTGCATCGAGTCGGCAGCGGTCTGGCCTTTGGGGCGGATCATGATGTGGGCGATGCGGATGTCCGGCACGCGTTCACGCCGGTCGTGCACGTAGAGGATGTGATACCCAAACTGCGTTCGGAAAATGGGCGAGACTTCGCCGACGGGCGTGGTGTAGGCCTGATCCTCGAAGGGCTTGACCATGCGCCCGGCGGTGAAGATGCCCAGGTGGCCGCGATAGCCCGGATTGGCCTGCGCGTTGCGCGACGACGGATCCTCGGAGTTACGCACGGCCAGATCGCCGAAATCCGTCCCGTTAACCACCGAATCGCGTATGGCCGCCATTTTTTCATAGGCTGCCAGCGTGTCTTCGGGCGAGGCCACCTGGCTGAGACGCAGCAGGATGTGGCTGGCTTCGACCATCTCCGTGCTCTTCTTATAGAGATCAGACAGGATGGGATTCATCACCTCCTTGTCGATCAGGTAGGGCTTGGCAAACGACGTGCGATAGTTGTTGATCTCCGTCATGATCGACGGATCCTGGGTGTAGCCCGCCGAATCGGCAGCCAGCACTTTGAGCCTGAAGTTGATGTAGCGTTCGAGGAACTCCTGATAGTCCGTCAATGAATCCTCATAGGCAGCCTCGTAGCTTCCAACGGTGCGTTCGTATCGCTCCTCGAACTCGTCGAGCCTCAGCGTTTGATCGTTGTAGACGGCTACGACCGTCGGGTCTTTGAGGGCGGCTTGTTCGGTGACCGTAAGGCCGCTGCTGCATCCGGCGAGCAGTACTACTACGAGGGCGAGAGGCCAAAGAGAAATCCGTCGCGCTGCCATAGGTGTTGTTGGATTCGGGGAAGGAAGAGGAAAGCGGTTTTTTGAATTTCGACGGGCAAAATCCAAAAGTACGGCCCATTCACGCCCATCACGCAGCCCTGTTCCGGCTTTTTTTATTCTTCGATAAATCGGAGGCCGGGAGAAAGGGGGGAGGCGGGCGAGCGACGAGGGGGCTTTGCGGGGCCGTTTGCGTTGGTCATTACGCTCACTTCGTTCGCGTCACTGGTCATTACGCTCGCTGCGCTCGCTGTCATTGGTCACTGGTGTCTTTATCCTCTACCATAAACCAGTGACCAGTGACTAACCTCGTCTTTTCATCGCGCACAATCAACCCAGATGCCTGTACCCTCATCCCCCGGGACCCGAAAAGAGCAACTTTCTAAATGGTACTGTGTCTTAAAGAGTAGAGCTAGTCTGGTTCTTCGAATTATGTAATGGCTGCCACCATGCATACTGACGACAAAGCCTTAATCGAGGCCTTTCAGGCGGGCGATGACTTTGCGTTTGTCTCGCTCTATAACCGATACAAAGGCCCCATCTTCACCTATTGTCTGAAGATGTTACTCGACCGCGACCTGGCCCAGGACGTGATGCAGGAGACCTTCTTGCGCATCTACGAAAACCGGGACCGGTTGCTCAACACGCATTCGTTTCGCGCCTGGACCTTTACGATTGCCCGGAATCAGTGTCTCAACCAGTTCCGGATGGCCAACAAACAGGTGCACCTCGACGAAGACTATGCCGCGACGTTGCCGCAAACCGCTGCGCTGTCTCAGGAAGCCACGCTCGAAAAGAGCGAGCAGGTCGAATTTGTGAACCATTTTCTCGGCCAGCTCAAACCTGAGTATCGGGAGGTGCTCATCCTGCGCGAATACCAGAACCTGACCTACGACGAGATTGCTGCCGTCACACGCAGCACCCTGAGCGCCGTCAAGTCGCGTTTGTTTAAAGCGCGCCGGAAGCTGGCGGCGTTTATGGAGCCGGTGCTGCGCCGCGAGCGCCAGCGCCTCGTCTCCGCGCGCCCCTCGTAGCGGCTTTGTGCCCTCGATGGCGAGGCCGATCTTCGGCCCTTGATACAGACCATACCTGACGATACATAGCGCCATGAAGCCACTTTTCGAAACACCCGAAGCTGCCCAGTGCAGCGAAGCGATGGAGGAAGCGCTTAACCTCTACATGGACGGCGAACTGCCCTTCGGCGAACAGCCGTTGTTGTTCGCCCACCTTGCCACCTGCGACCAATGCCGCCGCATCATGGGATCGATGTTGGAGTTTCGGCGCATGAGCCGGCAGGAAACTTTCGTCGTGCCGCCGGCTATCGATGATGCCATCTTCAAACGGCTCCATCAAGTCAAAAAACGCTCGAAACGCGTTGATCGCTACTGGGACCGCCGCCCGCTGTGGCAGGCCCGGACGCCGGTGTCGTTGCGGGCCGCTGCCCTGGCGGCGGTGATGCTCTTCGGCGCCGGGTTGATGTTTCCCCAGGAGGCCGGCGAGCCGGTGACTGAGGTTCCGGTCAGTCTTCATGAAGAGCACGTCGTGGATTACGGCCCGTTCGAACGGCCCGAAGTACATATCCTGCTCTACCCCGGCCTGACCGTCGAAGCCTCCCGAATCATCGAAACAAACATCTCGGACACGTATTGACGGGACGGCTACCGGCTTTGAGTAAAACCCTCAGCGCCTTCGCGACGCTGGGGGTTTTTTTATGCTGATTAAAATCATCGCGAAAAAGAAACAATCCAAAATCCGCAATCCAAAATCCAAAATCGGAATCCCTATCTTCAGAGCCGCCAAAGCCATCAGACGTATTCATCCATGACCCAATCGTCCCAGTCTTCCGTCCGTGTCCGTTTTGCGCCGAGCCCGACGGGCTATCTGCACATCGGCGGGTTGCGCACGGCGCTCTATTGTTACCTGTTTGCCCGCAAGCACGGCGGTCAGTTTCTGCTGCGTATCGAAGACACCGACCGCGAGCGCTACGTCGAAGATGCCGAGCAAGACATCATCGAGGCGATGCGGTGGGCCGGTCTTTCGTACGATGAAGGGCCGGGCCTCGGCGGGTCGCATGCGCCGTATTACCAGTCGCAGCGGGGCGCGCTCTATCGCCAGTATGCGCAGCAACTCCTCGACGACGGCCACGCTTATTACGCTTTCGACACGCCGGACGAACTCCAGGCCATGCGCGACCGGGCGCAGCAGGAAGGCAACGATGCCGCCAAGTACGACGCTGTCACGCGGATGCAGATGAAGAATGCGCTCACGCTCTCTGAGGACGAGGTGCAAAGCCTGCTGGATGCCGGTGCGCCCCACGTGGTCCGCCTCAAGGTGCCGCGCAGCGAGATGGTGCGCTTCGAAGACCTGATCAAAAACGAGGTGACGATTGCCTCGTCGCGCATCGACGATCAGGTGCTGCTCAAATCTGACAGCATGCCCACCTACCACCTCGCCAACGTCGTGGACGATCACTTGATGGAGATCACGCACGTCATCCGGGGCGAGGAATGGCTGCCGTCGACACCCAAGCACATCCTGCTCTATCAATACCTGGGCTGGACGCCGCCGAAGATGGCGCACCTGCCGCTGATCATGAGCCCGACGGGCGGCAAGCTCTCCAAACGCAACGCCGAGAAGATGGGCATCCCTGTGTCGGTGCATCAGTATCGAGACGCCGGCTACGAGCCCGAAGCCGTCATCAATTTTCTGGCCTTCCTCGGTTGGAATCCGGGCACGGAGCAAGAAGTTTTTTCGCTCGACGGGCTCGTTGACGCCTTCTCGATTGACCGGGTCGGAACCTCCGGCGTGCAGTTCAATCTCGACAAACTGCGCTGGTTCAACGAACAACACCTCCGCCAGCTACCGCTCGACGATCTGCTGCGCCGGATTACGTCGCCCCTCCAGGCACACGGCTACGACCCCGACGAGGCCTACCTGCGCCGGGTCGTCGGCTTGCTGCACGACCGGATGAAGCTCGCCGAAGACCTGGCGACGCTCTATCCGTATTTCTTCGAAGATCCCACGACGTACGACGAGAAAGCCGTCAAAAAACGCTGGAAAGACGATTCGTCCGTCTTGCTGACGGCCTACGCTGACCGCCTCGAACAGGCCGAATCGTTCACCGAAGAGACCACCGAAGCTGTCTTGCGGGCATTGGCCGAGGAGCACGAAGCCGGCGCCGGGCGCATCATCCACCCGACGCGCCTGGCCGTCAGCGGCACCAACGTCGGGCCGAGCCTTTTCGGGATGTTGGGCGTGTTGGGCCGCGAGACCTGCGTCCGCCGCCTGCGCCGGGCTGTGGAGGTTCTGGGGTGAGGGTTGTCTAACCGCAGAGATCGCAGAGGACGCTGAGAGTGCTTCTCCGCGAACTCTGCGGTTAATACAGAAAAATGTCACAAATGAACCTCACCATCATCCCCGGACGATTTGCCGTCTGCCGGTTTGATCCGCAAGAAGCGCTGCCGGAGTGGGCGTTCGAAGGCGACTTTTTTTCGGTGACGCGGACGGCGGAGGAACGCTCCGTCGTCTGCCGCGAAGACTTCGTGCCGCAGGGTGTGACGTGCGAGGCGGGGTGGGCCTGTCTGAAAGTCGAAGGCCCGCTCGACTTCTCGCTGACCGGCGTCCTGGCCTCGCTGGCTGCGCCGCTGGCCGAAGCCGGTATCTCGATCTTCGCCGTCTCCACCTTCGATACCGACTACCTGATGGTGAAAGCGCATGACGTCGATGCCGCTGTGGGTGCCTTGACGCAGGCGGGGCATACAGTGCGCGTGTGAGGAGCTTTTTTTGAAAGCGTTGTTGGTTTGCCACCAAGTCACGTCGATCCGTCCGCCGACCTCTCGCAGGTCGTCAGGCCTCGGACGTTGCCGCTCGTGACGGTGGTCGAGACCGCGCGCGGCGCCGAGCACGTCTGGACCACCTTCAGCGACGATCAGATCGATCTCAACTATGCCAGCCCCCGGCTCTTGATGGAGATCATCGACGTGCTGCTGTTTTACATCGAACAAGGCGCCGATGGCCATTCCCCAACTCAAACTAACCCAGCTTCGCCTCAACCATCTCTTTCACCAATTGCGGTTTGGCTTTGCCGCCGGTGGCGCGCATTACCTGGCCGACGAAGAAGCCCAGCAGGCCGGTTTTGCCGCCTTTGTAGGCGTCTACCTTGTCGGGGTAGTCGGCCAGCAGTTTGTCGATGATCGGCGCGAGCGTTTCGGGGTCGGCGAGGACGGCCTGACTTTTTTGTTCGGCGATGGCTTTGGGATCGCCGCCGTTTTGCATCATCTCGGCGAAGACCTCGCGGGCGATCCGCGTCGAGACCGTGCCGTCGTCGATGAGCGCGACGAGGGCGGCCAGGCCGGCGGGCGTGACCTTCAGGGCCGTCATCGGCGTGCCTTTGCGAGCCGGCAGCAAGGAATGGATGATCCAGTTGGCGAGCGCCTTCGGGTTGTCGTGGGCGGCGACGGCCTCCTCGAAATACGAGGCCACCGCCGGGTTGCCGACGAGCTGGAGGGCGTCTTTCTGGGACAGGCTCAGGGTTTCCTTATACTTTGCCAGCCGGGCGCGCTGCCGGTCGGTCAGGTCTTTGGTCGGATCCTGTTTGGCTTTTGGCGGCCCGGAAGCCTCGGGGGCCGGCTTTGCTTTTTTTGCCGCGCCGTTGGCCTTAGCGCCGTCCTTTTTCGTCTTGATCTTCGCCCACGTATCGCGTAGCGCCACGATGCGGTTGAAGACGAGCGCTTCGGGCGATGAATCCTCCGGATCGCGCCAGAAATAGCCCAGGCGGGTGAACTGGTAGCGCATATCCGCCGGATCGTCGGCTACACTCGGCTCGATGCGGCTATCTTTGAGGACGACCATCGACTCCGGGTTGAGGTTTTCTTTGAAATCCTCCACGCCTTCCGAGGGATTCTCGGCGCTGAAGAGCCGGTCGTAGAGACGCACCTCCGCCGTGAGTGCGTGCCCCGCCGAAACCCAGTGAATCGTGCCCTTAACCTTGCGGTCGGCATTGGCACCGCCGCTTTTGGTCTCCGGATCGTAGGTGCAGCGAAGCTCGACGACCTCGCCGTTTTCATCCTTGACCACCTCCTCGCATTTGATGATGTAGCCGTAGCGCAACCGCACCTCGCGGCCCGGCGAGAGGCGGTGAAAACGCTTCGGCGGATCCTCCATAAAATCGTCGCGCTCGATGAAGAGCGTGCGCGAGAACGGCACCTTGCGCGATCCTTCGAGAGGCACGTCGTGCGGCCAGTAGGGCGCATCGAGCCACTCCGTCTCGGCGTCCGGGTAGTTGGTGATGGTCACTTTGAGCGGGCGCAGCACACACATCACCCGCGGCGCCTTATAGTTGAGGTCGTCGCGAATGCTGTACTCCAGCAGGCCGATGTCGATGACGCTGTCGACTTTCGTGACGCCGACGCGGTCGCAGAACGTCCGGATGGCTTCGGGCGTGACGCCCCGGCGGCGCAGCCCCGAAAGCGTCGGCATGCGCGGGTCGTCCCAGCCGCTGACGTGGCCTTCCTTGACCAGTTGCAGCAGCTTGCGTTTGCTGGTGATGGTATAGTTGACGTTGAGCCGCGCAAACTCATACTGACGCGGGCGCGGGTCGATGCCGAGGGCTTCGATATACCAGTCGTAAAGCGGCCTGTTGACCTCAAATTCGAGCGTGCAGATCGAATGGGTGATGTTTTCGATGGCATCGCTCTGGCCGTGCGCCCAGTCGTAAAACGGATAGATGCACCAGGCGTCGCCGCGCCGGTAGTGGCTGGCGTGGCGGATGCGATACATCAGCGGGTCGCGCATCTTCATGTTGGGATGCGCCATGTCGATCCTGGCGCGCAGCACCCGCGAACCGTTGGGAAACTCGCCATTTTTCATCCGCTCGAAGAGATCGAGGTTTTCCTCCACCGAGCGGTTCCGGTACGGGCTTTCGCGGCCCGGTTCGGTGACGCTGCCCCGGTAGGCGCGGATGTCCTTTTCACTTGAATCATCCACATACGCCTTGCCCTTTTTAATCAACTCGACGGCCCACTCGTAGAGTTGCTCGAAATAGTCGGAGGCATAGAATTCTTTATCGCCCCAATCGAAGCCGAGCCAGCGGATGTCTCGCTTGATGGCGTTGACGTACTCGATGTCTTCGGTCTCCGGGTTCGTGTCGTCGAAGCGGAGGTGGCAGACGCCGTCGTAGTCGGCAGCCAGGCCGAAGTTGAGGCAGATGCTCTTGGCGTGGCCGATGTGCGGGTAGCCGTTGGGCTCCGGGGGGAACCGCACAACGACGCCCTCGCGCCGCCCGCTCTTGAGGTCGTCTTCGACGATAGCCCGGACGAAATTCGTGGCCGTTGCGCCGTCGCCGTCGGTTTTGGATAGCGTCTCGTTTACTTTTTTCGTATCCATTGTTTATATCGGTAGTTGTGCTGATTGTGTTTGCGCAGGAAACCTTTTAAACGCTATCCATCGGTAAAAAATCCCACGCGTTCGACGCATAATCGCCGTCGTCGATTTTTTACGATGGATTCTCACGAAATATCGAAGTGTATAAGAGAAAGCCGACGGAGATGCCGTCCAAGATTATCGCTGCTACGCCGTAAGAGACGCTCTAAAAGCACAACACAAAAAGCCCCGGCGCCGCAATGATGCCGGGGCTTCTTGTCGGGAGGAGCCAGCGATACCCATCCCATCCCTGATGTCTACTTCAAAAGCGTCATCCGTCCGGTCTGGACCTGAAGCTTGCTGTTCATCTGCACTTTGATGCGGTAGACGTACAACCCCGACGCGAGGTTAGAGCCATCGATCTGGATGCTCTGCGCGGCGCCCGCCGCCATCTGTTGCGCCGGCACACTCAGCACGTTACGCCCCAGCAAGTCGAAGACGTCCACGCTGACTTCGGCAGCCTCCGGCAGGGCAAAGCGGATGTTGGTGGTGGGGTTGAACGGATTCGGGTAGTTGCCCAGCATCACGATCTCGTCGTCCTGGCCCAGGCGCGGCGCCGCGCTCGAAATAGCATCGAACTCGACGACGGTGCCGTCGGGCAAGACGGCGATGAGGCCGAAGGCCGGTCCGTCCTGGTTGGTCGTAGGATCGAGGAAGCCGGAGGCTAGCACGACCGCCGCGCCGCCTGCCAGGCCGGTCAGGTCTGCCGTGAACGAAGCCACGACGGTGCTGTTGTCGCCGCCCGGCGTCACGTCGAGCGTGAAGACGCCTTCCGGCACGCCGGCGTATCCTGTCAAATCGCCATAAGCGGCGTCATCGACGAGCGTGGCCACGTCGCGGGCGATCACGTCCACGGTCGGGGCATCGGTGGCGGCGTGGCCGGCGAAGAACTCGACCAGATTCGGATCGGTCGAAGCCTCGCGCGCGTCTTCCTTGACGAACAGCGTAAAGGCCGTAGACCGACCGTCCGGGTTGGCGGCGAACTGGTCCGGTTCGATCAAACCGTTAGCGATGACGACGTACGTGCCGCCGGGTTCGAAGGTTGTCGTAAACGTGGCGATTGAGCCGCTCACGTCTGAAGCCGTAAAGGGCGCCACGTCGATGTCGAGCGGCACACCGGCAGGCAGATCGATGAACGGCGTGGCCGTGCGGAAAGCAAAGTCGTTGAGGGCGCGGGCGCCGTTGATGAAAACATCTACGATGCCTGCGTTGGGATCGGCGGCGTTGTGGATGATCTGCACGCGCGCCGTGGCGTCGCGGGCGCCTTCCGGCGACAGGTTGACCACCGTGCCGTCGGGCAGCACCGCGATGAGCGTGAAGGCAGGACCATTCTGGTTGGTGGAGGGGGTGAGGAACCCGGAAGCCAGCACAACGGCCGTGTTGCCGCCGAGGCCGTTGAAGTCCACCTCGTACGAAGCGACGACCGTCCTGGTGCCGGCGGCTGCTACGTCGAGCGTGTAGGCCTTGGTCGGGATGGTGCGGTGATCCGTGATGTCGCCATAGGCAACGTCGCTGGCGAGTTCAGCACGCCCGCGCAGTTCGCGGACACGGATGTCCACAGCCGGCGCGTCCGTTACGCCGTGGCCGACGATGAAGCCCAGGCTGCCTCCGTTGCGTATAGATTCACGAACACCTTGCCGGACCCAGAGATTAAAGCCGGTGGAGCGGCCATTCGGGTTGGCTGCGAACGCCGACGGATCGAGCACACCGTTAGCCACGACGACGTACGTCTCGCCGTCTTCCAGGACGAGGTCGAACGTTGCCAGGGCATCACTAACGCCGGTGCTGTTGCCGGGCGCTACAGCTACCGACAGGTTGACGTCGGCAGGCAGGTCGAGGTAGGGCGTGGCCGCGCGGAAGGCGAAGTCGTCGAGCGCGAGCGCGCCGTTGACGTAGATATCGACGACGGCAGCGGCCGGGTCGGCGGCGTTATGGATAATCTGCACACGGGCGTCCTGCGCCGAGGCTGCGTTCGTCAGGAAGGCGAACAGAGCGATGAGCGTGAACGTGCAAGCACGCCGTAGCAGTGGCTCTATCTGATAGGTTGTACGATGATGCTTCATAATCCTCCTTCGATGCGGTTAGGGGGTAGACGGGTTTGTCCTCGTCACGCGTCTTATCACCGGGGTAGATGGTTCGGGGTGAGCGCCAGACCGAGGGCGGCCAGTTCTGCCGCGTGAGCAGCCCTCTAACACGTAGCCGAAAGGGAACAACTACGGCCCAACTGCAACGAAGCTGTAAACGAGCAGCCTCTTGGGGTACTTTCTTATACCGGTTCTTTGATTTTATTGTGCAAGCTATTCAATAACTAAACGGTCGGTAGAGACGTTACATGTAACGTCTCTACCAAACGGTCTGCTTTCTATGACAGATACCTTGCACAATCTTTTCAAAGAACCGGTATTAGCTCACGTATCCTGCTGCCCCGGCAGCCGACCAGTTTTAATAGCCGAGCCGTAGAGAGAAGGAGGGGGTTAATCCTGGTAGCACACGATCAATCTTTTCAAAACCAGCGTTCGACGATGCCAGGTTCCAATCAACTACGTTGGCGCGGTCGAGGACGTTGAGCAGGTCGGCGCGCAGTTGTACGGTTGCGTCCCCCAGGCTTCGGTCATACGTCAGCCCCACATCCACCTGATAAAGCGCCGGGAGGATATCGTCGGAAGGGCGGTCGAGGAGGAAAGGAGAAAAGGAGCCGGGGGACGAGTGGGCCGCCAGGAAGTCATAGTAGGCCTGGCGAAAGCCCCATTGGCGCCCCCAGACACCCCGCGCCCGCAGCCGCAGGGTCAGGCCCTGCCAGACGAAGAGGTCTGAGGCCAGCGAGAGGCGGTGGGGTTCATTCCAGGGCGTGGGCTCCATCCGGTCGTCGAAGCGGGAAGGAAAGCGGCGGCGCGATTGGCTGTAGCTGTAGGAGAGGGTCAGCCGCGCCCGGTCGTCTTGTCGTTGGATGCGAAGGCCGCCGCCGTAGGCATAGCCCCGGCTGGGTTTGATGAAGTCTCTCTGACTGGCCTGATGCGGGCGTCCCGTGTCGTGGAGGAGCGAAGTATAGTCGATGGCGAGCAGGTACGGCTGCCGCTTATAGTAGCTTTCCACGTTGATCGTCCAGGTCGCCGAGGGCGTGATCAACAGGTCGGCGGCAAGGTGGTAGGCGCGGGGGGGAGCCAGGGTGCGATCGACCGGAAACCAGAAGCGCACCGACGGCACGGCGGCGCTGGGGCCGACGCTGCTCAGGTCAAACTGGTTGATAAACTGCCGGTAGACGCCGCCCGCCAGGCGGAAGGCAGAGGCCCCCAGCAGACCAGCCGGCGCGTCATAGCGCAGGGCCAAACGGGGTTCTGCATAGACCGTTTGCCGATCCGGGACGTAGGTGAGCCGGAGCCCGGCTTCCAGCGTGGCGCGCCGGCCCAGCGTATAGCGGTCTTCGACGAAGCCGGCCATGCGCCATCCGGTAAACGTAAAGTTGAGCGGCTGGAAGAACAGGCTATCGATCTGAAACCGGTTGGTTACCTGCACGACCTCCAGGCCTGTGTGCAGGTGGTGACGCGGGGTGGGGCTGTAGTCCAGCGTCGTTTCGAGGGCTACCTCGGTGATGCGGTTTCCGTCCTCGATGGCGTTTTGGTCGAGCGTATTGACGAGGGCCTGTTCGATTTCGGACACCGTCAGGCCGGCGGGCAGGGCTGCGGTTTGGCTGTCGATCATCTCGTAGCCATGCCGGAGCGTGTGGCGGCTGCCGCGCAGGCGGATCGTGCCCAGCGCACGCGCGCCCAGCAACCATTCATGCCGAACCTGCCCGATGAGATTCGTCCAAGTGTAGCGGTCGCGGGTCAGCATCAACAGCGAGGGTGTTCCGTCAACCGGGTCTGAATTAGAGGTTAACAATTGGGTGTCTATGTCATTGCGCCCCCGGTAGGCCGAGGCATAGAGCTTGTGAAAGGCGTTGAAGCGCAGGTTCAGCGCGGCGTGGAGGTCCGAGAAGCCGACCTCGGACCCGTGACGATGCGGGGTGAATTGAAGATTGGCCGAGGGAACTCCCAGCAGGGTAGACGTGAGCACCGGATCGACGGTATTCCAGTCGCGCAGGAGGTTGTTGAAGGCCGGGTAGCGGTAGCTGTCCCAGACGCTCGTGCGCCCGGCGAGCATCAGGGTGCTCTCGACGCCGCGCGGCCAGGCCAGCGCTGTGCCCAGCCGGGCGTTGAGGCTCAGCGGGTCGGCCTGCACCGTCAGATGGTGTTTCCGGCGGACGAGGTCGTGTCCGGCGGCGATCACGCCGGAGAGGTGGCTGCCGCGCGCCGCGCCGTAGCCGGCTTTATGCACCGTCAGGCGCTCGATGGCGAGCGGGCTAAAGGCCCCAAGCATGCGGCCCAGGCTCACCGGGTTGAAGACTGGCACGCCGTCGAGAAGCATCTGATGCTCGCCTGTCTCGCCGCCCTGGATATGCACGTCGGCTAGCGGCCACCGCAAGGCGACGCTCAGGAGGCTCTGTGCGCTTTGCACGACGTCGGCTGTGCCGCTGAAGCCGCCCGTCACGAACTGTTTCGGATCGATCTCGCCGGCGCCCAGGTGCCGGGAAGGCAGCCGTTGCTGTAATCCGTTGACCACCACGGGCTCGGTGGTGGTGTACCGCGCCTGGAGGGCGATCTGCCGGCGCACGCGGCCATCGGGCGGGATCCAGACGCTATCGACAGCCGGTTCGTAGCCGACGTAGGTGGCAATGAGGGTGTTGGGGCCGGGCAAGAGTTCGGCAAAACTAAACATGCCGGCTTCGTTGGCAGCCGTGCCGAGGGAGGCGTCGGCAAGAAAGACGTTGGCGTAGGGCAAAGGCTCGCCGGTATCCTTGTCGACCACAATGCCGGCCAGATGACCGCGAGGCGGCTTCTGTTTCGCTGGCTCAATGAGCACGTATGTGCCGGAGGAGAGCCGGTAGTAGTCGAGCCCGGCGGCTTCGACGATGCAGTGGAGGATGGATTCAGCCGAAGCCTGCCGGGCGGTGCAGTACACCGGCACGTCGCGCATCAGGCCGTTGTCGTAGATCAAGTCGATCTGGGTGACGGCGACGAGCTTTTCGAGCGCTTCTTCCGGCGACACGCCCCGCAGCACGAGGGTAAAAGCTTCATCATTATGTTGACTGAGGGCGGGACTGGCGCCGAAGGTGATCAGCAGAACAAACAACCCCAGGCCGCGCACACGCGGCCCTGGTGCTGGCGCGGCGCGTAGGGCGAAAAGCGAGGGGAGAGCAAGAGTGAGAGGGTGCATAAAGCTGTTTTCTGCGATTCCTGGCCCCGGATATGCCGCATCGCCAACGCAGCCCCACCGCAGTGGCAACGGGCAGGGAAAATCAATCCCGATATACCGCGAATCCCCGGCTGGTAGACTGGTACTTCAAGCCCTTGGTTGTGCAAATGTCATTGACGATGGTCTCAACGTCGGTAAGCTCCGAGTAAAGAAGCGTCAGCGAATCAGTCAGGGAAGCCTCTTCGCGCACGGTGATGGTGACGTTGAAGTGGCGCTCCAGCCGTTCAAAGATGGCGGGCAGAGGCTGGTTGTAGACGGCAAAGCTGCCCGTTCGCCAGGCCAACGTGTAGTGCAGCCGGGTTTCCTGGGGCAAGGTTGGAGGGGGCGTTGCTGTCGTTATCTGGACGAACTGGCCGGGTTCTTCGAGCACGACGGGGTTCTCGGGAACGCCCACCCCCGTCACCTGGACCCGGCCCGAAGCCAGCGTCACCCGTGTTTCGCCGTTGCCGCGCCACGTTTCCACGTTGAACGTCGTGCCCAGCACGTCGATGCGTGCATTGAACGTTTCGACGGAGAACGGCGTGGTGGCCTTGACTACGTCGAAGAACGCTTCGCCTTTGAGCATGACGGTGCGCCGGGCGGCCTGGAAGAACGGCCATGCGCCATAGCCTCGCTGGTGCGAAAGCGTCGAGCCGGCGTTGAGTTCAACCGTAGAGCCGTCGGGGAGCGTGGCGGCCAGGCGGCTGCCTGCCGGGGCCGTGTGCGTCACCGGGATGGTCCAGTAGAGCCATCCCGTGAGCCCGGCTACGACGGCCAGAGCCACCGTAGCGGCCCACGGGCGAACACGCCTACGATGCCGGGCGCGGAGGGCGGTCGGGGTACGGTCGGAAGCGCGCCGCAGGGTGGGTGTGGGGGCGGCGTCGTGGTGTCGTTGCAGACGCCGCCAGGCGGTGTCGACCTGCTCCGGAGCGGTGACGTCGTCCGGACGCGCTGTCTCCAGGAGGGTCCACACCTGTTCCAGGTCGGCGCGCTCCCGAGGCGGGGTTTGGTCGAGAAAATCCCGCAGCGCTGGCGGGATCGTCGGAATGCCGGATGCTTCAGGGGTCATAAGGCTAACAACTCGGGTTCGTAGGCAAGGATGCGCCGCCGTAGATGCTTCATGGCTTTGACCACGTGGTTGTTGACAGTGCGCGGCGAGACCTGCATCACCATCGCAATCTCTTCGTGGCTCAGTCCTTCAAAGCGGCTCAGTTCTAGCGCTTCGCGTTGGCGAGGGGGCAACTCGTCCATCCAGGCCTGGAGTTGGGTTTTCAGATAGCGCCCGTCGAGGTCTTCGTCGGGACGCGCAAAAGCGTCCGAGATCGTATCGCGCACCAGGTCAATTTTGGCGTATCGGGTGATGCGATTGCGGCGGTCGTTGAAGGCAAGGTTGCGCACTATTCGATAGAGGAACGCCTTCAACGAGCGATCTGGGTTGAGCGTAGGGCGCACGGTCCACAACTGGACGAACGCGTCGTGGACGATGTCCCGGGCAGTCGTCTTGTTGTGGATCAGGGAGACGGCGTAGCGCAGCAAGGGGTCGTGCATTGCCCGGAAGACCTCCTCGTAGGCCGTCCGGTCTGAAGCCCGCAACCGGCGACACCACGTCGCAAACTGCTCGTCGGATATCATAGGTGAAATCGCTTGAACGCCCTGCCCGGTTCGTGTGGTTGGGCGGGGTTCTTGCGTCAGAAAGAGGCTTGTCATCGCATCCATCAACCGGCGGGTTGGGGAGACATCAACGCCTCCTACACGCGTGTTGTAGGGAATGACTACTTGGTGATTGGAATATAACCGATGCCTGAAAAGAAGGGTCTGATTATTCGGAGCCGACAGCCCCCTGATACAACGTGATCAGCCTTGCCGGAACAAATAATTGCCAATTGCTATTGTGATCTGGCAATACTGAGACGATTTTTCTTTGTACTTTGCACAGACGTGGAGGTAACCGTGGAAGTAACCCTGGACAAATTCGGCCGCATCCTGATTCCCAAACGTATACGCGACCGGCTTGGACTCAAGCCCGGCGTAGAACTCCATCTGGAGGTCACTGAGGGCGGGGAGGAAGGACGATCCATTTCGCTCCGGCCCGCTCCAGACCAGGGGAGGCTCATCCGTAAAGGCAACGTGCTCGTCTTCAAGGGCGAACGCCTGGGAGGCTCCGAAAAGCTGGATGCGGTGGAGTCCGTAAAGACGGCCCGTCATGCGCGGCTCGACGACCTGAGCGGGCTAGAAGGATGAGGCGCCCATGAAGAAGTTTTTCGATACGTCTGTGCTGGTCGCGGCCCTGGTAGATGCACACGCGCAGCACGAGCGCGCCCTACCACATCTCGACGAGGCCCTCGCCGGCGAGGTGGAGATGGCTATCTCTGCACACGTCCTGGCCGAACTCTACGCTACGCTGACGGTGCTACCAGTGACGCCCCAGATCACACCTACTCAGGCCCGCCATCTTATCGAGGTCAACGTGCTTTCGGTGGCCCAGGTCATACCGCTCGACGCTTCGGACTATGCCGCCGTGATCGACCGCATGGCGCGCCTTGGACTGGTCAGCGGCGCCATCCATGACGGCCTCCACGTACGGGCAGCCGAGCAAGCGCAAGCAGATGAACTGCTCACCTGTAACGGGCGGGATTTCCAGCGGATGCCCCCTGAACCACCGACGAAACTCGTGGTTTTGTGACCGGATTCCGCCCGTTTTTCAGATCGATTCTCCCCGATAAATCGCCAATAACTGCTGTGCTGCCGCGAATGAGCTGATTTTGCCGTCCGCCACCTCTTTTTCGATCCGAGCCATTGCTTTCTTGACGTCTGGATGGGCATAGAAATGCGCGCGGAGGTGGTGTTCGATCGTATGAATCATCCAGCCGCGTGCCTGGTGCCGGCGGTTCTTTTCGAAGAACCTATTCGCCGTCGTGTGATCGCGGTAGGCGTCGATGGTTTTCCAGATGTCAGCGATGCCCTCGCCGGTGAAGGCCGAGCACATCAACACTTTGGGGCGCCACGTCGATTCTTTGGGAGGAAAGAGCGTCAGCGCGTTGCGGTATTCCCGCCGCGCCTCGTTGGCTTTTTCGACGTTGGCCCCGTCGGCTTTGGTCACGACGAGCGCGTCGGCCATCTCGACGATGCCGCGTTTGATGCCTTGCAACTCGTCGCCCGCGCCGGCCAGCACCAGCAGTAAGAAAAAATCGACCATCGCATGGACAGCCACCTCCGATTGCCCGACACCGACGGTCTCGACGAAGACGGTGTCGAAGCCAGCCGCTTCGCAGAGGTAGATGGTCTCGCGGGTGGCACGGGCCACGCCGCCGAGCGATCCGGCGGTAGGAGAGGGGCGGATGAAGGCGTTCGGATCGGCGGCCAGCAGCGGCATGCGGGTTTTGTCGCCGAGGATGCTGCCTTTGGTGCTGACGCTGCTCGGATCGATGGTCAGCACGGCCAACCGGCGGCCACGGGCCGTCAGATGCGTGCCGAGGGCTTCGATGAAGGTGCTCTTGCCCACGCCCGGCACGCCGGTAATCCCAACCCGCATCGATTGCCCCGTGTGCGGCAGGCATCGATCAATAATTTCCTGAGCGATGGCCTGATGTTCAGGCCGCGTGCTCTCCAACAATGTGATCGCCTGCCCCAGCACCACCCGGTCGCCCGCTCGCACGCCCTCGACGTACGCCTCCACCGACAGCCGCTTCCGCCTCTTCGAGGTCTTCAATCGGGGATTGATCGACGGGGCGGACGTGACGCCTTCGGTGACGCGGAGGGCGGTTTTACGGTTTTGCTTCTTTTTGGACATGGTGGAAACGTAAAACGTAAAACGTAAAACGTAAAGGGTTCACTGAAAAACGTTTCCGAGGGCACAGGGATAAGGAAAAGATGATAGGCTCAGGCTGACAGCGCACCAAGGACACCTGCTGTTCCAACAGCCCACAGTGTTTCAAGCAGTGAATAAGCAAGAATCGCACGTGTGTTGGTTTGTGCGTTGGTTTTCGTCATATCGATCACCTCCGTTGTATTGTTTTGGTGTTCTGATGTCAGTTTGCGTTTAAGTACAAAGCTGCACACCTTCAGTAAAACAAGAGCCAAGAGGGCCGTAAGGAAAACCGATGCCGAGAGAATCGAACTCTCCGCTATCAGACCCATCAGCCTGAGCCTACGATTTGTTTAGTGATTCAAAGAGCAAAAAGTTTAAATCTAGGAAAGCCCCCTTTTTTAAAGTCATTCCAGCGAAGGCGGGAACCCATCCAGGTCTCCGGGGATGTCGGCAGTCCTTGAAACCTGGATGGGTCCCTGCCTGCGCAGGGATGACTTCAAAAAAGATTCTAGCCTGATTGTAGTGAATCTTATCTCAAAGCTGAGTTATCGAAAATTCCCCAGGCGATAAATCAACCTTAGACCGGAGACGTTGCGGACGGGGTTGATGTTGGTATATAACTCGAAGCCCATATTGATCTCACGGAAGAGCACCTGCCCCGTCACGGTCATCGACGCCGATTCGTACTGCGCGTACGGCGCTGCAAGGTCGGCCCCACGGGTGCCGCGAATATACGTGGGGCCGACCGACAGCGAGGTGAGAGCAACTTCGGAATAATGACGCAGGCCCAGCGCCGGGCCTACCGAATAGACGGAATGCTTCGTCACGTACACATCTTTAGAGACGCTGGCGTTGAGTTGTGCGAACAGCGGCCCTTTCAAGACGACGCTGTAGCTGGCGCCGGCGTTAAAGCCGAGCGGCGTGCTGAGCCCCACGCCGCCGGTATGCCAGTGCTCGACCGAAGACGCCGCCTGCTGGGCAGAGGCGGGCTGCGCACTGACAATGAGTCCTAATATGAGAATGAGGCAACCGATTAAGCGTTTCATAAGCCCGTTCGCGTCTGGCACTTCAACGATTGTGTTTCGACCTGCCGCGACGGGAAAAACGCTCTTTGGAGGGAAAAATCGGCGTTTTTTGAGGGATGCTCCCGCGTCGGTTTTACGGAGACGCCTCGGCGGGATGTCCGTCCATCAGCAGTTCGAGGATCTGTATGGCAGCTTCTGCAATCACCGTGCCCGGCCCGAAGACGCCTGTCACGCCGGCCGCATAAAGCGGCTCGTAATCCTGCGGCGGAATGACCCCGCCGACGACCACCAGGATGTCGTCCCGCTCAAAGGAAGCTAAGGCATCGATGACCTGAGGCACAAGGGTTTTATGCGCGCCGGCCAGGCTCGATACGCCCAGAATATGCACGTCATTCTCGACAGCCTGCCGCGCCGCCTCTTCGGGCGTCTGGAAAAGCGGGCCGATGTCTACGTCGAAGCCGAGATCGGCGAACGACGTGGCGATGACTTTAGCGCCCCGGTCGTGCCCGTCCTGGCCGAGCTTGGCGACGAGGATGCGCGGGCGCCGGCCTTCGTGTTGGGCAAACGCATCCGAGAGCGCGCGTGCCTGCGTAAAGTTGTCGTCGAGCGTGGCTTCGGAGGCGTAGATGCCACTGATGGTGCGCGTCGTGGCACGATACCGGCCAAAGGCATGTTCGAGCGCAGACGAGATCTCGCCGAGCGTGGCGCGGGCGCGGGCAGCATCGACGGCCAGCGCCAGCAAATTGCCCTCGCCGCCTTCAGCGCAACGCGCCAGGGCGGCGAGCGTCGATTCTACCTTCGCCGCGTCGCGGGTGGCTTTCACCTGATTCAGCCGGTTTACCTGATTGCGGAGGACGGCTTCGTTGTCTACTTCCAGCAGTTCGATAGGCGCTTCGTGATCGAGCCGGTAGCGGTTGACGCCGACGATGACGTCTTTGCCGCCGTCGATGCGGGCCTGCTTGCGGGCGGCGGCCTCTTCGATGCGAAGCTTCGGCAGCCCGCGTTCGATGGCTTTCGTCATCCCGCCCACTTCTTCGATCTCTTCGATGAGCGACCACGCCCGCCGCGCGAGCTGATCCGTCAGATATTCAACGTAATACGACCCTGCCCACGGATCGACGGCGCGGACGATGTCAGTTTCTTGCTGTAGATAAACCTGTGTATTCCGCGCGATGCGGGCCGAAAACGCGCTCGGCAGCGCGAGGGCTTCGTCGAGGGCGTTGGTGTGGAGCGACTGCGTGTGCCCCAGCGCAGCGGCCAGCGCTTCGATGCACGTCCGCGCCACGTTGTTAAACGGATCCTGCTCGGTGAGGCTGTAGCCCGACGTCTGGCAGTGCGTCCGCAGCGCCATTGACTTCGGATTCTTCGGATTGAACGGCTTGACGATTTTCGCCCAGAGCAACCGCGCCGCCCGCAGCTTGGCGATCTCCATAAAATGGTTCATCCCCACCGCAAAAAAGAACGAAATACGCGGCGCGAAGGCGTCGATGTCGAGCCCGGCGGCGAGGCCGGTACGGACGTATTGGAGGCCGTCGGCGAGGGTGTAGGCGAGTTCGAGGTCGGCGGGTGCCCCGGCCTCGTGCATGTGGTAGCCGCTGACCGAGATCGAGTTGAAACGCGGCATGTTCTGCGCCGTGAAGGCAAAGATATCGCCGACGAGGCGCATCGACGGGGCAGGCGGATAGATATAGGTGTTGCGGACCATGAACTCCTTGAGGATGTCGTTCTGGATGGTCCCGCTAAGCTGCTCCGGCGCCACGCCTTGCTCTTCGGCAGCAACGATGTAAAACGCCATCACCGGCAACACCGCCCCGTTCATCGTCATCGACACCGACATCTTGTCGAGCGGGATGCCATCGAAGAGAATCTTCATATCCTCGACCGAATCGACCGCCACGCCCGCCTTACCGACGTCGCCGGCCACGCGTTCGTGGTCCGAGTCATAGCCCCGGTGCGTCGCCAGGTCGAACGCCACCGAGAGCCCTTTCTGCCCCGATGCGAGGGCCTGCCGGTAAAACGCGTTCGAATCTTCCGCCGTCGAGAATCCGGCATACTGGCGGATGGTCCACGGGCGGACGGCGTACATGGTGCTGTAGGGGCCGCGCAGGAAAGGCGGCAGGCCCGCCGCGTAGTTCAGATGCGTCATCCCCGCCACGTCGTCCGTCGTATAAAACGGCTTCACCGCGATCTGCTCCGGCGTCATCCAGGCCTGCCCATTTTGGATTTTGGATTGGGGATTTTGGATTGGGCGGTAGTCGATTTGTGAGAAGTCGGGTCGCATGGCGGGGTGCCTCTATGTGCGCGTTGGGTTGTTCGAGGAGGTTTTGCTTTGTTTGACCGCTGACGTGGGTCATGGGTCACGGGTCATGAGTCATGGGTTCTTCATCCAACACTCATGACCCATGACCCATGCCCCATGACTCATGACCCCACAATCCCAAGCCGATTTTGGAAATGCGCCAGCATTTCCAAAAGGTTCTGTTTTATGTGGATGAAGGCGTCCGTGCCGGCGGTTTTCAGATCGTCCACGAGATTTTTCGGATAGCCGGCCACGACGAGCAGCGGGCGCGATTCGGCAGCGTCGAAAAGGCGACTGAGGGCGGGGGCAAAATCGGCATATTCCGGATCCGAACTACACAAAACCACGATCTCAGCGCCGCTGTCCAGGGCTGCCTTTGCTCCCTCTTCAATCGACCCCATTGGTGGATTTTCGATCAACGAAAATCCACCACATCCGAAGAAATTCCGGGAGAAGGTAGCGCGAGCGTTTGCCAGCGCCGGCTTGCCGATGGGCAGCAAAAAGACGGCAGGACGACGGCCTGTTCGTTGGGCGTGGCGCTCGGTGCGCAGCCGCAAGGCTTCGAAGGCTTCAGCGCCGCGCCCCTCCGGCAGCGGCTCTGCTTCGATGACATCGCCGGACGTTGCATCAGACTGATCTGCGACTGGAGCCGGGGCAGGTTTTTCAGGGGAAGTACCCTCGTCGAGCAGCGTTTCGTCAAAATCCGGAAAAGCGTTGGTGCCGACGAAGACCCGCTTGCCGGCGGCGATGTCTTGATCGCGCTTTTCGCGAATCGTCCTGATTTCTTGCTGGATGAAGCCTTGTTCTAAGGCTTTCAGCAAGCCACCGCGCGCTTCTACTTTCTGGAAGAGCGCCCACGCGTGACGCGCAAGCCTGTCCGTCAGCGTTTCGATGTAATACGACCCCGCAGCGGGATCGGCCACCGCGTCCAGATGCGATTCGTGTTTGAGGAGCAACTGGATATTGCGCGCCAGCCTGAACGCCGCGTCGCCCGGCAGGCCGGAGGCGGTGTCGTACGGGCGGATCGTCAACGTATCGCAGCCCCCGATGACGGCGGCGGCGGCTTCGGTGGTGGCCCGGAGCAGGTTGCTGTGCGCATCGTACCGCGTCAGGCTCCAGGGCGACGTTACTGCTTCGATGCCTGGGGGCGTGTCTGGGGCGTTTGCCATCCCGTAAGCCCGGACGAGGTGCCCGATGAGCAGCCGCAGCGCGCGCAACCGGGCGATCTCCATGAAATAGCTCGTCCCCACCGGCATCACGAATCTCATCTGTGAGACGACGTCGATGACCTCGGCGCTGCGTTCGGTGAGGTGGGCGAGGTATTCGCTGGCCGCTGCCAGGGCAAAGGCCAACTCCTGAACCACAGACGCACCGGCCTGATGAAAAGCCTGCGCGTCGATGCGGAGCGTTTGCAGCGCCGCGCCTGAAGCCTTCACCTCGTCGAGCAGCCGCGCCGCCTCGTCGAAGGCGGGGCCGGTGTTCAGCCTGCCGTGGCGCGCGAGCCGGGTTATCGGATCGACAGACACCGAGCCCAGGAGGGCGGAGCGTGGCACGCCGCGGCGATCTACTTCCTCAAAGAGCATCGCCAGCGTGTCTTCCCAGCTCAACCAGTGGAGCGGCGTCGATTCCAGCGGGATCCCACCGAGCAGTCGTTCGAGTTCAGCTTGATCAAGACCGGCTTGAGGGGTGATGAAACCGAGGGCCGTTGCGCCGCGCTCCAGGGCTTCGTGGGCGCGACGGTTGGCCTCATCCGGATCGTTCACGAGGATGTTTTGCCGGATGTGCCAGTCGTTGCGCCCATCGGGGCGGGGGCGGAGAAGGCCGGGTGCGTCAGGCGCCAGGTCTTCGGCCCGGTAGAACGGCTCCACAGCGAAGCCTTCCAACGGTTTCCAGACCAGGCGGCGCTCGTAATCGGCGCCCTTGAGGTCTTCCATGATCTTGCGCTGCCACGCTTCGGTGGGGACGGGGGGGAAGTCGTCCAGCAGCGCGTCCTGAAGTTCGTCGGGCGAAAGGAGTTCTTCTTTCGGCATGATATAAGGCTCGATAACGGCCTTTTTAAGGTGGTTCGATCCGATGGAATGAGCAAGCCTGAATAAGCAATACCGGCAGCTAAAGTACTGCCATGGTCCTTCCGGGTGGAAATGTAGGGGAAGAGATCGCCTGGCATGTAAGGGCTTGCCCTACAAAGCTACCAACGAGGAAGGGCTTGCGGTTGCTCCCTGATAAGTACTTCGTACTGCGTATTTACTTCGTCAGTCGCTTCGCTCTTGTCGTACTGCGTATTATTCGAAGCTTCTGAAACATCGAACCAGATCAAAAACCGCAATCCCGTAGGCGACGGCGACGTTGAGTGATTGCTTGGCGCCGTATTGGGGTATCTCCAGGGCGAGATCGGCCAGGTGGACGAGGTCGTCGCGCACGCCGGAGAGTTCGTTGCCGACGACGAGGCACAGCGGAAAATGATCGGATTTGACGGCGGTCGTCCGCGTCGGTGTGTCGGTAATTTCGAGGACGGCGAGGGTGTAGCCGGCCTCGCGCAATCGATGGGCGACGGCGACGGGGTCTTTCTCATAGGCCCAGGCCACGGTATCCTGTGCGCCGAGTGCTGTTTTATGCAGGCCGCGATTATCCGGCGTCCCGGTGATGCCCGTCAGGTAGAGCTTCTCGATCAGCGCCGCATCTGAGGTGCGAAAGATCGAGCCGACGTTGTAAAGCGAGCGCACGTTGTCGAGCACCACCGAGATCGGGTGTTTGGGCAGCGCGCTCACCGCCGCCGGCGAGGGGCGGGGGATCTCTTCGTGTTTCAGCTTACGCATGGTATGATGTATTGCGTACTGCGTAGTGCGTTCTCGTCGCTTTTCCCGACGCAGTACGCACTACGAAGTACGATTCTTTTTTCAAGGTCGAGAGGCTGTCGAAATACGAACAACCTTCATCTAACAGTGTGTATATTGCCACCCCCCACATCGATAGCCCACCCCGCTTTCTCTTTCCACCGATCCCGTTTTCAAGATGCGAAAAAGATTCGTCGAGTTCATCATCGTGGGGCTGGTGATGGTTTCCGGCCTGCAATGCCAGACGATCCGCGAGATCACCAACCTGCGCAACGTCCGCTTCGTCATCGACCGTGTGACCGACGCGCAACTGGCTGGCGTCGACGTGCAAAAGCTGAAATCCTACCAGGATCTCTCGCCGGGCGATATCATCAATCTAGGACGTGCGTTAACCCGAAAAGAGTTTCCGCTCGACTTCCAGTTGCATCTGACTGCCGAAAACCCGCCGGATAATCCCGTGCAGGCCCGTCTGGTCAAGCTAGACTGGATGCTCTTGCTCGACGACACGGAAACCATCAGCGGCATCTTCGACGACAACATCGTCCTGGCGCCCGGCCAGCCGACCGACGTGCCCATCCCGATCAGTCTCAACCTCGTCGATTTCTTCCAATCCGGCGTGCGGGATCTCGTCGAACTGGCGCTGGCTGTGGCGGGTCAGGGCGGCGAGCCGAAGCGCGTCAAGCTGGTGGGCACGCCCACCGTAGACACCCCCCTGGGGCCGATTCGTTATCCGGAACCCATCACGATCATCAGCCGGCAGGTGGGTTCTTGATAGTCGCGATAGATGGCCCTGCGGGGTCGGGCAAGAGCACGACGGCTCGTGCTGTGGCAGAACGCCTGGGCTACCTGTATCTCAACACCGGCGCGATGTACCGGACGGTGGCGCTGGCGTTTTTGAGAGCCGGCGCCGAGGTTTCGGCGGAGAGCGCAGCGGTAGTGCTGCCTACGGTGGAACTCGACGTGCGCTATGAAGGCGGGACCATGCACATGTTGCTCGGCGGCGAGGATGTCACCCATGAACTGGCGCGGCCTGAGGTGGGGCAGGGCGCCAGCGACGTAGGCACGCTCGCTGTCGTGCGTAAAAAGCTCGTCGCCGAACAGCAACGGCTTGGGCGGCTTTATCGCCACGATCCGGGGGTCGTCTTAGAAGGGCGCGACATCGGGACGGTGGTTTTTCCGGACGCCGATCTCAAGATTTTTATGATCGCCGATCCGGAAGTGCGGGCGCAGCGGCGGTATGATGAATTGACGGCGCGCGGTCTCGGCGCGCGCTTCGAGGACGTGCTGGCCGAGATCCTCGAACGCGACCGGCAGGATCGCGAACGCGCCCTCTCGCCCCTGCGCAAAGCAGACGACGCGCTCGAACTCAACACCACCCATCGATCCATCGACGCCCAGGTACAATTCGTCGTTGATCGGGTTCGGGAACGTGAGGGTTGAGACGCCGTATAAAACCGTTCGCCTGTAATGGCGGTTGCGCGTGCTTCAGCACCTCTTTCTTGCGCAAACCGCCATTTTTCGTCTTCCTGTGGAATTCAAACCCCCAGGTTCACCCGGAGAGGAAAGCCGGCTCAAGACCTGACGCGACGGCGCTCTCGCGGTGCCGTTACCATCCCCTAACCCTCTATGTCCGAAGAGCAACAGAAACTCGAAACGCCCACCCCCCCCGAATCTGAGACGACTGTTACGGCAGCAGATCCTGTTGACACCCTCTCGGAAGCGGCCGTGAACGAAACCCCCGCACCGGCTGAGGCCGAGACGCCCGAAGCCACGGCAGAAGCCGAAGCGGCACCCGCAGAAGAAGCCGCCCAGCCCGAAGCCGTCGAGGCCGCTTCGCCCGCATCCAGTACTGAGGACGCCCCCGCTCCTGCCGAAGCCTCTGCCGAAGAGGCCGAAGCCGTTGAGGCCGTCGTCGAAGAACCCACCCCGGCTGCCGAAGCTGCCAGCACCGACGGCACCGAAAGCGGAGCGGAGACGCCCGAAGAGGCTGTGACCGAAGCCGTTGCCGAACCGGAGGCGACTGCCGAGCCGGAAGCGGCTGTGGAAGCCGCCGCCCCCGCCGAAGAGGCGCCCGCCGCCGAAGGTGAAGCCCCGGCAGCGGAGGCAGAAGCTCCTGCCGCTGCCGAAAAAGAGGCTCCCGAAGCGCCCGAACCCGCTCTGCCCAATCTGGTCGGCTACACCGGCGAGATCACCGGGCGGGTCGTCAAGCTCGAAGATCTCGAAGAAAGCGGGGATCAAGAAGACGCCCATCCGGAGTACGATCAACTCATGTCGCTTATCGAAGAGACGCTCACCGACGTCTCCGAGCATGAGATCGTCAGCGGGCGCATCGTCTCGGTCGGCGAAAAGGACGTCGTCATCGACATCGGCTTCAAGAGCGACGGCGTGGTGCCCAAGAACGAATTCGACCAGAACCTGGAGCCGGGCACCGAAGTGGAGGTCTACCTCGAACGCATCGAGGACTACCACGGCCAGCTCGTCTTGTCGAAGACCAAAGCCGACAAGTTCCGCCGGTGGGAGCGTATCGAGACGGCCTACGAAAACGAGACGGTGCTCGAAGGCACCATCGTCCGGCGCATCAAAGGCGGCATGATCGTCGATCTGATCGACGGCCTGGAGGCGTTCCTGCCCGGTTCGCAAATCGACGTGCGCCCCGTGCGCGACTTCGACGCGTATCTCGAAAAGCGCATGGAGTTCAAGATCGTCAAGATCAATCCGGCCAACGAGAACGTCGTCGTCTCGCACAAAGCGCTCATCGAGAAAGAACTCGAAGCCCAGCGCGAGAGCATCCTCGCGACGATGGAGCCGGGCCAGATCCTCGAAGGCACCGTCAAAAACATCACCGACTTCGGCGTCTTCATCGACCTCGGCGGCGTCGACGGGCTGCTGCACATCACGGACCTGTCCTGGGGCCGCGTCTCGCACCCGTCCGAACTCGTCGAACTCGACCAGCAACTCAAGGTCGTCGTGCTCGATTACGACAAAGACCGCCAGCGCATCTCGCTGGGCTTGAAGCAGTTGCAGCCGCATCCGTGGGAGAACATCGACGAGAAGTTCAAAGAGAGCGACACGGTCGAAGGCAAGGTCGTTTCGATCACCGACTACGGCGCCTTCGTCGAGTTGGAGAAAGGCATCGAAGGCCTGGTTCACATCTCCGAGATGAGCTGGACCGATCACATCCGCCATCCCTCGCAGAAGGTCTCGCTGGGCCAGTTGGTCAACGTGGTGATCCTCAACATCGACAACGAGGGCAAGAAGATCTCCCTCGGCATGAAGCAGTTGGAGAAGAACCCGTGGGACGGCCTCGCCGAGCGCTACCCGCCGGGAACGGTGCTGCGCGGCAAAGTGCGCAACATCACCAACTTCGGCGTCTTCGTCGAGATCGAGCCGGGCATCGACGGCCTGGTGCATATCTCGGATCTGTCGTGGACGAAGAAGATTCGCCACCCCGGTGAGATGGTCAAGAAAGGCCAGGAACTCGACGTGGTCATCCTCGACGTCGACGAGAACCGGCAGCGCGTCTCGCTCGGTCATAAGCAGATCGAGACCAACCCGTGGAACGATTTCGCCTCGGTCTACGCCGAAGGCTCGGACCACACGGCCAAGATCTCTCGCATCGAAGACAAAGGCGTGGTCGTGGCACTGGGGCTCGACGTCGAGGCCTTCGTGCCGGCGAGCGAACTCAAAAACGGCCCGCAGAACTTCAAGAGCAATTATCACGAAGGGGATGAACTGAACCTGCGGGTGATCCGGTTCGACGTCAATCAGAAGGAGATCGTGCTCAGCGAATCGGCCAAAGACCGGCAGGAAGCGCGCCAGGCCCGCGACCGCGAGCATCGCGAGAAGCGCGAAGAGCGTCAACGCGAAGAACGCGCCATGCGCGATTACAAGAAGCGCGCGAAAGCCGCCTCCGGCCCGACGACGCTGGGCGAGTTGAGTGGTCTCGAAGATCTCAAGGCGCAGATGGTTGCCGCCGAGAAAGAGGCCGAGCGGAAACAAAAGCAGTTTAAAGCCGCCGAAGCCAAGGCCCCGGCTAAGGAACCCGCTGTGGCCGAAGCGCCGGCAGCCGAAGTCAAGCAGCCGGCTGAAGAAGCCGCCGAGACGGAGGAGCCGGCAGCCGACGCCGCTGAAGAAACACCGGTCGTCGCCGAGACCGCCAACGGCGTCGTAGAAAGCGAAGCCGAAGAAGCAACCGAAGAGGAGAAGGAAGGCTGACCCCCTTCCGAACCTAAAGAAAAAAGGGCGACGGCTTTCGAGCCGTCGCCCTTTTTTTCTCTACACACCTCTTGACACGAGCGCAGCGACTGACGAAGTAAACTGCATTAGAGATACGGGTTACTGTACAAAACAACAACCCTTGCCAGGCCTGACGAAGCATCTACGCGGCCTCCGCGTAGAAAGTCCATCGCTGCTTCCAACAAACAACAAACAAAAGACAACAATGGAAGAGTCAGTAGCGTTGGATGCATCCGGCTTTCCCGATTGGAACGCTGTCAATCCCAAAGAGGAGCGGCTGAATGAAGTGCTCCTGGAGCGGTCGGAAGGCCCTGTGCGCGATCTGCTGGCGCAGATGCTCGTGGATGAAGAGATCCATCTCTATCATAGCTATGCCAACGCCGTCTCGGTGCGGCGTCTCGGGTATAATGATCACGGGCCGGTGCATGCCCGCCTGGTGACCTACAACGCCCTGAAGATCCTCCGCCTGCTCCACGCCGACGGCGTCAAGACGTCGCTCGAAGAAGAAGAAATCGCCGGGTATGAGGCGTCGCAGGTGGCGGTTGCTCTTGGTGCTTTTCTGCATGATTTCGGCATGGGGGTGGCCCGCGAAGGGCACGAATGGCATTCGCTTACCCTGGGCGACCAGATCATCCGTCGCTATCTCGACCGGCTCTATCCCGACGAGCCGGCGTTGCGGGTGGTTGTGCGGGCCATGGCGCACGAAGTCATCGTCGGCCATATGGCGAAGGTGCGGATTCACTCGGTCGAAGCCGGGGTGGTGCTCGTGGCCGACGGCACCGACATGACGCGGGGACGCTCTCGCATTCCGCAATTGATGGAACGCGACCCCGTCGTGGGCGACATGCACCGCTATTCGGCCAGCGCCGTCAAACGGGTTGACATCACCGCCGGCGAGCACAAACCCGTCCGCATCACCGTGGCGATGGATAACGAGACGGGGCTTTTTCAGGTCGAAGAGGTGTTGATGACCAAGGTCAAAGCCTCTCCGATCATCGATACCCTGGAGATCGCCGCCGTCGTCCAGGAGGGGGCGCCGCGTTTTTATTTGAGTTAAGACGGGTTGCTATTGTCTTTTAAAATGTTGTTAATAAAGGCATAACTCTCGATGGTGAGGTGCAAGTCTCTCTCCGCTTCGTTCAGACGTGCGGGCAACCTCCGAGGGGTGACGTAAGGAGCCGGCGCAGGCGAGAGGCGCCGGCCAACCGGCCTCAGTTTGCCGGGAACGCCACGTTCACTCACACAACGTATGGAGGTATCACTATGGACCGAGAGATCATCATCAAAATTGTGATCCTCGTGTTGGTGCTGTTCGTGTGGATCATTGACATTATTCAAATCACCATTAACGTCTGGATCATTCACATCATCTGCTTCATCGTGGTGATCCTGATCTGCTATATCATCTCGATTGAATGGAAGCAGAAGAAGGGGGGGCATCATCGGCCTCCGGACGTGCAAGGGTAGGCGACGCTGCAACGAGCGGGGCGTCGTTGCGGGCGCCCCGCTTCGTTGCGATGTAGTTTGATTTCAAGGAGATGCATGTTTTGACGTAGGCGGCATCGGTCTACGCCAACAGGTTTTTTTTCTCTATAATTTTTCCTCACGTCTTTGCATTGCCGGGGAAACGCTTCGAGGGGTTGTGGGGTCTCACCATTCTTTCACCCTGTCCTTGACCCCGTTCGACCCGAAGAACCAGATGATGACGACACAAACCCTGACCTCGTACCAGCAGATTTTGGAGACGCTCGGCATTGCGGATAAACCGGGCGGTTTTGCCATCGGCAGCCGTTATGAAGAAGGCAACGGCCCGCGCATCACCACCGTCAGCCCCATCGACGGCGTATCGATCAAAGAGGTGGGATCGGCCCGTGTTGAGGAGGTGGCCGAAGCCATTGACGCGGCGGTCGAGGCGTTTTATGCGTGGCGGACGGTGCCGGCGCCCGTTCGTGGCGAACTGGTGCGGCGCTACGGCGACAAGCTGCGCCAAAACAAGCAAGCCCTGGGCGCGCTCGTGACGCTCGAAGTGGGCAAGATCCCGGCTGAAGCCGAGGGCGAGGTGCAGGAGATGATTGACATCTGCGACTTCGCCGTAGGGCTGAGCCGCCAGCTTTACGGGTTGGCCATTCAGAGCGAGCGGCCCGAACACCGGCTCACCGAACAGTGGCATCCGCTCGGCCCCATCGGGGTCATCTCGGCGTTCAACTTTCCCGTGGCCGTCTGGGCCTGGAATGCGGCCCTGGCGCTCGTTTGCGGCGATCCAGTCGTCTGGAAACCCTCCGAAAAAGCGCCGCTCTGCGCCCTGGCGTGCCATCATCTGCTGCAAGAAGTCATCGACGATTTCGAGCAGGCGCCCGATGGGTTGATCGTGCTGGTTAATGGCGGGCGCGAGGTGGGGCAGGCCGTGGCCGCGTCGAAAAAACTCCCGCTGATCTCAGCGACGGGGTCGATTCCGATGGGCCGTGCTGTGGGGCAGACCGTGGCGGCCCGGCTCGGTCGTTCGTTGCTCGAACTCGGCGGCAACAATGCCATGATCGTCACGCCGAGCGCCGACCTCGACCTGGCGCTGCGGGCCATCACGTTTGCGGCGGTCGGCACGACGGGGCAGCGCTGCACGACGTTGCGCCGGCTCATCGTCCACGACACCGTCAAGGCGGATCTTTTGAACCGGCTGAAGACCGCCTTCAGCACCATCAAGATCGGCGATCCTCGTGAAGACGGCGTGCTGGTAGGCCCGCTGATCGACGAAGGCGCCGCGACGATGATGGAAGATGCCTTGAATCGCGCTCGTGAGCAGGGCGGCGTCGTCACAGGCGGCGAGCGTGTCACGGAGGGCGTGCCCGGCGGCGCCTACGTCCGGCCCGCCCTCGTCGAGATCGCCCACGACGCCGAGGTGGTGCATACCGAGACGTTCGCGCCGATTCTCTACGTCCTCAACTACGAAGATTTCGATGAAGCCCTGGCCGTGCAAAACGAGGTGCCGCAGGGCCTTTCGAGCGCTATCTTCACGAATAACATCATCGAAGCCGAGCGCTTTTGCGGGCCGTCGGGCAGCGATTGCGGGATCGCCAACGTCAACATCGGCACCAGCGGCGCAGAGATTGGCGGGGCCTTCGGCGGCGAAAAAGAGACGGGCGGAGGCCGGGAAAGCGGCTCGGACGCCTGGAAAAACTACATGCGCCGTTCGACCAATACCATCAACTACGGCACCGCGCTGCCCCTGGCGCAGGGCATTACGTTTGATGTGTGATTGGTGTTTTAGTGTTTCAGTGTTATAGTGTTTTAGTGTTTACTTCGTCAGTCGCCTTTGGCTCGTGTGAGTTTATTGCACTAAAACACTATAACACCAAAACACTATCTTGTGCCCCCCACCTAATCAATTCACCCAGAACGTCCTATGTTGATCACAACGACGCTCGATTTAGAAAATCGCCTTTCCGAGCGGGTACGCGTGGTGCCGCCGAGCGGCATTCGTCGCTTTTTTGAAATCGCCGCTACGATGGACGATGTCATTTCGCTGGGCATCGGCGAGCCGGATTTTGTGACGCCCCGGCCTGTCATCGACGCGGCGATGGTTTCGTTGGAGGCGGGTAAGACCGGCTACACCTCCAACGCCGGCGTGCTCGAATTGCGCGAACTCATCGGGGAGAATATCAAACGGCTCTACGGCGTCAGCTACAGCCCGGACGAAGTGCTCGTCACCGTTGGCGTCAGCGAAGCCTTGCAACTGGCGATGCTGGCGTTGCTCGATCCCGGCGATGAAATCTTGATCCCGGAACCCTGCTTCGTCTCCTACGGACCGGCGGCTGTCTTTGCCGGCGGCAACGTCGTCTACGTGCCGACGTCGGTCGAAAACGATTTTCAGGTGACCGCCGAAGACATCGCCCGGCGCATCACGCCGAAGTCTAAGGTGCTTTTTCTGTCGTATCCGAGCAACCCCACCGGCGCGGTGTTGCGGCGCCAGACGCTCGAAGAGATCGCCGAGGTGGTCGTCGAAAACGATCTGCTCGTGCTCTCGGACGAAATCTACGACCGGCTCGTCTACGGCACGGCCTACGAAGCCGGCCACACCTGCCTGCCCTCCATCGAAGCCTTGCGCGATCGGACGGTGCTGCTCGGCGGCTTCTCGAAAGCCTATGCCATGACGGGCTGGCGCATCGGGTATGCCTGTGCGCCGCCGCCCATCTACAAGGCGATGTACAAGCTCCATCAATACATCATCATGAGCGCCCCGACGATGGCGCAGTACGGCGCGCTGGAAGGCTTGAAAGTTTGCGACGACGACGTCGAGCAGATGCGCCAGGCCTACGACCGCCGCCGCCGCACCATCGTCGACGGCATGCGCGCCGCCGGGCTGCCGACGTTCGAGCCGGAGGGGGCGTTCTATTGCTTCCCGGACATCCGCTCCACGGGCTTGACGTCGGAAGAGTTCGCCCAGCAACTCATCCACGAAGAGCACGTCGCCGTCGTCCCCGGCGATGCTTTCGGCCCCAGCGGCGCCGGCTACGTGCGCTGCTCCTACGCCACGTCGCTTGAGAAAATCGAGCAGGCTGTCGAGAAGATCACCCGGTTTGCCCGGCGGCATCAGGAAGCGTGATTTTTCGAACCAGGCAATACGAACACGAAAGCATAACGCTCTCCATGAAACTAGCAGCCACCGCCGTCCTCGCGCTCGTGCTCCACGTGCTTCTCGGTTGGGCGTGGACGCTGGGGGCCGGTGTCGTCGCCGGGGTGTGGGCAGGGCGGCGTGGGTGGTTTGTAGGGGGGATGGGTGTGGGATTGAGCTGGCTCGTGCTCGTCGTGTATAATTTCGTCAGCGCCGCCGGGCCGGTCGGGCGGATGACCGAGACACTCGGCGGTATTCTGGGAAACCTGCCCGGTTTCGCCGTCGTTGGGATCACGCTGCTCATCGGTGTGCTGCTCGGAACAGCCGGCGGCGGTCTGGGTACGCAGATCCGTTTCGCGTTTTCTAAACCTGTTATTGCAAATCAAAAAAATGTCTAAAGAGGAAATCCTAAGCCTGTTAGAGCGTGTCGAAACGCTCGGAGGGTATCTTTGACGTCGATCGACGTCAAGCCCACATCGAAAAACTGAACCAGCGGCGGCTCGAACCCGGCTACTGGGACAACCCCAACGCCGCCCGCGCGGTGGAAAAAGAGATCGCCGCCGAAAAAGAGTGGATAGACGCCTGGGGCAACCTCAAAGGCCTGTCTGAGGATGTCGAAACGTTGCTGGAACTGGTCGAAGAGGAGGACGACGACGACCTCAAAACCGAAATTCAGGACGAGTCTGCGCGCCTGGCTGAGATGTTGGAGCATCTCGAACTGCGCAACATGCTCAACGGCGAGGACGACCACCGCAACGCCATCGTGACGATCAATCCGGGCGCGGGCGGCACCGAGAGCCAGGACTGGGCCGAGATGCTGCTGCGCATGTACACGCGCTGGGCCGAACAGCAAGGCTATAAGGTCTCCTTGCTGGGCTATCAAGCGGGCGACGTAGCCGGCATCAAGAGCGCGTCGCTCGAAGTGCAGGGACCGTTTGCCTACGGTTATTTGAAATCGGAATCCGGCGTCCACCGCCTCGTGCGTATCTCGCCGTTCGATTCGAGCGGGCGGCGCCACACGTCGTTTGCCAGCGTCTTCGCGTATCCCGAAGTGGACGACACGATTGAAGTCGATGTCAGCGCCAGCGATGTCGAGTTGCAGACGTTCCGTTCCGGCGGCAAAGGTGGGCAGAATGTCAACAAGCTCGATACGGGGGTGCGGCTGATCTGGGTCGGTACGCTTTCGAACGGCGAAGGGGCGAAGGTCGTGGCCGAATGCACCGAAGAGCGCAGCCAGCTTCAAAACCGCGAACGTGCCATGACGATGCTCAAAAGCCGCATCTATCAGCTAGAGCGCGACATCCAGGAGGCCGAGAAGAACAAGCGCGAGTCGCAGAAGAAGAAGATCGAGTGGGGCAGCCAGATTCGCTCGTACGTCTTCCAACCCTACACGATGGTTAATGACCATCGCACCGAACTCAAGATCACGGACGTCCATGGTGTCATGGACGGCGATCTCGACGCATTCATCAAGGCGTATCTGTTGCAGGTGGCGAATGCTTAGAACCTGTTTGGTTAGGCGCTCTTAGTAGACTGGCAGGCGAGCCCGAGGACTTTTTAAGTCCCGCGATGAACGACTTTACCGATCTGAGACGATGCGGGCCAACACCTGATCGAGACGGTCGAACAGCTCCTTGTCGCTGCTGAATTGCTCTCGGTACGAGGGTGCATCCAGTGACTGCTCTGTCACCTGGGTCATGGACAGACCGGCATCGATGAGATCCAGGGCCCGGCCGGCCATGAGCGTCGTCTCGATCAAGGTCTCCTCGAACGAGTGGTACTCGCCCAGGCTGGTTTCCGAGTACGTGACCGGTCCCGGTGCGGTCTCTAGTGGCAGCGGCCTGACCTCGGGCAACTGTGTGCGCACCGGGCCGTTTGCCAGGCCGTGAAGCGTATTCGCATCCCGGTCGCGGTTCGTCAACGGTTCTTGACGCGGCGCGAACAGCGCGCGCGCCGTACTGACGATCGACGCGTGGTCGTACGTGGTGTCGGTGTCGATGGTGCCGCGCGGTATCCGTGGGGATATCAACAAAGCTGGTACTCGGGGACCGAGCATGGAAAAGTCGAAGTGCGGATCCTGCGGACTGCTGCCGTCGCCAGGTGGGGTTGCCTTTGGCGGTGCCTCGCGATCGAAGAACCCGCCGTGCTCGTCGTAGGTGATCAGGAGCAGCGTCTTGTCGAACACCTCACGGTTGGCCTTGAGCGCGTTGTACACGTCGGCGATGAGCTTCTCGCCGAGCAGGAAGCTGTTCTCCCCTGTGCTATAGTATGGATGTTGGCTGTTACACTTCGGCCTGAGGTGGTACGGTTCGATAAACGAGTATTTCGGGAGCGTGTTGGCCGCTACGTTCCTGTAGAATGAAGACATTCGCTTGACTTTCCAGGAATTCCGGAAGACGTACCAGAAACAAAGAGCCTGGAAGCTTCCATCCCTATATATGGTCCAGTTTCCGCCGGCCTTGTCTAAGCGCTCGAAGATGGTGGTGTTAAAGTAGTACCTGAAATCGTTGTTCACGGAGCCGTCCGAGGTCGCGGCGTGCGCGAAGTTGCGGTTGGGCCAGGTCGCGCCCGGAACTGAGCAGAACCAGCGGGTGCAGACCGCAAACTCTCGCGCTAGCGTCGCCATCACCGGGATCTTTTCAGGATCAAAGCAGCGCATGATGTGGTCGCCAGAGGCACCGGTGCGGCCCGCATAGTCAATCACGAACCCCTCGTTGTTGGGTTCCCAGGGTTTCGGGTAGCTGCCGTTCTGCGGCTCGCGCTTGAGCAGTTGCCGCATCACGTTTACGTGCTCGTGCCCGGGATCAACGGCGATGGTGTACTCAGCGTCCGGGCTGACGGGCACCCGGGTGCCGTTGGGGCGGGGATTGGATTCGTTGCCGGTCAGCCTATATCGCTCAGAGCCCGGGTAGTTCATGTATCCGAGCATGTGATCGAAGGACCGATTCTCGAGCATTAACACCACTAAATGTTCGATTTGGCTCATCTTATGCACCTCTTCTGGGCTAGTACAGGATGTACGGCATCGCGTCCTTTTGCGGCCAATAATCACCGTCCTTGCAATCCAACCTATCGAGACACCTGTCGTTGGTATTCTCGCAGAGTGCTTCGAAGCCACTTCATACAAACATGGTACACATTAACGCCTTATATATCAAGATTGTCGAAATCCTCTACAGGGCGAATGTATGGACGTGTGGACGTTAATTAAATTGTTATCTTAACTTCATCCAACCCTTCCACTTCCACAGGCCCCCAAAAAAATGACGGAACGACGGAAATTTGACTATCTGGTCATCGGAAGCGGGGTGGCCGGGCTGTGGTATGCCCTCGGTGTGGCCGAGTACGGAAGCGTCGCCATCATCACCAAGAAAGAACGCGCCGAGTCGAACACGAACTATGCGCAGGGCGGCATCGCGGCGGTGATGGACGAGCACGACTCGTTCCAGAGCCACATCGACGACACGCTCGACGCCGGGGCAGGGTTGTGCGATGCCGAGATCGTCGAGATCGTCGTCACCGAGGGGCCGGCGCGCATCCGCGAATTGATCGCGTTGGGGGCGTCGTTTACGTATCACGATGGGCAGTTGCACCTGGGGCGGGAGGGCGGCCACTCGGCCCACCGCATCGTCCACGCCACCGACGCCACGGGCCGCGAAGTCGAGCGCGCGCTCCTGGCGAGCATCCGCAACCATCCCAACATCGAAGTCTTCGAATATCACTACGCCGTCGATCTGATTACGGAGCACCATCTGGGCCAGCACGTCAGCCGCCTCCGGCCCGACATTCACTGCTACGGCGCGTATGTGTATGATGAAAAGGCGGACGCGGTGGAGACCTTTCTCGCCAAAGTGACGATGCTGGCGTCGGGCGGATCGGGCGCGGTCTATCTCCATACCACCAACCCCTCGATTGCCACGGGCGACGGCGTGGCGATGGCGTACCGGGCCAAGGCGCGCATCGCCAACATGGAGTTCGTCCAGTTTCACCCGACGTCGTTGTATCATCCGGATGGCGAGGCGCATACCGGCGAGAAGACGGGCAAATCGTTTTTGATTTCCGAGGCTGTGCGCGGCCACGGCGCTTTGCTTTTCAACCAGGCCGGCGAACGCTTCATGCCCGCCTACGACGACCGCGCCGAACTCGCCCCTCGCGACATCGTCGCCCGCGCCATCGACGATCAACTCAAACAACGCGGCGACGACTACGTGCTGCTCGACATCTCGCATAAACCCGCCGCCGACATCAAAGAGCATTTTCCCACGATCTCCGAAACCTGCCTCGGCTACGGCATCGACATCACAAAGCAGCCGATCCCGGTGGTGCCGGCGGCGCATTATCAGTGCGGCGGCGTGCAGACCGACCAGCAGGCGCGAACCACCGTGCGGGGGCTTTTTGCCAGCGGCGAGGTGACCTGCACGGGGCTGCACGGCGCCAACCGCCTCGCCAGCAATTCGTTGCTCGAAGCGCTTGTCTTCAGCCATCGGGCCGTCGAACCGGCAGTGGACTATGCCCGGCAGTGGGACTGGAAAGACGCCGTGCCCGACTGGGATGCCAGCGGCACCGAAAGCCCGCAGGAGTGGGTGCTCATCTCGCACAACCGCGACGAACTGCGCCGGGTGATGTGGGACTACGTCGGCATCGTCCGGTCGTCGTTGCGGCTGGAGCGAGCCTTCCGGCGGACGCATCTGTTGTTTCAGGAGGTCGAAGACTACTACAGCCGCACCCGCATTTCGAGCGGGCTGTGCGAGTTGCGCAACATGATTGCCGTGGCCTACCTCATCATCCGCAGCGCCCAGATGCGCCGTGAAAGCCGCGGCCTCCATTACATGCTCGACTACCCTGACAAGGTCGAAGCCGAACGAAGGCCGAGTCTGGTTTAGGGGCAAATTTGCAAATAGGCAAGTGGCAAATGGCAGGTCCTGCTACCCTTTGTCCATATGCCATTTTGCCCATTTGCCATTTGCCTATTTGCCATTCACCATTCGTAACAATGTTAGGAAACTTCACAGCATAGGAAGCGTTTTGAGATCCGGGAGTTCGCTCTGGTTTGCGTAGAGACCGCCTTTGGGCGTATATTTATGCTTACCTGGGAGATAGGGGGGCCTGCAAAGCCGCCCCTTTTTTCGTTAGGGTTCCAGGCTGTAGCGTTGCGCCCGTCCCGCCCTGGCGAGACCGGGCGTTTTTTAGCACTCATAGCCGCCCTGGCCGGGGCGGTCTGCACGGAGGAGGATGATGGCGAAAACGGTAGCACCGGAGGTCGATGCGCGCGTGAAAGCGCTCGTCGAAGAGGTGCTCGCCGGTTCGCCGCACTTCCTCGTCGAGCTGGAGGTGCGCGGCGCACCGGGCTCGCAGGCCGTCGATGTTTTTATCGATAGCGACGAAGGGCTCGGCGTCGATACGCTGGCTCGGATCAGCCGGGAGGTTGCGTTTCTGTTTGACGCAGAAGACGTGATCGCCGGGCGCTATCGGTTGAACGTCTCGTCGCCCGGTGTAGACCGGCCTTTGAAGCTGCCCCGGCAGTACAAAAAAAACGTAGGCCGCGCGCTCCGGGTGCATTACCGGAAACCCGACGGCGACGGCTATACGGAAGTGCTCGGCGACCTCGTCGAGGCCGATGACGAAGCCATTGAGGTGGTCGTCAAAGGCGGCCAGCGCAGGCGCATTCTGTACGCTGACATCCTGTGGGCGAAAGTGCAGTTGCCCTGGTGATTTTTAAAACTTTGGCACTATCGGACGAGCGCCCGTTGTCCGATAGTGCAAAAGGAAAAAACGATATGCACAGCACCGACCTTGTTTCCTCGTTTGCGGAAATCGCACGCGAGAAAGACATAGATCGCGATACGCTTCAGTTGATCGTCGAGGATGTGATCCGCGCGATGATCCGGAAACGCTATGGCTCCGATGAGTCGTTCGACATCATCCTCAACCCGGACCACGGCGATATCCAGATCCTCCACGTGCGCGAGGTCGTCGAGAATTACGATCTCGAAGACCCGGTCACGCAGATCGAACTCAAGGATGCCGTGAAGATCGACGAAGACTTCGAGGTCGAAGACGAGGTCGCCGAAGAAGTGACGATCTCTGACTTCGGACGCCGTGCGGTGCTGACGGCCCGGCAGACGTTCCGGCAGCGTATCCGCGATATCGAAAAAGAAAACGTCTACCTCGAATACTCCGATCTGGTCGGCGAGATCGTCGTCGGCGAGATTTATCAGGTACGGCGGCGCGAGGTGCTGGTCTTTCACAACCGGGTCGAACTGGTGTTGCCGCGCGAAGAGCAGATTTACAAAGACCGCTATCGTAAAGGCGACATGCTGCGCGCCGTCGTCAAAGAGGTGCGCCGCGATGCCGGCAGCAACCCGCAGGTGATCATCAGCCGGGCCGATGCCGCGCTCATGGACCGCCTCTTCGAACTCGAAGTGCCGGAGATCGACGAAGGCATCGTCGAGATCAAAAAGATCGTGCGCGAGCCGGGCGACCGGGCCAAAGTGGCCGTCGTCAGCCACGACGAGCGCATCGATCCCGTCGGCGCGTGTGTCGGGCTCAAGGGCAACCGCATCCACGCCGTCGTGCGCGAGTTGAGCAACGAAAACATCGACGTGCTGCAATGGGCCGACGATCCGCACACGTTGATCAAACGCGCCCTCTCGCCGGCCAACCCGATCTCGGTATCGATCAACAATGAGTTGAATCCGCCGAGGGCGAAGGTCGTCGTGCGGGCCGACGAAGTGAGCCAGGCTATCGGGCGCGGCGGCATCAACATCCGCCTGGCTTCGAAACTCTCCGGCTACGAGATCGACGTCTACCGGGAAATCCCCGCCGACGAGGAAGACGTAGACATCGGCGAATTCGCCGACGAGTTCACCGAAGAGACCCTCCAGAAACTCCGCGACATCGGCTGCGACTCGGCCAAGGCCGTGCTCGAACTCTCGATCGACGAACTCGTCCGCCGTAGCGGTCTCGATCTGGAGACGGCGCAGAAGGTGGTCACGGCCATCAAGGCGGAATTCGAGGACGAGGAGGAAGAGGAGTTGAGCTAGAGCGCTAGCACTGCCCGGCGCGTATCAAAAAGGGCGTATGTTTAATGGAATCAGCGTACATGGCGACGACGGAGAAAAAAAAGTTCAAGAAAGTTCGGCTGCACAAAGTAGCCAAGGAACTCAACTTGACGGTCGACACGATTGTCGATCATCTTGAAGAGCAGGGGTATGCCTCGGTGCTTTCGGGCAAAGGGATCAATGCCGCCATTACCGACGAAGAGGCCTACCTGGATCTGCTGGATTTTTTCGCCGAAGACTTGCATACCCGAAGCCGGGTTCAGGAACTCCGCGCAGCCCGCCAGGCCGAGTTGGCTGCCGCGCTGGGCGAGCCGCTGCCCGACGTGGTGGCGATCAAAGATGAAGAGCCCGAACCGCCTGTCGAAGAAGCGCCCGTCGAAGAGCCGGTCGTCGAAGAGGCGCCCGTTGAAGAAGCGCCCGTCGAAGCGCCGGTAGCCGAAGAGGCGCCGGAGGTCGAAGAGGAAGTAGCCGCGCCGGAAACCGTCGAAGCGCCCGTCGCAGAGGTCGAAGCGCCTGTTGCCGAAGCGCCGGAGGCCGAGGTCGTCGAAGCGCCGGAGGTTGTCGAAGAGGCCGCGCCGGTGGCCGAGAAGCCGCCGGCTGAAGTCGAGGGGCCCGCTGAGCCGGTTGAAGCCGTCGAAGAGCCGGTCGTTGAGGAAGTCGAAGCGCCCGCCGAAGAAGCGCCGGCTGAGGAAGTCGAGGAAGCGCCGGTGGCCGAAGCGGAGGTTCCGGTAGAGGAAATCATCGAAATACCGGAAGAGGACGAAGAGGACGAAGAGAGCGACGAACTCATCACAGCCGATCGCTACAAGCTTCAGGGCACCAAGGTTCTGGGCAAGTTGGATCTTGCCAAGGTTGACGACAAGAAGCCCACCCGGTCGCGGCGTAAACGCAAACGCAAGCGCAAGGCCGGCGCAGCGGCAGACGCCAAGCCCGAAGAGAAAGCGGTTGCGGTCGAAAAGAAGGAAAAAGCGCCTTCTAAATCGTCGAAAAGAAAGAAAAAACGCAAGCCCAAGGTCGATAGTGAAGACGTCCAGCAGACGCTTCAGGAGACCTTGCGCGAGTTGGAGCAGGGCGCGGCGCGTCTGCGCCAACGCCGGCGGCGAGCCCGGCGGCAGCAACGCGCCGAAGAGCGCGAAACCGAACGGCTGGAGAAGGAAGAACAGGAAAAAGTGCTCCGCGTCACCGAGTTCGTCTCGACCGGCGAACTGGCTGATTTGATGGGCGTCTCGGTCACCGAGGTCATCAGCATGCTCTTCAGCGCCGGCATGGTGGTCTCGATCAACCAGCGCCTCGACGCCGACACCATCCAGTTCGTCGCCGACGATTTTGGATTCGAGGTCGAGTTCATCACCGAGTTCGGCACCGAAGACATCGAGATCGAAGAAGACGATCCCGAAGATCTCCAACCGCGCGCGCCGGTGGTGACCGTCATGGGCCACGTAGACCACGGCAAGACGTCGCTGCTCGACTTCGTCCGCAGCGCCAACGTCGTGGCGGGCGAATCCGGCGGCATCACGCAGCACATCGGCGCCTATCAGGTCGAACTTCAGAATGGCCGCGAGGTGACGTTCCTCGACACGCCGGGCCACGAAGCCTTTACCGCCATGCGCGCCCGTGGCGCCAAAGTGACCGACGTGGTGATCCTGGTCGTCGCGGCAGACGATGCGGTGATGCCCCAGACCGTCGAGGCCATCAACCACGCGCGGGCTGCCGAAGTGCCCATCATCGTGGCGATCAACAAGATCGACCTGCCCGACGCCAACCCGCAGCGGGTCTTGCAGCAGTTGGCCGAGCAAGGTGTGCTCGTCGAGCAATACGGCGGCACAGTGCAGTGCGCCGAGGTCTCGGCCAAGAGCGGCCAGGGCGTCGAAGACCTGCTCGACAAAGTGCTGCTCGAAGCCGACTTGATGGAATTGCAAGGCAACCCGGACCGCCACGCGCAGGGCGTCATCATCGAGAGCCGTCTGGACAAAGGCCGGGGCAACATCGCCACGGTGCTCGTGCAGAACGGCACGCTCAACGTGGGCGATCCGTTTGTGGCCGGCATCTACAGCGGGCGCGTTCGCGCCATGTTCGACGAGCGGGATCACCGAATCGAGATAGCCGGCCCCTCGGAACCGGCCCTGGTATTGGGCTTAACGGGCCAGCCGAGCGTCGGCGATCAGTTTATCGGCCTCGACGATGAGAGCGAGGCGCGCGAGATCGCCCAACGACGCCAGCAGATCCACCGTGAGCAAAAGCTGCGGCAGTACAAGCACGTCCGCCTCGAAGACATTGGCCGCCGGATGGCCCTGGGCGATTTCAGCGAACTCAACCTCATTATCAAAGCCGACGTGGGCGGCTCGGTCGAAGCCATCAGCGACTCGCTGCTCAAACTCTCGACCGACGAGGTGGCCGTCAACATCATCCACAGCGGCGTGGGCGCTATCAACGAGAGCGACGTGATGCTGGCTTCGGCCTCCGATGCGGTGATCATCGGCTTCCAGGTGCGGCCTACCGCCGGCGCCCGCGCGGCAGGCGAACGCGAAGAGATCGACATCCACACCTACTCGATCATCTACGACGCCATCGAAGACGTGCGCGACGCCCTCGAAGGCCTGCTGACGCCCGAAGAGTCTGAGAAGATCAACGGCGTGGCCGAGGTGCGCGAACTCTTCAAGGTGCCCAAAGTGGGCACCATCGCCGGTTCGTACGTCACCGAAGGCAAGATTCGCCGCAACGACACGGTGCACATCGTCCGCGAGGGGGTGGTCATCTACGGCGGTAAAATCTCGTCGCTCCGGCGCTTTAAAGAGGACGTGCGCGAGGTCCAGAGCGGCTACGAATGCGGCATCGGCATCGAAAACTACAACGACCTCAAAGTCGGCGATCAGATCGAAGCCTACGAAATCGTCGAAACCAAGCGTAAGCTAGAGGTTTAGTTCTTTGTTCGGGGTGCTTCGCGCGTCAGGAGCGGGCGAGAACGCGTCGTCGTCGAAAACCAGGAGCCGGGAACAAGGAACAAAGAACTAAAATCGGATGAGTATTCGGACGCAACGGGTGGCGAAGCTCTTACAGCGGGAAATCGCCGACGTGTTGAATAAAGAATTCGGGCAGCAACTGATGGTGACGGTGACCGACGCCCGCGTCACAAAAGATCTTTCGATTGCCTATATCTACGTCAGTGTCTTCGGCCAGACGCCGGAGCAGCGCCAGGCTGCGTTTCGTCATCTTCAAGACCAGATCCCGCAAATCCGCTCTTCGCTGGCCAGCCGCATCCGCCACCAACTGCGCATGGTGCCCGAACTCCGCTTTTTCCTGGACGAATCGCTCGAACAAGCCCGCAAGATGGAAACCCTCTTCGACCGCATCCGCGCCGAACGCGCGCGGCGGGAGGGGGATGAGTAAGTGTTATAGTGTTCGAGTTTTTTAGTGTTTTAGTGTTTTGGTTCGAAAGGTTGATCTTTTGCTATGGGGCCGTGGACTCAAACACTGAAACACTATAACACCATAACACTCAAACACCCATGACCCCGCCCCCCGATACCTCAGTTGAAATCAGCGGCTATCCCGATCTGCCCACCGATTACGGGCGTGTGGTGTTGTTGATGGATAAACCGAAGGGCTGGTCGTCGTTCGACGTGATTCGCAAGCTCCGGCGGCTTTTGCCGGTGCGTAAGATCGGCCACGCGGGCACGCTCGATCCGATGGCGACGGGCTTGCTTATCTGTCTGGTCGGACGCGCGACGAAGCTGATGGAGATGTTTATGGGGTTGACGAAGACGTACGAGGGCACGCTCCGCCTGGGCGAAGTGACGCCGTCGTATGATGCCGAAACCGGGGTGGCCGAGCAGAAGGCATGGGATCATCTGACGGAGGCGGATCTGGAGGCGGCGCGACAGGTGTTCTTGGGTGAGATCACGCAACAGGCGCCCATGTATTCCGCCGTCAAAGTGGGGGGGGAGCGGCTTTATAAAAAGGCACGCCGGGGCGAGACCGTGGAACGCCCGCCCCGTCAAGTCCGTATCGACGCCTTTGACCTGACCCGGTGGGAGGGCGCCGACGTTTCGTTTCGCGTGGTGTGCTCGAAAGGCACGTACATCCGGAGCCTGGCGCATGACTTCGGGCAGGCCCTCGGCGCGGGCGCGCATCTGGTGGCTTTGCGTCGTACGGCCATCGGGCCGCATCGGGTCGAGACGGCGTGGACCCTCGAACAACTCGAATTTGAAATTCGAAATCGAATTTCAAAATGATGAAGCGCGAATACGGACTGGCGCAAATAGAACGAGACGGCGGGTCGCTGGTGACGGTGGGCACCTTCGACGGCGTCCACGTTGGGCATCAGGCCATTGTGCGCTATCTCGTCGAGCGGGCGCGTCACCGGAAGTGTCGCAGCGTCGTCGTCTCGTTCGAACCGCATCCGCGCGAGGTGCTTACGGGCCGTGCGGTGCCGCTGCTCAGCACCATCGACGAACGCGCTCGCCATCTCGAAGCGCTCGGTCTGGATCGGTTCATCGTGTTGGAATTCACACCGGAGTTTGCGACGTTGTCTCCGGAGGCTTTTGTGCAACAGATTCTGGTCGAGCGCATCGGGTTAGAGGAGATCGTCGTCGGGTACGACCACGGCTTCGGGCACGGGCGCGAGGGCAACTTCGAGTTGCTTCAGCGGCTGGGGTTGCAACAGGGTTTTACGGTCGATGTCATCTCGGCCCAGTCGGTTCACCAACACGTCGTCTCCTCGACGGCGATCCGGCGTTTGCTCACCGACGAGGGCGATGTGCGGGAGGCTGCCGAAATGCTGGGCCGGCGCTATGCCCTCAGCGGCACCATCATCCACGGCGACGGGCGAGGACGCACCATCGGGTATCCGACGGCCAACATCGAAGTCGATCATCCCCGCAAGGTGATCCCGAAACGCGGCGTCTACGTCGTGCAGGGCCGCCTCAACGGCGAAGACGACCTTTATGGCGGCATGATGAACATCGGCTACCGGCCTACCTTCGACGGCAACTCGCACATCCACCTCGAAGTCCACCTCTTCGATTTCGACCGTTCCATCTACGACCGCCGGCTCCGCCTGATCTTCGTAGACCGCCTGCGCGACGAGCAAAAATTCGACTCGGTCGACGCGCTGGTAGCCCAAATAGCTGAAGATGAACGACGCAGCCGGGAAATGTTAGCGGGATGAGACGAAGTTTTGCCTGGTTTCAAATGGGCATGTCTGCAAGTTGTATCATCGAAGAAGCCCCGTAGGAGCGGCCTGTTATAGAAAGAAACAGGTCGCTCCTACGGAGCTTATCGGGTAAAAAGGCGGTGTTTGCTACAAACAGGTCGTCCCTACGGGACTTGGCAGACACGTCCTAATGTTTTCACTGCGTCTTTCCGCAGGCGCCGGTCAACAGCCATCAGGAAAAAAACTCACTGATGACCGATGACCCACGCCAACGGATCTACGCAGTGAGACATCGAGTAATGCGTCCCAACCCCACCAGCCTGCCAACCCCCTTCGCGGCGTTTTCACTCAAGCAGAGAAGCGGGGTGGAACCGTCCACGGTGGCGCTCGTTCATGAGGCCGTGATTCGCCCCGGCTCTTGCTAAAACACGTCGTTTCGACGGCGTGTACGCTTGAATCACCCGCCGGCGCCCGGCCTACGTTGGCGCATCAGGGAGCGGGGGCGCGATCGTCAAAAGGCCAAAAGCAATCAGATATGATCACCAGGGAAAAGAAGCTCGAACTCATCGAGAAGTTCGGCAAGAACGCGCAGGACACTGGCACCACGGAAGTCCAGATTGCCATCTTCTCTACGCGTATCAACGCGTTGACAGAGCATCTCAAGACCAATCCGAAGGATCACGCCACGCGGCGGGGCCTGTTGAAACTCGTCGGTAAACGACGCCGGTTGCTCAATTACCTGATGCAGATCGACATCGAACGGTATCGATCCATCACCAAAGAACTGGGCATCCGGAAATAACGCAGCGCCGATGGGCGGCACCTCGACACGCGGGGTGCCGTCGCCTGTTTTAGGCATGCGACTGGCGGCAGCCCCTCTGCGCGCGCTGTTGTTGGGAGC
>JANQES010000120.1 GCA_028278205.1 Rhodothermales bacterium
TAGGTCTTGAGGGATTGTCAGTCCGATCAAGGTACTCATTCGGAGGTGCCGGTGGCGCGTGTTCGAGGACGCTCTTCAAAAAACCTACCCCTAAAAGCCTTCGAAGGGGGAATTTTTGGGAGCCACCATCACCCGATTAAAATGTAAAAGAGCACCAGCTTGCGCCAATCCGCAGCACATCGAAATCACCCTATCCAAAAGATCACACCTTTTGCCTTGCGCTTCTGCCCGGTCTCGCCGGACGCGGGTGTAAGTAGAAGTCGGCTCGTGGTGTAAGGGGGTTGCCTACAGCAACGCTGGAATTAATACGAAGGACAGGCTTTTCTGAACAGCCGCAGCAGACTTTTAATGATTTGATGATCCAGGCCGCAATTTGCTCATCAGGAGATAATCCATCCGTAATCTGCCGCTCGTACCCTGCCCGCACAGCGCCGCCCTGCTGTTAAAATCCCCATCTCTTTAAGTCCGCCCCGGCGGGGATCGATTAAGACCATAACGCCATGCGAAACGGGCCGCACCTTACGCATGGCGACGTGCTTTTGTGTTTCATCCTTGACGAGGAGCCAGGACGTGAAGTTGGACATTGACAGACAGGGCCGCCATGCTGCAATCGACCATCAAAAAAACCAGGAAAGCGACTGTTAAAAAGAAGCTGCTTCAATTTGCATTTATCGTTTTTGTTGCCTCCACCCTTTCTTTCGATACGCCGCCCGAAACCATCAGCCCGTATGCCAGCGGCGCCCCCGTCACCGTCGATCTGCGTGATGACGACATGGTCAAACTGTTCATGACGACGGCCTCGGACAGCGTCCTGACGATCCTCAACGGCAACCTGTGGATGCTGCCTGCCGGTTTCGCCGACGACAAAGAAGAACGCATCGACCTGTTCGTGGCCTATGCTAGAGCGTTGATGCCGCACGTGATCACGCTGCAAGAGATCTGGACGAAAAACCAGGTGCGGTATCTCAAGAAACGATTTCCCGACTACCAGGTGTTCGCTTCGGGGCGCCGGGGGCCGTTCAACCGGGGCGGTCTGGTTACGATGACGCGCGTGCCGAGCGACTCCGCCGGCTTCTCTCGCTTCGAGATCGAACGCGGCGCCAGCCGCCTCGAACGCAAGGCGCGCAAAGGCTACCTCACCGTGCGCATCAGCACGCCGGGCTTCAAAACCTGCATCGTCAACACCCACCTCTACGCGCCGACCAAAGAAAAAGAGCAGACCTTCGCCCGCGCGCAGTTCGAGACCCTGAAAAACCTCGACCTCAAAGGCGATTACTTCATCGTCGGCGACCTGAACCTGCCGCAGAAGCCGTTCGAGCGGTTGAACGATTCGTTTTTCATGACCGAACGAGACACGATGCACACCGTCGATCCGATCAACAAATACCGAATCCGGAAGGACAAAAAAACCAAGAGTTATAAGGTAGACCGATTCTTGATGCCCCAGGCCTACGCCGACCGCTTCGCCCTGCACTCGATGCTCATCCGCGAGCCCGTCGTCTCGGATCATTACATGCTCGCCTATCGCATCGAACACCAGCCGGTGCTGCCTCACATCGCCGCGAGCGTGGCAGAGTAGACCCGTCCGAACCGGTCGGTAGAGCACGGCGCGGTTGGTGATGGAAATATTCGGCGAGGGCTTGCTGCCGTCCATGCGTCGCCCGCGCTGGCTCTGCACCGGGATGTGGGCAAAGACGACCACCGCGCGCCCGGCTTCGATGCGCGCCAGATCGGCCTCCAGCCATGCCAGTTGACCGGCGTCGAGGTAGATGAATCGCAGGTCGATAATGTTGGCGTAACGCGCGCGGCGCATTTTCCCCTGAAATCCACGCGGCGCGCGCATCCGGCGGCGGTGATCGCTTTTATATTGAGAGCTTCCTCCCCGGCACCATCCAACCGCGACAAACCCATGCTTCGACTCGATACCGGCAACGCCCTGCCTTTCCTCAACGACGGCGCCCTCGACCAGCTTCGGCCTCGTGTAGAAGCGGCGCATCAGGCCGTGCTCGACAAAACCGGCGCGGGCAACGATTTCCTCGGCTGGCGCGACCTCCTGCTCGACCCCAACGACGCGCTGCTCGAAGACCTGGCCGCCACCGCCGCCGCCATCCGCGCCGACGCCGACGTGCTCCTGTGCATCGGCATCGGCGGCTCGTACCTCGGCGCGCAGGCCGTCATCGAGGCCCTCACGCCTTACTTTCCGCCTCGCCAGGACGACGCCCCGGCGGGCGCAGGCGATCTCTTCGGCCAGGGCGCGAGCCGGTCGCCCGAAATCCTCTTCGCCGGCCATCACATGAGCGGCGCCTACCTGCGCGAACTCCTCGCCTACCTCGACGGCAAATCGGTCTACGTCAACGTCATCTCGAAGAGCGGCACGACGCTGGAGCCGGCGCTGGCCTTTCGCTTCGCGCGCCAGTTCCTCGAAGACCGCTTCGACGACGCCGACCGCCGCATCATCGTCACCACCGATCCGAGCAAGGGCGCGCTCAACCAGCTTCAGCGCGAGCGCGGCTACAAGAAATACGAGATTCCGCGTGACGTCGGCGGGCGCTTTTCGGTGCTGACGCCGGTGGGCCTGCTGCCCATCGCCGTGGCGGGCGTCGATATCCGGTCGCTCTTTTACGGCGCCGTGGCGGCCTGCGAGCGGTATGCGAGCACACAAGATAATCCAACGCTCGACTACGCGGCGACGCGGTATCAACTTCACCAGCAGGGCTACGACGCCGAAGTGCTGACGGCCTTCGAGCCGCGCCTGAGCGGCATCGGCGATTGGTGGGAGCAACTCTTCGGCGAGAGCGAAGGCAAAGAGCACAAGGGCCTCTTCCCCGCCTCGCTTCAATATTCCACTGACCTGCACTCGATGGGCCAGTACATGCAGCAAGGCCGACGCATCCTCATCGAAACGTTCCTCATGACCGAGGACGACGACGGCGACCTCGCCGTGCTCGACAGCGCCGCCAACCTCGACGGTCTCAACTACCTCGCCGGCCAGACCATGACGCACGTCAATCGGAAGGCCTACGAAGGCACCGCCAAAGCCCACACCGACGGCGGCGTGCCCAACATGACGCTCTGGCTCGACCGCATCGCGCCCGGCCCCCTCGGCGAATGCCTCTACTTCTTCGAACACGCCGTGGCCGTCAGCGGCTACCTGCTCGGCGTCAACCCCTTCGACCAGCCCGGCGTGGAGACGTATAAGAAAGAGATGTTCCGCTTGCTGGGAAAACCGTAAAGGGGATCGTGAGGCATCGCAAAACGGAGCACAAATCACCTTATCCACGCCCGTTAACAAGTCGTGGAAAAGCCCGGCAAAAGTTATGCACAACCGGCGGCGGCGGCAGAGCGTGTGGATAGCCGTGTATAAAAGGCACCCTGCCCCACAGCTTACCCCCAGTCATCCACAATGTGGACGAGTGTGTACAATTCTACCCGAAAAACAACCCGCTTCGTGTGGATAGCCGTGGATACGTTAACAAGCCCTCAAAACGACGACGATTGGGAGGATCCGTGACTTCAGCGCGACCATCTCGTGTGGATAGATCTGGGGATGACTTGCGGGTCTTTTACACATGCCGAGTGGCGTTTGTGTACATCGCGCCTTTCCACATTTCCACAGACGCTACTACTACTACTATTCTTTTTTTATATAAATATATTGTATAAGTAGTTTTATTAAGGCCTGTGGAGAACTTTGGAAACGGATTGATATATGTGAGGATATCAGCCTGAAGGAGCGCGCACATATCCTGATAAAACCGCTGCTGGCTGAACAATCCAAGAATGATGCTTTCGAGTGTTGTTCGCACCGGATCGATCCGTTACTTTACATTCTTCAGCACCCTTGCTCTCAATCAGGTACTTCCGGCTATGATCAAGAAAATACTCGTTGCGCTCGACCCCGACAGCGATACCCCCGTTGCCACGCGTTATGCCGTCGATATTGCCCGGCGGCACGGGGCTCAGGTCATCGGGCTGGCTGTCGTCGATATGGGAAGCATCGAGGCCAGCTCGCGCGGCGGCGGCATCGGCAGCATGTACCTCATGCAGAAAGTACAGGCGGACCTGACGGCGGAAGCCCGCGCCGTAGCCCGGCAACTCACCGATGCTTTTCGCGAAGCTCTGGAAGCCACCGGCGTGGCCTTCGAAGTGCAGGTCGAAGAAGGCGTGCCCTACGAGCGCATCGTCGAAGACATGAAGTATTGCGATTTGCTGGTGGTGGGCAAGGAACCGCATTTCTTCTACAGCCATCCGGAGCAGAAAACCAGGACGCTCGTCGGCATTGTCAAAAACACCATCGGGCCGACGCTCGTGGTGCCCGATGACTACCGCGACATCAACCGGGTGCTGGTGGCCTACGATGCCAGCAATGCCTCGGCGCGAGCCCTGCGGCGTTTCGTGCGGCTTCAACCGTTTGGAACGGACCTGGAGGTGGAGATTGTCAACATCCACGGCAAAGGCGAGCGCGAGGGGTCGCAACTGGCGCTGCGCATGGCGAAGTCGTACATGGACATCCACGGCTACAACGCCAACATCGCCGGCATCCAGGGCGGCAGCGCCGCGCGCGAGATCGTCGACTACGCCCGGCAGTTTCAGGCCGATGTGGTGGTCGCCGGCGCGCACTCGGTGTCTCAGTTGACCAAGCTGGCCTTTGGCTCTACGACGGCCTCGCTCCTGCAGAACACCCCGGTTCCGCTCTTTTTGGATAATTGAGGACGGGTACGATCCTCTCCGTCTTTCATGGTTTCCGAAGGTTAGAGCAATCAGGCCGCTGCCAAGATCAACAGCGCCGCCAGCAGCAACGCCGATCCAAAGATGAGGAGGATGGCTCTGGGTACAGGTTCGCTATCCATCTTTTGGAGGGTTTCGAGCCGTCTCTCAGCCTGTCAACATCAACAGAGCCACTACTAAAAGCCCTGCGCCGATGATGATGAGGTTGGCCTTGATGGGGTGCATGGCATCGTCACTGGCTACGCTGGGGGCGATAGACGAGCGGGTGTCGTGGGTTCCAACTGCACACGTGATTCCGCTCGCACACGGTTAACGACCGGTGCCGGCAGTACTTTGGGCAGCAAAAATGCGTCCTAACCGGGTGGTAAGTTTTTTCGGCGCAGCTTTCTGGTGCGCTTCTTGCGTAGAGCATCGACAACCATTCAGATTCATCATGTCTGGATGCTCGACCCAACCCTGCACCCCTTATTCAGTGGAACTCTGCTGTCATGCGTACACACTACCAGGACCAGATCCAGGAATCCGAAGAAGAACTCGAACGGCTCGAACGAAGCCTCCGCGGCCAGGCCCTCTGCGACCGCGTCAAGATGTTGCGTTTGCTGAAGAGCGGCGCCTACGACAGCCGCCGGATGCTTGCCCCCACGCTGGGCTACTCCGAGCGCCAGTTGCAACGCTGGTGGAAGATGTATAAGAAAGGCGGCATCGACGAGTTGCTCGAAGAAAAAGCCGTCGGTGGCAGCACCGAACGCGTCACCGACGAGGCCTGGTATGCCCTCAAAGCCGAGATGCGTTGCGGCAACATCAAACAGCTAAAAGAGGCCCAGGCGTTCTTAGAAGAGCGTTTTGGCATCGCCTATAGCAGCCTTCAGGGCCTCTCGGACATGATCAAACGGCGCAGCATCGCCGACCTGATGGCCGAGCGGATGCAAGCCAAAGCCCCGGCGGCGCCATCGTCCACAGACAAAACGCCGTCCGATAAAGTTGTTGATGAAGCCCGCGCGTTGCTCCAGGCGCGCACGCCCGGCATCCTGCCGACGACGATCTGGGGCCAAGCCTGATCCGGCGTTGCTGCTGCACGCCCGGTCGTTCGGGGGCTTGACCGTCGGACGCGCCCGGCGCGCGGGTGCTATCCGGACATCGTCAATCTGAACCGCCCGTCTCAGGAGTCATCGGTTTTGATTGTTGAGGTTACTTCCCCGGCCAGGATTTACCGGCAGCACGGTCGTTACATAATTACATCGTGTAATCCCTCTGGGTAATTCGGTAATCTTTTCCAGGGCGGCTTCACCGGCACAAAATGTAAAGGATCGGCGCAGCTTTCGGCCCGATGTCATGCGATGGCACCGGGCCTTATATAAAGATCCGAATTTTGCGGCCAGGCGCTGGAATGGTTTAATCCCGCGCGCCTGCTAACCGATACTCCCGCCGAGTTTCGATGGCCGGGACGGCCCTGGCACCTTAGTTGCACGATTCGAAAGCCTGCCGGCGGCCTGATTAAACGTTGCCGATCCTCAGTACATCCGTAACCAGTTGCGGCCCCTGAAGTCACCCCTGAGCTTCGTAGTATCACGGTGAAGCGTTTCCCCCACATCTTTGTCCTCTTTTTTCTGGCGTTGTTGAGTGCAACGATGGGGCTAGAGGCGTATGCGCAGGGCAGACGCGCGCTCGATCCGAACAAGGCGCTGACGCAGTACGTCCATCAGGTCTGGAAGGACGACGACGGGCTGCCGCAGAACACCGTCCGCGCCATTCTCCAATCGCAGGGGGGGTATCTCTGGCTCGGCACCGAGGAAGGGCTCAGCCGCTTCGACGGTGTCCGCTTTACCGTTTTTGATAAGACCAACACCGCCGCCTTCGAAACCGGCCACGCCATCGAAGCGCTTTACGAAGACCGGCAGGGCCGCCTCTGGATCAGCGCCCACAACGCCGGCCTGATTCGCTACGCCGGCGGACACTTTACGCGGCTCTCTGCCGAAGCCGGTCTGCCGGGCAAGAACGTCAGCGCCGTCTTTCAAGATGCTGCCGGCGCGATGTGGATCGGCACGCGCGACGCCGGGCTGTTTTCGCTGCTCAACGGCCAGGCCACCCAATACACCACCGACGACGGGCTCAAGAGCAACCACGTCACGGCGATTTATCAGGACCGGCAAGGACGCCTCTGGGTGGGCACCAGCGAAGGCCTCAACCGCGTCGACGTCGCCGGCATTTCTGTGATCGAACAGGCCGGCGACCCGGCTGATCTTTTCATCCTGACGATCTACGAGGTTCGTAACGGCACCTTCCTCGTGGGCACGCGGCACGGGTTGATGCAGGTCGAAGGCGACCTCCTGACCCCCTTCGTCTCTGACTCTGACTGGACCACGGGAGAGGTCCGGGCGCTCTGGGAGGATGCCGAGGGCACTCTCTGGATCGGCGGTAGAGGCGGCGGCCTGGGGCGGCTGCGCGATGGGCATCTGGAAACGTTCTCTGAGGAGGAGGGCCTCTCGCACGACTGGGTGCTCTCGCTCTACGGCGACCACGAAGGCAGTCTTTGGATCGGCACCGAGGGCGGCGGGCTCAACCGCCTCTGGGACGGCAAGTTCACCACGTACACTACCCGCGAAGGGCTCTCGCACGACATGGTGATGTCGATCTCTGAAGACCGCGACGGCGCGCTGTGGATGGGCACCGACGGCGGCGGGCTCAACCGGCTCAAAGACGGCCACCTGACCAGCTTTACCACCGCCGACGGTCTCTCCAGCGATATCGTATCGAGCGTCTATGCCGGCGATGACGGCACCCTCTGGGTGGGCACCCTCGGCGGCGGCCTCAACCGCTTCAAAGACGGGCGTTTTACCCACTACACAGCCAAAGACGGCTTGGTCAGCGATGCCATCTACATCCTCGGCACCAGCGACGACGGCAGTCTCTGGATGGGCACCGACGCCGGCCTCAGCCGCTTCCACGAGGGCCGGTTCACCAATTTCACCAGAGAAGACGGCCTCGGCGATGACTACGTCACGGCCATCCACGAAGACCGCAACGGCACCCTCTGGATCGGCACGTTCTACGCGGGGCTGGCGCAACTGCGCGACGGGCAATTCTCGCACCTGACCACCGCCGACGGCCTGGCCAGCGACGGCGTGCTGACCCTCTACGAAGACGCCGACGGCGTGCTCTGGATCGGCACGTACGAGGGCGGGCTGAGCCGCTACAAAGACGGGCGCCTGACCACCTACACCACCCGCGAAGGCCTCTTCGACGATATCATCTACCAGATTCTCGAAGACGATCAGGGCAACCTCTGGATGAGTTGCAACAAGGGCCTCTTTACCGTTAGCAAAGACACGCTCGATGCCTTCGCCGAGGGCACGAAGACGCGGTTTTCCTCAACGTTTTACGGCAAAGCCGACGGCCTCAAGGCCGAGATGATGGGCGGGATCCAGCCGGCGGGATGGAAGCGCCAGGACGGCACGCTGTGGTTTTCCTCAGTCAAAGGCGCCGTCATGATCGATCCTCAGAACATCCGCCGTAACCTGCTGCTGCCGCCTGTGGTTATCGAAGAGGTGCTCGTCGATAATGAAGCCGTGGCGCAGCACGACGACGTGGTGCTCTCGCCCGGCAAGAAAAAGATCGAATTTCGATATACGGCGCTCAGCTTCATGGCGCCCGAGGCCGTTCGCTTCCGGTTTATGCTCGAAGGCAACGACGCTGCCTGGCAGGATGCCGGCGCCAGCCGCGCGGCCACCTATACCAACCTCGCACCGGGCTCCTACACGTTCCGCGTGATGGCTCGCAACAGCGACGGCGTCTGGAACGAAACCGGCGCGTCGATGCGCTTCACGCTGGAGCCGTTTTTCTATCAGACCACGCTGTTTTACATCCTCTGCGTGTTGGGCGTTTTCATCCTCGGCGTCGTGGCCTATCACGGGCGGGCGCGGCAGCTCATCGCCCGCAAGCGTGAACTCGAAGCCCTGGTGGAGGCGCGCACCCACGACCTCCGCGAGGCCAAAGGCAAGATCGAGGCGCAGGCCGACAAGCTCAGAGAACTCGACCGCTTCAAGACGCGCTTTTTCGCCAACGTCTCGCACGAATTCCGCACACCGCTGACGATGATCGTCGGGCCGTTGGAAAACGCTTTGCAGGGCAGCTACGGCCCGCTCTCGGAGACGGTGCGGCGGCAGATCGGCATCATGCTGCGCAACGCGCTGCGCCTGATGCGCCTGATCAACCAGTTGCTCGACCTCTCGAAGCTCGAGGCGAGCAAGATGTCGCTCCGGGCCAGACCGCGCAACATCGTCGAATTTCTGGAAGGCGTCGTGCTTTCGTGCTCTGCCTTTGCCGAGCAGAAAGGCATCGCGCTGCATTTCGAGGCCGAGGGCGGCATCGACGGGGTCTACTTCGAGCCGGACAAGCTCGAAAAGGTCTTTTTCAACCTGCTCTCGAACGCGGCCAAGTTTACCCCGGACGGCGGCGCCATCACCGTGACGGTGGCTGCGTTGCCGCCAATGCCCTCGTTCGCCGAAGGCGCCGTCGAAGTGCGGGTGCGCGATACCGGCATCGGCATTCCGGAGCAGGATCTGCCGCATATCTTCGACCGTTTCAGCCAGGTAGACAACTCGAACACCCGCCAGCACGAAGGCACCGGCATCGGCCTGGCGCTGGTGATGGAACTGGTGCTGTTGCACCACGGCGTCATCGACGTCCACAGCGAGGTGGGCGTGGGGACGGAGTTTGTCGTGACCTTGCCGCGTGGCAATGCGCATCTGCGGTCCGAGGAACTGGGCGACGACATGGAAGGCTTCGTGCCGGAGCAGGGCGCGATGACCGAACTGGCCTTCTCGGCGCTGGACTTTATACCCGAATCCGCCGCGCCCGCGGACGACACGACGCCTGCGCCGGGCGCCCCGCTGGTGCTCATCGTCGAAGATAACGACGACGTGCGCGAGTATGTGGCATCGATCCTGGGCCAGCACTACCGCATCACGACGGCCCGCCACGGCGAGGAAGGGCTCGAAAAAGCCCGTCACAGCCAGCCCAATCTCATCATCAGCGACGTGATGATGCCCAGGATGGACGGCCACGCTTTCTGCCGCGCTCTCAAGTCCGATCCGGCGCTCAACCACATTCCCGTGATGCTCTTGACGGCCCGCGCCACGCAGCAGATGAAGATCGAAAGCCTCGAAGTAGGCGCCGACGATTACCTCGCCAAGCCGTTTAACGACCGCGAGTTGCTGGCCCGCGCCAAAAACCTGGTCCTGATCCGGCAGCAGGAGAAAGAACTCAAACAACTCAACGAAAGCCTCGAACGCACCGTCGAAGAGCAGGTGCAGATCATCCTCAGCGACCGGATCGAGTACGAGAAACAACTGCTGGCGGCTAAAAACCAGGCTGAGAGTTCGCTACGGCTCAAGTCTTCTATTCTCAACAATTTGAATCACGAATTTCGCACGCCGCTGGCGGCCATCCAGGGCTATGCGCAGATCCTTTCGGCAGAGGCGCCGGATGAACTTCAAGAATTTGCCGGCCTCATCAACGAGGGCGGCGCCCGCCTGATGCGCACGCTCGACGCCGTACACCACCTCTCTCGCCTCGAAATAGACGACCTCAAACTCGACCTCGAATTGGTGGATCTGGTGAAGCTGGCGCAGGAAGCTGTGCAACGTTTCGAGAAGCCGGCGATGCACAAGGGGCTGGCCCTCCGCCTCGTCGCGCGCGAAGGCGAGAAGGTCGAGGCGATGCTCAACGCCGCCTCGGTGGTGCGTGTGCTGGATTATCTGCTCGACAATGCTGTCAAATTTACGGATGAAGGCGAGGTGGTTCTCGAAGTAGCGCGGCAGGCGGATAGGGTGCTGCTCAGGGTGCGAGATACCGGCATTGGCATCGATTCTGCGTTCATGCCGGACCTCTTCGAGGCCTTCACACAGGAGAGTACAGGCCTGACTCGTTCGCACGATGGCATAGGAATTGGATTAACTGTGGCCCAAAGACTTACGGAATTGCTCGGAGGGTCGATATCTGTAGAGAGTGAAAAAGGACAGGGCAGTATGTTCACCGTCCGCTTCCCCGCGACGGCGTCTCCGGCGCACCGGGCCGCTGCGCGAATGACTCGAAGAAAACGTAGTACTTCAGGCAACGTCACAACGTGAAGAAGGGGTTGTTTCATATCATCCTTGGGCTGGTGCTCGTGCTCTTCGGCGCGGCAGCAGGCTCCCGTGCGTACGCCCAGAAGGTGCTCACGCTCGATCCCAACAAAGCCCTCTCTCAATATCACATCGACACCTGGACCATCGAAGACGGGTTGCCGCAGGGGAGTGTTGAATCTATTTCTCAGACCCACGACGGCTACCTCTGGGTGGGCACCCAGGAAGGCCTCGTTCGCTTCGACGGTATCGACTTCACCGTCTTCACCAAGCGCGACGGCCATCTGCCCAGCGGCAACATCCCGGCGCTGATGCCCGGCAAAGACGGCAGCCTCTGGATTGCCACGCGCGGCGGCGGCCTGACGCGCTACAAAGACGGCCAGTTCACCACCTACACCGAAAAGAACGGCCTCAACGAAAGCGAGGTCAGCAGTCTCCTCGTAGACGACGACGGCAGCGTCTGGGTGGGCACCTACCGGCAGGGCCTCAACCGCCTCGACCCCGCCCACTTCGACGAGTACACCACCGATCTGTTTACCGACCTGACGAGCGAAGACGGCCTGCCCAACAACGAGATCCAGACACTGGCCAAGACCAAAGACGGCGCGCTCTGGATGGGCACGCGCAGCACCGGGGTCATCCGCTACAAAGACGGCATCTTCACTACCTTTACCACCACCGAGGGGCTGATCCACGACGAAATCGTCACGATGCGCTCGACCTGGGACGGGGCTGTCTGGGTAGGCACCAAGGGCGGCCTGAGCCGGGTCATGGTCGGCCCTGACGGCGCGGCCAACATCCGCAACTACACCACCAAAGACGGCCTGGGCGACAACATGGTCCACGCCTTCGCGGAGGATGCTGCCGGCACCATCTGGGTGGGCACCGATGGCGGCGGCCTTTGCCGCCTCGAAGGCGAGCGCTTTGCCTGCATCTCCTCCGACGATGGCGGCGGTCTGGCCCACAACACCGTCATCAGCCTCTACGCCGACACCGAGGGTAGCCTCTGGGTGGGCACCGACGGCGGCGGCCTCAACCGCCTCAAAGACGTCAAGTTTACCCATTACACCACCCAGGAAGGCCTCGCCCACGACTACGTCTACTCGATCTACGAGACGCCCGACAGCGCCATGTGGATCGGCACCGAGCATGCCGGCGTCAGCCGCTTCAAGGACGGGGTCTTCACCACCTTTACCACCGCCGACGGCCTGATCCACGACGAGGTCTTCAGCGTCGAAAGCACCTCCGACGGCACGCTCTGGTTCGGCACGCGCGGCGGCCTGAGCCGCTACAAAGACGGCAAATTCACCAATTTTACCTCTAAAGACGGCCTGCCGCAGGACGACGTCTGGGGCCTCTTCGTCGATTCGAAAGACAACCTCTGGCTGGCGATGATCGGCGGGTTGGTGCTCTTCCAGGGCGGCGAGTTCATCGTCTACACGACCGAGCACGGCCTGGCCAGCGACGAAGTCACGTCGGTGGGTGAAGGCCCCGACGGCGACATCTGGGTGGGCACCTACGCCCACGGCCTGCACCGCTTCCGCGACGGTCAGGTGGTCGAGCATTACGACATCGAAGGGGGCAACAACTGGGTCATCAACATTTACACGGACTACGAGGACGATGCGCTCTGGTTCAGCGTTCAGGAGAGCGGTCTGCTTCGGTTCAAAGACGGCGAACTGACGAGCTTTACGACCGAAGACGGCCTCATCGATGACACGGTCACGATGATCCTGGAGGACGACCGGGGCATCTTCTGGCTGGCCGGCTCGGTGGGCATGTGGTCGATCCCGAAGGCGGATCTGGTGGCCTATGCCGAGGGTCGTCTTGAGCGGCTCTCGCCGACGAGCTACGACAAGGCCGACGGGTTGAAGACGATCGAGTTCATGGGCGGCACGCAGCCGGCAGGCTGGAAGAGCCGCGACGGTCGGTTGTGGTTCCCGTCGGTGGGTTACGGCGTGGCCGTGATCGATCCGAACGATGCGCGGGCCAACGCCATTCCGCCGTCGGTGGTCATCGAAGCGGCTACGGCCAACGACGAGCAGATCCCGATAGGCCATACAGTGACGGTGCTGCCGCCGGGGCGCAACCGCTTCGCGTTCAACTACGTGGGGCTGAACCTGCTGGCGCCCAAGCAGGTCCGGTATCAGTACATGCTCGAAGGCACCGACGAAGTATGGGTAGACGCCGGCGCGCGGCGCGAGGCCTACTACACGAACCTGGAGCCGGGCGTCCATATCCTTAGAGTCAAGGCGCGCAACAGCGAAGGCGTCTGGAGTAAAGAGGCGGCGGTAGGCTTCTACCTCAAACCGTATTTCTACCAGACGACGTGGTTCTACGTGCTGTGCGCGGTGAGCCTGTTGTTGCTGGCCTTCTTGCTCTATCGCCTGCGCATCCGCAGCCTCAAACACCGCGAGCGCGAACTCGTCGGCCTCGTCGAGGCGCGGACGGCGGATCTGCGGCAGGAGAAAGAGCGCACCGAGGAGGCCCTGGCCGAGACCGAAAAGGCCTGGCGCGAAGCCGAACGCCAGAAAGAGATCGCCGAGGACGCCAAAGCCGTCATCGAAGAGCAGGCCGAGAAACTCCAGGAGATGGATCGGATCAAGACCCGGTTCTTCAACAACATCTCCCACGAATTCCGCACGCCGCTGACGCTCAACATCGGCCCGCTGGAGAACGCCTTGCTGGGCGTCTACGGCCCCGTCAGCGACGACATGCGGCGCCAGCTCGAAGTGATGCTGCGCAACTCGCGGCTCTTGCTCCGGCTCATCAACCAGTTGCTCGACGTAGCCAAGCTCGAATCGGGCAAGATGGCCCTGCGCGTGCGTCACGGCAACCTCGTCGAACTCATCGAAGGCGTGCTGCTCTCGTTCACGGCTTTTGCCGAGAAGAAAGAAGTCAATCTCAAATTCCTGGCCGAGAACGCCGACCTCTCGCTCAACTTCGATCCGGGGCACCTGGAGAAAGTCTTCTTCAACCTGTTCTCGAACGCCGTCAAGTTTACGCCTGAGAACGGCCAGATCAGCGTCTCGATCAACGATGGGGCGCCCGGGGCCAATGGCGTCGAGGGCGAGACGGTCATCATCCGCATTAAAGACAGCGGCGAAGGCATCCCGGAAGAGGCCCTGCCCTATATCTTCGACCGTTTCCATCAGGTCGATGGGACGATCTCGCAGGTTCAGGAAGGCACCGGCATCGGGTTGTCGCTCGTCAAAGAACTCGTCGAGTTGCACGGCGGCACGATCCAGTGCGAGAGCCAGATCGGCGTGGGCACCGAGTTCATCGTGACCTTGCCCAAGGACACCCGGCATCTCGACGACACGCACGCCCAGGAATTCGACGAATTTGAAGCCCTCGAAGCCGCCGAAGAGGCCGAGAAAGAGGCCCAATCTATCTCGCACAGCCCGATGGTAGAGATGGCCGTCTTCGACAATGAATTCCTCGCGCCGTCCTCCGACAATGCCCCGCTGTTGCCGCCGGATGCGCCCACGGTCCTGGTGGTCGATGACAACCCGGAGATTCGCGATTACGTGGCCGGGTGCCTCAAGCAGTCGTATCACCTCGTTAAGGCGGTCGATGGGCAGGACGCGTTAGAGAAGGCCCGCGCCATCCGTCCGGATCTGGTCATCAGCGACGTGATGATGCCCAACCTCGACGGCTACGGGCTCTGCCGGGCCATCAAGTCGGATGAGAAGCTCAGCCACATTCCGATGATCCTGCTGACCTCGCGCGCCTCGCTCGACGAGAAGATCAAAGGCCTCGAAGCCGGCTCGGACGACTACCTGACCAAGCCGTTCAGCGCCCGCGAACTGCTCGTGCGCGCCCGCAACCTGCTGCATCTCGGCTTGCAGAAGAAGGAGCTTAAAGCGCTCAACAACGCCCTCAAGAACGCCAACGAAGGCTTGCGCGAAGCCAGCCAGATGAAGTCGCAGTTGCTGCGCATCGCCGCGCACGACCTGAAGAACCCGCTCAACGGCATCCGCGAGTTCGCCAAGATCCTCAAGAACGAGATCGACGCCCAGGCGCCCGGCCAGGAAATGCTCGACCTGATCCACACCTCGTCGGATCAGATGCTCGACATGGTGGGCAAGCTGCTCGACTCGGAAGCTTTAGAGAGCGGCGAGTTGACCTTGCACATGGAGCCGGTAAGCCTGGGCAAGGTGGCCGAAGAGGTGGTGCGCCGCAACCGCCCGCAGGCGCAACGCAAAGGCGAAAAACTGATCCTCCACCTCGACGAGAACGACCCGTGCGTCGTCGAAGGATCGTGGGAATGGCTGCGTGATGCCATGGACAACCTCGTCAGCAACGCCATCAAGTATTCGCCGCTGGGCAAGACCATCTGGGTGTCGGTCAAGCGGCACGGGCCGGTCGTTCAGTTCACAGTGCGCGACGAAGGCCCCGGCCTGACCAGGGACGACAAGAAGAAGCTCTTCGGCAAGTTCCAGCGTCTCTCGGCGGTGCCCACGAGCAACGAGTCGTCGACGGGGTTGGGCCTGTCTATCGTCAAGCAGATCGTCGAGATGCACAACGGGCAGGTCTGGGCCAAGAGCGAGCCGGGCCAGGGCAGCACCTTCGTCATCGAACTGCCGGTCTCCGAGGATGCGCATCCGGAGCCGGGCGAAGCCACGCCGCCGGCCACCCGCGACCGCATCCCCCCCAGCCACGACCGCTGGTCCAGCACGTCTTCGGACAGCTTCCCGGCAGAAAGCGAGTAGCGAGGAATTTTGGATTTTAGATTTTGGATTTTGGATTGGCTGCCTGTCGATCCGTAATCGATATCGAAGAAGCCGCGCCCGTTTCGACCGGCGCGGCTTCTTCGTTTAGTGAATGAGGGTCGGAAATTTCCCAATCCAAAATCCAAAATCTAAAATCCAAAATTCCCCCTCACCGCCATTCTACCCGCCGGACGCTCTTGCCATCGCTACGGAGCCAGAGGGCGCCCTGGCGGACGGTCGTCAGCACGGTGGCGCCACGGGCGTGCCATCGTTGGAGCACCTCTTCGTCGGGCAGGCCGAAGAACGACGGCGGGCCGACGCTCACGATGGCCAGCGGCGCCCGGGCCGTGTCGGGCGCGGCGCGAGAGACGAATGCGGGCGTGCTGCTCGTGCGCGATCCGTGATGGGCCACTTTGACCACGTCGCTGCGCAAGAGCGCGCCGTAGCGGGCCAGCAGGCGCTGCTCGGCCCCGGCTTCGGCATCGCCGGTGAAGAGGAACGTCGTCTGATCGTAGACCAGACGCAGCACCACGGAAGCGTCGTTGGCGTCGTCGTCGGGCGCAGCGGGTGCTTCCGGCGCGAGGATTTCGATACGCACAGACGGGTCGAGGGCCAGCGTGTCTCCGGCAGCGACGGCGCGGTGGGGTACGCCGAGGCTGTCGAGCAGGTGCCGCGTTTCGGTGTAGAGCGTTGAGGTGTAAGGCTGGCCGTTGTGCAGCACGCGGCCCACGCTGGTGCCCCGCAGCAGCGCCGGCAGCCCGCCGAGGTGGTCGCTGTGCGGATGGGTGATGACGACGGCGTCGAGGCGGCCAATGCCGTAGCGTTCGAGGTGCGGCAGCAGCGTCCGCGCGCCCTGATCCGAGGCGGCGTCGCGGCCTCCGGCATCGATGAGCAGGTGCCGGCCATTGGGCAATGCGACGAGCGCCGCGTCGCCGTGGCCTACGTCGAAGAAGACGGCGTCCAGGCGCGGGGTGTGGGCGCCGGTCAGCACGCCGGTCCACACGCCCGCTGTTGCCAGGCACAGCGCCGTAGCGCCGAGGCGCCAGCGCAGCCGGGGGCGCGGCCATTGCGCCAGCATCAGCAGCGCCGCCGCCATCGCCAGCAGATACCACGGTTGGCGCACGTAGAGCTGGATGGTGGCCCAGCCCAGCGTCGCCTCGCCGGCTTCGGCGGTGAACAGGAGGCCGCGCGCCAGCACGTCGGCGGCAGCGCCAAAGACCTCGGCGGCAAACGGAAACCATCCGCTCAGCGCCAGCGCCAACAGCCCCGCCGCCAGCGTCAGCGCCGTCAGCGGGATGGCCGCGAGGTTGAGCACCAGCCCGGCCAGCGACGCCTGCCCGAAGTGAAACAGCAACACCGGCATCGTGCCCAGCGTCGCCGCCAGCGACACGGTCGTTGTCGTGAAGAGGCTGCGCCGGAACGGGTGCGCCAGCCACGCCTCGGGCGCGCGTTCGTAGATCAACGGGTGCAGCGTCACGATGGCCGCGACGGCGGCGAAGGAAAGCTGAAAGCCGGCTTCGAAGAGGTGGCCGGGGCGGATCAACAACAAGATCACCGCCGCCACGCCCAGCGTGTTGAGCGGATGCGCCGACCGTCCGAGCACCGTCCCCCCGATGAACAGTCCGGCCATGATGACGGCGCGCACCACCGACGGGCTGGCGCCGGCCAGCAGCATGTAGAGCACCAGCAACGCCATCGTCACGGCGGCGCGGGTGATCTCCATGGCTTTCCAGCCGAGGCGCAGGCGCATCAGGGCGGGGCGCAGCAGGCCGTAGAGCACCATCCCCACGAGCAGCACGTGCAGCCCCGAGACGGCCAGCAGGTGCATCAGGCCGGTCCGCGCAAACCGCTGGCGGGTGGCGTCTTCGAGGCGGCTGCGGTCGCCCAGCACCAGCGCGTGCAGCACGGCGCGGGCGTCGTCGCCGGGCACGAGATGGCTCAGTTGACGGCGGACGTACGCCTGCGCCGGGACGATGAGGCGCTCGACCCCCGCGCGCCGGCGGCCCAGGACGGCGACGTCTGCCGAGTCGCGGACGGTGAGCGTCGCGTAAATGCCGCGTTGCCGCAGCCAGCCGCCTGTGTCGAAGCCGGCGGGATTGCGGCGGCGGGGGAGGCGGCGCAGCGGCCCCTGCACCTGCACGACGTCGCCCTGCGCGATGGCGGGGAAGGCAACGTCAGGCCTCCAGGGCGAGCGGGCCAGCGTCACTTGTACGCAGCCAGTGGTCGCTGCGGTGTCCTGGCCGGCAACCAGCCGCTCAGCAGCCAGCGTAAACCGAACGCCGAAAGACCGCTCCACCGGCTGTTCGACGACGCGCCCTGTCAGCGCCACCGGCCTTTCATCTTCATCCCCGGCGTAGACCTGATGCGCGACGTGCGCGGCGGGCAGGGCCTGCTCGGCGGCATACCGGGCGCCGCCCAGGCCCATCACCACTAGCGCCACGGCCCCGGTGCCCATCAACGCTTCCGCCGAGACGAGCCTGCCGCGCCCATACCACCGCGCCGCGACGACCAGCACGATCCCCGTCGTCATCACCACAATCCAGGGCCAGAACCCCCAGCGCGGCGCCAGCGCAGCCCCGCTGATGCCTACGGCGAGGCACCCGGCCAGCAGCAACGCCGGATACGCCTTCCATTGTATCGTCGAGTCGGACCGCATGGGTGGGGAGGTGGGGAAATGTGTTCAGGCCACAATTAACGATTTGCGTTGTCCTTGTTCAATGTTTAAGGGATTCTGGTTGAACAGGCAGGCCTCAGGTGTTCCTAACGAGAAACTCGAAACCGAAAACTCGAAACCAGAAACTCAAACTTCTCGCTGGACACCACCGCCGTGTTTTCATAACTTCCTGCCCCGGTGTTTACATCGTCGATGGACGCCGGTCTGAGAGCCTGTTAGGATTTTAGATGGGAAGGCGAGCATGAGGGCTTTTTGGTTCAGCGATGCACGACTTTGGAGGCGCATAGCAGCGCTATGGGCCGACAAAGCGGGCAGCGATGGGGCAAAAAGAACCATGCGCAGCCCCCAGATAAATTCCTAACAGGCTCTGAAGCGCCGGTGCCGGTTCGTGCGAAGAGGCTGAGAAATCGAGGTTGTCCCTAGAACACGGGGCCTCTTTGCGAATACCACGGACGCCATGAATTTCACACGAAGGTGATCCGTTTCGGCTTGCGACGGCGCTTATTATAGAAACCCCACACGCACCCTCGACCCCTGTTCTTCGAAGCGTAAACAAACCATGAGTAGTAGACGTGAGGCGCGCGAACGCGTCATGCAAGCCCTCTATGCCTTCACCCTGGGCGGCGGCGATGTTCCCCACATCCTCGGCACGCTCGTCAAACCCAGGTTGCAAGAAGACGCCACCGCGCTGAAGTTCGCCGAAACCCTGTTCCTTCGTACCCTCGACGTAGCCGACGAAGCCGATGCGCTCATCGGACGCCACGCCGATAACTGGGATCTCTCCCGCATCGCGCTCATCGACCGCATCCTGCTCCGGATGGCGGTCTGTGAGTTTCTCAGCTTCGAAGATATCCCCCCCAAGGTGACCATCAACGAAGCCATCGACATTGCCAAACGCTACAGCACCGACAATAGCGGCAAGTTTATTAACGGCATCCTCGATGCAGCCTTGCTCGATTTGCAAAAGCAAGGCCGCCTCAAGAAGTCGGGACGCGGGTTGATCGGCATGCAATCGATCCAGAGTCGCTTGCCCTCGTAGCGGGCTGTGTTGTCTTTTTAACTCGTCTGCCTGGCTCATGGGTCTGATCGCCATTGGAGATATCCACGGCTGCCTCGGCACGCTCAACGTCTTGCTTGAGCGGCTGGCGCCCACCGAGGACGATCACCTCATCTTTATCGGCGATTATATCGACCGCGGGCCGGACTCCAAAGGGGTCATTGACCGGCTGCTGGACCTGCGTAAAACGCGGCGATGCACCTTTCTGCGCGGCAACCACGAGGCCTTTATGCTGGCCTATCTCAAAACCCGCGACTTCGAACTCTGGGGCATCAACGGCGGCGTTGCCACCTTACGCAGCTATGCCGACGAAGACCAGAACGTGCGCATCCCCGAAGAACACATTGCCTTTATTCAAGAGACGAAACTCTATTACAACGATCCGGCCTTTTTCTTCGTCCACGCCGGCATCAAACCGGACCTGACGATCTCTGAGAACCTCGACCTCTGCAACGAGGATGTATTTTTGTGGGAACGCGATCACCTCGATGCCTTTGACCACGAGCTGGTCTGGGAAAAGCCTGTCGTGTGCGGCCACACACCCCGGCCTGAGCCCCTCAACCGCCCCCGCCTCATCGACATCGACACCGGCTGTGTCTATCACTCGCATCCGCACATGGGCCACCTGACAGCCGTCCGCCTGCCCGAACGTGAATTCGTCATCGTCGAATATGTAGGCTGATTTAATTTTCGACACGTCGAAAATCAAATTCCGAACCACAACCCGAACCGGAGGTCCGGCTGCTGCGGGCCGATTTCGATGTAGAAGATGCGGTCGTTCTTGAAGCGGCTGCTGAAGCGGATGAAGGGGTCGAGGAAGAGGCTGAATTGCTGGTTTTTGTCCGCTCGTGTGGCGCCGGTGGTGAAGAAAAGGCTCGGCCCGAAGCGCACGCCGAAGTCGAAGTCGTACCGGTAGTCGGCGTTGCCGATGGTGCGCACCACCCCCAGCGGGCGCAGCGCAGCGCCGATGCCGCCGGAGAGTTGCAGCGTGCTCTCGCCGCTGCCCAGCGACGGCTGCCCGTCGGCGTAGATCATTGTTTCGAGGGTGTAGATGCTGTGTGGGCCGACGTAGCCGAGCTGCACGCCCACGCCGGGGAAGACGGCCACGCCCGTCTGGAGGTAGCGCTGCCCCACCGCGCCGCCCTGCGCCGCGCTCTCCACCGGCATCGCCAGCACCAGCACCGGTGCCACGATCAGAAAGCCGAGGACGAATTTCGAAAAATTGGCGTGTTTGGAAAGTATTGTCATGGGTCGCGTTCTGTATCTGTCGTAAATCGATAATCCTTTTTCGAAATTCGGTTCCGAATTTCGAAATGCAAAAATCAGGGACTCAGCGACAATGGCTCTACGATGCGGGATTGTCGGGCTTCCGAATGTGGGGAAGTCCACCTTGTTTAATGCCCTGAGCAACGCCGGGGCCGAAGCGGCCAACTATCCGTTTTGCACCATCGAGCCCAACGTCGGTGTGGTGCCGGTGCCGGATGATCGGCTCGACCGCCTGGCCGAACTGACCCAGCCGCCGAAGGTGGTCCCGACGACCATCGAGTTCGTCGATATCGCCGGGTTGGTGGCCGGGGCGTCGAAGGGCGAGGGCCTCGGCAATCAGTTCCTCGGCCACATCCGTCAGGTCGATGCTATCATCCACGTGGTGCGGTGTTTTGACGACGACAACGTCGCCCACGTCCCCGGCGCCGTCGATCCGGCCCGCGACATCGAGATCATCGAAACCGAACTGCTGCTCAAAGACCTCGAATCGGTCGATAAAAGGCTCGAAAAAACAGCCAAACAGGCCAAGAGCGGCGACAAGAAGATCCAGGCCGAACTGGCTTTTTACCAGCGCCTCGACGACCACCTGGGCGCGGGCCGCCCGGTGCGTACGTTCGAAGTGCATCCCGGCGAGGAAGACTGGCTCCGGTCGCTTTTTTTGCTGTCGACCCGCCCGGTGCTCTACGCCGCCAACGTCGGCGAAGACGATCTGCCCGGCGGCAGCCCCTACGTCGAGGCTGTGCGCGAGATCGCGGCGCAGGAAGACGCCCGCGTCGTTGTGATCAGTGCCGAGTTCGAAGCCCAACTCGGCGAACTCGAAGACGACGACGCGTATGAATTTCTGGAAGCCGCCGGCCTCGAACGCTCCGGCCTCGAACGCCTCATCCACGCTGCCTACGAGTTGCTGGGCCTGATCACTTTCTTCACGCACAACCCCAAAGAAGTGCGCGCCTGGACCATCCACAAGGGCACCAGAGCCCCGCAAGCCGCCGGCCAGATCCACACCGACTTCGAACGCGGCTTCATCCGCGCCGAGACGATCCACTACGGAGACTACGTCCAGTACGGCTCTGAAGCCGCCGCCCGCGAGGCCGGCCACATGCGCTCGGAGGGCAAAGAATACGTCGTCGAAGACGGCGACGTGATTCTCTTCCGTTTCAATGTTTAATTTTTTCTGGCGAAAAAATTAAAATGGGTTCTTTTGAAGAAAAAGGGTTGCGGCGGGATGCGTCCTCGGGGAATCTTGACGGGATTCGGCGGGCGTTGGAGGAGGGGGTGGCGGTCGATGCGCGGGATGCCGATGGGTTTACGGCGTTGCATTATGCGATGAAGACGTTGCCGCATCAGAAAGATAAGGACCATCTGGCTGTGGCGCGGCTGCTGGTTGAGGGCGGGGCGGATGTTGACGCGGCGACGCCGAACGGGCAGACGCCGCTCTTCGAGGCTGCCGCCGAAGGGTTGTACAATGTCGTGGTCTACCTGCACGAGCAGGGCGCCGGGGTCAACGCGGTGTTGGAGACCGGCGCCAACGCGCTTTTCGCCATCGCCGAGGCGCTCGAAGGCAGGCCGCGCACCGTCAGCGTGACCGTCGAGCGAGACGGCCGGAAGGTGACGTTGACCGATCCGGAGGCGATCCGTGAGGCCCTCGGCCATCATCCCGACGACGAGCATGAGGCGTACCTGAACGTCGTCCGCTATCTGATCGATCACGGAATCGACTTGGAGGCGCGGCAGACCGAGACGGGGCAAACACCGCTTTTCAGCGCCGCCAGCCGGGGCTGCGACGGCATGGTGGCGGTGCTGCTCGAAAAAGGCGGCGTGAAAGTCGGGGGTCGGGATAAGTGGAACCTGACGGCGTTGCATTATGCCGCCCGTCACGGGCACCTGCCGGTCGTTGCGCGATTGCTTGAGGCCGGAGCCGATGTCGATGTGCGAGACTCCTATGGCTTTACGCCGCTCATCGAAGCCGCCGAGCAGGGGCACCTGGAGGTCGTAGCCCATCTCGTGGAGCACGGCGCCGACCCGAAGATCGGGCTCGTCCGCGCCTACAGCGCGTACCGGGCCGGCAGCACCGCGCCAGACATCGCCCGCGCCGCCAAGCGTCGAAAGGTGGCCCGTTTCCTGGACGGGCTCGGCGCCAAGATCCCGGACGACACAGGCCCCGACGACGCCGAGACGCTCAAGCAGATCGCCGCCGCCCTTCACGAAGTAGGCAGCCAACTCGATCAGGCCGATCACCGAAGCGGATACAGCCCCTGGAAGGCCATCGCCGAGCAAGAAACGACCATCCACACCCTGGCCAAACAGCTTTCCGACCCCTTCCGCGAGGCCCACGCCGATCTGGTAAACCGCCTCGCCACGTGCGCCCACCTGGAACACGGTTGGGGAGCTCTCAGAGACGAAGTGCGCGGTGTCCTCCAATCATTTTAAATTTTTTCTGGGAAAAAATTTAAAAAAGCTTGCCGAAGATGATGCTGATGACCGGCGAGTGGAAGAGCGTCTGGGGGTCTTTGACGTCGGGTTCGAGCAGTTGGATGCCTTCGAAGAAATAGTTGAAGGCATAGCCGAAGCGCACACCCTGCGTGACCCTGCGGCTGGTGCCGAAGAAAGCGCCCAGGGCCACCATGCCGCCGAGGCCGAAGCGCATCCGCCCGCGCGGAAAAGCGCTGAAGATGTCATAGCGGCGGTCGATGTCGGTGTCGAAGATTTCATTGCCGTTGCGGTCGTCGAAGTAGGGATATTCCCAGCCGAAGCTCGGCCCGCCGGAGACGTGGATGTAGGGGCGGAAGTTATCTTCGATGTGTTCGGAGAAAAGCCGGTGATGGATCCCCAGATGAATCGGCGCCATCAAAAAATAATTACGTTTGTTGGGGACGATGCCGCTGCCGAACTGGTAGAATTTGAGTTCGCGGTCGTCTTTGCCGGCGCCGAGGCTGGCTTCGACCAGGAACGAGGTGGAGGCGCTGAGTTCGCGCCGGAAGTAGCCGCCGAGGCCGAAGCCGTTGTTGGTCAGCAAGATCTGGCCGCCGGCGCCGGTGCCGTAGGGCGTGGCGCGGGAGGCTTCTTCGGCAGCCTCGCCCGCCTGATCTTGCGCCGCTGCCGGCAGCACACCGAGCGCCGTCAACGACAGCAACAACGGCAACACGAACCGGCGTATGGCGTGGCGAGGCGACATGGCAAGCGCGGCGTCTTAACAGTTTCTTAAATCAAAACCCCGTACCCCCGGCTTTGTTCTGGAACTCTTTGCGGGGGGGGCGGATTTTAGATTTTGGATTTTGGATTGTTCTTTTGAAGGTCATTCACCAAACGAAAAAGCCGTGCCGGTTGGAAAAGGCATGGCTTTTCTGTTTGCTAAGGACAATTCCAAGAAGCACCCAATCCAAAATCCAAAATCTAAAATCCAAAATCAGAACCCTTTCGCATCATGGTTCAGAACGGTCGAATGATCTCGCGTGTGTTGATGCTGGCGTTGCTGGGCGGTGTCCTCGGCTGCCAGCCGCCTGCGTCCGAGCCGCTCGCCGCCGATTCCCTCGCCGTCATGGCGTCTGACGAAGCGCCTGCGGGCGTTGCGGTTGTCCCGCCCCGGCTCGAAACCTACGCCGACAGCGTCGCCATGCGGGTGTATCAGGATGCCGGCGGCCCGGCGGCGTGGCAGGCCCTGCCTTACCTGGGCTTCAACTTCTCGGTGATGACCAACCGAGAGCGGGGCCGCGTCGTCCGGCATTTCTGGAATCGCCGCACCGGCGACTATCGGGTCGAGATGCCGGGGCCGGGCCGTTGGCCCTACGTGACGCTGTTCAACGTCAACACGCGGCAGGGTAAGGTCTTCTGGCAGGGCGTTGAAGTCGATCCCGCCGAGGCGCAGGGGCATTTGGCGGAATCCTATCGTCGTTTCATCAACGATACGTACTGGCTGGCGGTGCCCTTTAAGCTTTTCGATCCCGGCGTCAACCGGACCTACGTGCCCGACTCGTCCGATGCCACCTACGACGTGATCCACCTGAGCTTCGGCAACGTCGGGCTGACGCCGGGCGATCAGTACTGGCTTTACGTTGATAAAGAGACCGGACGTCTGGCGCGCTGGACCTACGTGCTCGAAAGCTTCGAGGAGGGGGTGCCGCCGCGCTCGTTCGTCTGGGAAAACTACGAGGAGCACGTCACGCCTGCCGGCTCGCTGTTCTTCTCCACGCGCAAACGCGGCGTCGGCGTGGCCTATGCCATCCTCACCGAAGAGATCGCCACACCCCGCCCCACCCTGGTGCCCGACGATATGTTCACCGCGCCCGAACAACGCCTCACGCCCCCGGCTCCAGACTCAGAGTGAGCCGATTTTGGATTGTGGATTGTCTGTAGATCACGCCGTCGCGTTCTATTCCTCGAATCAGGGATCTCTGACGAAGCCCAGGGGTTGATTCGATGCTCATTTTGGACGGACGGTTCGCCCATCAATCCAAAATCTAAAATCCCCACTCCCCTCCGTGGATTATCGCTATTTCATAGTGCGGCGGTACCTGAGCCATGCGCCGTTAGTGGCCGTTATGGTTTTAGGATGCCTGGTTCTGCTGCCGCTCCTGCTGCCGGTACTCGCGATTGGGGGTATTCTGCGGGTGCTCTTCAAGCGTATCGTCAAGGACATGTTCAGCCGCGCCTTCAGGTACTGGAAGATTTCGGCCATCTCTACCGTGACGGGTATTTCGATAGCCGGAGTGGCCGTAGGCGTGGCGTCTCTGATCGTGGTGCTCTCGGTGATGAACGGCTTCTACGACATCGTGCGCGACCTGCTCGTCTCGCTCGATCCGCACGTGCGCATCGTCAGCGCCGAAGGCCGCGGCATCGCCGAAGCCGACTCGCTGCATGACGTGGAGGTGCTGCCGCAGGTTGAACAGCGCGGTCTGGCCGACGTCGAGACGTTGATGGCGATGGCCCTGGCCGTGCCGCATGTCGAGAATGCGTCGCCGTACGTCGAGGGCAAAGCGCTGCTGGTTCATGGGGGCAACGGAGGGGCCAACCGCGTCGTCATCGTCCGCGGCGTCGATCCGGCTAAGCACCAGGGCGTCAGCGATGTGGTGGGGCAGACCGGCTTTGGCACGTTCAGCCTGGAGCGCCGCCAGGGGCGGCCCGGCATCGTGATGGGCATGGGCCTGGGGCAGCGGCTGGCCCTGGCCCCGGGGACGCGGTCTACCGGCGGCAGCCAGGTGGCGCTGCTTTCGGCGCCGGGCATCGAACAGATGCTCACGCGCGTCTTCGGCACACCGGCCCTGACGCGCTTCGAAGTGCGAGGGTTGTATCAACTCGAAGATACCTACGACAACACCCACGTTTTCATCGGTATCGACGAAGCCCAGCGGCTTTTCCGCCTCGACGACAACGTTTCCGGCATCGAACTGCGCCTCGACGATCTCAACCATGCCGGCGCCGTCAAAGAGGCGCTGCAAACCCAGCTCGACCCGGCCCGCTTCACGGTCAACACGTGGTACGATCTGCAAAAATCGCTCTACGACGTGATGCGGCTCGAAAAGTGGGGCGCCTCGGTCATCTTGATTCTCATCTGCGTGGTGGCCGCCTTCAGCATCGTCGGTTCGTTGACGATGGTGGTCATCGAAAAGCGCCGCGACGTTGGAGTGCTCCAGGCCATGGGCGTCTCGCGCCGCAACGTGCGGAAGATCTTTTTGCTCGAAGGCGTGCTCATCGGCGCGCTGGGCGCGGGCATCGGTTTTGGTGTGGGGCTGGCGCTGGCGGTGCTTCAGAAATACTTCCACCTGGTGCCGCTGCTGGGCGCCGAGTCGTTTATGATCGATGCCTATCCGGTTTCGATCCGGCTTTTCGATCTGGGGATCATCGGGGTGGTGTCGTTCGGGCTGTGTGTGCTGGCTTCGCTGTATCCCGCCGCCCGCGCCGCCTCTATCGAACCTGCCCACGCCGTGCAGATGGACCGCTGATTTGGTTTCTGGTTTTTGGTTTCTGGTTTTTGGTTTCTAGTTTACTTCGTCAGTCGCTTCGCTCATGTCTGGTTTTTTTGTTGGATAACCCGAAACGAGAAACGCACAACCCGACATACATGATCTGTAAGCAATTTGAGATGATCGGCCTGCCGGAGCGCCAGCCGAAACCCCGCGAAGACGGCGTCACGTTGATGCTGGACAAAGGCCTCGCTGCGCGCCGCGTCGAGGATGTGCTCGACGTATCGGCTGAGTATATCGATCTGGTGAAGCTGGGCTGGGGCACGGCCGTGATCACGCCCGATTTGCAACGCAAGCTGGCTATCTATCGCGAAGCCGGCATCCCGGTCTTTCTGGGCGGCACGCTCTTCGAAGCCTTCGTCCTGCGCGGCCAACTCGACACCTACCGTCGCCTGCTCTCGTCGATGAAGCTGGCTCACGTGGAAGTCTCGGACGGGTCGCTGGAGATGGCCCATGAGGAGAAGCTGGCCGCCATCCGGCTGCTGGCCAAAGACTTCACGGTGCTCAGCGAGGTCGGCTCGAAAGATGCGGACAAGATTATGCCGCCGTACAAGTGGGTCAACCTGATCAAGGCCGAGCTGGAGGCCGGCAGTTGGAAGGTGATCTGCGAAGCGCGCGAGACCGGCACCGCCGGGCTCTTCCGCCCCAACGGCGAGGTGCGCTCCGGCCTGGTCGAAGAGATCGTCGATCACGTCGGGCAGCATCGCGTCATTTTCGAGGCGCCCAAAAAGCCGCAGCAGGTATGGTTCATCCGGCAGTTGGGCTCCAACGCCAACCTGGGCAACATCAGCCCCGAAGAGGTCATCCCCCTGGAGACGCTCCGCCTGGGCCTGCGCGCCGACACGCTCTTCGAGTTTTTTGATAGGGAAATAGCCAGTAGGGCGAATGGCCAGTAGGATGTGACGAATGGGGTTCTTGGCCCCCATGCTTTTCCCCACATCCCATTGGCTATTGGCCATTCCCCCAATCCTTTACTCAATCTTTAGGAAACATTAGCCGTCGTTGGCGCTACAAGAGGGCTGTTCACGAAGAATTCGGAGCCTGAGGGCGTCTCCGGCGGGGCCGGCAGATTGCATTTAGGGGGCTGGATCCTTTATCTTATAAAGCTTTGAGCCGCGCCGAGCGGCTTTTTCTGTCTCTGTGCCTGGGCCGCGCGCGCAGGCTTCACACCGCTGCTGAGAACAGACGATACTATGGCTCGCAAAGATCAGTTGACGGGGAAAGGCCCGATGTCGGGCAATCATGTTTCCCACGCCCATAACAAGGCCAAGCGGCGCTTCGAGGTGAACCTGCAAAAGAAACGGTTCTACCTGCCCGACCAGAAGCGTTGGGTGACGCTCCGCGTGTCGGCCAAGACGCTCAAGACGATCAACAAAAAGGGGATCGAAGCCGTCCTCAGTGAGGCGCGCAAACAGGGCATCAAAGTCTGACGAAGCCCTCGCGTGCTTCGCACCACGACCACGTAAGACCACAGGGTGGCGCCATGGCCAAGAAAGGAAAAGACGTTCGTTTAAACATCATCCTCGAATGCACCGAGGCCCCGGGCACGTCTCGGTATTCGACGAAGAAAAATCGCCGGAATACCCCGGAGCGCCTGGAACTGAGGAAGTACAACCCGGTGCTTCGTAAGCATACCGTCCACAAAGAAATCAAGTAACCTCCAGGAGGACGCTCGATGGCTAAGAAACAAACCTTCGGCGACAAGGTCCGTAAGCGCAGAGAAGAGCGCACGGTGATGGCCAAGATTATCATGGCCGAAAAGAAAGCCAACGGCCAGTACCGCTTCCGCGAGAAGATGGTACCGCTCGACGACGTGCAAGCCGAACTCAAAGCCGCCAGCTAACGATTTTGGATTTTGGATTGTTTTCTTCAGAGCACCCAATCCAAAATCCAAAATCCAAAATGGGAATCGGGGCGTAGCTCAGTCCGGTAGAGCACTGCGTTTGGGACGCAGGGGTCGTCGGTTCAAATCCGGCCGCCCCGACCAGGCCGCCCGGCTTGCGTCGTCGTTGTTCTTTACATACTGCGCCCGTAGCTCAACCGGATAGAGCAGCGGACTTCTACTGCATGTGGGCCGCCGGGGAGAAATCCTCGGCGTGTAAGTGGTCAAATTCGGGGAAGCCTAAGGAGGCCCTGTCCAAGAGTCCGTGGTCAAATTCCCAGTGATCTTCCTCTACGGTAATCCCGAGCCAAGTCCCAATGATTTTGGGAAAGGTGTAGAGACTAGACGGCCACCACCTACGTTCCCCGGTTTCATGAGACTGGGGAATAGGGTGAAGGGATAGTCCAGGGAGTTGGGAAACCAGCACAAACCTGAATCCGCAGGTTGCAGGTTCGAGTCCTGCCGGGCGTGCGCTTGAAATGTTGGAGCAGAAGTTGTTTTTTATAGTATAAGACCAGACACCCGGACTCGGTGACGTGGCCGAGTGGCTAGGCAGAGGCCTGCAAAGCCTCGTACGGCGGTTCGAATCCGCCCGTCACCTCCTTCAAGGCCCCGCTTGCACGCTTAGCGCAGGCGGGGCTTTTGTGTTTAGAAAAGTATGTAGTTATGATTCACATCGACGGATCCCAAGGCGAGGGCGGCGGGCAGGTGGTGCGTACCTCGCTGGCGCTCTCGCTGATCACGGGGCAGGCCGTCGAGATCACGCGGATCCGCGCTGGACGCAAGCGGCCCGGCCTCGGACGGCAACACCTGACGGGGGCGCAGGCCGCCGCGCGGATCGGCGCGGCGCACGCGGAGGGATTGGCGCTGGGCTCGCAGCACATCACCTTCTCGCCGCAGGCCGTACTGCCGGGCACCTACCACTTCGCCGTCGGGACGGCAGGCAGCGCCTCCCTCGTTCTCCAGACCGTCCTGCCGCCGCTGTTGCTGGCCGAGGAGCCGTCGACGCTCGTGCTCGAAGGCGGCACGCACAACTCCAAAGCGCCCCCGTTCGACTTTTTACAGAAAGCGTTCTTGCCGCTCGTAGGCCGGATGGGACCGCGCGTGAGCGTCGAACTGGAACGACGCGGTTTTTATCCACGCGGCGGCGGGCGGTTCATCGCCCACGTCGAGCCGGCGTCTGCACTTGAGCCGTTCGACCTGTTGGAGCGCGGTACGGTGCGCAAGCGGCACGCTACCGCCCTGGTTGAACCTGCCCCGGCACATCGCCGAGCGCGAGATGGCGGGGCTGGGGGCGTCTCTGAGCCTGCGAGGGCATGAGATGGCTGTGGAGGTCGAGCGCGGCCACGGCCCCGGCAACGTGGTGATGGTCGAGGTGTAGGGCGAGCACGTGACGGAGGTCGTCACCGGCTTCGGTGAGCGCGGCGTCCGCGCTGAGGATGTCGCGTGCGGCGTGGCCGATGCGACGCAGCGCTACCTGGCGGCGGGCGTGCCGGTGGGCGAGCACCTGGCCGATCAGCTCGTCCTGCTCATGGCGTTGGCCGGCAGCGGCACGTTTCGAACCCTCGCGCCGTCGCTACACACCCGCACCAACATAGCCGCCATCCAATCCTTTCTGGACGTGGAGATCAGCGCCGCTCAAGAAGAGAGCGACGTCTGGCGCATCGAGGTACGGCGGAAGGACGTGTAGCCGTTAGAACGGCGCGTCGCCCATCGACGGCGGTTGCGGGGCCGAGCCGAAGCTCTCGCCGCCGGCGCCGGGCGCGGCGTAGTAGGTCGTCAGGTTTTCGAAGCGGGCGAACTGATGGACGAAGGCGAGTTGCACACTGCCAATCGGCCCGTTACGCTGCTTGCCGATGATGATCTCGCCGAGGCCTTCGGTGGAGTTGCCGTTTTCATCGACCGTGATGCCGTAGCGCTCGGCGCGGTAGATAAACGCTACGACGTCGGCGTCCTGCTCGATGGAGTTGTGCGCGATAACATCGTTCGCCACGAAGTTGTGCGGGCCGGGCACTGTCAAATCAAAGACTTCCTCAACGCCGTCAGGTTCGATAGCTACAATCTTGTCCCAGTAAACCTCACTTTCGGCGAGAGTGCGGAGGGGTTCTGAAGAAACAGCTTGGGCTACACGAGATGCGCGGTCGCGGCTCACATTCTGCTTGAAGATCGTCATACCGCTATAGGTCATCTCCAACTCCCGGTGCAAAGCCCGATGCGTAACACCGGCGCGACGCATGGCAGGTTTGACGAGCTTATGCCATACATCACTTGGGATCACGTCTCGATTGGTATTTGCTGTCTTCTGCGAAATGAAAGTCTCTACATCGCTGAGTGTCCCTGTCTTGTATTGGCCTACTGCGCCGACATAGTTCACAAATAGCTTGATGTCCTCGTTGCCGCTAACGATGACGTGGAATTGATCGCGGCCTTTTTCTCCCTGTACGACACGCTTCAAGCGGGCGTTGATGCCTAAGCGGAGCAGCAATGATTGAACGTCGCGACCAAGACGCTCGCTACTTGAGGCGTAATAGATGGCCGGATAGGGACGTTGGCCCCCGCGCATTTTGATGCAGCCGTCGGTAGACCAAAGGTGCCGGAGGAATCGTGCGATAGCTTGGCTTGATTGCTGAAAGACACGCTCAGGTACGTGCTTTTCGTACGACCGTAGGCCCCAAATGCCCAGCGATTCGAGCCATTCACTCACTGCACTCCTGACGCCGTGCGTATGGTGCCTTGTCGATGTGAGATATACCTGATACCACGACCGCTCCGCGTTGATGCGTGGCTCGACTTCATCATTGAACACAGCCTTAGCAAGATCAACAACGGTCTGGGCGAGATCGTATTCGCGCGTCGTGTACTGAATCGCATGCCTTGGAAGCGTACAGCCGTCGCCGATAAGATGGCCGAGCAGGGCCAGTTCGGCATCCGCCATGTCCTTGCTCTGTGGGCTTTCGAGCGTGCGTGGCAACGCCATCCGCTCATCGACTCGCAATTCATCCAGGCGTTTCCAGCCGTTGATCGTCAAAAACTTGTGATTGCCGGTAGCGCGGATTTGACGGCCTAGTTGTGTCGTGAGTTTGTAGACGGGCTTGATGCCGGTCGAAAACGCCTTACTCACTTCGGCGCGTTCCAGCTTGTAGGTATGTTGATTCAAGGCCCAGACGGCAAAGCCTGAAGTTCCGGCCAGATCGCGGATGGACACGCGCTTGCCTGAATCGGCCAGCGGAATCAAGGTGTCGCCCGTGAGGCAACCTGACTCGCGAAGGTCTGAAAGCTGCGGGCGTTTGTCGCCGCCGCGTGTTTCGACGGAGCGGTTGAGCTGCGAGAGCGCGATGACGGGCACGTTGAGTTCCTTCGCCAGCGACTTCAACGACCGCGAGATCTGGGCGATTTCCTGCTCGCGGTTGCTGTTGCGCCCGCCGCCGGTGCCGTGCATCAACTGGAGGTAATCGACGATGATGATGCCGATGTCGTGCTCGGCTTTGAGGCGGCGGCACTTGGCGCGCAGTTCGAGGATGCCCAGGCCCGGCGTGTCGTCGATGAAGATGGGTGCGGCGCTGAGGCGTCCGGCGGCGCGCGCGAGGCGGGGCCAGTCGTCGTCGCTAAGGCGGCCCGTACGCGCGGCCTGCGCATTGACGCGGGCCTCGGAGGTGAGCAGGCGCTGCGCCAGTTGCTGCGCGCTCATCTCCAACGAAAAGATCGCCACGCCCGCCGGGTGTTCCGGGTGCAACGCTGCGTTGCGCGCACAGGCGAGACAAAGCGCCGTGTTGTGAACGCACACGTCGTTGGCGACGAAGTTGTGTGTTTCGGGGATCGTCAGATCATACACCTGCTTCACGCCCACCGCCTCAATCGCCACGATCTCATCCCAGTAAACCTCGCTATCGGCCAGATTTAGTAGGTCGCGGTCGTCCACCGCCTCGGCCAACTGCCGCAGGCGGCCTCGCGTCAGCGCGCGTTTGCCGACGTGGATGTTCGAATAGCCCTTGATGCTGGCGCGCTTCGCCAGCGATTGCCACGATTCATCGCCCTTCGCCGCCCGGATGCGTTCCCAGATTTCGACGGGAATAAGATCTCGATTGGTTTGATAGCGTTTTGAGGCGATGGCCTCGACGACACGATCCAGCGCGGCTTCTTTGCCGAAGATGCCGATCTCGGCAGCGAATGTTTCGATAGAGCGGGCGTCGGTGACGTCGAGTTGCCACGCGTCGCGGCGCTGATCCTGGTATTTGACGCGGCGCTTCCTCAGTTTGGCGATGACGCCGAAGCGCAGCAGCAGATGTTGGAGTTGCCGGGCTAACTTTTCGCTGGCCGTCGCATAGCCGATTTGTGCCTGCCCGCTTTTGAGCACCGTCGCCCAGCCGTCTGTCGCAAAAAGTCGATTCAAAAAGAGGGCGACGAGCGCGCGGCGCAGCGTGAAGACAACCGGCGGGATCGTCTTGGCGTGAGCGGATTTACCCCAGACGCCCTGCTGCCGGAGCCACAGCGTCAGCGGGTTCTGGCTGCTCCGGCTGATGGCCGCGTGGCCGTGCGGCGCCAGCGTATCCGGCGCTACGTCGAGCGCGTCGCACAGCCGGTCGAAGTGTGCTCGTCGCGGCGCGATATCGCCGCTTTGCCAGAATCGCACGGCGTCGCTCGTCACGCCTACCTCATCGGCGAGGGCAGGTACGGCGACGGCTTGCGTTTCGAGCACGGCGTTGAGCGCGCACGCGAAAGCCTGCCGGTGCTCTTCGATGAATGCCGGATCGCCCGAAACGCGCAAGCTCGGCGTCCGTGTGCCGTTCGAGGTCGAGAGCGAGGTCGAGACGCCGCCGAAAGCCGCTGCGGCCTCCTCGAAGTCCTGCCGGATCGCCGGGTCGCTATTGATGAATTCCGGGCACGACTTCGTCAGGCATCCGTCGCCGAGGAGGTAGGCCAGCAGCTTGACGCGATGGCGAGGCATCTCTTGCTCGCCGAACACATCGATCCGGCGCGGCACGGCCACGTGATCCCCGACGCGGAGGGCCGAGAGCGGCTTCCAGCCGTCAATCGTCAGATACGGATGCGTGAGCGTCGTCTCGATGGTGCGGCCCAGGCGCGTTTCGACACGGAAGACCGGCTTCCAGCCGTCATCGACGAAGGCAGAGGGCTGCGTGATGTCGAATTTCCAATCCTCGCGCAGCGTCAGCAGGTCGGCGGTTTTATGTTCGTAGATCTGCGCGATGGTGGCGATGCTGCCATCGGCCAGGACGATCTCGGCGTCGTGGCCGAGGCATTTGCCCATCGACGGGCGCGCGGCGATGATGATCAGGTCGGAGCGTTGCCAGCCGCCGGTGAGGTCGTCGAGGCGGTGGAAGCCGCTGGGCACACCGGTGATGCCGCCCTCGCGCCCGTGGATGGCTTCGAGGTGAGCGAGGGTCTCTTTGAGCACCTCGTTCATCGACGTGGCGGCCCGGCGCAGTTGCGTCTCCGATATGCGGAAGATGTCGCTCTCAGCCGTATCGAGCAGTTCGAAAGCGTCGGCGCTGGTGTCGTAGGCCTGCCCCACGAGCAGCGTCATCGTCTCGATCATCTGGCGCAAGAGCGACTTCTCGGCGATGATGCGCGCGTGGTATTCGACGTTGGCCGCCGAGGCCACCTGCGTGGTCAGTTCCGTCAAATAATACGCCCCGCCGATGTCGTCGAGGTCGCCGCGTCGTTTGAGTTCTTCGGTGAGCGTGATCAGATCGACCGGGTTGCCGCGCTCGAAGAGGCTGAGCATGGCCGTGTAGATCTTCTGATGCTTGGCCAGATAGAATGCCTCCGGCGTCAGAATCTCGATAGCGCGCGGAATAGCCTCTCGCTCAATGAGCATCGCCCCGAGGACGGACTGCTCGACGTCGGTAGCCTGGGGCGGGATGCGGCCCGTCTGTTCGTGGATGCTGCGGATCGTCGCGCGACGCCCGCGCCCGCCGCCCATCATCTTTTCGAGCGGATAGCGCTGGCTCTCGTCATCGATGCGCGGGATGCGCGGCGTCTGGTCGTCGGGTTCAGGCATTCTTTATTCGAATTCCATATCAATGGTTTACATCCATCCGAAACAAGAACTAGGTGTTCACAAGCTGGTCGTACCGGGTCCGCAGCAGCTTCATGTCTTCCCACGTCGGGCGTTTCCACTGGGGGTTGCGCAAGAGCGCCGCCGGGTGGTAGGTAACCATCAGCGGGATGCCGTAGTAGTCGTGAAACTTATCGCGCAGCGCGCCCAGCGACGAGCGCCGTCCGAGCAAGGAGTTGCCGGCAGTTTTGCCCACACACAGGATCAGCCGGGGCTTGATCAACGACAGTTGTTTGTAGAGGATCGGAATGTGCGCTTCCACCTCGGCGGGCACCGGGTCGCGGTTGTTGGGCGGGCGGCTCTTGAGGATGTTGGTGATGTAGACGTCCTCGCGGGCGAAGTTGATGGCGGCCAGGATCTTGTTGAGCAGTTGCCCGGCGCGGCCCGTGAACGGCTCGCCCGTGCGGTCTTCGTCGGCCCCCGGCGCCTCGCCGATGATGACGAGGTTGGCGTCGGGGTCGCCCACACCGAGGACGGCGTGCTGGCGCGCTTCGTCGATCGGCACGAGCACGGTGTTATCGACGTAAGCCTTGATCTCTTCCAACGACTGCATCGAAAACAACGGCGAGTCTTTCGGGACGAGGGCGTGAACCCGTTCCCAGAAAGGCCGCGACGGGTCTTTGCTGGGATCCACTTCTTTGCCGAACAGATCGAGATTGGCCATCGTATCGACGGATGCTGATGCGGGGGATGCCGCCGGGGCCGAACGGCCTGCCACGGGCGGGGTCCACTGGACGTTGAAAGGCGGCGGCTTCGGCGCGGCAGGCGCCGCCGGTTTCGCCTCGACGGGTTGCTCCGTCGGCGGCTCGGCAGGCCCCCGCTCTTTCAAGAGAGACCGTTCTTCGCTTACCGCGCGAAATCGCCTCCTGGCGGGGATGTCCTGAGCGGGCGGGGTCTGATCGACGTCTTCCGCCTGACCGTCATCGGCAGCGACCACGACGGCCTTTGCGGCGGGCGGTGCCGGCTCGGCCCCGGCATCCGCTGCTTCCGCCACGGCGGGCGCCGGGTCGCCCAGGGGCACGTAGGGGCCGTAGACCGCCAGTTCGTGCTCCAGAACGCGCCGCAAGGTTTGTAGCGGGTGATGCATGCCACCGGGTGAGCGTCGAGGCCTCCAGGAGCCGGGCTGATCGATCAAACCGGCTCCAAACCCCCCAAGATAGGGGGCCGACGCAACATCACACAAGCCTCACATATCATCTTGGCGGGATATTTATGCCCGAAATGTCAACACGTTATCAACATTGGGGATAAGAAACAGGCTTTTTCAAGTTCAAAGTTTAAGGTTCAAGGTTCGTTCTCGAAGAACTTTGAACCTTGAACCTTCCACTCAAGTGAATTCACAGGCAAGCTGAAGGATTGATTTATGAAGGATCGATCTATGGTCGATTTTATAGAGATAGTGGTGCATGCCATGCCTCTTTAAAACCAGCGACCCATGAAGTTCGTACCCGCCGGAAAAAAACAAAGCCTTCCGCCCGTCTCGCATCGATATGCCGCCCTCGTCTTCGTGATGCTCGCCGCCGTATTGTTCAGTGGCGCAGAGGTCTCAAACGCCGTCACGCCCTTTTACGGCGAGCTTACCATCGCCAGCATGCGGATGGGATGGAGCCAGGGTTTTCTTGAGTATTATCGGGAGGGCGCCGCTGCGATGGTGGCCTCCGAAATCGATGCGGCTTCGGCCTCGCTCGTCCTGGCCCAGGCCGAACTGCCCTGGCGGTATCAACAAGCGTTTGCCCTGGACGACTACAACAGCCGCATGGAAGCCGACCTCACCCCCCGAGCGCATCCCATCGACCGGCAGGTGGCGCAGATCAAAAGCTGGTGGAGCCGCGTCTATCAGCGGGTAAGCTACTACCTCGACAGCAGCACCGGCCAATTCGTCTATCACTCCACCTGTTCGGCCTTCTATGTGAACTTCGGCTACTGGTATGGACGAGCCTATGCCGCGGCCTACGCAGGCCTGGATAACCGGGCAGAGATTCAGGAGATGCAACGGTCGGTTCGTGGGGGGATGAAGAAAGACAACTGTGCCTTTCTCCTTGAAGATGCCTGGCTCCGGCTCGGCATGGTCGACGGCACCCCGGCGCGCGCGCGGCCTCTTGCCTTTTTTACGGGAAACTTTGCCGCTACCATGAAAGCGATACGCGCCTTCGGCAGCCGCCCCGGCGAACCCACCCCGGCCCTGGCGCTTCCCCGCGTTCCAGGTATTTCGCCGGGAACACCGCCGGTGCCGGTCGTGCCCAAAGCTGATCCGCAAGCCGCGTGGAGCGGGAAGTGGCAAAGCGTCGAATTCGGCACGCTGATCCTTTTGCAAACGGGTCCGGAAGTGACCGGCACGTTTCTCCGGCGCAATGGCAAACTCTCCGGCACGGTCAACGGCTATACGCTGGCGGGCCGCTGGGAAGAGCGGGACGGCGAGGCCCAGGGCGACTTTGTCTTCAGCCTGACCGAGGGCGGCCAGGGCTTCGATACGCGCTGGCGCTTCGACGGCGATGAGGGCTGGAAAGCGAAGCCGAATGATGGCACCAGGCGGTGATTAGAGCGGTTTTACTTCGTCAGTCGCGGTGCTCGTGTCAGTTGTTTGTAAACTTTCTGTATTGAAAGGGGGATCAACCTCTTTATTCTCCCTCTCTCCCTTTCGATCAAGGCTTTCGCTTGCGTTTTATCTCTTCAGCAATCTCTAGCGCTGCTTCTTCCGCTTTGAGCAACTCGCTTTGGCTGATACGCCATCCTTCCATAGTTTTCTGCCAGTTCATGTAACTGGTCTGCGGGTTATGAATCCACGTATAAACCGTCCGGCGTGTAACGTTATAACGCGCTGCGACACCCGTCGGTGTATAATAGATCTCAGCTACCCGGTCTTCCAATAGTCGAGAGGAGATTGATGAAGGGGAGAAGCCTGAATCAAATGAACGGTCTTACAGAGAGGACATCGAAAGCGGCGCACTTACTCTGACGAGGGGGAAGGAGTCTCCTTGGCCTGGATTTCTATCTCGTCCGGGGTCGCCGCCGCAGGAGCCACATCGCCGCCCACGTCCACGAATAGACTCTCCTCATAGCGCCGAAGATCGTCCAGGCGAATGCGCCAGGTGGTGCCTCCTATCTTGCGCCAGCGCATCGGCTTGGTATGAATCCAGTTGTACATGGTGCTCCGGGTGATGCCGTAACGATCTGCAACCTGCTCAGGCGACAACCAGATATCCTCGGGACCCAAGACACCCATTTCCGCTAAACTCGATATGTCTGTTCGTGAAGGCGATGCGGGGGAATCAGGCATGGTATCGATAGGTTTGGGACTTTACTTAAGAAAGAATCGCAGAAATGTACAAAATATTGAACAAATGTCAAGTTCCTTGCCGGTCCAGGAAAATATTCTTCGACGGATCCGGCGTTGCTAAATCCTTGGACTCTATCGGATTAAAAAAAATTGGGATTTCTCTTTGAATTTTTTCAATGATCTGATTATATTTGGACCCCAAGGAAATAAAAAGTAAAAATTTCATATCATCGTAGATCGCGGCGGACGGCTACCCCCAACCCATGAAACTGGAGTACGAAAGAAAAAGGCCCGGTGCCCCCGACAAGTCGCAGACGCGATTTCACTTCGAAGTTTCGAACTTGTTGATAGTGGCGGCGATCTCCGCGTTTTTGATCTTTAGCAGCGTCTTTGTCTTTACGCTTCTGAACTCGAAAGAAAAAATGTACGCTTTCTAAGAAAATACGAGTGACGCCTCCAGTGGTGGTTGCGTAGTACTCGATGCCAGGTAGTTCTCATTGCAAACCATAACCTGAGGGAAAAAATGAAAACACGATTCATCAACGTTGCGCTTTTCAGGGGTATGTTGGCCCTGCTCCTGCTCGCCCTATGGGGATTCGCCGGCTCTGCGTATAGCTGGGCGCAACAGAAAAAAAGCGATATGGCCATTTCGTGTGCGGATAATTACCTCGGAACTCCTTACTTGTGGGGAGGCACCACGAAAAATGGCATCGACTGCTCGGCCTTGATGCAGAATTGCTATCGCCACGCCGGGCTCTGGATTCCCAGGACGTCCTGGCAACAGGCTGACTACTGGAAGGGCCGGGACGTAAGCCGGGACGAATTGAAGCGCGGAGATCTGGTCTTCTTTCGCAGAGGAAAGGGCATCGGGCACGTGGGGCTGGTCACCAGCGTCAGCGGTAACAGGGTGAGGTTTATCCATTCCTCGTCGAACAATGGAGGCGTGGCCTACAACTACTTGTCTGGGGAGTGGGTGGATAAGTTCGTGAAAGGCAAGCGCCTTCGGGGAGCCTCCGACGCCATCGCTTCTACCGGCACGCCGCCGGTAAAGCGTGCCAACCTCGGTGGTACCTCATCGTTGCCCGGCCAATACCCCGAGGCTTCGCAGCGGCGTTTGACCACGTCTGACATCCAGGGAATGAGCCGGCGTCAGGTCAAGATCATGAAGAACGAGATTTTCGCCCGGCATGGATACAAATTCCACATAAACGGGTCGATGATCAGCTACTTCGAGCAGCAAGCGTGGTATCGGGCCATTCTGAACAAGACCAGGGATGGCGCCCACATCTATAACAACAAGATGTCGGAGATCGAGCGCAGAAATGTGGATCTTCTCAAGCGTTACGAATAAAAAGATCATTTTCGCGTTGGCGTAACATGTATAAATCTAGGGCGTACAGGTGTTTAGCGTGAAGGGCTCGATGGGTCTTCGGTTGGAGCCGAATCAAGGCGCTTTTTGCGCGGTGCTGCGCATCGGGCGAGGAAACGGGCGCCGAGCCGGGTACAATCGAAGACCCATCGACCTTCCGGAATTAATGTCAATATGCCCTACGTCTTAGGCGTTCCTTCGGGGCCGTAGACCACTTTGATCATGTGTAAAAAAATCTATCTTTTGCGCGGTACTCCGGTGGCTTTTTTCCGGAGTCTCTTCCTGCTTGTTTTTGGGGGCATTTGCTTCATCACGATGACCTTGCCGGGGACCGCGGCGGCTCAGCAGGATGTTGCCAGAACGATGGAAGCCCTGCGCCGGGAGCCCTTGACGGAGACCCACGAGCGGCAAAAACAACGGCTCATCGCAGCGTATCCTGATTTCCTCACACAGAGCGACTATTACCCCAACGCCGTGCAGTGGCGCGATGGCACGATCATGCTGTTTGAAGATGGCAGGCCGAAGAAGAATTTTGAGACGTTGTTGAACTATCCGGACTTGCAAGACCAGATGGCGATGCGCTATACGCCGGGAGATTCAATCATCATTCTACCGAATCACGATCCGGGGCGTGTACGGTATGAGAAGTTCTTCAAGAAGATGTACGGGGCCACCGAAGCCGAGGTGCGAGCCAACCTGGAGACGGTCTACTGGCTGCCCGGCAGCATCAACCAGCCGCTGCTCGTTACAACAGTCAACGGGGTGAGCGAAAAACTGCAAGCGCTCTCGGACACGTTGGACACCCTGTTGGCGTTTCAAAAGTATCTCGTCAAGCCGGCCGGCACCTTCAACTGGCGGGTGATCAAAGACACCCATCGCTTGAGCGCGCATAGCTTTGGCATCGCCATCGATATTAACGTAGACTTTGCCCACTACTGGGGATGGAATCAAAAACAGCAAGGTGATTACATCGGGTACCATACCGATATCCCTCCTGAAATTTTCAAAATATTTGAAAAATATGGATTTATATGGGGTGGAAAATGGTCTCACTATGACACCATGCATTTCGAATACCGGCCTGAAATGTTGCCGCTCCACATGATTTATCTGTTGCAGCCGCACATGCCCGAACCGTTGCCGCTGCGCCCACTCGAAGTCTTGCCGTTTCTCTCAACCGATGTTAACCCGCAATACCGAGAATCCGGTTGAGCAGCGCCTCGGCCACGTCGCGTTTGGGCATCAGCGGCAGATCTTCGGTGTGGCCGCTGCGGTGGATGAGCGTGACGCGGTTGGTGCCGGGGCCGAAGCCGGCGCCTTCTTCATTGACGTTGTTGAGGACGATCCAGTCCAGGTTTTTCGCTTCGAGCTTTCGGCGGGCGTTGGCGAGGCCGTCGTCGGTCTCCATGGCGAAGCCCACGAGCATCTGTTCGGGTCGTTTGTGCGCGCCCAACTCGGCCAGGATGTCCGGCGTGCGGCGCAGGCGGATCGTCAGTTCGTCGTCTTGCTTTTTGAGTTTTGAGGGGGCGGGATCGAGGGGCGTATAGTCGGCGACGGCGGCGGCCATGATGACGAGGTTGGCGTCGCGATGGGCCTGTACGGCGGCGTGCATCTCCTCGGCAGTCGTCACGTCGATACGGTCGACGCCGTGGGGGGTGTCGAGCGCGGTGGGGCCGCTGACGAGCGTCACGCGGGCGCCGTGGCCGGCTGCCGCCTCGGCGATGGCATAACCCATGCTGCCCGACGAATGGTTGGTCACCACGCGCACCGGGTCGATGGGTTCGCGCGTCGGCCCGGCGGAGACCAGGACGTGCTTGCCTGCCAGCAAGCCCCCGCTCGACGGCCTCAACGGCGCCGTCACCATCTCGACGATGCGGCCGAAGATCTCCTCCGGCTCCGGCATGCGCCCGTGCCCGACGAGGCCGCTGGCCAGCTCGCCGTAGCCGGGCGCCATCACGGCATAGCCGAACGCGCGCAGGCGTTCCAGGTTGGCCTGCGTAGCCGGGTGGAGGTACATGTCATGATCCATCGCCGGGCAGACCAACATCGGGCAGCGGGCCGCCAGCGCCGTGGCCGTCAGCATCGAATCGCTGAAGCCGTAGGCCATCTTGGCCAGCGTCTGCGCCGTCGCCGGAGCCACCACGAAGAGGTCGGCCCAGAGGCCCAGCGAGACGTGCTTCGTCCAGCTTCCCTGTTCGTTGTCCGGGAAGATCTCGGAGAGCACCTCGCGTTCAGAGAGCGTGCCCAGCGTCAGCGGCGTGATGAACCGGGCTGCGTCGGGCGTCATCAACACCTGCACCTCCGCGCCCGCCTTCTTGCACAGGCGGATCAACTCGGCAGCCTTATACGCCGCGATGCTGCCCGTCACGCCGAGCAACAGCTTCCGGCCTTCCAATCGTTTTTCTTCCGTCGAATCCACCATATTTTTTAGCTGAAGCCGTATCAGCCCAATCTGCGTTAATCTGTGTTAATCTGCGTCCATCTGCGGTTCCAAAAACGCCCCAACGAGCCGGATCGTTTCGTCGACGGCCTGCTCCAGATTGTCGTTGACGACGACGGCGTCGAAGCGATCGGCGTAGGTGAGTTCGTGGCGGGCGCGGTCGAGGCGCACGCGGAGCGAGGCTTCGGTCTCGGTCTCGCGCAGGTGCAGGCGTTCGGTCAGCACGGCCAGCGAAGGCGGGCGGATGAAGAGCGTCAGGGCGTCGTCGCCGTAGAACTGTTTGACATTCACCGCGCCCTCGACGTCGATGTCGAGCAGGATCGGCTGCGCCACCGTGGCGCGCTCGACTTCGGCGCGGAGCGTCCCGTAATAGCAGCCGGGATAGACTTCTTCATATTCGATAAAGCCCCCGTCGTCGATCAACGCCTGGAATTCATCCTGAGCAATAAAATGGTAATGGACGCCGTCTTCTTCCTCCTCGCGGCGAGGCCGCGTGGTGGCCGAGACCGAAAAGGTCATCTCCGGAAACGCCGCCAGCACCCGCCGGGCGATGGTCGTCTTTCCCGATCCACTCGGAGCTGTCAGGGCGATGATTTTCGGTTCGGTCATTGGTTCGCTTCGCTCCCGTCAGTTGCTTCGCGTCATTGGTTCGCTTCGCTCCCGTCAGTTGGCTCGCCTTCGGCTCGCCGTCATTGATTGTCTTGGATGGACCTTGACAATCAATGACGCGCCGAAGGCGCAATTGACGCACGCGACACGAGCCGAAGGCGACTGACGTAGTAAACGTGCCAATGACCAATGACGTGAGCGAAGCGAACATACCTCATTCAACATTCTGAATCTGCTCGCGGATTTTTTCGACCTCTTCTTTCATGCCCACGGCCAGGTGGGCGATGGAGGCGTCGTTGGCTTTCGAACTGATGGTGTTGACTTCGCGGTGGATCTCCTGCACGATGAAGTTGAGCTTGCGCCCGACGGGCTCGTCGTCGTCGAGGGCTTCGCGGAAGAGTTCGAGGTGCGAGCGCAGGCGCACACATTCCTCGTTGATGTCGAGCTTATCGGCCAGGATGGCGATTTCCTGGATGAGGCGGTCTTCGTCGATGCGTTCGTCGCGGAGCAGTTCTTCGAGGCGGTCGCGCAGGCGTTGCTGCGACTCGGCCACGCGGTCGGGGGCGCGCTCTTCGACGGTGCAGAGCGTCGCTTCGATGGCATCGAGGTGCGAGACGAGGTCGGCTTGCAGGGCCTGGCCTTCCTGGCGCCGCATCGCGCGCATCCCGTCGATGGCTTCGGCCAGGGCCGCCTCGACGGCGTGCCACATCTGCTCCCGGGTGGCCGGATCCTCTTCCGCCGTCATGAAGACATCGTTGTAGCGGACGATGTGTTCGAGGCGCACCGGCTCTTCGATACCCGCCGCCCGGCGCAAGTCGTCGAGCAGGCGGCCATAGGCCCGCGCCGCTTTCGTGTTGACCTGGATAGGCAGCTCCTCTTCGTCCACGCGTTCGATCTCCACCTGCACCTCGATGCGGCCCCGGTCGAAGGCTTGTTTGACGAGCCCCTGGATGTCGGTCTCGCGGCCCGAAAGCGCCCGGGGCAGGCGCACCGGCACGTCGAGAAACCGGTTGTTGACCGAGCGCATCTCGACCGCAGCCCGGGTCGTGCCCACCTGCGCGCTGCCGCGCCCGAAGCCGGTCATGCTCGCTATCATGATGATCCGTTGTCTAGGGTCCGTGGTCCGTCGATGGCGAACGTCTCACGCGGCCTCACCATCCATCCGCGTGCATCCGCGTCCATCTGCGGTTGCAATAAAAAAAGCCGAACCCCAAGTCCGGCTTCCTATACAGCGGAGAGGGAGGGATTCGAACCCTCGGTACCCGTCAAAGGTACACTCGCTTTCCAGGCGAGCCCGTTCGACCACTCCGGCACCTCTCCTGTTTTAAATTTCCTGGCGGAAATTTAAAAATTGAATGGACGCGTGCGCGTCCAGGGGGTGCAATATACGATGCGCTGCCGTGCAGGTTCGATCAAAAAAACCAATTTAGATTTTCCGCCAGGAAAATCTAAACTTCCATGATCTCCTCCTCTTTGCGTCCGAGGATTTTGTCGATCTTACCGACGTAGTCGTTCGTGGCTTGCTGAAGTTTGTCTTCGGCCAGGTAGCGCATGTCTTCGGAGAGATGCTCCTCTTCCTGGGTCGATTTGATATCGTCTTTGGCGTGGCGGCGGATGTTGCGGATGGCGATTTTGGCGTCTTCGCCATGCTTGCGGGCCGACTTGACGAGGTCGCGGCGGCGTTCTTCCGAGAGCGGCGGCACCGGCACCCGGATGATCGATCCGTCGTTCGAGGGATTGAGCCCCAGGTTTTCGGCGATGATGGCTTTCTCGACGGCTTGCAAGGCCGAGCTATCCCACGGCGTGACGACGATCAGGTCCGGCTGCGGCGCGCTGACCGAGGCCATCTGGTTGAGCGGCGTGTTGGTGCCGTAATACTCCACACGGACGTTCTGAAGCATCGTCGGCGAGGCGCGTCCGGCGCGGATGGCGTTCAATTCCGCCTTGAGATGCGCCAGCGTTTTATCCATGTGCTCCCTGGCGTCTTCCAGGATCAATTCGATCATTTCATCTAACATCGTGCGACCTCCAAAGGACGTTGACGGAACAACGCTCAAAAATCCTGACAGCCTTTAAGCGCCGGCGACAGTGGGCGTCTTCCAATATACGAGCGTGCCGACTCGTTCGCCCTGCACGACACGCAGCAGGCTGCCCGGTGTGTTCATGTTAAACACAATGATCGGCATTTCTGATTCTTTGCACAACGTGAAGGCCGTCATATCCATCACGCGCAGGCCGCGCTTGATGACTTCGTCGCCGTGGATGGTGGCGTAGTGCTCGGCGTCGGCGTCTTTTTCGGGATCGGCCGAGTAGACGCCGTCGACGCGGGTGCCTTTGATCAAGACGTCGGCGTCGATCTCCAGCGTGCGCAGCGCCGCCGCCGTGTCGGTGGTAAAGTACGGGTTGCCCGTGCCGGCGCCAAAAATGACGACGCGGTTTTTCTCCAGATGCCGGATGGCCCGTCGCCGGATGAACGGCTCGGCGATCTCCTCCATCTTGATGCTCGATTGCAAGCGGGTTTGCAGGCCCGCCTGTTCGAGGGCATCTTGCAGGGCCATCGCGTTGATCATCGTCGCGAGCATGCCCATATAGTCGGCATGGGCGCGGGTCATGCCTTTGGTGGCATTGTTGACGCCGCGAAAGATGTTGCCCCCGCCGATGACCAGCGCCACCTCGACGCCGGCCTCGACCACCTGCCTGATCTCGACGGCATACTGGGCCAGCACGTCCTGATCGATGCCATACGGTTTCGTGCCCAACAACGCCTCGCCGCTGAGTTTGAGCACGATGCGCCGGTAGAACGGGCGCCCCTCTTCATGTGCCAGTGCTTCCATACAAATCACTTATTCCGATAACGGACTGCAAACTACAGCGAGCCGCCCTCCTTTGCAACGCTCGGCCCTCCATGGGTCACAAAAAAGGGGCAACCCCTTCAACGGAGCCGCCCCTTTTTAATTTTGGATTTTGGATTGGGGATTTTGGATTGATTGCTCTCGACCCCATTCAGTATCTCAAAAAGCCGCGATTCATCCAATCGGTACAGCCTTTCGGTTTGTTCGAAAGGGATCGGAAAACAATCTAAAATCCAAAATTCACCTATTCGCCGAGGGCGAAGCGGATGAAGGTGCGCACGTCGGCGTCTGCTCTTTTCAAGACTTCTTTGACCGTCACCGAGGGGTCTTTGACGAACGCCTGCTCGACGAGCACGTTGTCTTTGAAGTAGCGTTCGAGCTTGCCCGTGGCAATCCGGTCGATGATGTGCTCAGGCTTGCCTTCGTTGCGCGCTGCCTCGCGGGCGATTTCGAGTTCTTTCTCCTGCAAGTCCTGCGGCACCTCGTCGCGATGTGTCGCTACGGGGTTGAGCGCAGTCACCTGCATCGCCATGTCCCGGCCGGTTTGGTCGAGCTGGCCGTTGCCCGTCAGGGCGATGAGCACGCCGAGGCGGGCGCCGGGGTGGATGTACGAGACCACCTGCCCGTCGTCGCTCGTGAGCACCCGGAAGCGGCGGATGCTGAGCTTCTCGCCGATCTTGCCCGTCAGGTCGCTCAGCGCTTCGCCGACGGTGCGTCCGTTTTTGAGATCGAGGGCCCTGAGCGCGTCGAGGTCTGCCGGCGTCTGGCTCAGGATGAGCGCCGCCACGTCGTCGGCGAAGCCGGCAAACTCTTCGTTGCGCGCCACGAAATCAGTCTCGCAGTTGACTTCGACGATGATGCCGGTGGTCTTGTCGTCCGAGATTTTGGTGACGATGAGGCCTTCATTGGCTTGGCGGTCTTTGCGCTTTTCGATGACCTTCTGGCCCTTCTTGCGCAGGATGTCGATGGCCTTTTCGATGTCGCCGTCGGCCTCCTGGAGGGCGCGCTTCGAGTCCATCATGCCGGCGCCGGTCCGATCCCGGAGCGCCTTTACGTCTTTTGCGGTAATAGCCATTGTATTGGTGAATTTTATTGTTTTCGATTCAGGATTTACGAGGAAGCCTTGGCTTCTTCCCGTTTTTCTTTTTCGGCCTTTCGGCTGGCCTGCTCGATCTCGCGTTGTTTTTTGCCCTCGCTGATGGCGCTGGCAATCGTCGTCGTGATCAACTGAATCGACTTGTGGGCGTCGTCGTTGCACGGGATCAGGTAATCGACGAGGTCGGGGTCGCAGTTCGAATCGACCATCGCGATGATCGGGATACCGAGCTTGCGCGCCTCGGCCACAGCGATGTGCTCGCGGTTGATATCGACGATGAAGAGCGCGCCGGGCATGCGCGCCATGTCGGCGATGCCGCCGAGGTTGCGTTCGAGCTTTTCGCGCTCGCGGCCTTTCATCAGGCGCTCTTTCTTTTTCAACTGATCGAGCGTGCCGTCTTTTTCCATCTTGACCAGATCTTCCATGCGCCGGATGCTCTTGCGGATCGTCTGGAAGTTGGTCAACGTACCGCCGAGCCAGCGTTCGACGACGTAGGGCGAGCCGCTGTCTTTGGCCAGTTGACGGACGGTGTCTTTAGCCTGCTTCTTGGTGCCGACGAAGAGGATACGCTTGCCCTGCTTGGCGAACCGCGCGGCGGCGTCGGCGGCCTTGTCGAGCAGCGTCTGTGTCTGCATCAGGTCGATAATGTGGATGCCGTTGCGTTCCATGAAGATGTACGTTTTCATCTTCGGATTCCAACGGCTGGTCAGGTGCCCGAAGTGTGTGCCGGCTTTGAGCAGGTCTTCGATGCGCACCCGATGCGTTCCTTGCTGGACGATCTGATCGGCAGGCTTGGCCTCTTCAGGCTGCGCCGGCAGAGGCGCTTCGGCAGGCGCCGCTTCGGCGGCAGGCGGCGGTGCCTCTTCGGCAGCAGGCGGTGCCTCTTCAGCAGCGGGCTGTGCTTCTTCAGCGGCGGGCTGTGCTTCTTCAGCGGCAGGCTGTGCTTCTTCAGCGGCAGACTGTGCTTCTTCAGCAGCGGGCTGTGCTTCTTCAGCGGCAGGCTGTGCTGCTTCGGGCGTCTCGGCAGGCTGTGCTGCTTCGGCAGGCTGCGCTTCTTCAGCGGGTTGTGCTTCGGCGGCAGCCGGTTGCGCGGCTTCGGGCTGCGCCTCCGCTGCTTCCGGAGCGGTCTCTGGCGCTTCTTGCTCGGTGTTTTGCGTCGGGGTTTCCATGTGTGTTTGGAGGTTGGGTTTAATCCGCTACTACCGTCCTCTGCATAGCGAAACCGCCTTTTGAGAAAGGGAGAGAGGGGGAAAGGGGGAAAGGGAGGCTTTAAAAACTCCCTCTCGCCCTCTCCCCCTTTCTCCCGCTCTCAAACGCGGTCACCCCGCTATTCATCGGGTAGTATGTGATGTTTTTTTCTGGCGAGCCAGAAAAAAATTATCTCTTCGAGAACTGGAAGCGTTTGCGCGCTTTGGGCTGGCCGTATTTCTTACGCTCGACCATGCGGGGGTCGCGCGTGAGGTAGCCGGCGTCGCGCAGCGGCTTGCGAAGCTCTTCGTTGAATTTGACCAGCGCGCGGGCGATGCCCAGGCGGATGGCTTCGGCCTGGCCGGTGAGCCCGCCGCCTTTGACGTTGACGAGCACGTCGAACTGGTCGACCGTCTCGGTGACGGTCAGCGGGCCGAGCAGGGTGCGGCGGCGCCATTCGAGCCCGAAATAGTTATCGATCTCGCGTTTGTTGACGGTCACTTTGCCGGTGCCCGGTCGCAGGTAGACGCGGGCGGTGGAGGTCTTGCGGCGTCCGACGGCGGCGTATTGTGTTAGTGTTGCCATGATCGTTGGTCTAAGCTTTAGAGCTCGAGTACTTGCGGTTGTTGGGCTTCGTGCGGATGCGTCGGCGCAGCGTAGACTTTGAGCTTTTTGAGCATCTGCCGCCCCAGCGGGCCTTTGGGCAGCATCCCCTTGACGGCGTGCCGGACGATGTATTCGGGCCGGCGCTGGCGCATCACCTTGGCCGTGCGCGTCTTCAGACCGCCGGGATAGCCGCTGTAGCTGTAGTAGAGCTTGTCTTCCTCTTTATTGCCGCTAAACCGCGCCTTGTCGGCATTGACGACGATGACGAAGTCGCCGGTGTCGACGTGGGGGGTAAACGAGGGCTTGTGTTTGCCGCGCAGGATCGTGGCTACTTGCGAAGCCAGCCGACCGACGATCTGGTTCTCCGCGTCGATCACGTACCAGGCGCGCTCGACTTCAGCCGGCTTCGCGCTTATCGTCTTGAAGCTGTTGACGTCCATGATGTCTTTTCTTCGTGCGTTGGGGTGGCCGGGAACGGCATCCGTTTCCGCCAAATGGTAAAAAGCGAAAGCCTCGCAAAATAACGCCTTTCCGGTCTATTGTCAACCAAATCTGGATCCGGAGCGGGCGTCTGCCGGAGCTTTCTCACCGTTTCAGAGAGAGTCCCCTGAGACGCCGGAAGCCGGGATCAGGTTTTCCGCGCAGGCATTCTTCCTGCAATCTTGACGCTTCCTTGCATAATCTTGACGCGCGAAGCTCCTTTTTTCATATGTTTAGGGGCTACCCAAGCACCTGCTCGAAGCCCTCTCGTCTGCTTTCGACAATTCGCCATGACGCTGGCGTCTCCATTTCGGTCGTTGGCCTCCGTTGCCCAGCACCTGCCGTTTCACCTCAATGAGACGGACAAGGTCAATACGGCCTTCCGGCGCTGGCGGCAAGACGACGACGACGAGGCCCAATATCACGTCGAGCTGTGGACCTACTGTTTCATCCGGCGTTACTTCCTGATGAAGTTTACCCGCGATGCGCTCTTCAACAACCCGGCAGACGTCGATGCGTTGATCGAGCAGGCCTACGTCAAAGTGCAGGATCATCTTTCGACGGTCGCGGACTCGGCGCATTATGCCAGTTGGGTCAGCGTGGTGTGCAAGAATGCCTTTCTCAACTATCTGCGCAATCTGCCCCAGGCCGTCTCGATCAATCAGGAAGACGGGCCGCAACTCCAGGGCGACTCGCTCGAAGCCACCTTCGATATCGGGATGTTGCACCAGGGGTTGCGCGAAGCCGTAGACCGCCTGCCCGAATACTTGTGCGACATCGCCTACTACCGCTTCATCGAGGGCTTATCCTATCAGGAAATCGGGCGTTTTATCGACAAACCGCTGCCGGTCATCCGCTCGTACGTCAATAAAGCCGTCCGGAAGCTGCGCAAGGATCCGATTTTTTTAGCGTATGTGGGGCGATCCTGATTGTGAAAATCGGATGGGAGGGCGTGCAAAAAGCCCTTTTTTCGGTGATTTTCGAGACATCCTCAAAAAAAATTTTATGAAGAGGTTATATTTTCCTCATCTTTGTGTCTAAATGGGTGAAGACGGTTAGATAAAGCGTTCGGGAAGCCCACCCTTGCCGGCGCATCATCGGCGGTGCTTTAGCCATAGTAGTTTATGTTATTTCGAATAACGTTAGTGCCTCATGAGTCTGCTTAGTCTGCTATGGAGGAGCCTGTGCATAGGCCGCTTCTCTCTCAAACTAAAACTCCGTGTGGGGAAAATGTAGCGTAGTATGGAAGACAAAATTTTAATCTACAGCGAGCTTACGCCCGAAGAGCAGCGCGAGGTCGAGCGACACGTACAAGAGCATCCTGAGATGCGCCCGTTGCTCGAAGAAGCCAAAGCCTTTAGTGCCCTGCTCGGCGATGCTCGGCTTTTGCGCGCCGACTCTCCCGGCGACGAAGCCCTGTCTTATTACATTGCCACGCGTCACGTCAGCCGAGAGCCGTTGCCGCCCTCGCTGCACGAAGCCTTTGCCGGCATCGAAGAAAAGCTGACCGACGACGCGGCGCTGCGCACGCGCTACGCCGAACTGGTGCGCCGGATGGCCGTCCTGGAAGCGACCACCGATCCGGTTAAGCAATTCGAACAACTTTCCGGGCGCAGCCTGCCCGGCGCCGTGCCCGAAGCGCTGGTATCCGAGGCCGATGAGCCTGCCGAAGCCGAGGTGCCGGTCCCCAAACGCGCCGTCATTCACCGGCTCTGGTGGCACGCAGGGCGATGGGCCGTGGCCGCCGTCTTCTTCGGCGTGGCCGTCTACGGATCGCTCGGCCTCGTTAGCCATTTCTCGCAGTCAGACCTGGATCAACTGGCGGCGTTGTCGACCATCGAGGTGCAGGACTTCCAGATGCGTGGCGGCAGCGGCGAGCCGGTGCCCGATCTCGTCTCGTCCGAAGAGCTACGGGACCGGGCGGTGTTGTTGCTTCAGGAGGCGCGCACGCACACACTGGGGCTGTTCCCGCACTACGACCCGGCCACGCTCAGCGAAGCCGCCGACCTGCTCCAACGCGTCGTCGAACAAGAACCTGAAACCTCGACGCTGCGCTCTGATGCGTACTTCCTGCTGGCAAGGGTCCGCCTGGCGCAGAAGAACGTTGACGGCGCCCGGGCAGCCCTCCACGCCGTCATCAACGGCTCCGGCTGGAAAGCCGTAGAAGCCCAAGCCCTCCTCAACGACCTGGAACGGCTCTTGAACTAAAGGTCCTATTCAATCACAGGTATAGTGGTGCTGTGCTCTTCGTGAGCATATTCCGGTCGTAATGGTCTCTCATTGGGTTCGAGGCCGGGGCTTGGCCGTTTTTGGTTGTACAGAAGCGTCGTCATTCGACTCTGGACCCATGCCGACGGACACAGCAAAGGTCAAGCGCTATATCGAGGCGCATCTCAAGCACATCCGAACGCCGCAAGAGATAGCGCAGCCCTTAGGGCTTTCCTACGAGACGCTCCGAAAAGATTTCAAGCGAGCCGAGGGAATTACGCTTGGCCGCTTTATCATGCAGGCTCGAGTCCAACGCATCAAACAGCACCTCGTGGCGACGAACCTGCCCTGCTCTGAGATCAGCTACAGAGTCGGCTTTGTGAGGGAAGATGTCGCCGCGCGGGTCTTCAAGCGCGAGACCAGCCTATCCATGCAGGCCTATCGGAAGCGCTATACAGAGGGAAGCTAATAGGTTGGAATAGAAGAAGGTGTCATATACCACGATAGTCAACCATGGGAGTCAACCACCTGAGTCAATAATCCTTAAGAAATCTAGGCAACGTCTTCGACAGTACTTCATAGCTCTCACGTAGTTTCAGGCGCCCCGAAGCGGGGTTCCGGTTGACGATGCACAGTGCGGCACACACTCCATACCGTTACCGAGGCGAAGGACGTGCCTACTCCACCGTTTTTTTTGACAACCCAGGCAACGAGCCCAGATACACCAAGAGGTAGCTTTGATGAACAGATTCAAAACCTATGGATTTTTGGCGTTGTTGTTCATTCTCTTTTGGGGATGTGACACGTTTTCCGGACCAGGAGCCAATGGGCGATCCGGTGATGAGACGGCAGAGGCGCTCGGGAAACGGGGCGAAATTAAAGCGGACTACGTCAGGCCGTTCAAGACGCACGACGAGTTTATGCTTCACATCGCGAAGGTAGCCCCTGGTTTCGGTGGGGTCTATCTGGACGAGGCCGGACGCCCTAACATCTTTCTCAAAGATCCCTCCGACCAGGCCGCTGCGATGAAGGTCCTCGACGAGATGACCGTGGCCGACCCTGCTCGTGGAAGATATCGGACCAGTCTCGCGCGAAAAGATCGGGCGGCGCTTAACAGTGCCCTGATCGTTCACCAGGCCGACTATGACCTGCTTGAGCTTAACGTGCATTATGAGAAGCTCAAGAACTTTTCGACGGGATTTGGTGTAGTCTCTGTATCTCTTGACGAGGGGGATAATCGACTTTCCGTGGCCTTTGAAACCGAGGCTGAACGGTCGGCGGTTGAGGCAAGTCTGGGAGGTCTAGACATTCCAGCCGATATGATCCTCTTCGATCAGGCTGAGCCCGTGCAGGATATGTTGGAGCTAGACGACCGGGTGCGCCCGGTAGCAGGAGGACTCAGAGGACAACGAGAGAACCACACTGGGGCCTGCACAATCGGGTACACCACCTTCGGAGGGCCGCAGGACGTTGCCGGCTTTGTTACCGCTTCGCACTGCACACAGACCATGGGACAGGTGGACGGAGAAAACTGGTATCAAAAAAGCAATTCAACGTCCAACGACAAGGTGGGCGAAGAGTTGGTCGATCCGCCCTTCCTGACCCGCGCCCAGAGCGGCGACACGAACTGCCCGAACATCCCTTCCACCCTCGCCTGCCGGTACAGCGACGCGGCTTTCGTGAAGTTTACTATCTCCGGCAACAGCAACCGGCGTATGGATCGCATCATCCCTACTACGGGCAAAAAAACAGGCGAGCCAGGGTCAACGACTATATCCACTACCAACTCCAGCAATTGGCTCGTTGGTGGCGATGTGGTGTACTATGCTATAGAGAACGATGTCGTCGATAAGATTGGGTTCGTGTCGGGCTGGACCTATGGAGAAGTTAAGGCGACGGGCGTTGAGCCGCGGGAGAGCCAAACGAACCATCTCTTTCGCATCCTGGATGCAGATAAAGTGGAAGGCATGTATCTCGAACGCGGTGACAGTGGTTCGATGGTGTTTTATGATCCAGGAAATGGTGATGCCATCCTCTACGGCGTTCTCTTCCAGGGTAACGAACAGATCAACTACTACAGCCCCATCCGGCACGTAGAGGATGAACTTCAGCTTGACTTGTGAGCTTTAAACGCTTGAAGTCCATGGAAAAAATCAGTACATATGCTCAGGCGATGCGGTCTCTGAAAAAGAGGCTCAGTATGGCGGTGCTCATGCTCCTGACGATGGCCCCGGCGGTGGCGCTCGGCCAGGACGGCGCGCTCGACCCCGCCTTCGGTGACAGCGGAAAGGTCGTCGTAGAGTTTCCCCCGCAGCCCGCGCTGGCTGCTTCGCAGATCGATGCCTTTGCCGTTGCAGCCCAGCCTGACGGCAAGATCGTCGTTGTGGGGCGTGCCGGGAAACTGAACTTCGACGACGACTTTGCCCTGGTCCGCCTCGACCTCGAGGGTACGCCGGATCCGGCGTTCGGCCAGGACGGCTTCGCCTTGACGGACTTTGCAGGCTCTCACGACGGCGCTGTCGACGTGGTGATCCAGCCGGACGGTCGGATCGTTGCAGCCGGGTGGACGGCCACGGGAGAGATATGCGCAGACTGGGCCTTGGCTCGATACGACGCCGAGGGCCGGCTCGACGCGTCGTTCGGCGACGGGGGCCGCATCACAGCCAACTTCACCGACCGAATCGGCGAGGCTGCTTGTCATCTTCTGGCTGGCGTAGCGGTCGATGAAGCCGAGCGCATCCTGATTGCGGGTTCCGTCGCTGGGGAAGTCACGACCAATCTGGACATCGTGCTGGCCCGGTATAACGCTGAGGGCCGACCCGACACGACGTTCGGCGACGCTGGCGTGGTGCTGACGGACGTGGCCGGCGACAGCGATTTCTCCAAGGACATGGTGCTCCAAGACGACGGCAAGATCGTGGTGGTCGAGTCGTCGCGGCTCACGGGCGGGATGTCTGCTGAGATGGTGATTCGCTACACGGCAGACGGCAGCCTCGACCCTACATTTGGAGAGGGAGGGCTGGTCACGGCTCCGGACGACGGTTTCGACAGTGTGGATGTAATAACCGTGCAGCCCGACGGCAAGGCGATCGTCGTGGGGCGGGTCGACTCTGGGAACAGGCGCGGCTTCGCGTTGGCGCGGTTCAACGCAGACGGCAGCCTCGACACGAGCTTCGGCACCGATGGTCTGGTCCTAACCGACTTCTCGTCGGTTACGCAGGAGGGCTTCTCGATTGGCGGTGTGGCGGCCAGGGCCGTGGTTTTGCAAGAGGACGGACGGATCGTGGTAGCCGGTGACGTTGCCTACATCGATCAACCGGGACAACCCAGACGCCTGTCTGACTTCCTCCTGGCGCGGTTCAACCCAGACGGCAGCTTCGACACGACCTTCGGCGCTTCGGGTCTAGTCTTCACCGACTTCGACGGCGGCTCAGACGGGCCCACGGACATGATGTTTCAGGACGATGGAAAGCTTGTTGTAACGGGCGACGACTTTCAATTGGCGCGGTATCTTGTCGGATCCACCGAGACGGGGGTATCTGACAAGCCGGTGCCGAAGCGCGCGCCTACGCTGGAGGGATCTTTCCCGAACCCCTTCCGCGAGCAGACCACGATCCGCTTCATGCTACCGGAGCCCGTACGAGTCCGGCTCGCTGTCTATGACGTGCTCGGCCGAGAGGTAAAGGTGTTGGTAGATGGACCCTATGCGGCGGGCATGCACACAGTGAAGTTCGAAGCGGATGAATTGCCAAGCGGCACCTACCTCTGCAAGCTTACGGCAGGTGCCCTCAGCCACACGCGATTCTTGACGCTGCTGAAGTAGGGGAGCCCCGAATTATTTTTTCGCGCCGCTGCAACAATCAGGCGTACGTGTTGAGCATCACCGGCATGATGAGCATCATGATTTCTTCGCCGGCTTGCTGCTCCTGCGGCGTGACCACACCCGCCCGGTTGGGCGAGCTAAACTCGAAGACTACCTCCTCGGCGTCGAGATTTTTAAGCACCTCCGTCAGATAGATCGCGTTGAAGCCGATCACCAGCTCGTCGCTGTCATACTCGCACTGGACCGTCTCGCGGGCTTCGCTGGAGCGTTCGATGTCTTCCGCCGAGACTTCCAGCGTGCTGCCGTCGATCTTCAGGCGGATCTGGTTGGTCATGCTCGACGAATAGAGGCCCACGCGCTGGACGGCAGCCAGCATCGAGAGCCGGTTGACCGTCAGCCGCCGGTCGTTTTCGACGGGGATGACGGCTTCGTAGTTGGGGTAGGCTTCGTCGATGAGGCGGGCCAGCACGCGCGAGTTGGTAAATTCGAAGCAGACGTGGCCGCCGTCGACGATGATGGCGCACGGCTCGTCGGTGGCGACGCGTCCGGCCAGCGTCATCGCTTTTTCAGGGACGATGAAGTTGACGGGCTCGGTGCTCGTCATGGCCTCCATGGTCAGTTTGACGAGGCGGTGCCCGTCGGTGGCGACGGTGCGGCCCTGCTCCGGCTGGATCTGAAAGTAGATGCCCATCATGGCCGGTCGCAGGGCGTCTTTGCTGACGGCAAAGCTGGTCTTGTGGATAGCGCGGCGCAGCAGCGCGCCCTCGGTCTCGATGCGGCGCCCACCGTCGAGTTCGGGCAGGGCCGGATAGTCGGCGCCGTCGTGGCCTACCATCTTATACATGCCCTGGTCGGTGCGCAGCGTCACGCCGAAGTCTTCGTCCGAGGCAAACTCGACGGGCAGGTCGGGCAGGGCGCGGAGGGTGTCGAGCAGGCGTTTGGCCGGCACCGCCACGCGGCTTCCTTTGGCCGAGCCGTTGCTCTCGAACTGCACGGCGATCCTCTCGACGATAGAGATTTCGAGGTCCGTCGCACTCAGGCGCAGCGCGTCGCCGTCGCGTTCGAAGAGGATGCTTTCGAGGATGGGCAGCGTGCTTTTGGAGGGCACCGCACCGCCGGCGGTGGTGAGGGCTTCTCGGAGCGTAGCGCTCGATGTCGTGAATTTCATGGATCTCCCGGAGATAAAAACGATGGACGGGCCTTAAGGTACGACAAAGCAGGGTTATGGATCCAGAGGGTGGGGCTTCGCTTCGCTCCGCGTCATTTGGCTCCCTGTGGTCGCCGTCATTTGTTCGCGTTGCTCACGGTCAATTGCGCCTTCGGCGCGTCATTCGTTGTCCAGGTTGATCCAAGACAATAAATGACAATGAATGACGTGAGCGAAGCGAACCAATGACCATCAATGACGCGAACAAAGTGAGGACCCCTCACCGGCTCCGCAGGTCGATTTTGTGGCGGATCTCGTCGATCATCTCCCGAAACTTCTGATTCGTCTCGATCTGATTCTCGACGCTCTGGTTGGCGTGGATCACCGTCGAGTGATCGCGTCCGCCGAAGTGCAGGCCGATGGTTTTGAGCGAATGCTGCGTCAGTTGCTTGGCAAAATACATCGCCACCTGGCGGGCCTGCACCACCTCGCGTTTGCGCGTCTTGGCCCGCACCAGATCCTCCGGCATGTCGAAATATTCGCACACGATGCGCTGGATCTCCTCGATCGTCAGGTTCACCCGCGTGTCTTTGACCATGTCGCGGAGCACCTCTTTAGCCAGCACGAGATCCACCTCCCGCTTGTGCAGCGTCGCGTGCGCCAGCAGCCGGATCAGGGCGCCCTCCAACTCGCGAATGTTGCTCTTGATGTTGTGCGCGATGAACTCGATGACGTCCGGCGGGAACTGGATGCCGTCGTCGTCGGCTTTGCGGCGCAGGATGGCGATGCGTGTCTCTAGCTCCGGCGGTTGCAGATCCGCCGTCAGGCCCCACTGAAAGCGCGAGAGCAACCGCTCTTCGATGCCTTGAATCTCGCGCGGCGGCCGGTCTGCCGAGAGCACAATTTGTTTGCTGCTCTGATGAAGGGCGTTGAAGATGTGGAAGAATTCCTCCTGCGTCTTTTCCTTGCCGCCGAAGAACTGCACGTCGTCGATGACCAGCAGATCGATCTGGCGATAGAACAGCGAGAACTGGCTGGCGCGGTTGTGCTGGATGGCCTGGACAAACTCGTTGGTGAAGCGCTCGCTGGAAACGTAGAGCACCGACTCGACCTTGCGGTTTTGCTGGACGTAGTTGCCGATGGCCTGGATGAGGTGCGTCTTGCCGAGGCCCACGCCGCCGTAGATCAGAAAGGGGTTGAAGCTCGTCGTGCCGGGTTGTTGGGCGATGGCCAGCGAGGCGCTGCGGGCCAGGCGGTTGCAGTCGCCCTCGATGAAGCGTTCGAAGGTGTAGCTGGCGTTGAGCTGGCTGTCGATCTGCGCTTTCTGGATGCCCGGAATGACGAACGGGTTGGCGATGGGCAGCGGTTGTTGCGGGGCGCCGAAGGGCGTGGCCACGGGCGAGGGTTGGCGGCCCGGCGGGTGCGGTCCTCCAGGCGACGGGCCAGCGGGGGTGTTGCCGGGCGGGGCCGGGGCCTGCGGCATCACCGGCGGCGGTTCATTGGCAGGCTGGCGAGCCGGCAGGTGCATCGAGGCGCCTTCGTCGTCGCTGGCGGCGTCATCTTTTTTCTCGATCACGATGTTATAATAGAGCCGTCCTTCGGGTCCGAGGACCTTGGTGATCGTCTTGCGCAGCAGCGCGAAATAATGTTCTTCGAGCCATTCATAGTAGAACCGGCTGGGCAGTTGCACCGTCAGCTTCACCAGATCGCCTTCGGGTTCAAGGCTAACGGCTTTCAGGGGTTCGAACCATGTTTTAAAACTCTGCCGGGTGATGTTGTCTCGGATGATTTCGAGACAGGCTTTCCAGACCGATTCCGGGGTTTGCTCCATGAGTTGATCCTACATACGCAATAACTCACAGACCCAGGCCTGCGAGGATGGTGAAACAAGGTGACGATGGGACGCTAGGCGGCCATGACGGCTCCCTCGAAAGCTCCAAAACAGATAACAAAGAAAGCGCACTCGGGGGAGAGAGCGCTCGTATCGATGCGCTATGCACGATGTTATTAACAATCGCCCCGGGCGCCGGGGGGCCATTGCCAGCCTGCGTCGGGTGAGAACGCTGCCGTCTCGTAGCTTTTCAACAAAAAATGAACAGGCACTAAATGACTAAAAAGAAAGAGCTTACGAGATGCACGACCTTGCTTATGCACATCGCCATCAGGAAAGTGCAACCGGAACCTCCTGCTCATTGGCAATACTGCAAGTTATCCACAAGTTGCCAACAATTGAAGCAACTCTGCGACGGTGCGTTTCGAAACGCGTCTTGACCCATCAGAGCGCACCGTCGCACAGGTGCTTCCTATCGAAGCGCCAGGCCCATCCAGCTTCAATAGGAATGTTCGGTCGGGGTATGAACCGGGGCGCCGAAAGACGCATGGGGGGCCGGTTCCGTGTTATCCTAATGTTACCTGCCTATGGTAACTATTCCGGCGGGCAACGTCAAGCAGATCAGAGAGGATTTCACAACATTTAAGATGAGTCTTATATACCTCCTCAGGAAGGCCGTTTTGGCCGGCGGCTTCATCGATTTTTTTCACAGCCGGCCTTGCGCCGGCGCCTTGCAGCGGAACTCTCTCTGGCCTATGTTCGTTGGTCTGGGCCTGTTTTTATCCAACGGCCCTCAGGCCCCCTCCCGGCAGGCGGCTCGCTGCCCGCCGGACGACCCAACGACCGGACCATGCTGCGCATCGATCTGGCGCCCCTTGGCGAAGGGGTACACGCCCTGGCGTTGAACCCGGAGGCCGAAGCCGTCGGGCTCGACCCGGATCAGTTTGCAGACCTCCACGTCGAGGCGACGCTCGACCTTTTTAACGACCGCATCCTGGTGACGCTCCAGGCCACGGCCACGGCCACGCTCGAATGCGACCGCACGCTCGCGCGCTTCGAGCAGCCCATCGCCGGCACCTACCGGATTCTCTTCGTCCCGCCGTCGTTTGCCCGGCGCGAGCAGGACGAGGCGCCCTACGAGGAGGTGCGGGTGCTCGAAGACACCGACCGCACGCTCGACCTGACCGACGCCGTGCGCGACACCGTGCTGCTGGCCGTGCCGGCGCGCAAGGTGGCGCCGGGCGCCGAAGACATCGAGATTGAGACCATCTTCGGCGCCCCCGACACCGGCGGCGAGCCCGCCATCGACCCGCGCTGGGAGGCGCTACGGTCGCTACAGACCGGCAACGACGCGGACTGATGTGACACTGATCGTCGTGACGTTCGAACGGCGAACCACGCAATCCTGAAAGAGCTATGGCTAACCCGAAGCGAAAACATTCGAAAGCGCGCACGCGCAAGCGCCGCAGCCAGTACTACGGCAGCCTGGACAAACCCGAGACGATGGAATGTCCTAATTGCGGCAACATGAAGTTGCGGCACCGTGCCTGCCCCAGTTGCGGCCACTATCGTGGGCGGCAGGTCATCGAGGCAGAGGAATCGCTCTAAGCCCATACCGGCCTGGTTTCTATTTTCACATGCACGTTCTTGCTTCACGCGGGCCACCGGCGCGTGAAGCGGGGCGTGCATCGTTAGTTCTTAGGAATAACGGGCCGGAATTCTTCTTAACACCGGGTGTCGTATCTTGATGGGCCTTAACGGGTGCGGGGGTGTCTGGCCGGTAGCGCCGGGCATCCGCAACGGTACGACCGTCAAACTCGGAATCCCGAATCTTCGCAGATGGCTATACGAGTTGCCGTAGATGCAATGGGGGGGGACGATGCGCCCGCCGTCGTCGTTGAGGGTGCTGTGCGCGCGGTGCGGCAGGCCTCGGAGCCGCTGCGTGTCTTGCTTTTCGGACCCGAAGCCGAGCTTCGCGCCGCCCTCGCCGCGCAAGGCGCCACCGAAGACGAGGCCCTCGCCATCATCGACGCACCGGAGGTCATCGGTATGGCCGAGGCGCCGGTGGCCGCCGCCAAAGCCAAGCCAAATTCGTCGATTCATCGGGGGTTGGGCGCGCACAAGCAGGGCCTGGCCGACGCCTTCCTGAGCGCGGGCAACACCGGCGCGGTGATGGCGGCCTCGCTGTTCATCCTGGGGCGCCTGCCGGGCGTGGCGCGGCCTTCGCTCCCGACGTATTACCCGACCACCAAAGGCGTCTGCCTGGTGCTCGACGCCGGGTCGAACATGGATTGCAAGCCGGAGCATCTGCTTCAGTTTGCCCGGATGGGCGCCATCTATGCGCAACACCTGCTGAAGATCGAACAGCCCGCCGTCGGGTTGCTCAACGTGGGCGAGGAGCCCGGCAAAGGCAATGACGCGGTCAAGGCCGCTTATGCGTTGTTGCAGCAAAGGCCGGAACTGCATTTTGTGGGAAACGTCGAAGGCCGCGACGTGATGCACCATCGGGCCGATGTGGTCGTCTGCGACGGGTTCGTCGGCAACGTCATCCTCAAGCTCGGCGAGAGCATCATGACGGCCTTGCCGAAGATGATCGAGCAGGAGATGGCGGATCTCGGCCTGGCGCCGGAGCATCAGCAGACGGTCTGGCACGTGCTGGGCAGCCTGCGAAGGCGCTTCAACCCGGAAGACTACGGCGGCGGCTCGCCCCTGCTGGGCATCGAAGGCACGGTCTTCGTCGGCCACGGCAGTTCCAGCGCCCGCGCCGTCGAGCGCCTGATCCTGACGGCGGCCCGCGCCGCTTCGTTGAACCTGACCCGTTCCATCGCCGACGCCTTCAACGGCACATGAGGGTTTAGCAGGTGGATTTACGCATAACGGAGAGAAGAAATCTCCCTTTCACCCGTTCTCCCTCTCGATAAGATCTCTCTCAATCAACTCTGACAAAGCTCAAACCGCCCCCACTATGACGCGAGCTGCCATCACCGCCGTCGGGCATTATCTGCCCGAAGATCGCCTGACCAACGAAGACCTCGAACGCATGGTCGATACCAACGACGAGTGGATTCGAACACGCACGGGCATCAGCGAACGGCGCATCCTCTGGGACAACGATAAGGCGACCTCGTACATGGCTATCAAAGCCGCCAACGAGTTGCTCGACAAGCGCGGCATCGGCGCCGAAGAGATCGATGTCATCCTCGTCGCCACGGTCACGCCAGACATGCTTTTTCCCGCCACGGCGTGCCTTGTTCAGGCCGGCATCGGCGCGACGAGGGCGTGGGGCTTCGACATCTCGGCGGCGTGCAGCGGCTTTCTGTTTGCCTTGAACACGGGCGCCCGCTTCGTCGAGAGTGGCCAGCACCAGAAGGTGATGGTCATCGGCGCCGACAAGATGAGCAGCATCATCGATTACACCGACCGCAACACGTGCGTGCTTTTTGGCGATGGCGCCGCTGCCGTCTTGCTCGAACCCGCCCCCGACGGCTACGGCCTCATCGACTCGGTGCTCAAGTGCGACGGCAACAACTGGGAGGCCTTGCGGATGCTCGGCGGCGGCAGCCTCAACCCGCCGACCCACGAGACGATCGATCAGCGGATGCATTATATCTACCAGGAAGGCCGGACGGTCTTCAAGGTGGCCGTCCAGGGTATGGCCGACGTTGCCGCTGAGGTGATGCAGCGCAACGGCCTCACGGGCGACGACATCCGCTACCTCGTGCCGCATCAGGCCAACGAGCGTATCATCGGGGCTACGGCGCGTCGTATGGGCATTACCATGGAGAAGGTGATGCTCAACATCAGCCGCTACGGCAACACCACCGCCGCGACGATTCCGCTGTGCCTCCACGACTGGGAGCGCCAACTCCATCGCGGCGACAACCTCGTGCTGGCGGCTTTCGGCGGCGGCTTTACCTGGGGCGCTACCTACCTCAAATGGGCCTACGACGGCGCCGACGTGGCCGCCGAAGCCGAAGCCGAAATGGCGACGGAAGCATAATCTCTCATTGCGGAATTCGGAATTCGGATTGCGGAATTGTCTCAAAGGACACCCAATCCAAAATCCAAAATCCAAAATCCAAAATGAAAACAGCGTTTCTCTTTCCCGGCCAGGGGTCGCAGTACGTGGGGATGGGGCGGGATCTGTATGAGGCGTTTCCGCAGGCCCGCGCCCGCTTCGAGGCCGCCGATGCCTTGTTGGACATCCCGCTGACCCGGCTCAAGTTCGGCGCAGGGGGCGATGCCGACGCCGAGGCCGAAGCGCTCACGCAAACCGACGTGACGCAGCCGGCCATCTACGTCCACAGCATGGCCGTGATGGCGGTGCTGGCCGAACACGGCCTGGAGCCGGACATGACCGCCGGCCATAGTCTCGGCGAATACAGCGCGCTGGCGGCTGCCGGCGCCATTCGCTTCGAAGACGGCCTGCGCATCGTCCGGCTGCGCGGCCAGCTTATGGCCGAAGCCGGCGAGAAGCGGCCCGGCACCATGGCCGCCATCCTGGGCATGGGCGACGAAGACGTCGAACACCTCTGCCTCGAAGCCTCGGAGGGCAGCCACTACGTCCACCCGGCCAACTTCAATGCGCCCGGCCAGGTAGTCATCTCCGGCGATGTGCGGGCCGTCTACAAAGCCATCGCGCTGGCTAAAGAGCGCGGCGCGCGGCGGGCGCTGCCGCTCAAAGTCAGCGGCGCGTTTCATTCTCCGTTGATGGATTATGCCCGCGACGGCCTGGCCATGGCGCTGATCAAGCTCGATATTCAGGAGCCGCGTTGCCCGGTCTATCTCAACGTCACCGGCGAGCCGACGACCACACCGCTGGAGATCCGCGAGCGCCTGCTCGAACAACTCATGGCGCCGGTGATGTGGTCGCAAACACTCCAGAACATGCACGCCGACGGGGCGCAGCGCTTCGTGGAGGTCGGCCCCGGCAAGGTCCTCTCCGGCCTGGTGCGCCGCACCCTGGGCCGCGACCTCGAAACCACCCCCGCCGGCAAAGCCGCCGAATTGCACGGCCTGGCCGAGGCGGTTGGGTAAACCTTTTAATTTTTTCGCCAGAAAAAATTATGGATTTCACAGGGAAAAGCGTCCTCGTCACCGGGGGCACACGGGGGATCGGGCGGGCCATCGTCGAGGCTTTTGCTGAAGCCGGGGCGCGGGTGGCCTTCACGTATCGCTCGTCGTCGGACCAGGCCGAGGCGTTGCGCGCCAGGCTCGAAGAGCAGGGCGTCGAAGCGCTCGTCTTTCAGGGCGATGCCGCCGATGCCGGGGCCGCCCAGGAAGCCATCGACGGCGTGCTCGAAGCCTGGGGACGGCTCGACGTGCTCGTCAACAACGCCGGCATCACCCGCGACAACCTGATGCTGCGCATGAGCGAGGACGACTGGGACGCCGTCATCAACACCAATCTCAAGAGCGTTTTCAACTTTTCCAAAGCCGCCTACCGGCCCATGATGAAGCAGCGCGGCGGCAAGATCGTCAACATCTCGTCGGTCGTCGGGGTCACGGGCAATCCGGGGCAGACCAACTACGCGGCTTCCAAAGCCGGCATCATCGGCTTTTCGAAGAGTCTCGCCAAAGAACTCGGACGCCGAGGCATCACGATCAACGTCGTCGCGCCGGGTTACGTCGAGACCGATATGACGGCGGCCATTGCCGAGAAGGCGCGCGAGGCCATGCTCGGCGCGATCCCGCTGGCACGCCCGGCCACACCCCAGGACATCGCCGGCGCCGTGCTGTTCCTGGCCTCCTCCCACGCCGACTACATCACCGGCCACGTCCTCCACGTCGACGGCGGACTAGCCATGTGATTTTTCTTTTTGATTGCGCGCAATCAAAAAGAAAAATGAGGATCGCATCCAGCGATGGGGCGTATGAGCCTTTCTGCTCATCACGGAAAACCCACCCACAATGGAGTCCAACCCAGACGATAGTCCCTACACCCAGGTTATTGATTTAACGTCGAAGGCGCAGCGCGCCGTGCGGGACGAACAGGCCAAGAGTCAATTTCCCGAACCGGATCCCAAACTTCCCGAAGCCACCCCTGAAACGCTCACGGGCCGGGTGCGCCAGGCTTTCGAAGCCACCGGCTGGCCGGATCTGATGCCGGTCCAGAAGAAATCCATCCCCTACATGCTCGACGGGCGCGACCTGATCGTGCAATCGCGGACCGGATCGGGCAAGACGGGCGCGTTTTTGCTGCCGCTTTTCGATGTGCTCGACCCCGCGCGCGACGAGACGCAGGCGCTGATCCTGACACCCACCCGCGAGCTGGCCCGGCAGATCTTCGACGAGTTCGAGCGGATGAAATCGGGGGCGCCGGAAACCGAGGCCTTGCGGGCGACGCTCGTCTACGGCGGCGTCCGGTATCAGACGCAGAACCGCGAACTCAAAGCTGGCGCCCACCTCGTCATCGGCACGCCGGGACGGATCCTCGATCACCTCGACCGCCGGACGTTCTCGCTCGGCACGCTCAGCGTTTTCATCCTCGACGAAGCCGACGAGATGCTCTCGATGGGCTTTTATCCGGCCATGCAGACGCTCAAGCGGTATCTGCCCTCGGAGCGGCAATCCTATATGTTCAGCGCCACGATGCCGCCCAAGGTGCGGTCGTTGGGGCAGGAGTTTCTCCGCGCGCCGTCGTTTCTGGGCCTGAGCGCCGGGCAGATCAGCGTCGAATCCATCGAACATCGCTACTACCGCGTGGATCGGGACAAGGACCGGGCGTTGATCCGGTTGATCGAGATGGAAAATCCGGATGCAGCCATCGTTTTCGCCAACACCAAACGCGAGGTCGAATATCTGGCGCAGTTTCTGGGCAACTACGGCTACGACGTGGCCGAGATTTCGGGCGATCTGGTTCAGAAAGCGCGCGAGCAAGCCATGGATCGTCTGCGTCAGGGCGCGCTGCGATTTCTCATCGCCACCGACGTGGCGGCCCGCGGCATCGACATCAGCGACCTCAGCCACGTTTTTCAGTACGACGTGCCCGAGGATCCGGAGTATTACATCCATCGGACCGGGCGCACGGCGCGGGCAGGCAAAGCCGGCACGGCCATCACGCTGGCAACCTTCGAGGACGAACGCCGCCTCCTGAGCATCGCCCGGCGTTACGACTTCGAACTCGACAAACGCGATCTGCCGGAGCCGGAGGAAGTGGCTGCTCGCGTCGCCGAGCGCATGGTGGTCGTGCTCGAAGAGATGACCCGCGCCAAGAGCAACCTCGAACGCGAACGCTGGCAACGCTTCATCCCGATGGTCGAGGAACTGGCGCAGGAAGAGCCCGAACTCCTGGCGATGCTCATCGACGATCTCTATCACGAGCGGATGCATCGCGTCCAGCCGCCGGATGAGCCGGAAGGCCGGCCCGCCGAGGCGAAGCCGCGCAAAAAGAAATCGCGTGGCGGGCGCAACCGGGGCCGCTCGCGGGGCGGAAGGCGATGAAGCGTTGGGTGTTTTAGTGTTATGGTGTTTGAGTGTTTTGGTTACTCATTCATCGACAAACTAAAACACTTGAACACTATAACACTCGAAATCAGTCATTTCATGATTCGCGTTTTCCTCCTGATGATCGTGCCATTGCTGCTCGCCGCATCGGTCCAGGCCCAGCCCACGCCCGATTCGACACTGGCCGACTCGACGCTGGCCGAAGCCTATCGCATCTTCCGCGTCGACGGCCAAAGGGCCACGCTCGACGACGTGTTCGAGGCGATAGCCGCCGTGGACGTGGTCTTCCTCGGCGAACAACACGACGATCCCGTGGCGCACTACCTCCAGGCCGAACTCCTTACGCAGACTCGCGCCCGTATGGCGTCCGATGAGATGGCGCCGCGTCCCCTGGCGCTATCGCTGGAGATGTTCGAGCGCGACGTGCAACTCATCCTCGATGAATACCTGGACGATCTGATCACCGAGTCGCATTTCTTACGCAGCAGCCGGCCCTGGCAGAATTACAAGACCGATTACAGGCCGATGGTCGAGTTTATGAAGGCGCACGGGTTTCGGGTGCTGGCGGCCAACGCGCCGCGCCGGTACGCCAACCGCGTCTCGCGCAAGGGGCCGGCTTCGCTTGAGGATCTTTCGGTGTGGGCCAAGGGCTGGTTGCCGCCGTTGCCCACCCCCGGCCCCTCGCCCGCCTACAAGGCCAAGTGGGACAAGCTGATGGCCGAGATGATGGCCCCGAAAGACGAGCCCAAAGAAGACACCCCGCCCGCCGATACGACGGCCGAGCCCACCCCGGAGGCGCCGTCTCACAAGCCCAGCCACGAGGCGCGCAGAGCCGACACGACCATCACCCACACCCCTCAAAAAGCCGACACGACGGCCCAACACACGATGCCGAAGGCCGAAGAAAAACCGGCCTCTCCGATGCACGGCCTCGGCTACATGCTCGACGCGCAGGCCTTCTGGGACGCCAACATGGCCTTCACCCTCCACATCCACCTGGCCGATTATCCGGGCTCGCTCGTGTTTCACGTAACCGGCAGCTTCCACGTCGAAGAGGGCCTCGGCACGCCGGCCCAACTCGAAATCTACCGCCCCGGCACGCGCCGCCTGATCATCGTCACCAAAGCCACCGACGACTTCACCACCTTCGACGCCGAAGAACACAGCAACCTCGGCGATTTCGTCATCCTGACCGACAAATCGCTGCCCCGCTCTTACGAATCGTCGATGCGGCAGTAGCGCAAATTTTGAAAAGCCGACGATATAAGTAACCATATCGCGGACACCAAAATGCAACCGTGAGCTATGGGAGACCGAAGAGAAAAACAACTCGAAATTGTGCTGAAGCTCAACAAGCTGACCAGACAGGGTCAAATTACCTGGGTGGGTGGCAATTCTTTATTGGAAGGGCTTCGGTTTTCTGCGAAATTCAAAAACCGAAATTTTCTTCTGACAGACTCGCCCAGTGATCTCTTTGGCAAGATGGTTCAAGAAGCTAAGGTAGGAGTTTTAGCAGGCAAGACGTCAAAAATTAACTTGTTAATCCGAGACGATGATAAAGAAATATGGATTCCCCCCATGCCAGCCTTGGATGATCTGGCTCGCACCGTTCACCATCAAGTGACGAGAGGAGACACCCGAGATCTCGATCAGGTACTCAAAGATTTAGAGGAGGCAGAAAATCTCCTCGAAGATTGACGTCCTGAAGAAGATGAACAGGTGCCCGGCACCTTGACAATGCCGGGCACCTGCTCGCAACAAATCCACCAATCAACGCGGCTCTTTCAATTCAAAATCGAGCGTGCGTTCGATGGTCTGGCCGGTGTTCTGGTCGGTGATGCGGACGGTGACGGCGAGGGGGCCTTCGCCGTTGAAGGTGCTCAGATCGAGCAGGATGTGCTCTCTGGCTGTTCGCGAAGATCCGGTGTAAGGCGTCGTCGCCAGGATCGTCTCCGCATCGCGTCGTCCCAGGAGGGAGGCGAGGGCGCCGCGCTTCTTGAGGCGGGTGACGCCGTATTCGACGGTGTAGCGCGTCCGGTCGTCGGCGTCGAAGGTGAGGTGATAGATCTCAAAAAACAGCGCCAGCGGCGTTTCGGGCGTGATGGCAACGAAGGGGTAGGGCGTCCGGGCTTCCGTGTCGTCGAGGTCGATGCCGGCGGTGGCGTAGAGGGGGGCGAGGTCGCTCATCTCCAGCGTGCCGGGGTTGGCGTCGAGGGCCTTGAGCGAATCGGCCTGGAGGGTGCCGGTTTTGAGGTAGACGAATTTGGGTTTGCCGCCGGCATCGTCCGGGTTCTCGGCGACCATGTATTCATCCCATTGGAAGGCCAGGTGGTAGGTGCCGGTGTCGCCGCGCAGGGCCATGGCGTAGACGGGGAGGTCTTGCGCAGGGCCGGTCTCAGACGGTTCGAGGTCGTGGCGTTCGCGGGTGCGTTTTCGGATCTGATAGTCCGCTCCTTTTTGCGCGGCGGTCAGGCTGAGCACGTAGCGGTCTGTGGCGGCGTGGCCTTGAAAGATGAGTTGGGCTTGTTCGGTAGCCGTGGGCTGGAGCGCATCCGGCGGCGCGGCCCAGTAGAGTTCCGTGCGCGTGGTGCCGTCGCGTTCGAGGAAGCGCGCCAGGCGTGTTTCGACGCGGAGCGGGCTGGGGCTGACGGTGAACGTGTGCACACGCGGCACCGTCTTCTCGCGTTGCTTCATCAAGGCGCGGTCGGCCCGTTCATTATCCATCAGCATGCGCCTGACGGCCACGGGCATCGGCTCCAGAAGCAGCGTCAGGTTGAGTGTGCTCGGGCGGCCCATGTTGACGGTGTCTCGCGGCGACGTTCCGGCGGCGCTGGCAAAGGCAGCTTCTTGCGAGAGATTTATGTATTGATCGAGGGCGAAGTAATTACGGGCATAATCGGGATTGAGAAACGATAACGTATGATAGTAGTCATGCATGATCATCAGGGTCATAAAGGCCCGCTCCTGGCCGCTCCCGGATGCCGTGGGCACCAAGACGCCGCGCAAACTTTTCGGCAGCAGATCGGCGATTTGGGATAGCTGATAGCGCCCTTCCTGGTCGATGAACAGATAGTGAGCATACTGCCCCAGGTGCAGGTACGTCCAGTATTCATTGCGGGGGATGATGGTGGCGTCGGGGCGGAGATTCGTCTCCGAGAACGGCCCCGGATTTTCCAGATAATCGTTATCGATGTGTTCGACGCGCGTCGGCGGACCCAGGCGTACATAGACTTTGCCCCGGTCGTCGAAGCCCACCGGCTTGTAGTCATAAGCGTAGCGCTCTTCCGCCGTGGCGACGCGTTCCAGATGTTCGACGATGCGTTCGTTCCAGGCGGTGGCCGGCAGCGGATCCCGGCTGTGCCACCACGTCCGCAGCCACGGCCCGGCGCCCGGCCTCAGGCCGAGCACGCCGTGTCCTAAATACGTCTCTTTATCGATAATCTGCGCTTGCGCCGGCTCTGGCAGTAAGAACGCCATCTGTGCCACGTGCTTGTAGACGATCGCGTGCGCCTGCCGGGGGAGCGTCTGGCCGGCTTGTTCGAGCAGGGTTAGATAGACCTGCGTGGCGCGGACGTAGAGGTTCTGCCGTCGTTGCCCAAAGACGGCGCTGAGGTAGGCATCGGCGAGGCGCGTGTCGAAAGCTCCGGCTTCGGTCAACGCCTCCAGGCCTGCGTGCCATGTTTCGAGGGCACGCTCGTGATCGTCTTGCATCGTGTAGGCGCGTCCGAGCCAGTAGGCTACGGCGCCTTCGGTGGGATGTTGGAAGGTTGGCCGGGCTTCGAAGAGGGGCTCCAGGTGCAGCAGGGCCTCGGTATATTCCCCCGTCTCGAAGGCGGCGCGTCCTCTATCGAATGAAGAGGCGGCGTCTTGTGCTGAGGCCGGGCGGCTCAGGCCGAGCGCGCAAAGCAGCATCAATCCCAGGAAGAGCAGGCAACGCGATGAGCGGGTGAGCGCGGGTGTCATGAATGAAGGCAGGTTGGTGTTCATTATTCTAGCCAGTTTGACGCATCAGCATCACGCCGGTTCGGACCAATCGGGGGCAGCCGGAGTGGGGGCTTGCCGGGTATGCGTTTTATTTCCAAATAGTTGAGTCGCCGGGTGAAGCTGTCTTCGCTCGGCGCGCGGGGTGGGGGCAAAGAAAGGGGGCTTATGCACATGCCAGGGGGTCAAATACGATGCCCGGTTTTACGTTTCACCTTTTACGCATGAACCCGATTGCAAAGGCGGCGTTTGCATAGGACCCAATCCCCTTTGGCAAAGACCACCATCCCGTACTCGTACCGATGAAAACCTTCACGATAGGCGCGACGCTGATGCTTGCGCTCGCTATCGCAGCCTGCGACCCTCCCGATGCCATGCCCGACGAAACTGCCGATGTCATGAACGCAGAAGCCTCAGCGGAGGCCGAGGAGCTGCTCGCCAAGTACACCTCCGTTACCCTCAACGCCGATCTGAGCGTGCTCACCGAACGCGAGCGTCAGATGATCCCGCTGCTCATCGAGGCCGGGCAGGCGATGGAGGAGATCTTCTGGATGCAAGCCTACGGCGACAAAGACGCGCTCATGGCCTCGATCGACGATCCGGGCTTGCGACGCTTTGCCGAGATCAACTACGGGCCGTGGGATCGGCTCGACGATAACGCGCCCTTCATCGGCGGCGCCGGCGAGAAGCCCAAAGGCGCCAACCTCTATCCCGCCGACATCACGGAGGAGGAACTCGAAGCCGCTGCCGAGGCCAACCCCGAACTCAAGAGCCTCTACACGATGGTTCGCCGCGACGACGACGGCAACCTCGTTGCGATCCCCTATCACGAGTATTTCGAAGAGCAGATGCAGGCGGCTGCCGCCAGGCTCCGCCAGGCCGCCACGCTGGCCGACGAAGGGGGCCTGCGCCGCTACCTCGAACTCCGCGCCGACGCGCTCCTTTCGGGCAACTACCAGCCCAGCGACCTGGCCTGGATGGACATGAAAGACAACACCATCGATGTGGTCATCGGCCCCATCGAGACCTACGAGGATCAGCTCCTCGGCGCCAAAGCCGCTGCCGAGACCTACGTGCTCATCAAAGATCAGGCATGGAGCCAGCGCCTGGCGCGCTACGCCGAACTGCTGCCGGCGCTGCAAGACGGCCTGCCCGTGCCCGAAGACTACAAGCAGGAGACGCCCGGCGCCAACTCGGACCTCGGCGCCTACGACGCCATCTACTACGCGGGCGATTGCAACGCCGGCTCGAAGACCATCGCCATCAACCTGCCCAACGACGAGGAGGTGCAACTGCAAAAAGGCACCCGCCGCCTCCAACTCAAAAACGCCATGCGCGCCAAGTTCGACAAGATCCTGCTGCCCATCGCCGGGGTGCTCATCGCCGAAGACCAGCGCCAGCACATCACCTTCGACGCTTTCTTCGGCAATACGATGTTCCATGAGGTGGCGCACGGCCTCGGCATCAAGAACACCATCACGGGCCGGGGCACCGTCCGCGAAGCGCTGCGCAATCACGCTTCGTCGCTCGAAGAAGGCAAGGCCGACGTGCTGGGCCTCTACATGGTCACTTCGCTCAGCGAACAGGGCGAGTGGGACGGCGACATGATGAATCATTACGTCACGTTCTTCACCAGCATCTTCCGTTCGATTCGCTTCGGTCTCTCTAGCGCCCACGGGCGGGCCAACCTGATCCGGTTCAATTATTTTAAGGAAAAGGGCGCCTTCACCCGCGACGAAGCCACCGGCACCTATCGCATCGATTTCGACACGATGCAGCAGGCCGCCAACGATCTCTCCGAAACCATCCTGCGCCTGCAAGGCGACGGCGACTATGACGCCGTGGACGCGTTCGTCGGGCAATACATGGTCTTCGGCGATCAACTCCAGGTCGACCTCGACCGCCTGGGCGAGCAAGGCATCCCCCGCGACATCGTCTTCGAACAAGGCCTCTCGGTGCTGGGCCTGGAATCGACCTCGCCCTGAGTGGGGCTGAGTGATTGAAAGGGAGAAAGGGGGAAAGGGAGATAAAAACCAAATTCTCCCACTCACCCTTTCTCCCTCTCTCCCTTTCGTTTTAGGATGTTGCACAATAGCACAGCGGCGCGGCTCGATGTTGCTTTATACGACATCAACGGCGGCTGCGTAAAGGGGAAAATCATTAAATACTGGCGTTTTTAAGAGGTTTTGTTAAGCCTTTGTGATCAAGTGGGAGATTGGCATTATTCTCGAATAAGCGAGGGGTAGTCTGTTCGTTTCACCCAACCCTTCGCTTATTCTGATGAAAACGGATACGGTTATAAAATCCTTCGAGCCGGAGGCCTCGCTGAGCCTTCCTTTTCCCGTGACGCGTCGCATGCTCGTCGGCGCGGGTCTCGGCATCCTGGCGATCTTTGTGATCTGGGCTTCGATGGGGTCGATGGCGCAGCCCGCGCCGGTGCTGGACGTCCAGAAGGATGGCTGGCAGCGGTATCAGGCCGAGACCTTTGCTTTTTCCTATCCCGCCGGCTGGACGGTCAGCGCATCTGACCAGGATGAGGCGGCCTATCGGCTGGCGCCGGACGGGGTGGAGGCCGGCACCCACGTTGCCATCGCCTTGCTGCCGGCGGCTTCGGCAGATCTGGCACAGATCGAACGCATGGGCATCGCACACGTTGAGCGCGACGACGCCGTGGCGCGGCATTACCTGCGCATCATGCCCAAGACCCGCCTCGCCGACCACGTGGCCGCCCGCGTGCGCTTCACCACCGACCTGGTCTCCGGCGAACGCGTCGAAGGGCTCTGGGTGGGTGTGCCGCAGGCCGATGGGCAGGTGCTCTCGCTCGTGCTCAAGGTCTACCCCGATGCCTACTTCAACGGCGTCCATCACACGTTCAAGCGGCTCCTGGCGTCGGTTTCGCTGGGCGAATGATGCCGGTTTTACCTGCTCTTATTACGATTTGTAATAGTCGAGGCCATGCCAGCACCGGGCTCTGAACGGCGCCGGTGGTTCGGGCTAATTTTCTTATCGCAATTCTTTCAGATTCATTATGTCTGGATAGTGGATCTGGGTTACGGGATACGAGATACGGGATATGGGATAATCGTACCGCATCTCGCATCCCGCATCTCGCCTCCCGTATCCAGACACGATGAAACGGAACGGCAGGGTTTAGACCGGGCAAAACGCCCCTTATCGAGCCGTTTAGGCGGATTCTGAGGCGTTCTTGGAGTCGTTTTTGCACCCGATGGCAGACGCTGACCCGTGAAGCAGGCCCCGTGACGTGAGGATCGTCAGCACCAGCCAATGGGAAAACGATCTCCGAGGATCCTCATGACGTTTCGTCTGCTAAGCCGGTTGCATAGACGAGACCCTGTTTCCGGACGCACCCCCGGTCCGTATCCGGCGTGGTTCGGTTCGATGGCGGTCTCTACGCTGATCCTTTCGCTCTTTTTGACGGGGTGTATCGACTCCGTGATGGGCACCGAGGACGACGCGGTGAAGCCGCGCGTCGTCGAGCAGACCGGGCCTAAGCTCCGCCATTCGCATCTATTAGACCGGGCCTTGAAGCCGATGGCCGGCAAATCAGGCTCGGCGAAGGGTCTCGGCCTGATCATCGCTGTGCAGAGCGGCGTCGAGAAGCAACGCCTCACCGAACGCTTCCGGCTCAACGGACGCTTCCGGCTCAACGGACGGTTCGATTACAACCACGTCCTCTACGGCCTCGCCATTACCATCGAAGATCTCAGCGGCGCGGACGATTACCAGGAATTTCTCGACTCGCTGGCAGCCAATCCCGATGTGCTCTGGTACGAGCCTGATTTCAACGTGGTTTTGCCACTGTCGAGTGCATCGGGGCGGTCCAACGGCCAGCAGGTGCCCTGGAGTGTGGCCGCTATCGGCGGCATGGATAGCTGGGCCGTCAGCGGCGACGGCCACGGCAGCGTCAACGCCGAACTCTACGTGCTTGACACCGGCATCACGAATGACGACATCGACATCGTCGAAAACCTCGATTTCCGCGATAGCACCCTGACGCTCGACCCGGACGACCGCGACGGGCACGGCACCCACGTGGCCGGCATCGCCGCCGCCATCGACGACACCGACGGCCTCGTCGGCATCGCGCCCGGCGCCAACGTCCACAACCTCAAGGTGCTCAACGACGACGGCACCGGCGACGTCTCGATGGTCATCGCCGCCGTCGAACACATCACAGCGGCGAAGCTCGCCAGTCCTTCGACGCCGATGGTGGTCAACCTGAGCCTGGGCGAAGACGTGGGCACCCCGGAGTACACGGCGATGGACGAAGCGATCCAGGCGTCGATAGCTGCCGGGGTGGTCTACGTGGTCGCTGCGGGCAACCACGGGCAGGATGCCTCGAACGTCACCCCGGCGCACGTCGAAGAAGCCATCACCGTCGGCGCCTACGACACGGGCGGCGTCTTTGCGTGGTTTTCGAACTACGGATCGATGGTAGACATCCTGGCGCCCGGCGAAGACGTCGTTTCGTTGAATGCGTCGGATGGCGGAAACATGCCCTCGCCCTTCTTGTCTCCGACGCCGAGATCCGGCGATCCGGATGCGGTTCTCATGTCCGGCACGTCGATGGCGACGGCGCACGTTTCGGGGGCGGCAGCGCTGTATCTGGGGCAGAACCCGTCGGCTACACCGGCTCAGGTGCGGCAAGCCCTGCTTGATGCCTCCGAGTCGTTCGTCGTCGGTGCGCCTTCGGGCACGACGAACCAGAGCGTCTGGGTGGGGGTGAATCCGATGAACTCATCGGTAGGGGTCCTCTTCGTCGTGCCCGACGCCAACGCGCTCAGCGGCCAGGACGCCGCCAAGAAAGCGCTCTTCGAATCGTGGGATTACGACGTCACGCTCATCAGCGCCAGCGCACCGCAGAGCGCGTTCGATGCCGCTACGGCCTCCGCCGACGTCGCGTACGTCTCTGAAGAAGTACACTCGTCGCAACTCAATACAAAGCTCAAGCAGGCGACCATCGGCGTGGTCAACGAAGAGAAGATGCTCTCCGACGATTTCGGGATTTCTTCGGGCCAGGGTGATTTCACCGCCACCTCCATTCACATCGGCAGTGGCGGCGGCAACGACGACGATGACGACGGCGGCAGCGGCGGCGATCACTACATCACCGAGCCCTTCGGCGCCGGATCGCTGGCGATCTTGACCGCGTCGTCGCCGATGCACACGGCCACGGGGTCGCTGGCCGGCGGCGCGCAGGTGTTGGCTTCGCCTCCGTCGAACGATCGGGCAGCCCTGCTGGTCATCGAAGCAGGCGGCGCACTTCACGGCGGCGGCGTGGCTGCCGGGCGCCGCGTGCATCTGCCCTGGGGCAACAACGACTTCGACGTCAACCTGCTCAGCGACGACGGCAAAACCCTCTTGCTGCGCGCCCTCGAATGGGCTGCCGGCTCCTGACCAACAACGACTTCCTACCACCTTCCTGCGCTGCGCTTCCAGACGGCACAACCCCGTTCAACCGAACCAAAACCATGGCGACGCTAGACGAAAAAGCCCGAATCCTGGCTGTTGAGGATGATCCGCACATCCAGATTCTTTTGAGTTATCTCCTTCAGTCTCGCTACGACCTCGTGCTCGTAGCCTCGGCCGCCGATGCCCTGCGCGTGGCCTCGGACCAACGCTTCGACCTGTTCCTGCTCGACATCAACCTGCAGGAGGACGCCACCGGGGTCGATGTGCTGAATGCCTTGCGCCGGATGCCGCGCTACCGCGCCACCCCGGCCATCGCCTGCACCGCCTATGCCATGCACGGCGATCACGAGCGCTTCATCAAGCAGGGGTTCCTGGGCTATGTAGGCAAGCCTTTTTCGCGCGAAGGCCTCCTCCGCGCTGTGGCCGAAGCCCTGACCGTGCCCTCCGAGCGCCACAGCCTGCCGGCGCTTTCCCTCTCGGCGGAGCCGCTGCACAGCGTCGCCGCGTAGGTCGGCTGCGCGTGGTCATCGATTTTATTGCGGGGGGAGCAAGCGCGCCCCGGCGCCGGCCATCATCGGCGCCGGGGCGCTTTTTTATGAGTCGGAGAGCCGGAGAGTCGAAGAGCCGGGGATGGTCGGATAGCGGATGGCTGATGATTGATGATTGAAGGGAAACGCGCATTCAATCCAAAATCCAAAATCCGCAATCTAAAATCCCCCAGACCTGCCTTGCCCCTGTCCTGCCAAAGCGCTAACATGCCAGAGCGTACCGATTTTCGACCGATTCGACGGATCTATGCCGATGCGTCTTTTTATGCTCCGGTGGTGTGGTGTGCTCGGCGTGCTGCTGCTCGTGAGCGCCTGTGGCGGCTCGACGGAGACGACGGCGCCGCAGCAGGCTACTACTGCCGATGTCAATGCTTTTCTCAAAGAAGCGCTTGAAACCGCGCTGGCGCCCGGCTACGACGATCTCATCGCGCGGCTCGGCCCGCCCGTCCGCGTCAAAGCCGAACCCATGGCCGGGACGGCGGCCTCGCAGCAAGACACCCTGCGGACGATGATCTATTATGGCCTGGAGGTGGTGTTTCATGAAGGCGCTGCGCCGTCGCGGCTGGCGCGGCTGGCGCTCACCGATGCCCGGCACACCTCGCCCGAAGGCTTGCGCGTGGGCTATGCCGAGAGCGAAGTCGTCAGCACCCTCGGCCCGCCCACCCGGCGCGAATCGACGCTCCTGGTCTACGAGAAAGAGACGCCGCAGCCTTGCACGCTGATGGTGTTTCTCGAACGCCGGGCCATCAGCCGCATGGAGTGGCGGTTTGCGCAATAATATCGAATAGCGAGAGGAGTCGATTGGAAATTGGATAGCGGTGTCCGGCCCTTTCGAAGGCCCGGGCACCTTCGGCGCTGTACACATCTGGGCAACATATAAATAGCCCGTCACGATTCGTTAAGAACACTACCTATTTTCCCTCGATAGATTACAAGATGTAATCCGAAAAATCCTCCTCGTGCCAGCCGGACTCTTTTTTTCAGGGGGCCGATTCACCTTTATAATTCTTTCTAAAAGACCTCGTCCGGCCCGGCGATAGCGGCTTTTTTTTCGATAGAATAATAGAGGGTCGTGGGGGGACGAATGCCCTCGGAACGCTGTTTCTTCCCCTTTTTGATGCGATTTGCGCCGGTGTGACTGCGAGGCAGTGCAAGAGATTTTGAGGCGATGGAAAGACGACGCCGCCTTCGCCGGGAGGCGCTGCGCCGGGCTTTTGCCGAGACGGCCTGCGCAAAATTGGTGTCGTTCTTGCCTTAGGTGCTGCCGCCGGACGATGCCGGGGCGACCGACCGTTCGCCCCGGCGTTGATCCGCGTAGTTCCTTCGCGTCCCTGCTCCGGGGCGGCGAATTCGTAAACGGCAGGAGGTAGTAACTTGAAGCGGATGTTTCGTTTCACGCAAAGCCGGCGTTACGCCGTTTTGCGCTACAGCATCTCAGCGCTTTACAGCAGCGGCTTGCTGGCCGGCTGTCCCAGCGGCGTGTCGTCCGAAGACGCGCCGGCGCCGGAGGCCGAGCAGGCTTCGTCTCAGGATTACCTCTCTTCTACGCTTCGCCCCGCCCCGCTGTGCGAGTGCATGCCGGGCAGTCTCCTCAAGACCAGCGGCAAGGATAAGACCGTCCTCGAAGCAGACCGTCTCGCTGCGCGCCGCGAAGGATTCCTTCCAACCCTCGAAACCAGGCCCGGCAGGGCAATAACACGCTTTACATAGAATGTTGAGGCCTTTGCGCCTCAGCACCGCGCCGGTCGGGGGGACATGCAGGCCCACCCCGGCCGGCCACCTCCGGGTGCCCTCTACCCGGTCTACCAAAGCGGCCCCCCCTTGAAAACGTGATGGAGAACACGGTGAAGACCATGGCGACTCAAGACCCAAAAACACGGATCCTCGTCGTCGAGGATGATCCCCATATCCAGTTGTTGCTGCGCCATCTGTTGCGTCCGTGGTTCGAACTCGAACTGGCTGTGACAGTCGATGAGGCGCTCAACATGGCCGCGCGCCACGCCTACGATTTGTTTCTGATCGACATCAACCTCGGCGCCGGGCGCACGGGGGTCGATCTACTCTGGGCGCTGCGGCAGATGCCGAGTTACCGCGCCACGCCGGCGGTCTCCTGCACCGCCTACGCCCTGCGCGGCGACCGCGAACGTTTTCTCTCCTACGGCTTCGATGAGCACATCGACAAACCGTTCGAGCCGCGTCAATTGCATGAGATGCTGGAGTTGGCCTTGAGCCGTCGTCCGGCAGCCTGATCCTGCCTTGTCGCTTTCGGTGCCGCCGCCGGTGCTTTCTTTCCCCGGGCCCTTAAAGAACCGTATCCACTAGCCATGAACACCAACGGCTCGCGGGCGCGCATCCTCATCGTCGAGGACAACCCGCCCATCCAGATGCTCTTGCGTCACCTTTTGAGCAAAAGCTTCGACGTCGAACTTGCCAACACCGTCGACGGCGCCATCGAGACGGCCACCCGGCAACATTTCGACCTGTTCCTGCTCGACATCAACCTCGGCGAAGACCGCACCGGCGTCGATCTGCTGGGCTTGCTGCGGCAGATGCCGGCCTATACCGCCACGCCGGCGGTGGCCTGCACCGCCTATGCCGGCCCGCAATATCGCGAGCATTTTCTGGCGAACGGATTCAATGAATACGTAGACAAGCCGTTCTCGCGGCCCGTGTTGCTGGGCGCCATCGAAGAGGTGCTCACCGCCGGGCGTCTGTGGGGCCACGCTTGAGCAGCAAGGACAACTCGAATAGGACCGCCTCCAGCCAGGCGCGCAGCCCGCGCTGCGCACGACGGTGTTTCTAGACACTCGTTGGGGAAACCGTGAAGAGGACACGCCCCGGTATCGGCCCATGCGCCGGTGCCGGGGCGGTGTGATTTTGGATTTCCGATTTTGGATTGGCTGCCTGTCGATCTGTAATCAATAATCGAGGGGTGGGCATTAATCGAGAGCGAGCCGAAATGGCTTGGTCGCCTGCAAGGGGTGCTGATGAATCGAATTGAAGACCATCAGCACCTGCAACGAGACCGTAGCCAAGAGCAAGTACGCCTCTACTTTGACCAACCCTCGATAGGGCAGTTGGTGCTCCCGCTCAAGCGCAAAGAGTTCTTTGATGATCGAAAACACAGGCTCTATCGAGGGCTTTCGCCACCGGTAGACGAAGGCCGCCCACACCGAAGCAATCATCCGGTTGTACCACGCCTTGTTGGCGCTCTTCTCGGCAAAACCTGAACGCAGTAAGACAAAGATTCTCAACTGCTTCCATACCCTCATAATCACGGCGATGCTGCGATACCCCGCATCGACGACCACTAACAGGCACGCCGCTGCAAGCGGGCTTAGCAGCGTCAGCAGTTGATGATAGTCTTTGGCACTGGCGGTCGTCACCGTCGCCATCACCGGAAAACGAAAACGGTTGGCAACGACATGCAAGCCATAGCCAAAACGCCACCCGTGATAGGGCGATTTGCCCCAACTGGCCTCGGTGTCAATCGAGGCATGGGGAACCACGCCCTGCGATTTGTGCTTCTTGTGCCAGAGCCCGCCGAGTGCGCGAAAGATCGATTTATCGGCAAAGGCCGTCCGAAACAAGAAGCGCTCGTCGAGCAGGATCGCTTCCTGGGCCAAGCTGGGCATGAAGCGCTGTAGGAAGGCGGGCAAGGCCAGAAAGCGCCGCCGGAGGGTCTTGCGAGAAGGCGGAGCCTGGAAGCCAAAGCGTCGGTAATGGACCTTTGCGTAGTCAGCCATGGTCTTGAAGGCATGGATGCGTTTGAGGGCCATCGTGATAAAGAACAACAACATAGGGACGTGTCCATGTACGAGCGGTCGTCCCCGTTTGGGTTTGCTGTCTTGCTGGTGGCAGCACTGTTGCAGCCACAGGTAGAGCGGTTGTATACTCTCGGGCATGAGTCATCGCTGGGGGTTGGGTTGAACAGCTTGGACACTCTTCAACATACAACCTCTGGCGGATGACTCATTTATGCCCACCCCTCAATCAATAATCGAGGAAGCCGCGCCCGTCTCAACCGGCGCGGCTTCTTCGATTGTTAAACGGGGATCGGAATCTTCCCAATCCAAAATCCAAAATTACCAACGCTTCGGCATTCGTGCCAGGCCGAGGGGGGCCAGCACCAGATTGTAGGCCGCATAAAGCAGTTCGAGGAAAGGTTGCACCGGCAGCAGGTCGCGTTCGTCGAGGGCGGCGGCGGCCCGGCTGAGCAGGGCGGTTTGCACGGCGAGTTTCGCCGCCAGCAGGCCCAGGCCCCACCAGCCCAACCCGAACGGCGCTGCCCAGAGCGCGATGCTCGTGGCGTGGAAAAGTCCGAGGTGCGCCTGCGTGCCCCGGTCGTAGAACCGCCCCGCCGAAAGATGCCGTCGTTTCTGGTGAAGCCACCGGCGCCACGTCGGGGGCGGGTTGCTGGGCACGAATGAGCGGGCGTCGAAGAGATGATTGACGACGGCGGCGCGGCGGCGGTTCACCTCCTGAACCAGCAGGTCGTCGTCGCCGCTCATCGAGTGGAGCGAATGGGCAAAACCGCCGATGCGCCGAAACACCGACCGCGGATAGCTGATGCTGCGCCCGACGGCCATGTAGGGCCGGCCCAGCCCCACCGTGGCCGCCGTCAGAAACCCCGTCACGAACGTCTCGTAGCGCGCCAGCCGGTTGAGCAGCCCCGGCGCCTTCCGAAACGGGCTGTAGCCGATGAGCAGTGTCTCCTGCTGCGCCCCGGCGTGCTGCTGCGCCAAGCTCGCGAGCCAGCCCGGCGGCGGCGCGCAATCGGCGTCGGTGAAGGCCAGCAATTCGTGTCGGGCCGCGTCGATGCCCTGCGTCAGCGCGTTTTTTTTGCGCGGTTCTTTGGGATGATCGACGTGAAGGAGCCGCAGGGTGGGATGGGTCTGCTGCCACGATTGGATGATCTCAGGCGTGGCATCTTCCGAGTCGTCATCGACCAGGACGACTTCGTAGTGGGGATGGGTCTGCCGGGTGAGCGCGGCCAGCAACGCCGGCAGGTTGGCCGCTTCGTTGCGCACCGGCACGATCACCGACATCGGCGGCAGCGACGCTTCGGACACTTTTGCATCCCCCCGCTGCGCCCGCCGAAATCCAGCGTACAAAAGCAGCCAGTAGCCCATCTGCACGACGAACGCTACGCCGAAGACAATCCCCCAGAAAGCCGAAGCCGTCATAGTGGCCGATACGATTTGATGAATGCTTCCCATCAAAGATAAGCAGGCCGGAGAAAGTAAGAAGAATTGGATCAGTCAAAGAACTTAGTTGCCATTTGCCCATTTGCCATTTGCCTATTTACCTCATTTGCCCATTTTCTACATGGTGATCTTCCTCGCAATCGTCCACGCGGTGCTTTTCCTGACGCTCCTCGGCAACCTCTTTTATCTGCGGCGCACCCGGCGGCAGGCTACGCCGTCGGACTATCCGCTGGTGTCGATTCTTATCCCGGCGCGTAATGAAGCGGAAAATTTGCGACGCCTGCTTCCCTCGCTCAAAGCCCAGGACTACCCTGCCTTCGAGGTTATTCTTTACGACGACGAATCGGAAGACGAGACGTGGGCGGTGATTCAGGAGACGGCGGACGCGCGCATCCGGGGCGTCCAGAGCGAGGGGCCGCCGCCGCCCGGCTGGATCGGCAAAGTCCACGCGCTCTATCAGGTGACGAAGCACGCCCGGGGTCGTCTTTACTTCTTCCTCGATGCCGACTCCGAGTTGCTCGATCCCGGCGCCCTGCGACGCATCATTGAACGCTACCTGACCTTGCCGGACGACGCCGTCCTGACGGGGATGACGCGGCTGCGCGGTGGCGGCAAGGTGCTCGTCAGCCTCGTGCCCAACGCCTTGCTGACGGGCCTGCCGTGGCCGCTGGTGCGGCGCTTCCGGGCGCGTTCGCTCGGCGCACTCAACGGCCAGTTCTGGATGATCGACGCCGGACACTACCGGCGCCTCGATCCGTTCCTCCAGGTCAAAAACGAAGTGCTCGAAGACGTACAACTCGGGCGGTATTTCAAAACGCAGGGCCTCACGCCGTACCTCTGCGACGTCACGCGCGAGCTGGCCGTCTACATGTACCGCGACCACGTCGATGCGTGGCGCGGCTTTCGCAAGAATGCCTATCTCATCCTGGGCGGGCAGCCGGTCTCGTTCGTCCTGCTCTTCGTCCTTTTTTTCTTTACCTACCTGCTCTCGCCCCTGTTCTCGCCCTGGTTTTTGCTATCGACCTACATCCTCAAAACCGCCACAGACCGCCTGGCCGGATTTCCACTCTGGGTGTCGCTGCTGACGCCGTTGTCGTTTCTCCTGAGCCCGCTCTTGCAACTCGACTCGGCCTTCAACCACTGGACGGGCCGCGTCTCGTGGAAAGGCCGCCGGGTGGGGGGATGAATTTTGACCATCGCATTCGGGAAGGCTTGCGCCAGGCCAACACGCCGCGTCTTGATCCACGGTGGCGTGTCAAAATTCATAACGATTACGGGCAAAACCCAACATTATGAATTTTGACCGGGAAATCCGTGGACGGTCTTCGGCCTTCAGGATAAGGATATCCGAATACCGAGATCAAACGTCAAAATTCATCACCGTATCTCAAACGTGACCGTGGCCCAGTTCGATTCGTAATCGACGCCTTTTTCGTCGCTCTCGACCATGTGGATGAGGCGGACGTACCATTGCCCGGCGGTCATCAACTCGAAGCGCGCCACGCCCTCGCGGTCGGTGCGTGTCTTGACGGCTTCGGCGTGGCTGCCGTCTTCGCTGTGGCCGTGAAAGCCTGCGTGGCTCGCGTAGACCAGTTGATTAACGACCGGCTCGCCATCTCTGAGCACGAGCGCCTCAAACGTGTCGCCCACGCCGAGGTCGTACGGGTTCTGGAGCGGCACGATTTCGATGGGATAGCCGAGGCGATGCTGGTAGGTGGCGGTCCGCTTGTCGCCCACCTGATAGATGGCCTTGACGTGTTTGGAATAGCGCTCGCTGGCGTCCTCGTCGAGCGTGCCGTCCTTTTTGCGGGCTGCCAGCACGTCCAGCACGCCGTCGTGCGAGAGATAATTGTTGAAGTCCTTCGCCGAGAGATCGATGATGCGCGAGGCGGTGGAGACGCCCAGCACATAGGTCCCGGCGTCGCCCGTCTTAAAATCCAGCCACGTAATATTGTCTTTTTCCCACCAATCGGCGGTATCGGGATGGATCACCGAATCGCCGGGGCCGACCATGCTCACGTCGAGCATGCGGTCACGGGTGATGACGTTTTCGCTCTTGTCGAAGGTGCCGTTGTAGAGCGCGATGGACGTCTCGGTGTGGGGGGCAAGAAAGTAGGTGCTGAGCTTGAGGAACATGTCGTGGGCGTAGAGCGAGCCCACCACGAGCAGCAGGGCAGCGAAGGTGAGGAGCGTCTTCCTGGTCATCGATCCGATGTTCTGGTGGGAGGGATTGCCTCGTCAATAAAATAAAAAAACGCCTCAGAATCACCGAAAGCGGTTATTGCTGAGACGTTTTCCTAAAGTGGGCGGTACTGGATTCGAACCAGTGACCTCCTGCTTGTAAGGCAGGCGCTCTAAACCAACTGAGCTAACCGCCCTTAAAACTTGAAGGCCCGTACACGGGCCTTCAAGTTTTAAATGGAGCGGGAAACGGGATTCGAACCCGCGACCCTCAGCTTGGGAAGCTGATGCTCTACCAACTGAGCTATTCCCGCAGGGAGAAAATCATTCTACACTGGTTTTTTGTGAAAGTCAAGGCGCTTCATGGTTTTCCCGCCGGCTTTTCGTACCTTCTTAATTCTCTGCTTTGCAGAGATTTCGAGGGCGGCGGCAACCCAACGGGGCTCTCGTCGTTAAAGCCCGCTCGCACGCAGGAAGATCCTTTAGCTATAGAAGCGACCGATGAAACGAACGTATCAACCCAGCCGCCGCAAGCGCAGAAACAAGCACGGCTTTCGCGAGCGCATGCGCTCGAAGAACGGGCGTAAGCTCCTGGCACGCCGGCGCAAAAAAGGCCGCAAGAGTCTCTCCGTCAGCGACCGGTATCTCGGTAAATAGGCCCCTCTCTCCATGCCTGGTGCGCGCAACAGGGCCGCCTCGCAGACCGGGCGCGCTTTGACGTTTCCGCGCGCTGCCCGGCTCAAACGGCGCCGCCTGATTCGTTCCCTCTTCGACCGTAACCGGGACGACGTGGGCACGGTGGCGCTTGGGTGTGTGCGCTTGCTCTACCGGGCCGTGCCGCGCGCGCAGACCGGCTACGACGTCCCGGTACAGGTAGGCTTTGCACCGGGCCGCGTCCGCACCGCCGTCGTGCGCAACCGCATCCGGCGGCTCTTGCGCGAGGTCTATCGGGTGCATCAACACACGCTGGTAGACCTTTTTGCGCATCGGCCCGAGACGCTCACGGTGATGGTGCTCTTCCGGGGACGCCCCGAAACGGCGACGGCCTGCATCCCACGCGACTTGCCGCAGGCTTTAGAACGCCTGGCCGGGCAGGTGGCTCGCTGAGGCTCGCTGTCATTTGCTTCGCGTCATTCATTGTCATGGATCGAGCTTGACAATAAATGACGCGCCGCAGGCGCACTTGACGTGAGCGCAGCGAACAAATGACGCCGAAGGCAAATGACAGCGACCGCAGGGAGCGAATGACGCGAGGCGCAGCCGAGCTTTTCCAGTGAATCTTCAGTGTATGTGGAACTGCCCTGCCCTCCTTCCGTACCCCCTTCTTCGCGCTTGCCCTTAACATCTATCAGATCAAGGATCTGGGCTTATCTCTATGAGGAGGATCGACCGTGGATCGTAACGTCGTCATTGCGACAATACTTATCGTGCTCATCCTCTTTGTGTGGATGTATTTCCTGCCACAGCCGCAGCCGCCCACCACCGAGGATGCCGCGCCGGTCGATACCGTGCAGGTGGCCGAGCCGTCCGCTACGCCGGAAGTCGTGCCCCTGACGGCGCCGCCGCAGGCCGCCACCTCCGCTACGATAGACTCGACGATTGCCGGGGCGCAGGAGGGCGAAGAACGGTTCATCACGGTTGATACGGATATCTACGAGGCGCGCTTCTCGACCAAAGGCGGCACGCTCGTCTCGTTTCTGCTGAAGGAATATTATCAATTCGATCAAGAAACGCCCATCCAGATCGTCGATACGACGGCGGGTGGCGCCCTGGGCCTCGTCTTTACGACCCCGGTCAGCCACGTCGTCGATACCCGCACCTTTTTCTTTGAATCCAGCTTCAGCGGCGATCGGATTGAAGTGACCGATGAGCCCGTCACGCTCTCGTTCGAAAAGGCACTCGGCCAGGGGACGATCCGCCAGACCTACACGTTTACCCCCGGCGACTATGAGATCGGGCTGAGCGTCGCGCAGGAAAACGTCGTGAGTTTTCAGACCGACGAAGGCTACGAGATGGTCTGGAACGGGGCCGTGCCGTTCAGCGAGGATCCCCAGAACCGCAAAGAGGAATCCTCCAAGATCGGCGCCTACGCCCGCAGTGGCGATGAGGTGGACGGCATCACGCTTTTGAGTGAAGAGGAAGAGGACAAGACGCTGCGCGGGGACATCTCGTGGATTGGCGTCAAGACCAAATATTTCGGCGCCGTCGTCCTGACCGACACCAAGGCGCGCGAGGCCGAACTCCTGGGCGAACGCACCGCCGATCTCGATGCGGTCGATCTCGACGCGTCGTTCCGCGCCAGCCTGTTCATGGGCCGGCCCACCGACGAAGCCGACACCTATCAACTCTACCTCGGCCCGCTCGAATACAACAAAATTAAAAAATACCCCGGCCTCTACGACATGGTCGATTACGGCTGGGACGCCTTCGAGTGGATGACCCGCCCGCTGGCGACGTTCATCTTCATCCCGGCCTTTACGCTGCTGAGCAAGTTCATCGCCAACTACGGCCTGGTCATCATCATCTTCGGCCTCATCATCAAGATTGTGCTCTACCCGCTGACCAAGTCGTCGTACCGCAGTATGGCGAAGATGCGCGAGTTGCAGCCGAAGATGCAAGAGATCAAGGAGAAGTATCCGGACAACCCGCAGAAGCAGCAGGAAGCGACGATGAAGCTGTATCGGGAGTCTGGAACGAACCCGCTGGGCAGTTGCCTGCCGATGTTCCTCCAGTACCCGATCATCATCGCGCTGTGGCAGTTCCTCCAGCAATCCATCGAGATTCGCCAGCAGGGCTTTTTGTGGGCCAACGACCTCTCAGCCCCCGACGCCATCCTGCATCTGCCCTTCGAAATTCCCTTCTACGGCGATTTCGTGGCGGGCTTTACGGTGCTGATGGGCCTGTCGATGATCATCCAGATGCGCATCCAATCGATGCCGAGCGCGGGGGGGATGCAGACGAAGATTTTTATGTACGTCATGCCCATCTTTATCTTTGTGATTTTCAACAGCTTGCCGTCGGGTCTGAGTCTCTATTATTTGTGCTACAACGTCGTCACCGCCGTCCAGCAAAAGTGGATCAATAGGCAGATTGAAAAAGAGAAAGAGTTGGCCGAAGCTGGTGGCAAAGGCGGTAAGAAACCCGCCAAAGGCGCGAAGGGCGCCGCCGTCTCGAAAAACGGTCGCCAAAAGAAAGGCGGCGGCTCGAAGAAAGGCGGCCAGCGAAAGAAAGCTGCACCGAGGACGTCGAGAAAGGGCGCAAGACGGTAGGTTCGCTTCGCTCACGTCATTCGTGGTCATTTGTTCGCTTCGCTCACGTCATTGGCACGCTACGCGTGCGTCATTCATTGTCGAGTTCAATCAATGACGACAAATGACGACAAATGACGGCGAGCGACAGCGAGCCAAATGACAGCGAACAACGTGAGCCAATGACAGCGACCGCAGGGAGCGATACCATCGCCGCGATTGCCACGGCGCGCGGGCGGGCGGCGCTCGCCATCGTCCGGCTTTCCGGCCCCGAGGCTGTCTCGGTAGCGGCGGCTTGTTTTCGCGGGCGTGATCTCCGGGTGGTCGATTCGCACACGGCGCACGTGGGCTATGTGCTGGCCAAAGACGGCGCGGAGATCGACCACGTGGTGGCGACGGTCTTTCGCGCGCCGCGCTCGGCCACGGGCGAAGACATCGTCGAGATCTCGTGCCACGGCGGCGATTTTGCCCCGGCGTTGATTCTCGAAAGTCTGATCCATCACGGCGCGCGCCTGGCCGAACCCGGCGAGTTCACGCAACGGGCTTTTCTCAACGGCAAGATGGATCTGGCCCAGGCCGAAGCCGTGGCCGAGTTGATCCATGCCTCGTCGTCGTTGTCGCATCGCGTGTCGTTGTCGCATCTTCAGGGCCGCTATTCCGACGTGCTGGGCCGCCTCCGCGACGAACTGCTCGAACTCTGCGCCTTCGTCGAACTCGAAATCGATTTTACGGACGAGGACGTCGAATTCGCAGATCGGGCGCGGCTCGAAGCGCTGCTGGCGCACGCCGATGACCTGCTGGCCGGTCTGCTGGCTTCGTATCGTGTGGGCGAACTCGTGCGCGACGGCGTCCGCGTGGTCATCGGCGGACGGCCCAACGCCGGCAAATCGACCCTGCTCAACGCGCTCGTCGGGCGCGACCGGGCCATCGTCAGCCACATCCCCGGCACCACCCGCGACGCCATCGAAGCCGACGCCGAGATCGACGGCCTGCTCTTCCGCTTCGTCGATACCGCCGGCCTACGCGAGACCTCCGACGCCATCGAAGCCGAGGGCGTCCGCCGCGCTCACCATTCCATCGACCGCGCTGATGTGCTGCTCTACGTCTACGATCTCGCAGCGGGATTAGACGAAGCAGAAGTTCAATTTTTGCAGGATGTTACGGATCAGGATAATCTGCCCATCATTCTCATCGGAAACAAGCGCGATCTGGTCGAGCAGCCCGCCGCAGCTTCCCTCAACGGCCTGCCTTTCGTCGATCTCTCCGCCGAGCGCGGCCAGCGCGACACCGGCGAACTCGACACCCTCGTGCGCCTCCTCCTCGACACCGTCGCCGCCGGCCTCGCCGGCACCGACGCCTCGCACGTCGTCACTAACCAGCGCCACCGTCAACACCTCCGCGAAGCCCTCCGCGCCGTCCGCGCCGCCCGCCACGCCCTCGACACCGGTCTCACAGGCGACCTCTTCACCCTCGACCTCCGCGCCGCGCTCCACGAACTCGGCGCTATCACCGGCGAAATCACCAACGAGGACGTGCTCGACCAAATATTCTCGCGGTTTTGCATAGGAAAATGACCTTCGGCCATTTTCCTAAAGGGTCTGTTCTGAAACAGTGTCATACATGCAGGAACGTTCCGATCAACTGATTATAAAATCAAAGGCTAAGAGGAGACGGTTGAATCAATGCAAATGAGCTAAACAGAGAGTGTGCCATGGCAGAGGCAATCGAGCAGACAACGCAGGTAGGGCTGACCTGGGAAGAAGTATGCGCCGATCCGAATCTGGAGGATCTGCCGTACAAGATCGAAACGAATGCATGGGGGCAAATCGTCATGAGTCCGACGCGGCTGAAGCACGGGGCCTTTCAGTTTAAAATCGGCCAACTCCTTTCACGGCTCCTTCAGGAACGCGGCACAATCATCACGGAGGCTGCTATCAAGACCAGTGAGGGCACGAAGGTGGCTGATGTAGCTTGGTTCTCATCAGATCGTTGGGAGCAGGTGAAAGATGAGTTTGACGCCTCAACGGCCCCGGAAATCTGCGTGGAGATTCTTTCGCCCCGAAACGCCAAAGGCGAGATCGAATTGAAAAAATGTCTGTATTTCGAAGCCGGAGCCGAGGAAGTCTGGATCTGTGACGAAAAGGGCGCGCTGCATTTCTTTAATCCGGAAACCACGTTAAAGTCCTCAGCGTTGGTGCCCGACTTCCCGAAGCACATCGAAGTCTAAAAGAACGCGCAGCTTGCTGCGCCCATTAAAATGACGCAGTCATTTTATTTCACATATGACGTCATCGTCGTCGGTGGCGGGCATGCCGGGGCAGAGGCGGCGGCGGCGGCGGCCCGGATGGGCGCGCGGGCGCTGCTGGTGACGATGAGCCTGGAGGCTATCGGCAAGATGTCGTGCAATCCGGCTATCGGCGGCATCGGCAAGGGGCACATCGTGCGCGAGATCGACGCGCTCGGCGGGCTGATGGGGCGCGTCACGGATCGGGCGGGCATTCAGTTTCGGATGCTCAACCGGCGCAAGGGGCCGGCGGTCTGGGGGCCGCGCGCGCAGTGCGACCGCCAGGAGTACGCCACCGCCGTCCGCGAAGAACTCGAATCGATCCCCAACCTCTTCATGCGGGCCGACATGGTCAGCGATGTGCTCGTCGAAGACGGCCAGGTGACCGGCGTGACGACGCAGCTTGGCCGGACGTTCAAGGCGCGCTGTGTGATCCTGACCAGCGGCACGTTCATGAACGGCGTCATCCACGTCGGCGAAAAAAACTTCGGCGGCGGGCGCATGGGCGAGCGTGCCTCGACCGGCCTGACCGGCTGTCTGCATCGACTGGGTTTCGAGAGCGGGCGTCTCAAGACCGGCACGCCGCCCCGCGTCGATGGCCGCACGCTCGACTACGACGCGCTAACGGAGCAGCCCGGCGATGCCGAGGTCAGCCCGTTTTCTTACATGACCGACGCGTTGACGGGCGATCAACTCAGTTGCTGGCTCACCTACACCTCGCCCGACGTACACGCCGTCCTGCGCACCGGCTTCGACCACAGCCCCATGTTCGCCGGGCGCATCCAGGGGCGCGGGCCGCGCTATTGCCCGTCTATCGAGGACAAGATTGATCGCTTCGCCGAGAAAGACCGGCATCAGATTTTCCTCGAACCCGAAGGCCGCCGGACCTTCGAAGTCTACGTCAACGGCTTCTCGACGAGCTTGCCCGAAGCGGTGCAGTTCGAGGCGTTGCGCAAGATTCCGGGGATGGAGCGCGTCCACATGCTGCGGCCCGGCTATGCCATCGAGTATGATTACTTCCCGCCGTATCAGGTGCGGTATTCGCTGGAGACCAAGCGCGTGCGCGGGCTTTTCTTCGCCGGGCAGATCAACGGCACGACGGGCTACGAAGAGGCGGCGGCGCAGGGGCTCATGGCCGGCATCAACGCAGTGCAGCAGCTTCGCGAGGCCGAGCCGATTGTCTTGCCGCGCTCGCAGGCCTACATCGGCGTGCTCATCGACGACCTCGTGGCCAAGGGCACCGAGGAGCCCTACCGCATGTTCACCTCGCGCGCCGAGCACCGCATCCTGCTGCGCCAGGACAACGCCGACCTCCGCCTGACCGAACTCGGCCACCGCCTCGGCCTCGCCACGCAGGCGCGCTACGAGCGGATGCTGGCAAAGAAAACCGCCATCGGTAAGACCCGACAAATGCTTGAAAATACGAGCATTAAGCCGGATAAAATCAACAATTATCTGGAACGTGCCGGCACCGCGCCGATCACCCAATCCGAGCGTATCGTGAAGCTGGCTCTTCGCCCAGAAGTAGACCTGGCGGCCCTGCTGGAGCACGCTGGATTGACCGGCGACCTCGTCACCCCCGCGCCGGGCCTGGAGCCGGTCGAGCGGCTCGTCGAGATCGAACTCAAGTATGCCGGGTACGTCGAGCGGCAGGAGGAGATGGTGCGCAAGATGGCGCAGTTGGAGACGTGGGCCATCCCGCCCGGCTTCGATTACCCCGGCCTGAGCAACATCACGATGGAGGCGCGCGAGAAGCTCGCCAAGATTCAGCCCGAAACCCTGGGGCAGGCTTCGCGCATCAGCGGCGTGAGCCCCGCCGATATTTCGGTGCTGATGGTATTGCTGAAAAAGAACGGAAACGGCCCGAAGCGCGATGTTTCACGTGAAACATTTTCTTTTGCTGGCGCAAAAGAAAAATAGGGTGGAAGTCATAGGTAAAAGGTGACCTGTGCTTCATGACGGCCCGCTCGCCATGGTGTATCATAGCATGGCGACGTATCATGGAGCGCGGTTATCATGGGTCGATTACTGGGATTCTGGTTGTTTCTGGGGGCGATGCTGGCGGTGCCCGGCCGGGCGCAAGAACTGGTTAAAGATATCAATCAGGTCGATGGAGGCTCCACGCCGTGGAATCTGATCTACGTCGATGGGACGCTTTTCTTTGCCGCCGAAGACAGCTTGCACGGGCGTGAGCTTTGGAAAAGCGACGGCACCGCCGAAGGCACGGTTCTGCTCAAAGATATGGTCCCCGGCAGCGCAGGCGGGTATCCGGCGTCGCTTACCAATGTCGAAGGCATCCTCTTTTTTGTGGGGGGCGAGGAATATGGCCGGCACGAGTTATGGCGCACCGATGGGACCGAGGCCGGCACGATACAACTCCTCGAATTTTCTTTAAAAAGCAGGATACACACCCTCACGGTCTACAACGGCCTGCTCTTTTTTATATCGGAAGAAGACAACGGACTTGATCGCCGGTTGTGGAAAAGTGACGGCACGGTCGAGGGGACGACGGCGATCAAGGCGTTTCGACCGGGTGGTTCTTCGGACTATCAACTCATTCTCTTTAACGACCTGCTCTATTTTCGATTGTATGAACACGATCTGGGCCACCGGCTCTGGCGTAGCGACGGCACGCCTGGCGGCACCTTTCCCATCCCCGGTGCGATGCCGATCTACGTGTACGCCTCGGATGGAGAGAAACTTTATTTTCAGGGATATGACGATGAACACGGCCAGGAGTTGTGGACGACCGACGGCACCGCCGAGGGGATGCGGCTCGTCAAAGACATCTTCCCCGGCTCGTACTCGTCAGAGCCCTTCGAGTTAGCCTATCACGACGGCTTCGTGTATTTCACCGCGCACGACGAGGAAAAGGGCCGCGAACTCTGGCGCAGCGACGGCACCGCCGAGGGCACCGTGATGGTCAAAGATCTTAACCCCGGCCCGGATTCGTCGCATCCGTGGGATCTGGTCTCTTCCGGAGGCTACCTCTACTTTAGCGCGCACGTCGACGAACACGGGCGCGAACTCTGGCGCAGCGACGGTACCGCCGAGGGCACGTTCATGCTGGAAATCCGCCCCGGCGCAGACAGCGCGCGGCCTCAAGCAAAAAGAGACATCGACGGCATCCTGTATTTTGAGGCCGATGACGGCGTTTATGGCCGCGAACTCTGGCGCAGCAACGGCACCCCGGCAGGCACCGAACTCGTCGTCGATATCCATGAAGGCGTCGGCGATTCCAGACCGCGTTGGATCACCCCGGCGGACGGCAGGCTTTTCCTCAGCGCCGGCGATCAGCTACACGGCTACGAACTCTGGACGAGCGACGGCACGCCCGACGGCACGCATCTGGTCAAAAATATTGTTCAGGGCGGCACGCTCTCGTCGTCTCCCCGGTACTTCGTCGATTTCAACGGATCGCTTTTTTTTCAGGGCGACGACGGCATCCACGGACGCGCACTCTGGAAAAGCGACGGCACGCCCGAGGGCACCCGGCTCGTCAAAGACGTCGGCGAACGGAGCGTGCTGGATTTGATCGTGCTGGATGATGTGCTCTTCTTTCACTCACAGCGAGCCTTATGGCGTAGCGATGGCGAAGTAGAGGGCACGGTTGCGGTGATAGACTTCGGCGACGACTCGCGGATCGCTGAACTGATCCCGTTTAACGGCGCCATCTTTTTCGTCGCCTACACCCCAATGTATGGCCTCGAATTGTGGAAAAGCGACGGCACGCCCGAAGGCACCCACCTTTTCAAAGATATCACGCCGGGGCCGGACAGCTCCTTCCCCAATTTTGACGGTTTCGCGGTGCTCAACGGCGTGCTCTACTTCGGCGCCAACGATGGCGTGCATGGGGTGGAACTCTGGCGCAGCGACGGCACCGTCGAGGGCACGGGGATGGTTAAGGATATCAGTCCGGGAAGCTGGTGGTCCTCGCCGGAGAATCTCACCGTCATGAAAGATCACCTGTATTTCAGTGCGAGGACGGAACAGCATGGATGGTCCTTGTGGAAAAGTGATGGGACCGAGGCCGGCACGGTTTTCCTGAAGGATACCGAACCGGGCCCCGGCGGCCACATCGATGGACCGGGACCCATGATCGTGAAAGATGATATGCTGTATTTCAGGGCGGTTGACGGGCGTCATGGGTGGGAGTTGTGGCGCAGCGACGGCTCAACGGCAGGCACGACGATGTTAAAGGATATCAACCCGGGTTACTCCGATTCGCGGCCTCACGATCTCGTTTTGGTCAATGGGGTGATCTATTTCGCCGCTGATGACGGGGTGCATGGCGCAGAGTTGTGGAAGAGCGACGGTACGGCAGAGGGCACCGTCCTGGTCAAAGATATCAGGCCCGGTCCGGATCGTAGCGTTCTTAATCTGCTCGGAAAAGGCGGCGATGTCTTGCTGATGGCAGCCGACGACGGTATCCACGGCCAGGAATTATGGTTAAGCGACGGCACCGCCGAGGGCACCTACCTCGTCGCCGATCTCAATCCGGGCGTGTCCGGTGGCCTGGGATATGGGTTCGAAATCCAAGAAATCGACGATTTCGTCTATTTTTCCGGCATCGACGGCGAACGAGGCAGCGAGCTCTGGAAGCTCGATCTGGCCGCGCTTCCCACGACGGTTGAAGGTCCCCCGCAGATCACCGCCTCCTATCATCTGTCCGACGTCTACCCGAACCCCTTCAACCCGGAAGCCCGTTTTACGCTGGCTCTGGATCGAGCGCAACAGGTGCAAATCGCCGTTTACGACGTGCTGGGGCGCGAAGTCGCGGTGTTGCACGAAGGCCGCCTCGCCGCGCAGCAGCGCCACGGCTTTACGGTAGCCGGGCATCGCTGGGCCAGCGGGTTGTACCTGATCCGCGTCGTGGGCGAGACGTTTAAGGCAGTGCGGCGGGTGGTGCTCGTCAAATAGGACGAATCCCGCCTTACGCGAGGCGCGGCGTCATGGTGTATCAAAGGAGAGCGACGTATCACGGAGTGCGGTTATGATGAGACGACTTATAGAGCGTTTTTCAGTTGGCTGTAAGCACTCAAGGTGGAGAGGGGGAAAGGGAGAGAGGGTGAAAGGGGGATCAAAGAGCTTTTTCTCCCTCTCCCCCTTTCTCCCTCTTGCCCTCTCACAGCCAAAGGCATACTCGCAACTGAAAACCGCTTTTGTGTTCTGCGTGCTCCTGGGCGCGATGCTGGCGATGCCTGGTCGGGCGCAAGAACTGGTTAAAGATATCAATCTGGTCGATAGAGGCTCCAATCCGGCGGGGCTGGTCTACATCGACGGGACGCTTTTCTTCTCCGCCGAAGACAGCACGCACGGGCGCGAGCTTTGGAAAAGCGACGGCACGCCGGCAGGCACCGAAATCGTCAAAGACCTCCGCCCCGGCGAGACGAGCGCTTTTCCGCAATCACTCATCAACGTCGAAGGCCTGCTTTTCTTTGTCGTAGGGGAACGTCACCGTGGATACGAGTTGTGGCGCAGCGATGGGACCGAGGCGGGAACCACGAAACTCGTCGAATTTCTTCCCAGTGGCCAGATTCGCGCCCTCACGGCCTACGACGGCCTGCTCTTTTTTATATCGAATGAGCGCAACGGAATCTTTCGGCAGTTGTGGAAAAGCGACGGCACCGTCGAGGGGACGACGGCGATTAAGGCGTTTCGACCGGGCAATGCCGGGCCTCAGCAACTCACGGTTTTCAACGACCTGCTCTATTTCGAGTTGTATCAAGACGGTGGCAACGATGGGCTCTGGCGCAGCGACGGCACGCCGGAGGGCACCTTCGCCATCCCCGGCGTCATGCCGTTCGGTCGGCCTGTCTCGGATGGAAAACGGCTTTTTTTTGCAGGATACGACGAGCAACACGGCAGCGAACTGTGGGTGAGCGACAGCACGGCCGAGCAGGCGTGGCTCGTCAAAGACATCTTCCCCGGCCCGGCGTCTTCGGAGCCGTACGACTTAACCTATCTCGACGGCTTCGTTTATTTCACCGCATACGGCGAGGGCCTGGGCAACGAACTCTGGAAGAGCGACGGCACCGCCGAGGGCACCGTGCTCATCAAAGACATTCGCCCCGGCCCGGAATCGTCCCATCCGTCATACATGACGGTCTCGGGCGGCCTCCTCTACTTCAGTGCCTACGATGACGAACACGGGGGTGAACTCTGGCGCAGCGACGGCACACCGGCGGGCACCTTCGTGATCGACATCTTCCCCGGCGCGGCCAGCGCGTGGCCTAACGAGATGACGGACATCGACGGCCTCCTCTATTTTGAGGCCGATGACGGCGTCTCTGGCAGCGAACTCTGGCGCAGCGACGGCACGCCCGAGGGCGCCGAACGCGTCGTCGATATCAACGAAGGCGCCGCTGATTCCGAGCCAAGTTCGATCATCGGGGTGGACGGCAGGCTCTATTTCGGCGCAGGCGATTATCTGCACGGCGTCGAACTCTGGACGAGCGACGGCACGCCCGACGGCACGCATCTGGTCAAAAATATCTATCAGGGCGGCACGCTCTCGTCGTCTCCCCAGGAGTTCGCCGGCTTCGACGGGGCGCTTTTTTTCATGGCCAATGATGACATTCACGGACGCGCGCTTTGGAAAAGCGACGGCACGCCGGCAGGCACCCGCCTCTTCAAAGACTTCGGCGCCCGCTTCCCCCTCGATTTGACCGTCGTCGGCGACGTGCTCTTTTTTCACACGAAGCGAGCCCTGTGGCGCAGCGACGGCACCGAAGCGGGGACGGTTGAGGTGATGGATTTCAGCGATGTGGCAAACATCCATAGCCTGTTTGCCTTCGGCGATCAACTCGTTTTTTTACCCGCTACCGAAACGCACGGACGCGAGTTGTGGATGAGCGACGGCACGCCCGAAGGCACCCGGCTCATCAAAGATATCTACGAAGGGTCGAGAGCCGCCTTTCCCACGTACGGCGAGTTTGTGGCGATCGACGGCCTGCTCTACTTCCGGGCCCGGGACGAGGCGCACGGGCAGGAACTGTGGGTCAGCAACGGCACCGACGACGGCACGCGCCTGGTCAAGGATATCAATCCGGGAATCGACGACTCACACCCGCAAGATCTCGCATCCATGAACGGTAATCTGTATTTCAGCGCGTATACGAGCCGGTTTGGACGATCTTTGTGGAAAAGCGATGGCACGACGGCGGGAACGGCCCTGCTGTTTGACGTCGAACCGGAGTCCTTCGGCAATCAGATTGGGCCTGGAGATATGATCGTCAAAGATGACAGGCTGTTTTTCAGCGCGGATGGTGGCGGCGAGGGGGTGGAACTCTGGCGCAGCGACGGCTCAAGGGCGAGTACAAAGCTCGTCAAGGATATCAATCCGGGCTTCAGATCGTCGAATCCTTACGATCCCATTTTGGTCAACGGGGTGATCTATTTCATCGCCGATGACGGCGAGCACGGCGAAGAGTTGTGGAAGAGCGATGGCACACGCGAGGGCACCGTCCTCGTCAAAGATATCAACCCCGGCCCGGAGCAGGGGGTGCATGATCTGATGGCTCCGGCAGGCGATGTTCTCTTGATGGCGGCGGATGACGGGGTCCACGGCCTGGAATTGTGGATCAGCGACGGCACCGAAGAAGGCACAACCCTCGTCGCCGACCTCAATCCGGGCGCCTCCAACGGCCTGTATTATTTTAATGATGTCGAGGAAATCAACGGCGTCCTTTATTTTTCCGCCAACGACGGCGTCGGGGGGCGCGAACTATGGAGGCTCGATCTGGCCGCCCTTCCTACCGCAGTTGAAGACGCCCCGGAGATCCCGGCCTCCTATCATCTCTCCGAAGTTTATCCGAATCCCTTCAACCCGGAAGCGCGTTTTACGCTGAACCTGAACCACCCGCAACAGGTACAGATCGCTGTTTACGACGTGCTGGGGCGCCGGGTCGCGGTGTTGCACGAAGGCCGCCTTGCGGCGCAGCAGCGCCACGTCTTTTCGGTGACCGGGCATCGCTGGGCCAGCGGGCTGTACCTGATCCGCGTCGAGGGCGAGACGTTTAACGCGGTGCGGCGGGTGGTGCTCGTCAAATAGAACGGCGTCTACGCGCAGCCATTTCCGGATTTATGAAGAAGCCAGTCATCGCGGAGGCCATTCGCGAAGAAGTAGAACACCGGCTTCGGCAGATCGAAGCCGAGGAAGGCGTGCGGGTTTTTTACGCGTGCGAGTCGGGCAGCCGGGCGTGGGGCTTTCCGTCGAAAGACAGCGATTACGACGTTCGCTTTCTCTACGCCCATCCGCGCAACTGGTACCTGTCTATCGACGTCGAGCGCAAGCGGGATGTCATCGAACGGCCCATCAACGACGCGCTCGACATCGGGGGGTGGGATTTGCGCAAGGCGCTTCAGTTGTTTCGCAAATCCAACGTAGACCGGCTCGTCACGTCGCCGCCGTTGCGGAAAGCCATCGAGGACTTGCTGGCCGTCAAACGAGCCGGCGAAGAAGTAGGCCGCGGGCCGCGCATCCCACCGATCAGCGATTTCATCCAGAAAGAATTGGAGCGGCTGGAGACCAAACACGTCGATGTTGAGGACGTGAAATCAGATATTGAGGGGCTCAACGTGTTTTTCCGCGAAGCCCGGGACGAATTGTGGCCTGAATGATCGCGATGCCCTGGAATCCCTTTACTGCCCTCACCGCCGCGCAACGCGAGCACCTCGCTGCTTTCGAGCAGCAGTTGCTTCGTTTCAACCGGCGTTTCAACCTCATCTCGCGCGAGACGGAGGCGGTTTTTACCGAGCGCCACGTGATGCACTGCCTCGCGCTGGCGCATCGGCGCTTTCCTGACGGCTGCACGGTCGTCGATTGGGGTACGGGCGGGGGTTTGCCTGCGATTCCGCTCGCCATCGCCTTTCCCAACGTTGAAATTCACGCCGTCGATGCGGTGGGAAAGAAGATCGAGGCGGTGCGGGCGATGGGGCGGCGGCTGGGGCTGGCGAATCTGCATCCGTGGCACGGTCGCGCCGAAGACTGGCCGGGCGCGGCGCATTTCTCCGTCTCCCGCGCCACCGCGCCGCTGCGCGACCTCTGGCGCTGGCACATGCACGCGCGAAGCCCGGATGCATCGTTTCAAAAAGATGAAAAAACGTGGCGCCCCGGCCTGATCTGCCTCAAAGGCGGCGACCTGGCCGATGAAATCGACGCCCTGCGCCGCGCCTATCCCACCGTTCAGATCGAGACGACACCGCTCGAATCACTCTTCTCGCAGCCCTATTTCGCCGAAAAGCTCATCGTCAAACTATTTGACGATGAATGAACCCAATCAGGCTTGCTCAAAGCGTAATTCTTGCGTTTCTTATCGATAGACACACTATTCTCACATAGGGTGTCTACCCCACTAAATTTTTTTAACTTGTTAAAAAAATTTATGAGCAACCGCGAGCGCACGCTGAATCGTACCGAGCGTCTCTTCGCTCTCATTCTGCTCTTGCAGAACCGGCCTAGCATGACCTCCCGCGACCTCGCCGAACACTTCGGGGTCAGCCGGCGGACGATCTTTCGGGATCTGCGGGCGCTCAGCGAATCGGGCGTGCCGCTGACCTACGCCGACCAGGGCGGCTACGAAATCCTCGAAGGCTATCAACTCCCGCCGTTGATGCTCTCGGCGCGGCAGGCGGCCACGCTGCTCGTCGGGGCCGAGTTTATGAAGCTTCAATCGGACGCCTCGCTCCGGAAAGAGGCCGATGAGGTGGCACTCAAGATCCGCTCAGTGCTGCCGAATCAGATCCGCGATTACATCGACCAGCTTAACGAGCGCACCGTGCTCGATCCGTACTGGCTGCACGAGCGCCATGTGGTCGATGAAAGCGAGGGAAGCTGGTATGATCTGAGCGAAGCCGTGGCGCAGCGTCGCTCGGTCATCATGCAATACTACACGCAAAGCCGCGACGAACTGACCAAGCGCAAAGTCGATCCGCTCGGCCTCGTTTATTATACCGATCACTGGAACCTCATCGCCTACGACCACCTCCGCGACGACATCCGCAACTTCCTGCTCGACAACATCCGCTCGATGTTCGTTCTGACCGAGCGGTTTACGCCGCCCGAAGGCTTCGACCTCGAAGAACACCTCAAAGAACGGGGCGAAAACCCGCAAAACGTGCGCATCATCGTCCGTTTCGCCGCGCAGATCTACCGCTGGGCGCGCCCCAGCATCCCCGCCGAAATCGAAGAAGAACGGCAGCACGACAACGCCGTCGACGTGACCTTCTATTTCGAAAACCTGAAGTACGTGGCACGTTGGTTGCTGCGTTTCGGGACGCAGGCGCAGGTGCTGGAGCCCGCCGCTCTCCGCGAACACGTCCGCGAGGAGGCGCTGGCGTTGGCGCGGCTTCATCAGGCGGAGGCGGTGGCTGAGAAATGAGAGGGAGAAAGGGGGAATGGGAGAGAGGGGGCGGATTTAGCCGTAGTGAAAGTCGGGCAGCTATCAAGATTCGGTGAAGAAAAAATAGATTGGCACTATGTGCTATCCCGATTTGTACATAGTACAACGTAAGAGAGGATGGCGATTTGACAAGGGGAGAGAAATTGTTTATAAAGCCATAGGCGCATCCCCAAGGGAGCGCAGAGGGGCCGACACTTGAGGCAATGAAGCTTCAGGTGTCGGCCTTTTCTCGTTTGGAAAAGGTCGATCACCAGATAACGAAAAAGAGGTCCGACATCGCCACAATGCCGGACCTCGGTTGACGAATGCTCTCACGGTCAAATGGTGCATCGCCATGAACAAAGTAGTGAAGAAAGGCCCGTCGAACAACAAACCGGACCCATATCGGCGCGCTGAGGTGATGGCTACCTTGATCACGGCGGTTGCGGCGTTGATTGCGGCTATCGCTGCGTTGTTGACCTGATCGCCCCTCCTTACTAACTCGTTCCCACGCTCCTGCGTGGGAATGCAGAACCGGAACGCTCTGCGTTCCAAAACGCCAAGGATCGGGCGCAGAGCGCCCTGGACCGGCAAGTTGAGAGGGTTTTCGCCAACCCTCACACCGTCGCCGCCTTCTCTTCCAGCATCAGCTTTTGCAAAACAGACCGCGCATCGCCGAGATCAGGCACGTCCTGGACGATGGCGCGGAGTTTCTTCTTGTTTTTGGATTCTTTGAGAACGTAGCGCTGGTCGAGGTCGTTGAGCTTTTCGAGCAGCGGGTAGAAGACGTGGTCGTAGAAATGCGGATCGGTGTCTTGCGAGGGCATCTCCAGGAAGAGGCGGCGGTTTTTGAACTGCACCTTCGGCAGCCGTAGCGATTGGCCGAGGAGCTTGATCTCGGCGGCGCGCAGCAGGTTGTCTACCTCGCGTGGGACGGGGCCGAAGCGGTCGTTCATCTCGGCGCGGGCTTCGTTGAGGGCTTCGGCGGTCTGGGCTTCGCTGATGCGGCGGTAGAGGCTGAGGCGTTCGAGATGGTTCGAGAGGTAGAATTCGGGGATGAAGGCGTCTTCTTCGACGTCCACCGTCGTCTCGTCGGGGCGGGGCGCCGGGGCGTCTTTGAAGAGGTCGTGGAACTCCTCGTAGCGCAACTCCTGCACCGATTCGTCGAGGATCTTGTGATAGGTCTCGTAGCCCACTTCGGCGATGAAGCCGCTCTGCTCGCCGCCCAGGAGGTTGCCCGCGCCGCGAATGTCGAGATCCCGCATGGCAATCTGAAAGCCGCTGCCGAGGTCGCTGAACTCTTCGACGGCTTGCAGCCGCTGCCGCGCCTCGCGCGTGAGCGTGTGGATCGACGGCACGAGCAGGTAGCAAAACGCCTTCCGGTCCGACCGGCCCACGCGCCCGCGCAACTGATGCAACTCGGACAGCCCGAACCGCTGCGCGTGGTGGATGATGATGGTGTTGGCGTTCGAAATGTCGAGCCCGTTTTCGATGATGCTCGTAGAAACGAGCACGTCGAATTTCTTATCGATGAAACCCATCATCACCCGTTCGAGCCGCGCCGGCTTCATCTGGCCGTGGGCGATCTGAATGCGGACGTCCGGCACCAGTTCGCGCAGCATCGCCGAGAATTCCTCGATGGATTGGACGCGGTTGTGGATGAAGAAAACCTGCCCACCCCGGCTGATTTCGTAGATAATCGCATCGCGAATCAGATCTTTGTCGAACGAGTGGATCTCGGTGAGGATGGGCTGGCGGTTGGGCGGCGGCGTGCTGATGATCGACAGATCGCGCGCGCCCATCAGCGAAAATTGAAGCGTCCGGGGGATGGGCGTGGCCGTCAGCGTCAGCGTATCGACGTTGACGCGCATCTGCCGGAGCTTCTCTTTGACGCCCACCCCGAACCGCTGCTCTTCGTCGATGATCAACAGGCCGAGTTCTTTGAATTTCACGTCTTTCGACACCAGCCGGTGCGTGCCCACGGCGATGTCCACCTTCCCGGCTTCCAGATCTTTGACGATCTTCTTCAACTCTGCCGCCGTGCGGAAGCGCGAGAGCATCTCGATCCGAATCGGAAATCGATCCAGGCGTTTTTTGAACGTCTCGAAATGCTGCCGGGCCAGCACGGTCGTCGGCACGAGGATGGCCACCTGCTTGCCCTCCTGCGCCGCCTTGAACGCCGCGCGGACCGCCACCTCCGTCTTGCCGAAGCCCACGTCGCCGCAGACGAGCCGGTCCATCGGCACGGCGGTTTCCATGTCGCCTTTGATGGCTTCGGCGGCGGTGGCCTGGTCGGGCGTGTCTTCGAATTCGAACGACGCCTCCATCTCCCGCTGCCACACCGAATCCTTCGCAAACGCGTAGCCTTTCGACGATTTTCGCCGCGCATACAACAAAATCAGATCGCGGGCGATGTCTTTGACACGCTTCTTGGTGCGCGCCTTCGTGCGCTCCCACTGCCCGGAGCCGAGCTTCGTCAGGCGTGGCTGATGCCCTTCCTTACCCGTGTATTTGTGCAGCTTATACAGCGCGTTGACGTTGACGTAAAGCACGTCCTCGCCCGCATAATGCAGGCGCACGGCCTCCTGCTGCTTCTCGCGCACCGTGATCTTCTGCAACCCGGCAAACTTGCCGATGCCGTAATCGATGTGGACGACGAAATCGCCGGGGCGGAGGTTTTTCAACTCGCGCAAACTCAGCCCGCCCTGCTTCCGCCGCTTCCGCGTCGAAGGCCGGTGATAGCGGTTGAAGATCTGGTGATCGGTATAAACGGCCAGCCCCAACTCTGGCATCTCAAACCCCTCGTGCAACGACTCGACGAGCAGCTTGAGTTGTTTTTGTTCGATGTGATCTTCGAGCAAATCGTAGAGCCGCGCCTCCTGCCCCCGGCTGTCGCACAGGATGAACGTCTCGACGTGCCGCTGCGCGTTTTCGGCGATCTGCCGGCGCAATCGTTCGATGTTGCCGTGGAACGGCGGCTGTGGCCGAGCGTCCAGCGGTAGAGACGTTACATGTAACGTCTCTACATTATCTGTAAAGACGCCGAAGAGCAGGCGCGGGAAGGCCAGCATCGCCGTCGTCAGCGCGTCGCCGTCGAGGTAGCGGGTTGATGGATCCGGGTAGGATTCGTCGGGATGGGCGGTTTTTGCGTGCTCGTAGAGGTCTCCGGCGTGTTTGAAGAGCGTGTCGGCGTGCTCGGCCAGGCGGGCGGCGTCGAACGTCGCCACGAGGGTGGTTTCGGGGAGATACTCGAAGAGCGATCCGTAGCCTTCGCTTGCATCGGATGGGCGCTCCAGGTTCGGCACGATGCGCGCCGTCGTCAGGCGGCTGATGGAGCGCTGCGTCCGCGCATCGAACTCGCGGATCGAGTCGATTTCATCCCCAAAAAACTCGATGCGAATCGGATAATCGCCCACGAACGGATAGACGTCGAGGATGCCGCCGCGCCAGGCCACCTCGCCCGGCTGCTCGACGAACTCGACGCGCTCGAAGCCCTGCCCTGCCAGCCGTTCGATGAGCGTCTGCGGCGCAATCTCTTCGCCGACGGCGATGACCAGCGTCTCGTGCTGCACGGTGCTCGGCGGCGGCACCTGCTCGAACAACGCCTCGACGCTCGTCACCACGACACCCGCGAAGTCGTTGCTGCATTGCTGCAGCACGTCGGCCCGGCGGATCAGCGGGGCCGGATCGGCGATGTGTTCGTGATCGTAGGGTTTCTGGCTGCTCGGCGGGAAGAGCAGCAGGCCGTCGGTTTTTTCGAGCAGTTGTTCGAGGTCGCTGTGCAGGTACGCCGCGTCGTCGGCCTCCGCGAGGATGCAGAGCAGCGGGCGGCCCAGCGCCTCGTTTACGCGATGGAGGATGAACGCCGGAATCGAGCCGGCGGCCCCTTTGAGTTCGAGGGCTGCCGGATACGCCGTCTCGGCGGCGCGGCACCACGCCACCGCCTGCTCGCAGACGTCAGACGTGGCAAGACGTTGATAGATCGCGGAGAGAGACACGAGGTAGGGATATTTTTTAATTTCGACCGCAGGGAGAAATTAAAAAAGCACGAAAGGCCGTAGCCCTTTTTTCAGAGCTACGGCGATGGCCGCAATGAGACGGATGAACGGGCCTAAAGTTCAACCGAAATATGAATTTTGACGCGCCAACGCCGAGAAAGACGATGCCCGTGAACCTACCATAAGTCTCGCCAATTTCGACAGTCAAAATTCATCCGTGAAAACCAAAATGTTTCACGTGAAACATCGTGGAACACGCGTTCATGCGCCAAAATCGCCGATTATGGCCGGTCGGACGAAGCCGTTGGTGGTTTCGAGCCGCTGTTTTGCCTCCTCCGCCGAGACCCCGGCCAGGATCACCACCAGCGCCGTCTTGACGTGCCCGCTGACGCTTTCGAGCACCCGCGAGGCCTCGGCATAATCGACGCCCGTGACCATCATCACCGTCCGCTTGGACCGCTCGATGAGCTTCTTGCTGGTCATCTGAAGATCGACCATCATGTTCTCGTAGACCTTCCCGATCCGGACCATCGAGGCAGTGGTGATCATGTTGAGCACGAGCTTCTGCGCCGTGCCGCTTTTCATGCGCGTCGAACCCATAATCACTTCCGGCCCGACGACGGCGCAGATCGCCACGTCTACGGCGAGGTTGAATTCCGAACGCGGGTTGCACGTGACGAAGAGCGTCTTGCAGCCGATGGTACGGGCATAGGCCACGGCGCCGACCACGTACGGCGTGCGACGGCTGGCCGCGATGCCGCACACCACGTCGGGCGGCGCCACGCCGGCCTCTTCGAGCGCGCGCGCGCCGTTCTCCTCGACATCCTCGGCGCCTTCCTGCGACCGAAACACGGCCTTCGGGCCGCCGGCAATCAGCCCCTGCACCATCTCCGGCGGTGTGCCGTAGGTAGGCGGGCATTCCGAGGCATCGAGGATGCCGAGCCGCCCGCTGGTGCCTGCGCCCACATAAAAAAGCCGCCCACCTTGCCGAAACGCCTCTACCACGATCTCCACCGCCTGCTCGATATGCGGGATTTCCTCGCGCACGGCGATGGGCACTTTGTGGTCTTCGGTGTTGATGATCTCCAGAATCTCACGCACGGAGGCCGTGTCGATCTCCATAGAAAGGGGATTGCGCTGTTCGGTCGCGAGGGTCTGGAGTTCCGCGAAAAGCGAGGAAGGGTCGGTCATAGGAAGGCGTCAGGGTGTGGACAGGGGAGAGTAGTTTTGAGGATCAAAAGGGCGAAAGGGGGAGAGGGCGAGTAGCCAATGGGGAATGGCCAAAAGGCTTTCTGCTTGACCAGTCCCCATTGGCTACTGGCCATTCGCTATTCGCTCAACGAGGGCGCTTGCGAATCCGGTAGCCAAAATACAACAGGCCGAGCAGCAGCAGGCCGAGTCCAGGCAACCACCACGACCGGGGGCCTTTGAGCGTCATCGAGGCGGTGTCTCCGTAGATCATAGGAGCGGCCCAGAGGAACGGGCTGGCATTTTCATCCTTCGCCTTGTCGAGATAGTGCAACTGGGCTTGCTGCAACGCAATGTCTTTGGGTAAGCCCTTCTTCAGGTTTCGATAGAACGCCTCCATAATCAGCACCGCCGTTTTGTCATCGACGAACCAGGAGGTTGCCAGCGAACTTTTCACCCCCAGCGCGCGAAAAGCATATTGCAAGCCGGCCATCCCCTCGCCGCGATGAAACACCCCGCGCGCGGTGCCGCAGCCGCTGAGCACCACCAGATCAGTCGGCATGTTGCTGCGCTGTTGAATCTCATGCAGGTAGAGGATACCGTCGTACTGCTCATACATCGGGTCTTTCGAGAGGATGATGGCGTTTTGAAGCGGCATCGACGGGCGCATCAGTGTATGCGAGGCCAGGTGCAGGATCTTGGCCGAGGCGGCGGTTTCGAAAAAGGCGGCTTCGGTGGCTTCCTCATCGAGCCGCAGCGAGACGCTGCCGAAGCGCGCGTCGATGGCCTCGATTTCTTCGACGACGGCGGGCAAGTTGATCAAGGTCTCAGACGCATCGCGGGTGGCGCGGAGCCGGCTGGGCAGTTTCGTATCCGAGAACTGGCTTTTTCCAAAAGCAACGACGTCGTAGGTGGGTTGGGCTTCGACGGCGGGTTTGTTCAACAACAAAGCCGTCGCCAGTTCGATAGAGATGGGGTGTTTTCGCATCAGGTACGGCGCCTCGCGATACTGATATCCGGGCGTCTCTTCTTCGACGAGCATGGAAAACGGCAGCATGAACAGCAGGCCGTCTGGAATCACGATGAGGCGGGCCTCGTTGGGGATGAAGGGGGCCGCCGGCGCGTAAAGCCGGTTGTAGAGCTGGTGCAGCGCTGCCAGCGAAAACATGCGGTCGTCGAAGGTCGGCAGCGCCTCCGGTTTTTCGAACAGCGGGCTCACCTGCGCCAGCAAGCTCCGGAGCGAATCGGAGGAGATGGGCAGCGGGACGACAGTGAGCGTATCCGGCGTCAGGATGAAGACGTGGGGCAGCGGTGTGCGTCCGAAGAGCCGGTCGCTAATGCTCGTTTCATCCAAAAAATATGACAAGACAACCTGATTCTGCGCGGCCAGCACCCGCTGCACGGCGTCTATCGAAGGCAGGGTTAGCGAATCGTCCAGCGCCAGCAGGCTCTTTTGTTCGGGGATGATCTGCTGCTCGCGGGTGATCAACGCGGTGCGCTCGGCCGAGGTGAGCGTGTCGGTGGCGAGCTGATTGCGGATATGGATGAGCGTAGCCGTCAGCGAGTCGAGGTGTGCCCGGTCTTCAGGAGACCGTACGCTGCGAAGCATGGACTGCGTGCGAAGGTCGAGCAGATGACGCGCGCGGGTTTGCTCCAGCGCCGCGAAGGCGGCTTCGTACTTTTTCTGTGCCAGCAATACCCGGACGAGGCTCCGGTGAGATTCCTGCCAGTCGGCAAAAGCCTGGGCGGCCCAGTCCGTCGAGCGAAGCGATTCGCGAAACGCCTCCGTCACCTGGATGGCTTCGATGTAATACTCGACGGCGCGGACGTAGTCTCCTCGCACTTCGGCCAGATGGCCCAGGTCGCGGAGGATGCGCCGCTTCGCATCGGGCAAGATGCTGGGGGTCGTGCGAGCCAGGCGTAGACTTTCGTCGAAAGCGCGTTGGGCGGCTTCGAAATCGCCCACTTGCATAAAAAGCCGCCCTCGCTTTCTCAGGAGATGGTAGGACAGGTAGTCGTCGTTATCTCTGCGGATGATCCGTTCAGCCTCATCGAGATGACGACGCGCGCTCTCGATATCGCCGAGAAAAGCCCTCGATTCGGACAGCAAGATGAGCGCGTGTGCCATGTTTTCATCTACTGTGGGATGTCTCAGCAGATCATCTTTCAGCAGGTTCACGCTCGCTTCGGCCAGGCGGCCGGCCTGCTCGTAGGCCGCCGAGTCAGGCAGACCGATGAAATCGGTCTTTTCAATAATCGAGTTGGCTCGCAGATACAACGACTTGGCGCGAGAAAGACGCAACAGAGGGGATGAAACCTCAGCGGTTTGAATCATGCTATCGACGACCTGGAAGAAGCGTTGCGCCTTGTCGAAATCCCGAATGCGTTCCAGGGCCATGCCGATGTCCAGATATAAACCGGGCAGGACTTCGGGCTTCCAATCTGTATGATGGTCGAGCGTTCGGACGTAGTCTGGTACGGCTTCGGCCAGATCGCCGCGTAGAAAGTGTAGTTGTCCTCGCCACCAGTACATCCTGCCAAATCCATACGTGTTGGAAGACGGGTCGAAGCGCTCGAAGAAGGACTCGACGACCTCCATGGCTTCCTCGTTGCGCCTGAGGCTATTCAACGCCCATACTTCGTTGGTGTAAATGCCCCGGTAGTATCGATAGTCAGGATCGGTCCCGGCGTTGACGTAACATGTCTTCGTCTCGCGGACTTTGTCCAAGAACCACCGCCACTCCTCCAGCGTCATGGTTTCCTTGTACGGATCGATCGAGTGCGCGTTTTGAAAGAGTCTGTCGCAGCGGCGCTGTTGGTCCGTTGTATCGGCGGGGGCCAGCACGAGGAAGACGCCGAGCAGGAGGGGGAGCATGGATGAGGCGGGCGCGTAACGGATGGCGGGGGGCACAAGGCGGTAGACCTTTTCTCAAAGATATGTTCCCAGAGCCGTCATTTTAGTGTAAAAGCGATGAGGAAGCAGGGAGGAAAAAATGAAGGTGATGGCTCTCAAGATTCCCCGTCGAGAAGCCGCGATCTTTGGCAGGGCGCCTAGAACGAATCCCTGCGCCGGGCGTATGTATCAGGCGCTAACCGGTCCTCTCTGCTATGATCCTCCGCTCTGTCCGTTTATTCGCTTTTCGTGCTCACGCCGAGACCACGGTGCCTTTTGCGCCCAAGGTGAATCTGCTGCATGGACCCAACGGAGCCGGCAAGACCAACATCCTCGAAGCCATCCACTATCTTTGCCTGTCGAAGAGCTTCATCGCTTCGAAAGACACGTACGTGCTGCGCAAGTCGTGCCCGTATTTCGAGGTGGAAGGGCTCTTCGAGGGCGAGCAACGGCACGAGATGAAGGTACGCCTGGTCTACGTGCCGGCGGAGGGCAAACGGCTCTTCGTCAACGGGGCGCCGTTGGAGCGGCTCTCGCAGATCGTCGGGGTGCTGCCCGTGGTGGTTTTTTCGCCGGAGGATCAGGCGCTCACCGCCGGCGGGCCGGAAGAACGAAGGCGCTTTCTCAACAACATCATGAGCCAGGCCCGGCCCGTTTACCTCGACGACCTGCTCAAATACCGGCGGACCCTCCGCCAGCGCAGCGAATTGCTCTCGCAGTATCGCCGGGCGCCGCACCGTGTCGATCCGTCGTTGATGGCTTCGTGGGATGCTGAACTCGTGGCGCTCGGCAGCCGGGTGGTGGCTGCGCGCCTTCGGTTTTTGGAGGAATTTTCGGGATTTCTCGAAGAAGCCTACCGCCGCATCGAAGCCGTCGCCGAAAAGCCGACGATCAACTATCAGACCCTCGCGCCGCTGCCTCCGGACGCCGATGAAGCCGCTGTGGCCGAGGTCTATCGCGAGCGCCTGACGCGGGTGGCTCGCCGCGAACGCGAACTGGGCCGCACCCTGGCCGGCCCTCACCGCGACGAACTGGTCTTCCGCCTCGATAACCTGGAAGTGCGGCGCTACGCCTCGCAAGGCCAGCACCGCACCTTCGGCATGGCCATGAAACTGGCCCAGTACTTTTACCTCTACGACCGCCTCGAAGAAGCCCCCATCCTGCTGCTCGACGATGTCTTCGACACACTCGATGCCCAACGCACCGGGGCGTTTCTGGAGTTGTTGCAGAGCCAGGCCGTCGGGCAGAGCCTCATCACGGCAGCCCAACGCGCGATCTTCAATGGGATGATCCCGTTCGAGCAGCCGGAGCATCAGGTGGCGCAGGTCGTCGCCGGTGCTGTCCAGAACGGTATCGAGGCGTCGTCGTAACGAAAACGTGGTGCCGTTCGTGTATCTTTATGCCTGTGGCAAATGGCAAATAGGCAAATGGCAAAATGCAAAAGGCAAACGTTGGCTTGATTGCCATTTGCCCATTTGCCATTTGCTCTCCCTCAACCCTTCAAGAAAGCGAACCATGTCAATGTATCGTCTCCGCGCGTATCTCGCCGTCGTCCTCATGGCGATATTGTTCGCCGGCTGTGCGGTTTCCAGAAGTCCTATCACCGGAAAAAAACGGTTGTACGGCTATACCTGGGCGCAGGAACAGCAGATCGGTAAGGAATCGGATCCGCAGATCGTCGCCCAGTTCGGGCTTTACGACGACGACCGGTTGGCGGCTTACGTCACCCGTATCGGCGAGGCGGTGCTGGCCGAGAGCCACCTGCGCCGGCCCGACACGCCTGAAGAGTTCCGCATCCCCTTTACCTTCCGCGTGCTCGACAGCCCCGTCATCAATGCCTTTGCCTTGCCCGGCGGCTACGTCTACGTCACGCGGGGCTTGCTCTCGCATCTCAACAACGAGGCGCAGCTTGCCGTCGTGCTGGGGCATGAGATCACGCACGTGGCCGCGCGCCATGCCTCGCAACGCGCCGCCACGCAGCAACTCGGCACGCTGGGGTTGCTCGGCGCGGCCATCGGTGGGCAGGTGCTCCTCGGCGGCAACGCCGCGCAGAACGTGCTCGACCTCGGCGGCACGGCAGCGCAGTTGCTCTTCCTGCGCTATGGCCGCGACGACGAGCGCGAGTCGGATCAGAACGGCGTCGATTATGCCGGGCTCGTCGGCTACAAGCCTAGCGAAGGGGCGGCGTTCTTCACGTCGCTCAAACGCATCGGTCAACAGCAGGAAGGCGGCGGCATCCCCAGCTTCCTCTCGACGCACCCCGACCCCGGCGAGCGCGAGCAAACCATCTACCGGATCTCCGAACGCTGGGAGCAAGCCGGCGCCAACCGCGTCGATCAAGATCCGTATTACGCCATGCTCGGCAATCTGGTCTTGGGCGAGGACCCGCGCCAGGGCTTCGTCGAGAACGACGTCTTCTATCATCCCGGTCTGAAATTCAGCTTCCCGGTGCCGTCGGGCTATCAGGTCATCAACCAGCCGACGCAGGTGGGGATGGTCGAGCCGAACCAGAACGCGATCCTGCTCTTTTCGATTGCGCAAGATGCCTCGTCGGCGCAGCAGGCAGCCTCGCAACTGACCTCCCAGGAAGGCATCACGACGGTCGATAGCGGCTCGGCGACGGTCAGCGGCAACCGCGCCTATTACGTGCTGGCCGACGCGCAGACCGACGGCGGCGAGGTGCGCCTGCTGAGCTATTATATCGAATACGGCGGGTCGGTTTACACCTTCCTCGGCTACGCCGCCAAAGCCTCGTTCTCGACCTATCAGAGCACCTTCGAGCGGTCGATGCGCGGCTTCGACCGGGTCACCGATCAGCGCATCCTCAACATCCAACCCACCCGCCTGCGCCTCGTGACGGCCAGCCGCAGCGGCGCCTTCCGCACGTTCCTGCCCAAAACCATGGCGGCCCAGTTCACCCCCGAAGGCCTGGCCATCCTCAATCAGGTAGAACTAGACACCCAGATCCAGCGAGGGCAGAAGTTGAAATTGCCGGGATAAATATTTAATAATATAAGGTTTGAGTGCTTTTTGTGCGGGCGCACGACAATTTGTACACCTGGCCTCGTTGATTCAGGACGGTTTTATATTGCTCCGAGAGCAACGTTCCTGCTAACAAGCCCAGAGCGTCCCAT
>JANQES010000139.1 GCA_028278205.1 Rhodothermales bacterium
TTTAGAGCGGCGGGCCTGAAATAGGAATCGGGGTTCCCAGGAGGGCTCGGCTGTGATTCACCGTATGTGGAGGTGGATCATGGGCAAGAGCTACTCTATGGACCTTCGGGAGCGGCTGATCGCGTTTGTGGATGCGGGGCATTCACGACGCCATGCCGCCCGACACTTTGGGGTGAGCGAGAGCTGCGCGGTGAAGCTGCTGGCACGTCGTCGGGACACGGGAAGCGCCGCGCCTGCCCGTCAGGGCCGACCTCCAGGAGGCGGGAAACTGGCGGCCCACAAAGACTTCCTTGTGGCTGCTGTAAAAGAAAACCCAGATGTCACGATGCCCGAACTCACGGTCAAATTGGCCGCTGAGCGGGGAGTGGACGTAGACCCCTCGTCGATTTCCCGGGTGTTGATCAAAGCCGGTTTCAGCACCAAAAAAAAAACACTGATGGCCACGGAAACACGGCGCGAAGACATTCGCGAGACGCGCCGTGTGTGGATACGACGGCGCCAACCCTGGATGAGGATGCACCTGACCCGTCTGGTGTTTCTGGATGAAACCGCCGTCACCACATCCATGACCCGTTTGCGCGGCCGATCTCTCCGAGGAGAGCGGCTGAAGGCGACGGCGCCATTCGGACAGCGAAACACCCAGACCTTCATCGCCGGGCTGCGGTGTGACGCGTTGATCGCCCCCTGGATCATTCCCGGGGCCATGGATGGCGACGCCTTCAATACTTACGTCGCCACCCAACTCGCCCCGACGTTGGCCAAAGGTGATGTCGTCATCCTCGACAATCTGAACGTTCACAAAAGTACCAAAGCCGCAGAAATCCTCCGCGAACACGGCGCCTGGTTCCTTTTCCTGCCAAAATACTCGCCGGACCTGAACCCCATCGAAATGGCCTTCTCAAAATTGAAGGCTCACCTTCGCGCCGCCAGAGCTCGATCCTTCCAGGCCCTGTGGGATACGCTGGGCAACATCTGTGACCTTTTTGAACCCGAAGAATGCTCGAACTTCTTCAGGGCCGCTGGGTATGCGTCCGATTAATCGCACGACGCTCTAA
>JANQES010000148.1 GCA_028278205.1 Rhodothermales bacterium
AACGGCACGCGGTATGCCGATAATTGGCTAGAGAACCTGCTGATTTCGGGGTCAATGAACGGCTATCGATCCCACCAACAGAATCCATCATAAACAGCAAGATTTATTTCAAGGATGCCGGCATCTACTGGTATCACCCGCATCATCGCGAGGACGTGCAGCAGGATCTGGGGCTTTACGGCAACATGCTCGTGCGCTCGCCCAATGCCGATTATTACAGCCCCGTCAACCGCGAAGAAGTGTTGATGCTGGACGATTTGCTCCTCGGCGAAGAGGGGCTCGTGCCCTACGGCGCGGAGGGATCCAACTACATGTTGATGGGGCGCTTCGGCAACGTCTTGCTGGTCAACGGCGAGCCGGACTACCGCCTGGCCGCCCGGCGCGGCGAGGTCGTCCGGCTCTTTCTGACCAACGTCTCGAACACGCGCACCTTCAACCTCTCTTTGGGCGATCTGCCGATGAAAGTCGTCGGGTCGGACGTGGGTAAGTTTGAACGGGAGGTGTGGGTCGAGAATGTGGTGATCGCCCCGGCGGAGCGGTATGTGGTGGAGGTGCAGTTTCCGGAGGCGGGCGAGGTGGCGATGCTTAACCGGGTGCAGGCTATCAATCACCTCGCCGGGCGTTTTTTCCCCGAAACCGATACGCTCGGCCTCATCGCGGTGGCGGCAGAGCCGGTAGCCGAAGATCACTCGGAAGCCTTCAACCGCCTCCGCGAAAACGCCGACGTGGTGGCCGATATCGCTCCCTACCGCGCCGCCTTCGACCGGCCCGTCGATCACGAACTGGTGCTGACGCTGGAGACGAACAATTTACCGGCGGTGGTGCAGCAACTCATGCGGCTCGATCCCGTCTACTTCAACCCGGTGGAGTGGAGTGGCACGATGCCGATGATGAACTGGGCCAGCACCGGCGAGGAGGTCCGCTGGATCCTCCGCGACCCGCAGACAGGCCGCGAAAACATGGACATCGACTGGCGTTTTGCCCTCGGCGAGGTTGTCAAGATCCGCCTCGTCAACGACCGCGACGCCTTCCACGCCATGCAGCACCCCGTTCACATCCACGGTCAGCGCTTTTTGATCCTCGAACAAGACGGCCTGCCCAACGACAATCTGGTCTGGAAAGACACGATGCTGCTGCCCGCCGGCTCGACGGCAGACATCCTCCTCGAACTCTCCAATCCAGGCCGCTGGATGGTCCACTGCCACATCGCCGAACACCTGGAGTCGGGGATGAAGTTTGTGTTTGAGGTGGAGGAGTGAGGGGGTGTTTCGGGGTGTTTTAGTGTTTGAGTGTTATAGTGTTATGGTTGGTTGATTCAAGAGAACTAAAACACTCAAACACCAGAACACTAAAACACTCAAAAAACGAGGCGCGTGCTATGCTAAAGACGGTCTTCGTAACAACGCTCCTGGCCTTCACCGCCAGCTTCGCCCTCGCGCAGCGCCCTGATTTTTCGGAGGACGTGCGCGCTTTTCTTCGCGTCGAGGCGTCGGTGGTGGCGTTGACGAATGTGACGGTGATCGACGGGACCGGGGCGGCGTCGAAGGCCGGGCAGACTATCGTGATTGAGGGCGATCGGATTGCTGCCGTGGGGGCGGTGGGTTCGGTGGATATTCCTGATGGGGCGGAGGCGCTCGATTTCAGCGGGCATACCGTCATCCCCGGCATCGTCGGCTTGCACGATCACACCTATCTCACGGGGCGATATGAACCGAGCACGCCGCGTCTCTACCTGGCTTCGGGCGTCACGACCATCCGCACCACGGGCAGCGCGGAACCCTTGAAGGATATCAACGCCCGGCATGCTATTGCCGAGGGCAGAGAGCCGGGACCGGCCATGTGCGTGACCGGGCCGTATCTTAGCGGTCCCGGCAACCCCGGCATGAAAGAACTCTCCGGCCCCGACGAAGCCCAGCGCGTGACGGCCTACTGGGCCGAGGAAGGTGTCGACTGGTTCAAAGTCTACATGCACATCAGTCACGACGCGTTGGAAGCCGTCATCAAAGAGGCGCATAAGCACGGCATCAAGGTTACCGGCCACCTCTGTTCGGTCAGCTTCCGCGAGGCCGTTGCCCTCGGCATCGACAACGTCGAGCACGGCTTGCTGGCTAATACCGATTACGTCCCTGATAAAAAACGCGACGACTGCCCGATGGGCTTCGAAGCCGGTTACGTAGATCTGGATCTCCAGAGCGAGGCCGTTCAGGCTACCTTCGACGCTTTGATCGAGAACGACGTGCCGATGACCTCGACGCTGGCGGTCTTGGAAGCCTTCGTGCCGGGTCGCCCCGTGCCGGAGCAGCGCGCCCTGGATCTCTTGCCGGAGTCCTTTCGTGAGCAGGTGCGCGCGATGCGCACGCAGTTGCTCGAAAGCAGCTATGCCATCCTCGACTCCCTTTTCGCGAAGGCGATGGCGTACGAATATGCCTTCGTGCAGGCCGGCGGGCTGCTCGCCGCCGGGGTCGATCCGTCGGGTTTCGGCGGCGTCTTACCCGGCTTCGGCGATCAGCGCAACTACGAACTGCTGCTCGAAACCGGCTTCAGCCCGGCGCAGGTCGTCCAAATCATGACCGCCAACGGCGCCAAAGTCCTCGGCATCGACGACGCGGTGGGCACCCTCACGCCCGGTAAACAGGCCGACCTCGTGGTCATCAACGGCGACCTGGAGGCGCAGCCGGAGACGATCCGCAACGTGGCAGTGGTCTTCCGGCAGGGTGTAGGCTACGACCCGGCGCGGCTGCTGAAGTCGGTCAAGCAGATGCTGCGCGGGCAGTAGCGTATATTGTGAGTCGGAGAGCCGGAGAATCGGAGAGTCGGGGAAGAATAATCTCCGACGCCCCGATTCTTGAATTCTCCGACTCCCCAACTCTCCGACTCCCCGACTCATCAAAGAGGCCCGATCCCATGCGAAAGCTCATCCTTTTCCTCACCCTGGCCTGTTTCGCGGCTCCGGCGTTGTGGGCGCAGGCGTTGCAAAACGGAATGTGGAACGGCAACATCGCTGGCCCTGACGGGCAAAACCTCCCGATAACCATCGAGGTGGAGAACGCGGATGATGTGCTGACCATGACGCTGCACACGGAGGGATACGGCAGCTTCCCCTTCAGCGATCTTGTGCTTGATGGCGCCGACCTGACGTTTACCTTTGTGCCGCCCAGCAACGATAGCGTCAGTTGCGCTCTGAAACGGCAGGAAGACGGCAGTTTCGAGGGGGAATGTGTGGATACAAAGGGCGAGGGCGGTCAACTCATCATGAACCCGCCCAGCGCGGAGATGGCGGATGCGGGCGTGACGGATGATCGACCCGAACTTGCGAGCCGGGTGATGGATTACGTAAGCGTCGATGCGCCGGTGGTAGCTTTGACGAATGTGAAGGTGATCGACGGCACGGGCGCGGCGGCGAAGGCCGGGCAGACCGTCGTCATCGAGGGCACGCGGATCACGGCGGTGGGGCCGAGTGGATCGGTGGAGATTCCGGAGGGCGCCGAGGTGCATGATCTGGCCGGACATACCGTCACGCCCGGTTTCGTGGGCCTGCACAACCACACGTTTTATACGACCTCGAAGCGGCGCGTCCAGCTTAACTACACGGCGCCGCGTCTGTATCTGGCCTCCGGCGTGACGACCATCCGCACCACCGGCAGCTACGCGCCCTACAGCGAGATCAACCTGAAACGCACCATCGAAAGCGGCGAGAACGTCGGGCCGCGTATCTTCATCACGGGGCCGTATCTCACCGGCGGCAGCGGCATGACCTACATGACGCAGCTAAACGATCCCGAAGACGCGCGCCGTGTGGTGCGCTACTGGGCCGAAGAGGGCGTCGATTGGTTCAAAGCCTACACCCAGATCAGCCGCGAAGAACTCGCCGCCGCCATCGATGAGGCGCATAAGCACGGCATCAAAGTCACCGGCCACCTCTGCTCGGTGACGTTCCGCGAAGCCGTTGCCCTGGGCATCGACAACCTCGAACACGGCTTCTTCACCAACACCGACTACGATCCGCAGAAACAGCCCGACGAATGCCCTAACGGCTTCCGCAGCCGCCTGACCGACGTGGACATTCAGAGCGATGCCGTCAAACAGACTTTCGACGACATGATCTCCAACGGCGTGGCGATGACCTCGACGCTGGCCGTCTACGAGATGTTCGTCCCCAACCGCCCGCCGCTGGAAGACCGGGTGCTCGACGCGATGTCTGCCGAGGTGCAGGAGGATTTCCTCGCCACCCGCGAGCAGATCGCCAAAATGGGCGAAAACGCGCCGTTTAGCGAGTATCTGTTCAAAAAAGCGCTGGAGTACGAGTATGAATTCGTGAAGGCAGGCGGCCTGCTGGCCTCCGGCGTCGATCCTACCGGTTACGGCGGCGCGCTGCCCGGCTACGGCGATCAGCGCAACTACGAACTGCTGCTCGAAGCCGGCTTTACGCCCGTCGAAGTCATCCAGATCATGAGTGCCAACGGCGCCAAAGTTCTCAGCATCGACGACGCGGTGGGCACCGTCACGCCCGGCATGACCGCCGACCTCGTGGTCTTCAACGGCGACATCGAAGCTGACCACGCCGCCATCCGCAACGTCACCATCGTCTTCAAAGACGGTTACGGCTACGACTCGGTCAAACTGATCGCCGCCGTCCAGGGCGAGGTGGGGATTCGGTGATAATGAAAGTCCCGTAGGGACGACCTGTTTGTAGCATTCATTGCCTTTTTTACCCGATAAGCCCCGTAGGGGCGACCTGTTTTTCTTTTTTAACAGGCCGCTCCTACGGAGCTTTTTCTGGAGGAAATGTGAGGTACTACAAACAGGACGCCCCTACGGGGCTCCATCGACGATCTGGTTTGCAGATACGTCCTAATCCGATTCAACGATGCGATTTCGATCCATCAACATCCTCGCCGCCCTCCTCCTCAGCAGCCTCCTTCTGGCCGGTTGCGGCCCGGCGCAGGGCGAGGTGGAGACCGAAGCCGCCGCCCTCGAAGACATCGAGACGTGGCGCGCTGAGCGCTTCGCTGCGTTGAAAGAGCCCGATAGCTGGCTGACGTTGGCCGGGCTCTACTGGCTCGACGAAGGCGAAAACACCTTCGGCAGCGATCCGTCGAACGACGTCGTTTTTCCGGACGAAGCGCCGCCGCGCCTCGGCACCTTCCACCGGGCCGACAGCACCGTGCGCGTGGACATCGCGCCCGGCCTCGACGTGCGCTACGACGGCGAGCCGGTCGCGTCCATCAAACTCGATCCGGGCGGCGAGACGGCGTCGGTGATTCTGGAATGGGAGTCGCTGAGCTGGTTTCTCATCAAACGCGATCACGGTCTCGGCATCCGGCTCAAAGACAGCCGGAGCCCGGCCCTGGCCGCCTTCGACGGCGTCGAATCCTTCTCCGCCGATCTCTCCTGGCGGCTGCGCGGGCGGTTCGAACCCTACGATCCTCCCAAGACCATTTACGTCCCGACCGTCCTCGACACCGAGGATGAATACACCGTCCCCGGCGCGATGGTCTTCGACGTCGCCGGCCAGACGCACCGCCTCGACGTGACGGGCGAACCGGCAGACTCGGCCTTTTTCGTCATCTTCGCCGACAAAACCAACGGCAGGGAGACCTACGGCGGTGGGCGCTATCTCTGGGTCGATGCGCCGGATGACAACGGCGCGATGCTGATCGATTTCAACAAATCCTACAATCCACCCTGCGTCTTCACGCCCTACGCCACCTGCCCGCTGTCCCCCCGCCAGAACCGCCTCCCGATCCGTATTGAAGCGGGTGAGAAGAATTATGGGAAAGGGGTTTTGTGAGGTGCCTCATTCCTGAGTATCGCCTATTTTGACGGGGTCATTTGCTCGCCTTTGGCTCGCTGTCATTATGCTTCGCTGTCATTTACTTCGTCAGTCGCTTCGCTCGTGTGCTCGCTGGCGCTCGCGTCATTTATTGTCAAGTTCTACCCATGACAATAAATGACGCGCCGAAGGCGCAATTGACGCGAACGCAGTGAGCCAATGACAGCGAGCCCCAGGCGAGCGTAATGACACACATAATGACCTCATCCCTTGTCGGAGAACCGTCATGAGCAAGCTCACCAAAGTTATCCTTTCTGAGAAAGACGCCCCCACCCACTGGTACAACATCAACGCCGACCTGCCCGCGCTCGGTGTGGAATTGCCGCCGCCGCTGCATCCGGGCACGCTAGAGCCTATCGGGCCGGAAGCCCTCGCGCCGCTTTTCCCGATGGAACTCATCATGCAGGAAGTGAGCACGGAGCGATACATCGAGATCCCCGAACCGGTGCAGGAGGTCTACCGGCTGTGGCGACCGACGCCGCTCTTCCGGGCGCATCGCTGGGAGAAAGCGCTCGATACACCGGCTAAGATCTACTATAAGTACGAAGGCGTCAGCCCGTCCGGCAGCCATAAGCCTAACACGTCGGTGGCGCAGGCCTACTACAATGCGCAGGAGGGCACAAAGCGCATCACCACCGAGACCGGCGCCGGGCAGTGGGGCAGCGCGCTCAGCTTCGCCTGCCAGCTTTTTGGGCTGGAATGTAAGGTCTACATGGTCAAGGTCAGCTACGAACAGAAGCCCTACCGCCGGGTGCTGATGGAAACCTGGGGCGCGGAGGTCATTCCCAGCCCCAGCGTCCTGACCAACGCCGGACGCGCGATCCTCGACAAAGACCCCGACACCACGGGCAGCCTCGGCATCGCTATCAGCGAGGCCGTCGAAGAAGCTGCCACGCGCGACGATACCAAGTACTCGCTCGGCAGTGTGCTCAACCACGTCTTGCTCCACCAGACCATCATCGGGCAGGAGGTGATCAAACAACTCGAAATGTTCGACGCCGGCTGGCCGGACGTCGTCGTCGGATGCACGGGTGGCGGGAGCAACTTCGCCGGCTTTTTCTATCCGTTCCTGGCTGCGCAGATCGATGAAGGCAAAAAGACGCGCATCGTAGCCGTCGAGCCGGCGGCATCGCCGAGCCTGACGCGGGGTAAGTATGCTTACGACTTCGGCGACACGGGCCAGATGACGCCGCTGATGAAGATGCACACGCTCGGCCACGACTTTGTGCCGGCGCCGATCCACGCGGGCGGGCTGCGGTACCACGGCATGAGCCCACAGATAAGCGCCGTGCTCGACGCCAGGCTCATTGAGGCGCGCAACACCACCCAACTGCCGATGTTCGGGGCGTGCAAGAGCTTTGTGCAGGCCGAAGGCATCCTCCCGGCGCCCGAAGCCGGGCACGCCGTCTGGGGCGCGATGGGGGAAGCCCTTGCTTGCAAAGAAAGCGGCGAAGCTCAGACCATCGTTTTCAACCTCTGCGGCCACGGCCACTTCGACCTCAGCGCCTACGACGCCTACCACGCCGGCAAACTGGAAGACTACGAGTATCCGGATGAGAAGGTCGCGGCGAGTTTGGAGGCGCTGCCGTTGATTACGTAGCCAGGGCATCCCTTATGCACGGTGCCTTTTAGGTGCATGGCGTTTGAGGGGCGAAGAGCGAGAGGCGAAGAGCGTTTTTTCCTTCGCTCCTCGCCCTCCACCCCTCGCTCTTCGAACACAACGTAATCCAAAGGCAGCGTGCCCAAAAAGAACCATCAAGCATGAATCCTCACACTTTCGCCCCGGAGCACTTCCTCTGGTCTTTTGAGGATAAAGTTGCGACGATCACGTTGAACCGGCCTGAGAAGAAGAATCCGCTGACGTTCGAATCGTATGCGGAACTGCGCGACACTTTTCGGGCGCTCGTCTACGTCGATGCCGTCAAAGTCGTCGTCTTGACAGGGGCCGGCGGCAACTTCTGTTCGGGCGGCGACGTGCACGAGATCATCGGCCCGTTGACGAAGATGGCGATGCCGGAGTTGCTGCGCTTCACCCGCATGACCGGCGACCTCGTCAAGTCGATACGTGCCTGCCCGCAGGCGGTGCTCGTCGCCGTCGACGGCGTCTGTGTGGGCGCCGGGGCGATTATGGCGATGGCGTCGGACCTGCGCTACGGCACGGCAGAGAGTCGCGTGGCGTTTTTGTTTACAAAGGTGGGGCTGGCCGGCTGCGACATGGGCGCGTGCGCCATCCTGCCTCGCATCATCGGCCAGGGCCGCGCGGCAGAATTGCTCTTTTTCGGACGGACGATGAACGGCGAAGAGGCGCATCAATGGGGTTTCTACAACGAACTCGTCGCGCCCGAAGCCCTCTACGAGCACACCCTCAAACGCGCCCGATCCCTTGCCCACGGCCCGACCTTCGCCCACGCAATGACCAAAAAGATGCTCGACCAGGAATGGAACATGAGCGTCGATCAGGCCATCGAAGCCGAGGCGCAGGCGCAGGCCATCTGTATGCAAACGCAGGACTTCGAACGCGCCTATCACGCCTTCGTGGCCAAAGAGAAACCTGTGTTTGAGGGGGATTGATGGGATGAGTCGGGGCTTGTTTTGCTGCATTTTTACTGGGGATGGATGCATTTCGTAGGGCATATCGAGCCGGGCAAGGATATGTGGGCCGAGAAAACACTTGACCTTGAAGAGGTCGACGCGCATTTTAAAATTGGCTTCACGAAAGAGCTTGCCCTCATCGATAAACCCTTTGCCGGCAAGCCGCTCGTGCAGATCGATTTTTATGCCGAAATGCCCTGGATCCTCGACGCCGAAGAGGAGCCCGAATACTGATCCCCCGCCACCGCTACGCGTCCATGCCTGACCGCACCTTCCTCGACTGGCCCTTTTTCGACGACAGCCACCGCGATCTTGCGGAGCGGCTGACGGCGTGGGCGACGGCGAACCTGGCCGAGGAGCACGAGGCGGATGAATACGCCGCCTCGCGGGCGCTCGTCAAAAAGCTGGGGCAGGGGGGATGGCTGAAGCATTGCGTGCCCTCGCCCTTCGGCGGCGTGCAGGGCCGCCTCGGTGTACGCTCGCTCTGCCTGATCCGGGAGACGCTGGCGTGGCATTCGGGCCTGGCCGACTTCGCCTTCGCCATGCAAGGCCTCGGCAGCGGGCCGATTTCGCTGTTTGGGTCGGAGCGGCAGCGAGCGGCTTATTTGCCCGCCGTCGCGCGCGGCGAAAAGGTGGCGGCGTTTGCGCTCTCGGAGCAAGAAGCCGGCTCGGACGTAGCGGCCCTGGCTACGACGGCCACGTCCGACGGCGACGACTACGTCCTCAACGGTAGCAAAACGTGGATCTCCAACGCCGGCCTCGCCGATTTCTACGTCGTCTTTGCCCGCACCGGCGAGGCGCCGGGCGCGAAGGGCCTCAGCGCCTTCATCGTGGACGCCGATACCGAGGGACTCGCGGTTTCGGAGGCCCTCCGCGTCATCGCGCCGCATCCGCTGGGCACGCTCACCTTCAGCGACTGCCGCGTGCCGCAAAGCGCGCTCGTGGGCACGCCGGACCAGGGTTTCAAGATCGCCATGGCGACGCTCGACGTGTTTCGCTCGACGGTCGGGGCGGCGGCGCTCGGCATGGCGCGGCGCGCGCTCGATGAGGCGCTCCAGCGGGTTCGCCAGCGCCGCGTCTTCGGCAAGGCGCTGTCGGAATTCCAGATGACGCAAGACAAACTCGCGGACATGGCGATGGAAATCGACGCGAGTGCGCTTCTGGTCTACCGGGCTGCCTGGCGCAAAGACACCGGCGCCGAGCGCGTCACCCGCGAGGCGGCGATGGCCAAGGCCTACGCCACCGAAGCCGCCTGGCGCGTCATCGACCACGCCGTCCAGCTTTTCGGCGGCCTCGGCGTGACCACCGGCATCGTCGTCGAACGCCTCTACCGCGACATCCGCCCGCTCCGCATCTACGAAGGCACCACCGAGATTCAGAAGCTTGTGATTGCGGGGCAGCTTTTGAAGGGGAGGGAGTGAATCACTGGTAGAGGACAAACCCACCAATGACGTGAGCGCAGCGAACAAAATGACAGCGACCCCCGCGAAGGCGGGGGGAGCGTAATGACCAATGACGCGAACGAAGTGAGCATATGACCATCCTACAACCTCCAGGCTGGGCGAGGCCGCGTGGCTATTCGAACGGCATCCTGTGCGAAGGCAAGTTGCTTTTTGTGGCCGGGCAGATCGGTTGGACAGCGCAGGCCGAACTCGCCGCCGAAGACCTCGTCGGACAGGTGGAGCAGGCCTTGAAAAACATCGTGGCCATCCTGCGCGAAGGCGGCGCCCGCCCGGAGCATATCGCCCGGCTGACGTGGTACGTGACAGACAAGCGCGAGTACATCGCCCAGAGCAAGGCCATCGGCGAAATCTATCGAAAAATCATAGGCCCGCATTACCCGGCGATGACACTCATTGAAGTATCTGATTTACTTTTGGATGGAGCAAAGGTTGAGATCGAAGCAACGGCGGTGATCCCGGCTGAATAGATCGTGGATTCGCTTGAAATCGGAGCGCGGTTTTGTTTCATTGATGATGAGGTATCGGAAGCGCTTCCGCTAGTCGCATACTGCGTATTTCGTGCTGCGTATTTACTTCGTCATGACCTTACGCAATACGAAGTACGCAATACGCAGTACCGGGCACGACCTCCATCAACGCGCAAAACATCGGATAATCCCATGATGGAAGCAGCGATCAACCACGACACGTTTGCGCAGGATCATCTGCCGCCCGAAGACCTCTGGCCGCTGATGACCTATCCCGAAGGCTCGGTCTTCGATTATCCCCAACGGCTCAACTGCGCCGTCGAATTGTTGGATAAGATGGTCGAGGCCGGCCACGGCGATAGCCCGCTCATCCACACCGCCGATGGCGCGTGGTCGTATGCCGGCTTTCTCGAAAAGGTCAACCGCATCGCCAACGTGTTGGTGGACGATTTTGGGCTGATCCCCGGCAACCGCGTGCTCATGCGGGGGCCGAACACGCCGATGCTGGCCGCCGCCTGGTTCGCCGTCGTCAAAGCCGGCGGCATTTGCGTGGCGACGATGCCGCTGCTGCGCGCGCACGAGTTGAGCTACATCGTCGAGAAGGCGCAGATCTCCCTGGCGCTGTGCGATGCGCGCTGGGACGAAGAGATCATCAACACCCAGAAAGCCGCGCCCCGGCTAACCACCATCTTGTATTTCAACACCGACGCCGAGGGCGGCCTCGAACACCGCATGGCCGGCAAACCCGCCACGTTCGACGCCGTCGATACCGCCGCCGATGACGTGGTGCTGATCGCGTTTACGTCGGGCACGACCGGCAAGGCCAAGGCCACGATGCACTTCCACCGCGACGTGATGGCCATCTGCGACGCCTTCCCGCGTTCGATCCTCAAACCGGAGGCGACGGATGTTTTTTGTGGATCGCCGCCGCTGGCGTTTACGTTCGGCCTCGGCGGGCTTTTGCTCTTTCCGATGCGTTTCGGCGCCTCGACGGTCTTCATCGAGAAGCCGTCGGCGGAGGGGTTGATGGCGCTTATTCAGGAGTATCGCGTGACGATCTGTTTCACCTCGCCGACAGCCTATCGCGGCATGCTCGATTACGCGGAGACGTACGACATCGGCAGCCTGCGCAAGTGCGTCTCGGCGGGCGAGCCGCTGCCGGCGCCGACGTTCTTCGCCTGGCGCGATGCCACCGGCATCCGCATCATCGACGGCATCGGCGCCACGGAGATGCTGCACATCTTCATCTCGGCCACCGAAGACGCGATGCGCCCCGGCGCCACCGGCAAGCCCATCCCCGGCTACGACGCCAAAGTCGTCGATAACGACGGCAACCCCGTGCCGCCGGGCACCATCGGCCTTTTAGCCGTACGCGGCCCGA
>JANQES010000060.1 GCA_028278205.1 Rhodothermales bacterium
TCAGGTTGCCGGATGCAGAAAGTTCAGACATCCGATTTTCACGAATCGGCTCATACGCGCTGGTTTGGTTGATTACAAAATTTAGATGCGATTGCCCTAGTTTTTTATGGCCGGGACCGCGACGCCAGGTATTTCCACGCCAGATAGGCCATAAAGCCCGGCCCGATGCGCAGGGCGTCTTCGTCGATGGTGAAGCGGGGCGTGTGGAGGTAATGGGTGATGCCTTTGGCCTCGTTGCCCACGCCCAGCAGGTAGAAAGCGCCGGGCACCTCGCGCAGGAAATAGGCGAAATCCTCGCTGGCAAACCACAGGTCGAGGTCTACCGTGTTGGCTTCGCCGACGTAGTCGCAGGCGGCTTCGCGGGCCAGGGCGGCGGCCTCCGGATCGTTGTAGAGCGCCGGGTAGCCGATCCTGACTTCGACCTCGGCCTCGGCGCCGTAGGCGCGGGCGGTGTGTTCGGCGGTGCGGCGGATCAGGTCGTGGGCGCGGAACCGCCACGCTTCGTCCATCGCGCGGAAAGTACCTTCGAGGCGGGCTGTTTCGGGGATGATGTTGGTGGCGCCGTCGGCGATGAGCTTGCCGATGGAGAGCACGCTCGGCACACCGGGCGGGCAGTGCCGGCTGACGATGCTCTGCAACGCCACGACGATATGCGAGGCCACGAGCACGGCATCGGTGGGTAATTTGTGCGGTTCGGCGCCATGCCCGCCCTGGCCTTTGACCGTGATGTAAAGTTCCTCGGTCGAAGCCATATGCATGCCGCTGCGCACGCCGATTTTGCCCGCTGGAAGCGCCGGCATCACGTGCTGCCCGAAGGCCGCCTCCGGCGCCGGTCCGTCGGCATTTTCCGCCAGTGCGCCTTCTTCGATCATTGCTTTAGCGCCGCCGGGCAGGCGTTCTTCGCTGGGCTGAAAGACAAACCGCACGGTGCCCCGCACGTGGTCGCGCAGCCGGCTCAAAATCATCGCCGTGCCCAGCAGCGACGACGTGTGCGCGTCGTGGCCGCAGGCGTGCATCTTGCCGGGGTTCTGCGAGGCGAAGTCGAAGTCGTTGGCTTCGTGGATGGGCAGCGCGTCCATGTCGGCGCGTAGCATCAGGGTGGGGCCGGGCTGCCCGCCTTTGAGCGTCGCTACGATGCCGGTCTTCGCCACGCCGGTCTGTACGGCGAGGTCGAGTGGTGCCAGGGTTTCTTGCACCAGGCGCGCCGTCTCGTATTCCTCAAACGCCAGTTCCGGATTGCGGTGGATGACCCGGCGCAGGCGGACGATTTCGAGGAAGACTTCGTCGGCGAGGGTTTTGATCTGGTCGATCATGTTGGATTATAGATTTTGGATTGATTGTCAAAAGCTCGTTACGAGGCAGAGTGACGTTGCTCCGGACGGTTCTGCCGTCCCCACACGGTTTTGATGCCCGAGCCGCCAGTCTTGCATTGCGGATTTGCTTTTGTTTTTGCTTGATTTAAGCAGGGCGGTATGATCGCGTTTTATTGTCCTTTTGGCTTGATCCCCCGGATCGGGGTCCGGGGCAGGCTCCGGACCAAAAGATCAAGACTTTACCCGCTGGGCCTGAACTACGCTCCGGCACGCGGGAAAATTTGAAACTCGCTCCTTCGTCGCTCAGACAGCAAATTTTCCTTCTCGCGTGCCTGCGCTCCG
>JANQES010000072.1 GCA_028278205.1 Rhodothermales bacterium
TCGGGCATGAGTCATCGCTGGGGGTTGGGTTGAACAGCTTGGACACTCTTCAACATACAACCTCTGGCGGATGACTCATTTATGCCCACCCCTCATTTATAAATATTTATATCAAATATGAGCGGAATGGCGAGTCCCTGATTAGCTAGAAATCGAGGACATTCAAAGCACCCTGGGCTTCGGAGGCCGGCGCTTTCATGGACGTTGAGCAAACAATGCATTTTTTCAAGATCGATGCCTTTTTTCTTTGGCGGTGTTTCTCTAGAATCCACATCCATCGTGCATGTAGCCCCCTGACCCTAGATCGGCATGGCGAGCGCCCCCTTCCTGCCTTCGGCTACTCTCATCACCCGCCTCAAACGTTGGCTGGGCCGGAAGGAGGCGTTGTGGATCTTGCTGCCCTCCATCGTGGCGACGGCCATTTTCATTTACGCCTTCATCGGCACCAGCTTTTTCTTCTCGCTGACCAACTGGCGCTAACGGGGCTGGTGCTCACACACGTCGTCTACGGCCTCTCGGTGACGACGCTCATCTTCCGTAACTTCTACGTCAACGTCCCCCGCTCCATCGTCGAGGCGGCGACGGTAGACGGGGCGGGAATGCTGCAAACCTACACCCGGATCATGCTGCCGCTGTCGGCTCCGGCGTTCGTGGTGACGCTGATCTTCCAGTTCACGAATATCTGGAACGACTTTCTCTTCGGCATCACGGTGGTGCCCAACCCGCAGGCGCAACCCGTCACGATTGCCCTGAACAACCTGTCGGGCTCGTTTTCGGTAGATTGGAACGTGGTGATGGCCGGCGCCGTCCTGGCCGCCCTGCCCACGGCGCTCGTCTACATCTTCCTGGGCCGGTTCTTCATCCGGGGATTGGTCTCGGGCGCGGTGAAAGGGTGAGGTGATTTTGGATTTTAGATTTTGGATTTTGGATTGGATGCGGCTTGCTTCGTATTCAATAATCGAATAAGCTTCGCCGGTTGGAACGGCTGAGGCTTTTTCGATTGAGATGACGGTGCCATCTCAGACCAATCCAAAATCCAAAATCTAAAATCTAAAATTCCCCACCCTCCTATACATCAACAACATGAAACACGACTACGACATCGTCATCATCGGCACCGGGGCGGGTGGCGGGACGCTGGCCTATGCCTTGCGCGAAGCTGGCGCGCGGATCCTGCTGATTGAACGCGGCGACTATCTGCCGCAGGAAGATGAAAACTGGCGGCCTGAAGCTGTCTTCCAGCAGAATCGCTACAAGACCAAAGAGACGTGGGAGGATGCCGGCGGCGGCGGGAGCTTCAAGCCGGGCGTGCATTATTACGTCGGCGGCAACACCAAAGTCTACGGGGCGGCGCTGCCGCGCTTCCGGCGCGAGGATTTCGACGCGCTCGAACACGAAGGCGGCACCTCGCCTGCCTGGCCCATCAGCTACGACGACCTGGAGCCGTACTACGCCCGCGCCGAGACGATCTACCGCGTCCACGGGCGCCCCGGCGACGACCCGACCGAGCCGCCGCGTTCGGCGCCCTTTCCCTATCCCATCGTGCCGCACGAACCCGTCATTGCGGAACTGGACGATGCGTTCCGGCGGCAGGGCCTCCACCCGTTCTACCTCCCGATAGGTATCGACCTGCGCGAGGGCGGGCGCTGCATCCGATGCAAAACGTGCGACGGTTTCCCCTGCCAGGTCGATGCCAAAAGCGACGCCGACGTGTGCTGCGTGCGCCCGGCCTTAGAAAGCCCCGACGTGACGCTGATGCCCCGAACCTACGCCCGGCGGCTCCGCGCTGATGCCGCCGGCAAACGCATCGAAGCCGTCGAAGTCGAACGCGACGGCGAGCGCTTCGAGGTGCGCGCCGACCGCTTCGTCGTCTCCTGCGGCGCAGTCAATTCGGCGGCGCTCTTGCTGCGCTCTGCCGAGGGCGGGCTGGCAAATTCGTCGGGGATGGTGGGGCGCAATTACATGGTCCACAACAATTCGGCGCTGATGGCCGTCAAGCCGGTGCGCCGCAATCCGGCGGTTTTTCAGAAGACGCTTTCGGTCAACGATTTTTATCTGGAAGGCCCCGGCTGGCCGTATCCGCTGGGCAACCTGCAACTCATCGGCAAGGTGCAGGGCGCAATGCTCAAAGCCGCCCGGCCTGCCGGCCCCACGCCGCTGCTCAAAGCCATCGCCAACCGCAGCATCGACTGGTGGGTGATGTCTGAAGACCTGCCCGACCCCGACAACCGCATCACCGTCACTTCCGAGGGCCGCATCCGCGTACACTGGAAGCAAAACAACATGGCCACACACCGCAAGCTCGTCGAAGCCGCCACGACGATGATGAAGCGGGCGGGCTACCCCCTCGTCTTCACCGAGCCGATGGGCATCGAGACCAACTCGCACCAGTGCGGCACCCTCCGCTTCGGCGACGACCCGGCCACGTCCGTCCTCGACCCGTATTGCCGCGCGCACGACATCGCCAACCTGTACGTGATGGATTCGTCGTTTTTGCCGTCTTCGGCGGCGATGAACCCGGTGCTGACCATCGCGGCGCAGGCGTTGCGCGTGGCCGAGCATATGGTGGCGGAGGCGTGAAAGGACTCACATGCGCTGAATCCAGAGCTTGAAGAAGCGGTCGGTGATCACGAAAGCGCCGTTGTCGCGGTCGATGATGTCTTTAGTTATCAGGCTTTGTATGGCGCGTTGCACGCTGGAGGGCGAACCCAATTTGTAGCGTTGAACGAAAGCACCTGCTAACGGCTTCGTCCCTGGAGGCGCCAGAGCCAAGCCGCGGAGTAAGCGTTGCTGGTTCTTCGTAAGCGATTCCCACAACGTCGTGTAGGCGTAAGATTCTCGGCGTAGCAGCAAGTCTACGGCTGCATCGAGCCCCTCCTCAGCGACCGTTCCACCGGGTTCTGTCTGCTCCCAGAGAGCATGTGCCAGATGTTGTGTATAGAAAGGGTGCCCTTCTGTGAACGCGCAGAGTTGCTCAATCAACGCATCGGAGATAGTCTTTTCGACGTGCTCAAAACGCTCCCGGATAAAAGGGGTCCAGTGTTCAGTGGCGATGGGGCCGAGTGGATAATGACCGGCGGCGCGGTAGAGTGGACGGTTGGCGTCTAGAAACATCTGCTGGATGAGATGCTTCCGGCTGCCAAGAAAGAGATACGCAATGCCTTCATGGGTCTGAATGGCAGAACGCAGGGAGCGCTCGACCAAGTCATCGTCATAGGCTAACAGTTGCTGAAACTCGTCAAATACGATGACGAGGCGGCGTTTTTGCTGCCGGGCTATCTTGGGCGGCGCACTCAGCACTTCTTCTAATTCGGGCTGATGTTCGTCCCTCTTTACAACACCAAACTGAAGTGTGGGATTGCCGGCTTCATCCGTTGTGATAGAGGGCTTCAGGGTCCGAAACAAAGCCTTCGCTGTCTCAAGAAGCTTGTCTATCCGTGTAGAGGTAGCTTCCGTCAGCGCCTTCGCCAGCGCGGTGACAAACCGGTCCGTCCCATCGGTAGACCAGAGATCAACATATACCGGAAGGAAGGTTTCCTCCGGTAACTGTTCGAGCATCCTTTTTATCAGCGACGTCTTGCCTAACCTTCGCTCGGCATAGACAAAAAGACGCTCGGCATTCTCCGCAGCGCGCGCCAGATCGGCAAGCTCTTGCTCCCGATTGCAAAACGCCTCGGCGCTCACGACGCCTCCGTATTGGAAGGGGTTGATCATCTTGTGGTGTTCATGTTTTTACTGAATTTTACATATTTTTTCTTGTTTTTCCCTCATGATCCTATTCGTTACACTTCTTGCGTTACGCACGATGTGTAATATATCATATTCTAAGTATTCAACAAAGCGCCTTGCCAATCACTGCCTTAGCAAATGCTCCTCGAAGAAAGCCGCGGCCCGGCGGGCGTAGTCGTAGCGGCTGGCTTCGGTCTGGATGGTGTGCGGCTCCACGGGATAGATCATCACCTCGAAGTCTTTCTCCAGTTCGATCAACCGCTGGATCAGCCGCGCGGTGTCCTGGAAATGCACATTGTCATCGACCAGGCCGTGTGTGATGAGCAAGGCGTCGCTTAAGCCCTCGGCATAGTAGATGGGGCTGGAGCGGCGGTAGGCTTCGGGATCTTCGTGCGGGATGCCCAGGATGCGGCTCGTCCATCGGTCGCTGTAGTGCGCCCAGTCGGTCACGGGTGCGCGGGAGATGCCGGCGGCAAACACACCGGGATAGCGAAACTGCGCCATCAGCGTCATGAAGCCGCCGTAGGAGACGCCGTAAAGGCCGATGCGGGTCGAATCGATGCCGTGTTCATCGACCAGATACCGCGCCGCTGCGACGGCCCCGTCCACGTCTTTGATGCCCATCGAGCGGGCGATGTCGGTGCGATAGTCGCGTCCGAAACCGGCGCTGCCCCGGTAGTCGAAGTCGAGCACGGTGTAGCCTTGTGCGAGGAGGTAGTGGAGGAAGCCGAGGTGGGTGCCGTAGCCGTAGACCGACCAGCCGCGATGCGCAAACTGCCGGTATCCGCCGCCGTGGATGTGAAGTACGGCAGCCCGTTCGGGGTTCGGCGTGGCCGGTCGGTAGAGCGCCGCCCAGAGCGGCCCGCCGTCGGGATGGTTGAAGGATACGATCTCCGGCTGCACGAGCGGGTGCCGGTAATAGGCCTCGGTGCCACTCATCGTAATGCGTTGGCGCGCGGCGCCCGGCACAGCCTCGCTGAGGTAGAGATCAGGCATCGTCACGTTGTCGCCGAAGACGACGGCGAGCCGGCTGCCGCCAGGCGAGAGGATGCCGGTGTGCCGCCCCGGCGCGTCGGTGAGGCGGCGCAGCGGGCCACCGTCTGCGGGCATCGTGTAGAGATGATCGTCGGCGGGGTGCTCGCGGCTGGCCTGCACGAGCCACGTGGTGCGGTCGCGCGAGAGGGTTGCGGCGCGTACCTCCCACAAGCCTTCGGTAAGGGCTGTAATGGCACCGCCGGGCTCCATCAGATAGAGATGGCTCCATCCTGATCGTTCGGAGGCGAAGACAAACCGGTCGCCGGGGAGCCATTCGAGCAGGGCCGGCTGGAGGTAGTTGGCCTGCACCGGCGGCCCGCCGATCCAGGCGTCGTCGTGGTCGTGGGTCAAGACCGTGGTCGAGGCCTTGTCCAGGTCGATTTCGGCGTACCATACATCCTGGTGATGCTCTCCGATGAACGCTGCGACACCGCGTGTGCCCTCCAGATTCCAGGACGGCCCATGCGAAACGGTATGCTGATCTCCCGCCTCCGCAAGATCGATCCATCGAACATCCACCGAATCGGGCGGCACGGTAGGATCATAGGCGACGACGCCGAGCCGAAAACGGTCGCGCGGCTCGCCTACCTTGGGGCGCGCTTCGTGGACCCGGCTATACCCGCTAGCATCGACGTAATCGACGTAGTGCGTGGACGGCCTGCCGGCGGCGCGTTTTCGAGCCCGGAACGTCACGTAGCGCCCGTTCGGAGATAGCTGGATCTGATCGATGGTCTCGCCGGCGGACACGGGAAGCAGTTGCAGGAACGCGGGATTGTTCACCCGCCCGGCGGCCTCGGCGCGGGCCTTCCGTTGATCGTCCCGCCGAAGGTGTTGCAACAACGCGCGTTGCTCCTCGGCCAGCCACGCCGCCGCCTCGGTGCTGCTATCGGCTTTTTTCGTAAACTTCGTGGCGACGACCTGCACCGCCCCTGAGGCAAGATGATACCGATAGAGCGCCTCGCCGGAGGTAAAATCGAGCGCGGTGTCGTCCGCAGCAAAACGTGCGTCTTCGACCGGGGTCGTCAGCGAAACGATACGGCGGGGCGTGCTGCCCGCTTCGTAGAGATAGACGCTTCCCCCATGCGTCCAGGCCGCTTTCTCACCCTCTCTGCTCCACACAACCCGATTGCCGGGGATAAGGTCTAGCTCAGCTGGCGGCACGGTTTCCACCCACGCCCCATCGGCTGACGCGCGAAACCAGGAATCGGCTTCGGGCACATCGTCGGAGGCCGGGTGCTGATTCCAACGGAAGTAGACCGCGCCGCCATCGGCTGCCCATCGAACATCCCGCACGCCAAGGCCGAGCCAGCGGTCGTTACGCGCGGCATCGCGGAGCGTGAGCGGCTGCACAGCGACTTCGTCAAACGAATGCTCAGATTGCCGAATCGGGGTGGCCTGTCGCGTTTGCGCCTGTACCACAGCGGGGCCTGTCAGCAGGAAAAGACTCACCAGGGCAGAGCCGATGAAGACGCGCATGGGCTACGGGGTTCTGTGTAGGGAGGGTGGCGTCACAATGCAAAAGCTAGGAATGAATCCATCGAGATGCTATTACCAGGAATTTCGAGGTTTACTATGATTTCTGTTGGCGGGACAATATTCTGAGGGGCTTGCTTGTGCTTCCAAATCTCCCTCTCCCCCTTTCCCCCCTCTCACCCTTTCCCCAAAACCCCACTGGCCACATCCCACTGGCCATTCCCCAAAAACCCCATTGGCTGGCATAGCAATCCGCCATCCTGTACTTTTACGCCAATCCGCGCCCTATCTCCTGATCATGCCCAAAGACGATGCGTTATCTTACCGTCTTCGCCCTGCTTACCCTCGCCCTCACCCAGACCGCCCTGGCCCAATCGGACGAAGCCGCCGTCGCGGCGGTGCTCGATGATTTTCATGATGCCGCCTCGAAGGCCGACGGTGAACGCTATTTCGGTCATTTCGCCGAAAACGCCATCTTTCTGGGCACCGATATCACGGAACGGTGGGACCTGGAAGCCTTCAAAGCTTACGCCCTGCCCTATTTCGACCAGGGCCGGGGCTGGACGTACGTGCCGCAAGCCCGCCACATCTACGTCTCGCCCGACGGCAACACGGCCTGGTTCGATGAGATCGTGCGCAATGAACGCTTCGGCGATACACGCGGCAGCGGCGTGCTCGTCAAGACGGGCGACGGGTGGAAGGTGGCTCAGTACCATCTCACGCTGCCCATCCCCAACGAACTCATCTACAAAGTCGTCGAGATGATCGAAGCGCAATGAGGGCGAATAGCGAGTAGAGAGTGATTCCTCAACCATTCGCAATTCCCCACTGGCCATTGGCCACTCGCCATTCGCCCTCAAGCTACCGTGACGGCGTCGTTCAAATACACCTCCTGGATGGCGTGAAGCAGCGCCACGCCGTCGGCCATCGGGGCTTGAAAGGCTTTGCGACCGGCGAGCATCCCCATCCCGCCGCCGCGCTTATTGACGACGGCGGTGCACACAGCCTGGCGCAGGTTGTCTTTCGCGGAAGCGCCGCCGGAGTGGATCAGGCCGCAGCGTCCCATATAATTGTTTGCTACCTGATAGCGCGTCAGGTCGATGGGATGATCCGTCGCAAGGTCGGTGTAGATGCGCTCGTCGAGCTTGCCGTAGGCGGGGTCGCGGGTGCGGAGCGTCTGATAACCGCGATTAGACAGGGGTTGTTTTTGCTTGATCAGATCGGCCTCGATGGTTACGCCGAGGTGGTTGGCCTGGGCCGTCAGATCAGCCGTAAAAATGAGGGGATCGCCGTCGGTGGTCAGGGCGGTGGGGTGGAGATAGCAGAAGAGGATGGTTGCCAGCCCGAGGTCGTGGGCGCACGCAAAAGCGCCGGAGATTTCGACGAGTTGCCGGCGTGCTTCCGGCCCGCCGAAATAGACCGTCGCCGCCACGGCCACGCAGCCCATCGCAGCGGCTTCTTCGACGCGGGCAAACAGGAGGTTGTCGTGCCGGAGCGGATAGGCGAGTTGCTCGTCGTGGTTGATTTTCAGGATGAGTGGAATTTTGTGCGCGCCGGCCCGCGCCACCGCACCGAGCACGCCGTAGGTCGTCACCACGGCGCTGCATCCGCCCTCGATGGCAAGGTGGACGATGGCGGCGGGGTCGAAATAGGCCGGGTTTTTGGCAAAGACCATCCCCGCCGTGTGCGCGATGCCGTGATCGATGGGCAGGATGGAGAGGTAGCCGCTGCCGCCGAGTCGCCCGCGCGCGAACAACGTCCGGAGCGCCTGCACCACGCGCAGGTTGCGATCTGAGGCGCCCCAGACGCGATCCACAAAATCGGGACTGGGCTGATGCAGGTGTTCGCGCGGGATGGTCCGGCACGTGTGATTGAGCAGGAAATCAGCCTCGTCGCCGAGTATTTGTTCGAGATCGAGGACGGTTTTAGCCATGCTGCACCTCGTCTAATCGTACCGGCCGTTTTTCGTCGAAAGAGCGGCGGGCAGCCAGGCCCATCACCACCGGCGCGCGCCCGTCGCGGCCCGTCACCGACGGCGGCGTGCCCTTGAGCACAGCGTCGATAAAGGCTTGCATCTCGGCGACGTAGCTCTCGACGTAGCGATCCATAAAAAAATTCAACGGCAGATCGCGCCGGAGATGCTCGGCGGTGCTGACGACGGCGGTGTTCGGATGGTTGTTGTCGATGCGGATGCTGCCGCCGCTGCCGAAAACCTCGACGCGCTGATCGTAGCCATAGACGGCCTGCCGGCTGTTGTCAATCGTCCCGATGACGCCGTTTTCGAAATGAAGCACGACGACCGCCGTGTCGAGATCGCCCGCTGCGCCGATGGCCGGATCGACCCGGACGCCCGCCGCCGTGTAGACGGTCTCGACCTCGCTGCCGATGAGAAAACGCGCCATGTCGAAGTCGTGGATGGTCATGTCGAGAAAAATGCCGCCGGAGGCTTTGACGTAGTCGATAGGCGGCGGCGCGGGATCGCGACTGACGATGTGCATCAGGTGCGGCTCGCCGATCTCGCCGCCGGCAACAGCCTCGCGCACGCGCTGAAAATTAGCATCGAATCGCCGGTTGAAGCCCACTTGAAACGTCACCCCTGCCGCCTCCACTGCCGCCAGCGCCCGGTCTATCCGCCCAAGATCGAAGTCGATAGGCTTTTCGCAAAAGATATGCTTGCCTGCCGCCGCCGCTGCTTCGATGATCTCGGCGTGCGTATCGGTAGCCGAACAGATGACGACGGCCTCGACATCCCGGTTTTCGAGCACAGCCTGATACGCCTCGACGGCCACCGGCATGCCGTACTGCTCCGCGCACGCCTGCGCCGCCGCCGGATTCACGTCCGCCACCGCCAAAAGCTGCGCTTCCGGAATGCGATGAACCAGATGCGCCGCATGCACCCGCCCGATACGACCCGCGCCGATGAGAGCGAGGTTGAGGGTGTCTCCCATTGTGAGAATTTTGGATTTTGGATTTTAGATTTTGGATTGGTCAATGTCCGATTCCCATCCAATAAACGAAGAAGCTACACAGGTTGAATCGGTCGCGGCTTCTTCGTCTGTTGAATTCGGTGGAAATAAACAATCCAAAATCCAAAATCTAAAATCCAAAATCTCAATCACTCGCCAGATGCTCCGTCAAAAACGCGTGCAGTTTTGCCGCGTACTGTTCGTGCGCGAGGGCGCTCGGATGGCTGTCGTAGGGCAGGTGATTGTGCGCCGGCAACGACAAATCCACCGCGATGTCGACGGCGAGGATCTCGTTTTTATGACAAAAATCCAGCATTTCGCCGGTGAGGGCGTCGTCGTAGATGCCGGCGACGATCAGGGGGATCGCGTGGGCGCGGCACCGCTCGGCCAGGGCCAGGATCAGGGCTTCGGAGACGGCGTGGCTGTCGTTGAAGCGTTCCTCGATCCGGTTGTACAACCGCTCGACGGCGTGCATAAACACCGAATGGCGCGTCGGCGGAAACTCGCGATAGACGACTTCGGCCTGATGAATTTCCAGCGAGCCGTCATCGGTCAGGCGGGCGTAGGGCTGCCGCAAATCGCCGAGATGATTCCACAAAAAGACGGCTTTGCGCTGAAGCCGCAGGAAGGTGTTGCGCGCGTCGTGGTACGATCCGTAGGCCACCACGACGGCGGCAGGACGCGCCCCCCGCGCCAGGGCGTCTTCCACCTGAAGCAGGCCGTGGATCGTCCCATACCCGCCGACGCCGAAGTTGACCACGTCGTAGCCCGGCAAGCGTTCTTGCAAAAGCCAGGGAAACGATTCGTGATCATCGACCGTCCAGCCGTGTGTAAAAGAACCACCGAAGATCCAGATTTTGGGCGTCTCCGGCGCAGGCTCCGGCGCCTCCGGCGGGCGGGTCACCCGCAGCCCATCGGCGCGATGGGTGATGGTAAAGGCCAACGAATCGCGAACGACGACGCGGTAGGTGCCGGGCCGGTGCGTGTAGCCGAGCCGGGGATGGGTCTCAAACAACCGCCCGCCCGGCTCCACAACGACGTTGACCGGCTCGGTCCGCAACACCCGCTCGCCCATCACGCGCAAGACGATCTCGCAGAGTAAAAACAACCCCACCACCAGGCCAATCACCATCGCCACGGTGAAACCGGCTTTCTTTCGCCGGGATAGAGGAGGGGGTTGTTGATTCATCGGTGCTGCTCGTGTGGTTGGTGAATTTTGGATTTTAGATTTTGGATTGGGAAGTTTCCGGTCCCTTTTTAGCGAACGAAAAAGCCGCGACGGTTGGAGCCGCTGAGGCTTTTTCGTTTGTTGAAAACGGATCGCTAATTTGCTACCGGACACTTTGCATGGGGTCGAGTGGAGGCGGGATGAAGGCTACCAGAATCGCCCAGTCGAGATTGAGCATGTGATCCAACAGACGCAC